>NZ_JBIUBW010000001.1:327828-737282 GCF_044548465.1 Streptomyces sp. NPDC052023 | reverse complement strand
ACCCCGCTCGCGGGCCAACCTTGGGCCGGCCACGGCCACGGTCCGCCCGGCGGCGACGCCCGGCACGCTCCCCCAAGCTGGGCAAACGTTGCCTGTCGCGGCACTGGCGCGGGATCAGAGCAGCCCGGCCGCCGCGAGGAACTTGCCGACCTGCTCCACCTCCTCCGGCGACAGCGGCACCTGCGGCTCCGCCGTCGCCGGGCAGTCGAGCACCCCGCGCAGGTGCAGCGCCGCCTTGAAAGCGCCCAGCGCCGAGGAGCTCCCGCCCATCCGGGCGGGGGCACCGACGCCGGTCAGCGCGAACAGGGCGCACAGCCGCTCCTGTTCGGCACGGGCGCGTTCCCGGTCGCCGGCCCGGCACAGCTGGTACAGCCGGACGTAGCCGTGCGGGTCGACGTTCGCGAGGCCGGGCACCGCGCCGTCGGCGCCCAGCGCCAGGGCCGCGTCCACGAGGGTCTCGGAGCCGGTCAGCACGCTGAAGGCGAGGGTGCCGTGGTGGGCCTGGACGCCGGTGACGACCTGGCGGAAGCCGGTCAGGTCCCCGCTGGAGTCCTTCAGCCCGGCCAGCACCCCCTCGGCGGCCAGCTCCAGGACCAGCTCGGCGGGGAGCTTGCTGTGGACGGCGACCGGGATGTCGTACGCCAGGACGGGGACCGGGCAGGCGGCGGCGACGAGCCGGTAGTGGCGGGCGATCTCCGCCGGGTGGGTGCGGGTGTAGAAGGGCGCGGTGACGACGACCGCGTCCGCGCCGGCGTCCGTGACCGCCCGGACATGGTCCAGGACGCGCGGCGTCGTCATGTCGATCGCGCCGGCGAGCAACGGGAGCTGCCCGCCGAGGTGACCGGCCACGGTCTCGACGACGAGGGCGCGCTGCCGGTCGGTGAGGTAGGCCGCCTCCGAGGTGGAGCCGAGTACGAACAGCCCGTGCACGCCACCGGCCACCAGATGGTCGACCAGCCTGAGCAGCGAGCGGACGTCCACCTCGCGGTCCGGTGTCAGGGGTGTGCACACGGGCGGGACGACACCGGTCAGCGGGGAGGTGAAGGTCATGTGGGTTCCTTTGGTGCCTGAGCCTGGCCGACGAGTTCGCGGGTCGACTCTTCCTCTCCCACCGGATGGTGGCAGCGGAAACGATGCGTAGGAGTGGCCGCGTCGGAGAATCCCGGCATCGACCCGGCGCACTCCCCGTCGGCCTTCCAGCAGCGGGTGCGGAACGGGCAGCCGCTCGGCGGCCGGGTCGCCGACGGCACCGGCCCGGCCAGCGGGATCGGGTCGATGGGGTCGAGCAGGCCGGGGGTCGCGGAGAACAGGGCACGGGTGTACGGGTGCCGGGCCCGGTCCGTGACCCGGCCGGCCGGGGCCACCTCGACGATGCGGCCGAGATACATCGTGATCACCCGGTCGCTCATCCGCCGCACCGTCTGGATGTCGTGCGACACGAACACCAGCGCAAGACCCAGTCGCTCCTTCAGGTCCAGCAGCAGGTTGAGGATCTGGGCGCGCACCGACACGTCCAGCGCGCTGGTCGGCTCGTCGGCCACCACCAGCTCGGGTTCGAGGGCGAGCGCGCGGGCGATGGCGACGCGCTGCCGCTGCCCGCCGGAGAGCTGGCCGGGCAGCCCGTCGGCCAGCGCCTTCGGCAGGCCGACCAGCGCCATCAGCTCCCGCACCCGCTCCTCCCGCCGGGCCGCCGTGCCGCGCCCGTGCACGTCCAGCGGGTCGCGCAGGATCTGCCGCACCGTCAGCCGCCGGTTCAGGGCGGTCGACGGGTCCTGGAAGATCATGCCGGTGTGGCTGCCGACGGCCGTCCGGCGCTCGCCGGGCGCCATGGCCCACAGGTCGCGGCCCTGGAAGGACACCGTCCCGGACGTCGGCGGCTGCACGCCCACCAGCACCTTCGCCAGCGTCGACTTGCCGCAGCCGGACTCGCCGACCACGCCGACGGTCTCACCGGGCGCGATGGTGAGGTCGGCGCCGGTCAGGGCGTACACCTTGTCGCGGGTGAACAGCCCGCCGCTGCGGGCCTTGTGCACGACGTGCACGCCGGTGAGTTCCACCAGTGCGCTCACGTGACGACCTCGCTCTCCGCCTCGCCGGTGTTCACCAGCAGGACCGCCGGATGGTGGCAGGCGGCCGTGTGCGTCCGGGTACCCACAAGGCCGGGGGTGGTGGTCCGGCAGATCTCGCTCGCCATCGGGCAGCGGTCCGCGAACCGGCAGCCCGCCGGGAAGTCCGCCGGTGACGGGACGACGCCCTTGATCTGCTCCATCCGCTCGGCCGCCCCCTCCAGCGACAGCACGCTGCCGAGCAGCCCGCGCGTGTAGTGGTGGGCCGGCGCCTCGACCAGGTCGGCGGTCACACCGGTCTCCACGATCTGCCCGCCGTACATCACCACCACCCGGTCGGTGACGGCCGCGACCAGCGCCAGGTCGTGCGAGACCAGGATCAGCGCGAAGCCGAGTTCCTCGCGCAACTCGAGCAGCAGCTCCATGATCTGCGCCTGCACGGTCACGTCGAGCGCGGTGGTCGGCTCGTCGGCGACGATCAGCTTCGGGTCGCGGGACAGGGCCATGGCGATCAGGACCCGCTGGCGCTGGCCGCCGGAGAGCTCGTGCGGGTAGCTGCGCAAGGTGCGGTCGGGGTCGAGGCCGACCAGGGTGAGCAGTTCGGCGGGGCTGCGCCGGCCGCCGCGCCGCACGACCTGCTTCAGCTGGGCGCGGATGGTCATCGCCGGGTTCAGCGAGGACAGCGCGTCCTGGTAGATCATCGCCATCTCGTGGCCGAGCAGCTTGCGGCGGACCCGCATCGGCTCGCCGAGCAGGGGCCGCTGGTGGAAGCGGACCTCGCCGCGCACCCGGGCGCCCTTCGGCCGCAGGCCCATCACGGTCAGCGCGGTCAGCGACTTGCCGCAGCCCGACTCGCCGACCAGGCCGAGCACCTCACCGGCGCGCACCTCGAAGCTGATGCCGTCGACGATGTCCACGCCGTGGTGCCGGGCGGGGAAGCCGACGGCGAGGTTCTCGACGGCGAGCACCGGCCCGCCGCCGGGCAGCGGGCGGGCGCGGGAGCGGAGCCGGAGGGCGGCCTCGGCGAGGCCGGGGAGCGGGGTGACCTTGCCGCTGCCGGGCTCGGGGGTCTCCAGGCGGTCCTGGGGGGTCTCGACCTCGCGGGGAGCGGGAGCCGCCCACGCGTCGGACACCCCCTCGGAGAGGATGTTCAGCGACAGCACGGTCACCAGCATCAGCAGCCCGGGGAACACGGTCGCCCACCAGCCGCCGGTCAGCACCATGTTCTTGCCGTCCGCGATGACGCTGCCCCAGGACGGGTCGGGCGGCCGTACGCCCGCCCCGATGAAGGACAGCGACGCCTCGAAGACGACGGCCTCGGCGACCTGCACCGTGCAGAACACCAGCACCGGCGCCGCACAGTTGACGGCCACGTGCCTGAGCACGATGTGCGGGGTGCGGGCGCCGATGACACGTTCGGCCGTCACATAGTCCTCGCCGTACTGGTCGAGGATGTTCGCCCGGACGACGCGGGCCACCGGCGGGGTGAACAGGAACGCGATGGCGCAGATCAGCACCACGATCCCGCCGCCGAAGACGGCCACCAGGACGGCGGCCAGGGCGATGCCCGGGAAGGCCATCACCACGTCCAGGCAGCGCATCAGCGTCTCGTCCACCGCCTTGCGCGAGGTCGCCGCGACGGCGCCGATCAGCGAGCCCACCAGCAGCGCGAGGGTGGTGGCGCCGAGCCCGATGGCGAGGGACCAGCGGGCGCCGTACATCAACCGGCTGAGGATGTCCCGGCCGAGGCTGTCCTGGCCCATCCAGTGCCCGGCCGACGGATGTCCGGTGCCGTCGGCGGGCGGCAGCTGCTCCAGCGGGTCGTAGGGCGCGAGCAGCGGTGCGAACACCGCGACCAGCACCACCAGGGCCAGGAAACAGACGGCGACCTTCGACAGCAGCGGCAGCCGGCGCCAGCCGCGCAGCCGGACGCCGGGGCGGGAGAGCGCCTCGGTGAGGCTCTTGCGCGAGAACATCAGGCGGCATCCCTCAGTCGCGGGTTGACCAGCAGGTAGAGGATGTCGATGACGAGGTTGACGACCACGAAGCCGATCGCCGTGGTCAGGACGACGCCCTGGACGACGGCCGGGTCGCCGTTCTTGACGGCGTCGATCATCAGCTTGCCCATGCCGGGCAGCGAGAAGATCGTCTCGATGACGACCGCGCCGCCGAGCAGATAGCCGACGCGCAGGCCGAGCACGGTCAGCGGGTTGATCAGGGCGTTGCGCAGGACGTTGCGGCCGACCACCACCCGGGGCGGCAGCCCGCTGCCGATCGCCGTGCGCACGTAGTCCTTGTCCAGCTCCTCGACGACCGCCGTCCGCACGATCCGGGTCAGCTGCGCGGCGACCGGCAGGGACAGCGCGAGGGCGGGCAGCGTCATCGTCTTCAGCCAGCCGGTGACGGAGTCCCGCGGGTTGATGTAGCCACCGGTGGGGAACCAGCCCAGGCCGACGGCCAGGTACTGGATCATCAGCAGCGCCAGCCAGAAGCCGGGCGCGGCGACGCCGGTCAGGGACACCACGCGGATGATCTGGTCCGGCAGCCGGTCCCGGTAGATGGCGGCGATCACCCCGCCGGCCAGCGACAGCACCACCGCGATGGCGAGACCCAGGAAGGTGAGTTGCATGGTGAGCGGGAGCGCGGTCATGACCTGGTCGACCACTTCGCCCCGGGTGAGCGCGCTGGTGCCCAGGTCGCCGTGGAGCAGGTCGCCGACGAAGGCGACGTAGCGCACCGGCAGCGGGTCGAGCAGGCCGTGCTCCTCGCGGAAGTCGTGCAGCTGCTGGGGGGTCGGGTTGGCGCCCTGGAAGAACGCGGACGCCGGGTCGACGTCCGAGAACCGCATGACCAGGAAGACGAACAGCACGACGCCGAGCATCAGCGGCACGAGCAGCAGGACACGGCGGGCCAGGATCCTGACGACGGCGACCACCGGCTAGGCCCACTTGGCCTGGAGGACGTTGATCCCGGGGTACGCCTGTGCCCTTATCCCGGCGAGCGCCCGCGGGTCCCAGGCGGTCATCAGCTCGTTGTGGACGACCGGGTAGAGCACGGCCTGCTCGGCGACGACGTCGACGTAGTCCTGGATCATCGCCTTCTTGCGGGCCGGGTCCGGCTCGCGGGTGGCCCGGTCCATGTCCCTGAAGAGCTGCCGGGCGACCGGGTCGCCGGCCCAGCGGGCGTACTGCATCCACAGGTTCTCGGGCCCGTGGTTGTAACGCATGATCAGGTCCGCGTCGAGACCGAACTGGTTGGGGTTCGAGGCGGCGGCCACCACCTGGTAGTCCTGCTTCTGGTCCATCTTGGTGAAGACGGCGGTGGTCTCCTGCGGCGACAGCGTCGTGCGCACCCCGATCGCGTCCCAGGACGACTTGATGGTCGGCAGGCAGTCGACGATCCAGCTGACGTTCACGGCGAGGATCTCGATCCGCAGTCCGCTGACTCCGGCCTCCTTCAGCAGCGCCCGCGCCTTGCCGGGGTCGTGGTCGTAGACCGTCTTCGCCCGCCGGTAGGCCGGATTGGCCTCGTCCAGGAACGAGGACGACGGCTTGCCGTGCCCCTTGAGGGCCACCTCGACGATCTTCTCGGTGTCGATGGCGTAGTGCAGGGCCTGCCGGACCCGTACGTCGTCGAACGGCTTGTGCGCGGTGTTGAACATCAGGAACAGGTTGTTCATCCCGGCCCCGCCCGCCACCGTCAGGCCGCCGCTCTCCAGCACCCCGATGTTGGCGTACGGGATGTTGTCCGCGATCTGCGCGCCCGCGCTGCCGCCGGAGATCTTGGCGACGCGGGGCGCGGCGTCGACGATCGTCAGCCAGTTCATCTTCTTGAACGCGGGCCGGCGCGGCCCGTTGTAGCCGGCGTACGCCTCGAAGGTGGTGTTGGACTTCGGGTGGTGCGCGGTCTGCCGGTACGGCCCCGAGCCCACGGCCAGCCCCGCGATCGCCTCGTTCCAGGCGCCGGGCCGGGAGAAGACGTGCTTGGGCATGATCTTCGCCAGCGTGAGCCGGGAGACCCCCTCGGGGAAGGGGAACTTCAGCACGAGCTCGACGTTCCGCTCGTCGATCTTCCGTACGTCCTTCAGCCAGGGCTCGAAGAATCCCTTGGCCAGGGTCTGGGTGTCCGGGTCCAGGATCCGGTCGAAGACGAAGACCACGTCGTCCGCGGTGACCGGCTTGCCGTCGTGGAACGTGGCGCCCGGGCGCAGGGTGAACTTCCAGGAGGTGCCGCCGAGGTCCGCGGGCACCTGGGTCGCCAGCGCGGGGTACGGCTTCCGGGAGATCGGGTCGGTGTCGAGCAGACCCTCGTAGATGTGGTTGTTGGCAGCCATGCAGAACGCCGAAGCGGTCTGCGTCGGGTCCCAGGTCCCGTCGTTGCCGTAGCCGATGACCGCCGTCAGCGTCCGGTTCGCGCCCCCGCCGCCGTCGCCGAAGTCGTTCGTGGACTCGGGGCCCGCCGAACAGGCCGTCAGCGACGCGGGGACGGCGGCTGCCGCGCCGAGTGCGCCGGAGTACTTCAGGAACGACCGGCGGTGCGGCGCCGGCACGTCGTGGGTCACGTCGCGCACGGGTCCTCCGAGGAGTGGTGGGGGGAGGCGGTCGGATGGTCCGCGTCACTCCGACGGCCGGCGAAGGGTGCGGATGACGAGTCGGACGGCAGGTCGGGTGCCAAGTCGGATGATGAGGAGATACGACGTCCTACGTCCTGCGGTGAGCGCGACGATAGGAGCGGCCGTGGGGGCGGTCAAGCGGGCGCACACGAATGGCGTATCTGCCACAGGTCACACCAATGGCGGTGCGCACGGGCGGGAGTTGGGGCAGCTCGGCGCCGGATGCCGGACGTGGTACGTCCGGTGCGCGCACGATGCGGCGCGTGCCCGGGGAGTGGCGGAACCGCCGGATACGGCGACTCGGCATCGTGGAGGTCAGGCCCGGCTACGGCAGCGGCGCCCGTGACCCGGACGAACCGTCCCCCGAGCTCACCGTCGACCGTCATCGCGCCATCATCTCCGCGCTGCGCGCCCGCGACGTGGAGGGCGCGCAGCGCGCGACGGCGGTTCACTTCCGTGGCGGAGAGGACCGGCCGGGGACGGCGGGCGCCGCTACGGCAGCGTCCGCATGTAGTACTTGTCCTGGTCGGAGTCGTAGACGAGCCGGCCGGCGGCGTCGTACCCCCTGACGTGCGGAGACCGCGTCACCTGCTGGTTCAGCTCCCCGGCGGCGACGTACCAGCCGCCGTCCAGGACCGCCTCGCGGGTCTCGTCACCGTAGGAGACGGTCACCCGTCGCACGGAAGGCTCGACCGTGCCGATGCTCGCCCAGCGGAACGGCAGCCGCCACCGGTCCCGGTCGATGACCGACTGCATGGAGAGCCGGTGAGCGTTGCTGTCCGGCATGACGACCGGGGCGTCGGGGATTCCCTGTTCGCCGCTGCCGACGTTCAGCCCGGAGACCACGCCGTCCTTGATGGTGCAGATCAGCCGGGTCTGCGGGCCCTTCTCGCGCACCGCGACCACATAGTGGCCGTCGCCGGGGGCGTTGCTGTCGCCGGTGCTGCGCATGGCGAGCAGGAGCCGGTAGTCGGAGGGCTCGCCGAGGTCGACGCGGTCGGCGCCGCCCATCTCGTACGCCAGGCAGTCCTTCAGCCCGGCGGCGGCCGCGGCCTTGTCGACACCGTCCAGCAACTGCCCGTCCGTGGCCGGGCCCGAGGGACCCGACGGGGTCGCGGAGGGGGTGGGCGCCGGTGCCGGGGGGGCCGTGACGGACGGACTCGGCGTGGCGGTGTCCGCCTCACTCGCCCCGCCCGTCAGCGCGAACGCCCCGACGGGCAGCGCCGCGAGCGTCACCAGCGCCGTACCGGTCACGGCCATGCTCCGGCGCCGCTCGACCAGGCCGCGGCGACGGATCGCCGGATACGGCACGGGCGGTGGCTGGACGGCGTAGGCGTCCTCGGCGAGCAGCTCACGCAGCTGGTCCTCGAACTCCCGCTCGATCTCGTCGTCGTGGCTCACCTGGTGCCTCCCTGTCCACTCCGCGCGTGGCCGCGGGCAGGCGCGTCCATCGCCTGCGCGAGCCCCGGATAGCTGCGCAACTTCGCCAGTCCCTTGGCCGCCTGGCTCTTCACCGTGCCGGGGGAACAGCCGAGCACCTCGGCGACCTCCGCCTCGGACAGGTCCTCCCAGTACCGCATCACCACCACGGCCCGCTGCCTGGGCGGCAGCCCGGCGAGCGCGCCCATCAGGGCGCCGCGCTCGTCCGCCCGCGACACCGCGTCGTCACGCCCCGCCCGCTCGGGCGGCGAGGGGGTCAGCGCCTCGGCCACCCGCCGCTTGCGGAACCGGTCGCTGTTGCAGCTGACCAGCATCCGCCGCACATACGCCTCCGGACTGTCGCTGCGCGCCACGCGCCGCCAGGAGCGGTACGCCTTCGCCAGCGCGGTCTGTGTCAGATCCTCGGCGTGGTGCGCGTCGCCGGTGAGCAGATAGGCCGTCCGGACGAGGTGGGACCACCGCGCCCTGACGAATTCCTGGAACTGGGCCTCTTGTTCGGCCTGCATCAAGCACCCCCTCGCCCTCCAGACCACCGGTCGTGCGCAATCGGTTGCCCGGACACGGTGAACACGTTCGAATGACACCATGACGGCGACCGGAGGGTGGGACGAGCGGATGCCGGGCGTGCTCCGGCTGCCCTCGGGCCGCCTGGTCCGTGGCCGCGGCCTGCGGCGCCCCCTCGACCCGGCGGCACCGAGCCCGTCGTACGGTCTCTATCTGCTGGGCGCGCCGCCCCAGGTCCCCTCCTGGGAGTCCCGCTGGATCCACTGGCCCGACTTCCGCCTTCCCAAGGACCGGGCCGACGCCCGGGCGGCCCTGACCGAGGCCTTGGAGCGGGCCGCCGTGGAGCGGGTGGAGCTCGCGTGCGGTGGCGGGCGCGGCCGGACCGGGACGGCACTGGCCTGTCTGGCGGTCCTGGACGGCGTACCGGCGGCGCGGGCCGTGGAGTTCGTCCGGGCGCGCTACGACCGGCGGGCGGTGGAGACGCCGTGGCAGCGGCGTTACGTGCGCGGCTTCGCCGGCCGGTGAGAACCCGCCGGACGGGCGGGTGGCCACCGAGGCGCCCACCTTGGTCGCGACGCCGTGGACCATCGGGGGACAGCGGGGTGCGGGCCGGGCTCGGCACAGTGGCTGACGGGCGTAGGGCGGGACGGCGGGGGACCATGGGCCGGGAGGTGCGCGCATGGAATGGACCCTTGAGCTGATCGTCGTACCGGTCACCGACCTGGACCGGGCCAAGGCCTTCTATCAGGACCAGTGCGGTTTCAGCGCCGACATCGACGCGTCGTTCTTCGAGGGTGTCGGCCGCTTCGTCCAGCTCACCCCGCCCGGCTCCCGCTGCTCCATCGTGCTGGAGTCCGGCATGCCCGACTCACCGGGGCAGCTCCGGATGGCTCCGGGCGCGATGCAGGGCCTCCAGCTGTGCGTCACGGACATCGAGGCGGCCAGGGCCGAGCTCGCCGGACGCGGGGTCGAGGTGACCCCGGTCCTGCATGTGACCGACTCCGGCTGGGCGGCGGGCCGGGGCGAGGAGAAGTGGAACTCCTTCCTCTTCTTCCAGGACCCCGACGGCAACGGCTGGGCGGTCCAGGAGGCCCCGGAACCCCTCGCCCGGCGCTGAGGCGGTGGCTGGACGCGGGGTGCGGTGCTTGGCACGTGCCCGCGGAGCGTGCGGCGGGATTCTGCCGAGTGTAGAGGCAGTGTGTGGCCGCGGGGTCGCAAAGAGTGAAACCCGAGGGGGTCGGGGAACCACACGGTGATGCAATTGCACGCCGCACTGGAAAAGGCCGGAAGCCGATGAAGTCGAAGAAGCCGCCGAAGCCGCCGATCGGCTCGTACGTCGTGGACGCCCGCAGCGGGAAGGTGGGGATCGTCATGGGGCACGAGGGGCCGTACGTGCAGCTGAGAGCCGTAGGCGGCGGGAAGGAGTGGGACTGCGATCCGGACGCCCTGCGCTCCGCCACCGCCGCGGAGCGGCTCAGCGCGGCGACGGCCTACGCGAACGCCCGCAGCCGGGGCGAGGTTCCTTGAAGGAGGCCCCGCCGGCGTAGGGGAGAATGCCGGCATGAGCCTGTTCCGCGACGACGGCATCGTGCTGCGTACCCAGAAGCTCGGTGAGGCCGACCGGATCATCACCTTGCTCACGCGGGGGCACGGGCGGGTGCGGGCCGTGGCGCGGGGGGTGCGGCGGACCAAGTCGAAGTTCGGGGCCCGGCTGGAGCCCTTCTCACACGTCGACGTGCAGTTCTTCGCGCGGGGCAGCGAGCTGGTCGGGCGCGGGCTGCCGCTGTGCACACAGAGCGAGACCATCGCTCCGTACGGCGGCGGGATCGTCACCGACTACGCGCGGTACACCGCCGGTACGGCGATGCTGGAGACGGCGGAGCGGTTCACGGACCACGAGGGCGAGCCGGCCGTGCAGCAGTACCTGCTGCTGGTCGGCGCCCTGCGCACGCTCGCCCGCGGCGAGCACGCCCCGCACCTCGTCCTCGACGCCTTCCTGCTGCGCTCCCTCGCCGTCAACGGCTACGCCCCCAGCTTCGGCGACTGCGCGAAGTGTGGAATGCCCGGACCCAACCGGTTCTTCTCGGTGGCGTCCGGCGGCTCCGTCTGCGCCGACTGCCGGGTCCCCGGCAGCGTCGTACCCTCACCGCAGACCCTGGAACTCCTCGGGGCACTGCTTACGGGAGACTGGGAGACCGCGGACGCGTGCGAGCCGCGGCATGTGCGGGAGGGCAGCGGGCTGGTGTCCGCGTATCTGCACTGGCATCTGGAGCGCGGGCTGCGCTCCCTTCGGTACGTGGAAAAGTAAGAGCTGAGGGAGACGAGAAGCACATGGCCGTACGCGGGTTCCTGGGGCGCCAGCGGCGCGAGTACCTGACGCCGGAGCCGCATCCGTCCGGTGCCCGCCCGCCGCGGCTGCCCGGCGAGCTGATCCCCCGCCACGTGGCGATCGTCATGGACGGCAACGGCCGCTGGGCCAAGGAGCGTGGGCTGCCACGCACCGAGGGGCACAAGGTCGGCGCCGAGCGGGTGCTGGACGTGCTCCAGGGCGGGATCGAGATGGGCGTCGGCGCGATCTCGCTGTACGCGTTCTCCACCGAGAACTGGAAGCGGTCGCCGGACGAGGTGCGCTTCCTGATGAACTTCAACCGCGACTTCATCCGCAAGACCCGCGACCAGCTCGACGGGCTCGGTGTCCGGGTGCGCTGGGTGGGGCGGATGCCCAAGCTGTGGAAGTCGGTCGCCAAGGAGCTCCAGATCGCCCAGGAGCAGACCAAGGACAACGACCGCCTCACGCTGTACTTCTGCATGAACTACGGCGGCCGGGCCGAGATCGCCGACGCGGCACAGGCGATGGCGGAGGACGTGAAGGCCGGGCGCCTGGACCCGTCCAAGGTCACCGAGAAGACCTTCGCGAAGTACATGTACTACCCGGACATGCCGGACGTGGACCTGTTCCTGCGCCCGAGCGGTGAGCAGCGCACGTCCAACTACCTGCTCTGGCAGAGCGCTTACGCCGAGATGGTCTTCCAGGACGTCCTGTGGCCGGACTTCGACCGCCGCGACCTGTGGCGGGCGTGCGTGGAATTCGCCTCGCGCGACCGGCGGTTCGGCGGGGCGATCCCGAACGAGGAACTGCTGGCCATGGAGGGCAGGCAGCAGGGCTGAGCCGCGCCGGTACGCTTCCGCCTCATGGTCATGGGGCGGTAAGCAACTCAGGAGCAGGACGTCGTCGAGCTGGTGTACCAGCCGACCGTGAAGGATCTCGATCAGGCGCTGCGGGCGCGGCAGCGCGCCAGCCGGTCGGGGCGGATGCAACGGTGGCTGCCCGGCGCCATGGCCGTCCTGGCCCTGTTGCTGCTGGCGCGCATGATCTCCGGAGGAAACGGCTCGCCCGTGCTCGTCGTCTGGTTGCTCGTGGTGGCGGTGATGGTGGCGGTCATTCCCTGGTTCCAGGCCCGCCAGGTGCATCGGTTCGCCCAGCGGCAGGGCACCTGCCGCACGCTGGTGACGGACACCGGAGTGAGTATCACCAACGACGCCTCCACGACGACGATCAAGTGGGCCGGGATGCCGCGCTACGCGGAGGCGGCGGAGGTGTTCGTCCTGCTGAGCGCCGACAACAATGCCCTGGGTGTCGCGGTCCTGCCCAAGCGCGGCATTCAGGCACCCGCCGACGCCGACAGGTTGCGGGAGATCCTCGACCGCAACCTGACCCGCGTCTGACCGCTGATATCAGCCCTTCGCGGCGGCGCAGTCCGCACAGGTGCCGAAGATCTCCACCGTGTGGGCCACGTTGACGAAGCCGTGCTCGGCGGCGATGGTCTCCGCCCAGGTCTCCACCGCGGGGCCCTCGACCTCGACGGCCTTGCCGCAGCCGCGGCAGACGAGGTGGTGGTGGTGCTCGTCGCTGGAGCACCGGCGGTAGACGGACTCGCCGTCGGAGGTGCGCAGCACGTCCACCTCGCCGGCGTCGGCGAGGGACTGCAGGGTGCGGTAGACCGTGGTGAGTCCGACCGCGTCGCCCTTGTGCTTGAGCATGTCGTGGAGCTCCTGAGCGCTGCGGAACTCCTCGACCTCTTCCAGGGCAGCCGCCACAGCGGCGCGCTGCCGGGTGGCGCGGCCCTTCACGGGCGGTCCAGCGGTGGTCACCGGTTGCCTCCTTGCCTGAAGCGTTGCCGGGCCATTGTGCCAGCCCGGACCATGTGCGGTCAGACGCCTGCTCCGTCCGCGGCCCCACGCGTGGCCGGAATTGCACACTCCGCCGGGTCCCCGGAGGGGTGAGCCGCGGCCAGCGCCCGCGCGCGCCGCCGGGCCAGCGGGGCCGCCAGCGCGGTCAGCACCACGAACGCGCCGATGGTCAGCAGCACTATGGTCGCGCCGGGCGGAACGTCCTGGTAGTACGAGGTGACCGTACCGCCGAGGGTCACGGCCACGCCGAGGGCGACCGCGATCGCGAACGTCGCGGCGAAACTGCGGGTGAGCTGCTGGGCGGCGGCCACCGGGACCACCATCAGGGCGGACACCAGCAGCAGGCCGACCACCCGCATCGCCACGGTGACCGTCACCGCCGCGGTGATCGCCGTCAGCAGGTTCAGCGCCCGCACCGGCAGCCCCGTCACCCGCGCGAACTCCTCGTCCTGGCTGACCGCGAAGAGCTGCCTGCGCAGCCCGACGGTGACCAGGACCACGAAGGACGCGAGCAGGCAGATCGCGGTGACGTCCGACTCGCTGACCGTGGACAGGGAGCCGAAGAGGTACGAGGTGAGGTTGGCGTTGGAACCGCCCGGCGCGAGGTTGATGAACATCACGCCGCCCGCCATGCCGCCGTAGAACAGCATGGCGAGGGCGATGTCGCCCCGGGTGCGGCCGTACCAGCGGATCAGCTCCATGAGCACCGCGCCGATGACGGAGACCAGCGTCGCCATCCACACCGGGGACCAGGAGAGCAGGAAGCCCAGGCCGACACCGGTCATGGCGACATGGCCGATCCCGTCGCCCATCAGGGCCTGGCGGCGCTGCACCAGGTAGATGCCGATCGCCGGGGCCGTGACGCCGACCAGGACAGCGGCGAGCAGCGCCCGCTGCATGAAGGCGTAGTCGAGGAAGTCCATCAGCTGAGCAGTCCCGTGCGGATCGGTTCGGCGTCGTGCGCCGCGTGCGGGTGGACGGGGTCGTGGCCGGGGTGGGGGCACCCCCCGCACGCACGGAGTTGAGCGCTCGGGGGAGCGTGCTGGCCGACGGCCTTCGGGGGCGGGCCGTCGTGGGTCACACAACCGTCGCGCAGCACGACCGCACGGTCGATCAGCGGCTCCAGCGGGCCCAGTTCGTGCAGGACGAGGAGGACCGTCGTACCGGCGGCGACCTGCTCGCGCAGGGTCCGCGCGAGCACCTCCTGGCTGGCCAGGTCGACGCCCGCCATCGGCTCGTCCATGATCAGCAGCTCGGGCCGGGAGGCGAGGGCGCGGGCGATCAGCACCCGCTGGTGCTGGCCCCCGGAGAGCGCGTCGACCGAGTCCTTGGCGCGGTCCGCCATGCCGACCAGTTCCAGCGCCTGGCGTACGGCCTCGTGGTCCGCCTTGCGCAGCAGGCCGAAGCGGGCCCTGGCCAGCCGGCCGGAGGAGACGACCTCCGTCACCGTGGCGGGCACGCCGCCCGCGGCCGTCGTGCGCTGCGGGACGTATCCGATCCGGGCCCAGTCGCGGAACCGGTGCAGGGGCATTTCGAACAGCTCGATCGTCCCCGCGCCGACCGGCACCTGCCCGATGACGCTGCGCACCGCCGTCGACTTGCCCGAGCCGTTCGCGCCGAGCAGCGCGACGACCTCACCGCGGGAGACGGTGAGGTCGATGCCGCGCAGGACGGGGCGCGAGCCCAGGTCGGCGCGGACGCCGCGCAGGGATATGACGGGCTCGCTCTTCATGGGGCCTCCGTAACGATCATTTGGCGCCGAGCGCCGACTTCAGCGCGCTGAGGTTCGACTCCATGACCTGGATGTAGTCGTCACCCTTGGACTTGTCGGTGATGCCCTCGAGCGGGTCGAGCACGTCCGTCTTCAGGCCGGCGTCCTTCGCGAGCGTCTTCGCGGTCCGGTCGCTCACCAGTGTCTCGTAGAACACGGTGGTCACGCCGTCGGCCTTGGCTTCCGACTGGAGTTCCTTGATCCGGGCCGGGCTGGGCTCGCCCTCCGGGGAGATGGAGATGGCCTCCTGGGTGAGGCCGTAGCGCTCCGCGAGGTAGCCGAAGGCGGCGTGGTTGGTGAAGAAGACCTTGGTCCTGGTGTCCTTCAGGCCGTCGGCGAACTCGGCGTCGAGGGCGTTCAGCTTGCCCACGAGCGCTTGCGTGTTGGCCTTGTAGTCGGCCGCGTGGCCGGGGTCGGCCTTCTCGAAGGCGGCGCCGACGCCCTTGGCGATCTCGGCGTACTTCACCGGGTCGAGCCAAACGTGCGGGTCGAGGGCGTGCCCACCCTCCTCGGCGTGCTCCTCCTCGCCGGCGTGCTCGTCCTCGGCGTGCTCTTCGCCCTCGTGCCCGTGCTCGTGCTCGACGTCGCCGTGGTCCTCCAGCTTGGTCAGGGTGGCGGCGTCGACCTTCGACCCCACGTCGGCCTGGGCGACGGCCTCGTCGACGGAGGGCTGGAGGTCCTTGAGATAGAGGATGGCGTCCGCCTCTTGGAGCTGCGCGGTCTGCTGGGCGCTGATCTCCAGGTCGTGCGGCTCCTGACCGGGCTCGGTCAGGGTGGTGACGTTCACATGGTCCCCGCCGATCTGCTCGGCGAGGAACTGCATCGGGTAGAACGAGGCGACGACGTCGAACTTGTCCGATCCGCCCGCGTCGCCCGCGCCCGCGGAGTCGCTGGAGCAGGCGGAGACGGCGGTGAGGCCGAGGGCGGCCAGCGCTGCCGTGGAGATCAGGCGTCGTCGTATCTTCATGGGAGTCATTTTCAACAAAATTGGAAACCGTTGTCAACAAACTGCCGGTTTCGGATCCGGGGGAGCCCCCGATTTGGTTCAGGGGGAGTCCGCGCCGGTAACCTGAATCATTCGCTGGAAGCATCTCGCTTCGTCGCCCGTCGTCGTAATGAAGAGAGCACCGTGGCCGCCGACAAGATCGACACCATCGTCAGCCTGAGCAAGCGCCGTGGCTTCGTTTTCCCCTGCAGTGAGATCTACGGCGGTCAGCGTGCCGCCTGGGACTACGGGCCCCTGGGTGTCGAGCTCAAGGAGAACCTCAAGCGTCAGTGGTGGCGCTACATGGTGACGTCGCGCGAGGACGTCGTGGGCATCGACTCGTCCGTCATCCTGGCCCCCGAGGTCTGGGTCGCCTCCGGCCACGTCGCCACCTTCACCGACCCGCTCACCGAGTGCACCTCCTGCCACAAGCGGTTCCGCGCGGACCACCTGGAGGAGGCCTACGAGGAGAAGAAGGGCCGCGCCCCGGAGAACGGGCTGGCCGACCTCAACTGCCCGAACTGCGGCACCAAGGGCCAGTTCACCGAGCCCAAGCAGTTCTCGGGTCTGCTCTCCACGCACCTCGGCCCGACCCAGGACAGCGGCTCCGTCGCCTACCTGCGCCCCGAGACCGCGCAGGGCATCTTCACCAACTTCGCCCAGGTCCAGACCACCTCGCGCCGCAAGCCGCCGTTCGGCATCGCGCAGATGGGCAAGTCCTTCCGCAACGAGATCACGCCCGGCAACTTCATCTTCCGCACCCGCGAGTTCGAGCAGATGGAGATGGAGTTCTTCGTCAAGCCGGGCGAGGACGAGAAGTGGCAGGAGTACTGGATGGAGCAGCGCTGGAACTGGTACACCGGCCTCGGCCTGCGCGAGGAGAACATGCGGTGGTACGAGCACCCCAAGGAGAAGCTCTCCCACTACTCCAAGCGCACCGCTGACATCGAGTACCGCTTCCAGTTCGGCGGCAGCGAGTGGGGCGAGCTCGAGGGTGTCGCCAACCGCACCGACTACGACCTCGGCGCCCACTCCAAGGCCTCCGGCCAGGACCTGTCGTACTTCGACCAGGAGGCCGGCGAGCGCTGGACGCCGTACGTCATCGAGCCCGCGGCCGGTGTCGGCCGGGCGATGCTCGCCTTCCTGCTCGACGCCTACGTCGAGGACGAGGCGCCCAACGCCAAGGGCAAGATGGAGAAGCGCACCGTGCTGCGCCTCGACCACCGCCTCGCCCCGGTGAAGGTGGCCGTGCTCCCGCTGTCGCGCAACCCCGAGCTGTCGCCGAAGGCCAAGGGCCTCGCCCAGGCGCTGCGGCAGCACTGGAACATCGAGTTCGACGACGCCGGCGCCATCGGCCGCCGCTACCGCCGCCAGGACGAGATCGGCACGCCGTACTGCGTGACGGTCGACTTCGACACCCTGGACGACAACGCCGTGACC
Organism: Streptomyces sp. NPDC052023; assembly: GCF_044548465.1. Lineage (NCBI taxonomy): Bacteria > Bacillati > Actinomycetota > Actinomycetes > Kitasatosporales > Streptomycetaceae > Streptomyces > Streptomyces sp. NPDC052023. The sequence continues at coordinate 720,273 of NZ_JBIUBW010000001.1, read as the reverse complement.
GTGCGCGAGCGCGACACCATGAAGCAGGAGCGCGTGTCGCTGGACCAGATCGAGGGCTACCTGGCCTCGCGTCTGATCGGCAGCTAGTACGCTCCGCGGCTCGGGCTGATCGGCCCCCGATACAGGCTCCTCTTTGGACCTGTGCCGGGGGCCGTCGTGCTCCCAGGGTGGAGCCCATGAGCCTCGCCTTCCTGCTGACCACCCTCGTCGTCGTCGTCACCCCCGGCACCGGCCTCGTCTACACGCTCTCCGCCGGGCTCTCCCTGGGGCGGCGGGCGAGCGTCGCCGCCGCGCTCGGGTGCACGGTCGCGATCGTCCCGCATGTGCTGGCCACCGTCACCGGCGTCGCCGCGCTGCTGCACGCCGGCGCGACGGCCTTCCAGGTGCTGAAGTACGCCGGTGTCGCCTATCTGCTGTACATGGCCTGGGCGACGGTCCGGGAGAAGGGCGCGATCGACGTCGGGCAGGAGGGCGCAGCGCCGGTGACCGCGGGGCGGGTGATCGTGCGGGCCGTGCTGGTCAACCTGCTCAACCCGAAGGTGACGATCTTCTTCCTCGCGTTCCTGCCCCAGTTCGTGAGCCCGGCCGAGCCGCACGCGGTACCCCGGATGCTGGCGCTGGGCGGCGTGTTCATGCTGGTGACCTTCGTGCTGTTCGCCGCCCTCGGCCTGCTCGCGGCGTCCGTGCGCAGCCAGGTGGTCTCCCGTCCCCGGGTGATGACCTGGGTGCGCCGGACGTTCGCGGGCTCGTTCGTGGCACTGGGGGCGAAACTGGCGTTCACCTCGCGGTGAGACGGCGCCCGGCGTGGGCCGGCAGCGTTGCCGGACCGCGTGATGCCGGCCGTGGCGCCGCCGGTCGAGAGCAGGATCGTCCGGCCGGCGGCCTTCGCGGCACACATCTCCGCGGGCGTCGCGACCTTCACGCCCGTGCCCATGCCGTCCTCCCACAGCGCGGTGCCGTCCGAGCGGATCACGGGGAACGCCGCGTTGATCACGTCGTAGCCGTGCGTGCCGATCCGGAGTCGGTGATCGGGGTCCAGCCGAACGGCGGGTGGACCCCGTTGTCGGCACGTCCCAGTTCTTCCAGTAGTCCAGACGCGGTGCTGGATCAGGGCGGTGCGATCCGGCCTGACAAAGAACAGATGACAGATATTGAAATCTGTCATCTGTCATGCCATCGTGGAGGCATGACGATGCACCCACGCACTCTCGGCACCACCGGCCCCCAGGTCTCCGCCCTCGGCCTCGGCTGCATGGGCATGTCCGCCCTGTACGGCGAAGCGGACCGCACCGAGTCCATCGCCACCGTCCACGCCGCCCTGGAAGCCGGCATCACCCTGCTCGACACCGGCGACTTCTACGGCATGGGCCACAACGAGATGCTGATCGGCGAGGCCCTGCGCGCCGCGCCACCGGCCCGGCGGGAACAGGCCCTGATCAGCGTGAAATTCGGCGCCCTGCGCGGCCCGGCCGGCGACTGGCTGGGTTACGACGGCCGCCCGGCCGCCGTGAAGAACTTCGCCTCCTACTCCCTCCAGCGCCTCGGTGTGGACCACATCGACGTCTACCGGCTCTCCCGCCTCGACCCGGACGTACCGATCGAGGAGACGGTCGGCGCCGTCGCGGAGCTGGTCGAGAAGGGGTACGTCCGTCACATCGGCCTCAGCGAGATCGGCGCCGAGACGCTCCGCCGGGCCGCCGCCACCGCCCCGATCTCCGACCTCCAGATCGAGTACTCGCTGATCTCGCGCGGTATCGAGGCCGAGATCCTGCCGACCGCCCGTGAACTGGGCGTCGCCGTCACCGCGTACGGCGTGCTGTCCCGCGGGCTGATCTCCGGCCACTTCACCGCCGACCGCCGGCTCGCGGCCGACGACTTCCGGGCCATGTCGCCCCGCTTCCAGGGCGAGAACCTCCGGCACAACCTGAACCTGGTGGAGGCGCTGCGGAAGATCGCCGAACAGAAGGGCGTCAGCGTCGCGCAGATCGCCATCGCCTGGGTGCTCTCGCGCGGCGAGGACATCGTGCCGCTGGTCGGCGCCCGCCGCCGGGACCGGCTGACGGAGGCCCTCGGCGCGCTCGACGTGCGGCTGGACGAGGCCGACCTGCGGGCGATCGAGGAGGCCGTCCCGGCCGGTGCCGCCGCGGGCGAGCGCTACGCCGCCCAGCAGATGGCGCACCTCGACAGCGAACGCTGAACCGGGCCCGGGGTACCGTCACCTCATGTCCCCGACCAGTGAGACCCTGACCGCCGAGCGCATCCTCGCCACCACCGAGGAGGTGCTGCGCCGCCACGGCCCGGCCAAGGCCACCGTGGTCGACGTGGCGCGCGCGCTGGGCGTCAGCCACGGCAGCGTCTACCGGCACTTCCGCACCAAGGCGGCCCTTCGGGAGGCGGTCACGAAGCGCTGGCTGGACCGCACGTCCGAGGCGCTGGCCGGGATCGCCGCCGAGGACCGTGACGCGGAGGGGCGGCTGCGGGACTGGTTGCGGGGCCTGTTCGACGCCAAGCGGCGCAAGGCGGGCGACGACCCGGAGCTGTTCGCCACGTACATGGTGCTGACCGGCGAGAGCGGTGAGGCGGTCCCGGAGCACATAGCCGACCTCACCGCCCAGCTGGCCCGCATCGTCGCGGCGGGCATCGCGGCAGGCACCTTCGCCGGCGGCGACGCGCAGGCCGCGGCCCGCGCGGTGTTCCAGGCCACCGGGCGCTTCCACGACCCCTGTTACGCCCCGGAGTGGACGTTGCCGGGCGTCGAGGAGGACTTCGCCGCGGTGGTGGAACTGGTCGTGCGGGGGCTGCGGGCCTGAGGCCGGCGGCTCAGGCCCCCGCCGGGTCCACCGTCGCCTGATGCGCCTCGGCGAGGTGCTCCTGCGCCTTCAGCCAGGGCAGGAACTGCGCACCCCGCCGCCAGCCGCAGGTGTCGCAACTGATCGTGCGCTGCACACCGGTGCGCTGGACGCGGACCACGTGTTCGCGGCCGTGCTGGTCCCACCGGCTGACCTTGCTCGTGTCGATCTGCGGCATGACGCCTCCAGCGTCGGGTCCGGCGATCCGTCCTTGGCGATCCGTCCCGGGGGGCGTTTCGCGCCGCAAGGAGTGTGCAGCAGGATCAACATCAACAGGGGGTTCTTCACACCTAGTTGTCCAAGCTGTGCCCTGACGTGCCCCTAAGGGGCGCCGGCCCCCACCGCCTGCCGCACCTCGTCCTGCTCCAGCCGACCGGCGGCCCGCTCGGCCGTCCCCCGGGCCCAGCGCCCGCTGGTCAGCAGGCCGACGGCCAGCACCGCGGCGCCGCACCCCACGAGGATCCACCATCCCGGCCGGGCGGCCGTGACGAAGGCGTCCCGGTACGACGACGCCCCGATCCCGGCCGCCAGTACGGCGCCCACCACGGCGACGCCCAGCGTCTGGCCGAGCTGGCGGCTGGTGGAGGCGACGGCGGCGGCGACGCCGGCCTGCGCCCGGGGCATCCCCGACACCGCCGTGTTGGTGATCGGCGCGTTCACGAAGCCGAAGCCGACACCGAACAGGACGTAGCCGACGAAGAGCGTGACGTTCGACGTCTCGCCCTCGAATCCAGCGAACAGCACCGCGCTCGCCGTCATCGCCACCCCCGCGATCAGCAGCGGCAGCCGGGGGCCCCGGCTGCCCACGAGCCGCCCGGCCAACGGGGCGCACAGGAACGTCGGCACGGCCAGCGGCAGCATCCACAGCCCGGCGTGCAGCGCGTCCAGCCCCCGGACGTTCTGGAGGTACAGCGTCGACAGGAACAGGAAACCGCCCAGTGCGGCGAACGCGCTGATCGCTATCACGGTCGCCCCGCTGAAGGGTGCCGAACGGAAGAACCGCAGGTCGATCAGCGGCTCCGCACGCCGCGGTTCGTAGGCGAGCAGCCCCAGCAGCGCGGCCGCCGCCACCGCCGCGAACGGCAGCACCGCCGCGAGCCCGGCGCTCGGCGCCTCGATGATCGCGTACGTCAGCGCCCCGAACAGCGCGATCACCAGCACCTGGCCCACCGGATCGGCCCGCCGGGGCTTCGGGGCGCGGGACTCGGGGACGAAGCGCAGCGTCAGCAGCAGCGCGGCGGCGCCCACCGGGAGGTTGACCCAGAAGATCGCCCGCCAGTTCACCGCCTCCACCAGCAGGCCGCCCACCAGCGGACCCGCGGCCATCGAGATGCCGACCACGGCGCCCCACACGCCGATCGCGCGGGCGCGCTCGCGCGGGTCCGTGAAGGTGTTGGTGATGATCGACATGGCGACCGGGTTGAGCATCGAACCGCCCACCGCCTGCACCATGCGGAAGATCACCAGCGTGTCCAGGTCCGGCGCCACCGAGCACAGCGCCGAGCCGGCGGTGAAGACGACCAGCCCCGCCATGAAGACCCGCTTGCGGCCGATCCGGTCGGCCGTGGAGCCCGCGAGCATCAGCAGGGACGCGAGAACGAGGGTGTAGGCGTCGATCGTCCACTGCAGGCCCGAGGTGCCGGCGCGGAGGTCGTCCTGCAGGGACGGCAGGGCGACGTTGAGGATCGTGTTGTCGAGGCTGACGATCAGCAGGCTCATGCAGCAGATCGCGAGGACGAGCAGACGTCGGCGGTGACTGAGCTCGGGCATGCGTCCATCGTACGGCCATTTCGATAGTGCGCCTAACTAACGAACTTTACGAACTCATTGCACGGCACAATGGAGGAATGCCCACGCCCCTGCAGATCGGTCCGCACACCGTCCAGCCGCCCGTCGTCCTGGCCCCCATGGCCGGGATCACCAACGCGCCCTTCCGCACCCTGTGCAGGGAATTCAGCGGCGGCAAGGGCCTGTTCGTGAGCGAGATGATCACGACTCGCGCGCTGGTCGAGCGCAACGAGAAGACCATGCAGCTGGTCCACTTCGACGCGACCGAGCGGCCCCGGTCGATCCAGCTCTACGGCGTGGACCCCGCGACCGTCGGCAAGGCCGTCCGCATGATCGCGGAGGAGGACCTGGCCGACCACATCGACCTGAACTTCGGCTGTCCGGTGCCCAAGGTGACGCGCAAGGGCGGTGGCTCCGCGCTGCCGTACAAGCGGAATCTGCTGCGCGCCATCCTGCGCGAGGCCGTCGCCGGAGCCGGTGAGCTGCCGGTGACGATGAAGATGCGCAAGGGCATCGACGACGACCACATCACCTACCTGGACGCCGGCCGGATCGCCGTCGAGGAGGGCGTCACGGCCATCGCCCTGCACGGCCGTACCGCCGCCGAGCACTACGGCGGCACCGCCGACTGGGACGCCATCGCCCGGCTGAAGGAGCATGTGCCGGAGATCCCCGTGCTCGGCAACGGCGACATCTGGTCCGCCGAGGACGCGGTGCGCATGGTGCGGGAGACCGGCTGCGACGGGGTCGTGGTCGGGCGCGGATGCCTGGGACGGCCGTGGCTCTTCGCCGATCTGGTGGCCGCCTTCGAGGGCCGCGACCAGGACGTCACGCGGCCCGCCCTGCGGGAGGTCGCCGACATCATGGTCCGGCACGCCTCCCTGCTCGGTGAGTGGATCGGGGACGAGTCACGCGGCGTCATCGACTTCCGCAAGCACGTCGCCTGGTACCTGAAGGGCTTCGCGGTCGGCTCGGAGATGCGCCGGCGGCTCGCCGTCACGTCCTCGCTCGGTGAACTGCGCGCCGGGCTGGACGAGCTGGACCTCGGCCAGCCCTGGCCGGCCGGAGCCGACGGGCCGCGCGGCCGGAGCAGCAGCAACAACCGTGTCGTGCTGCCGGACGGCTGGCTGAAGGACCCCTACGACTGCGCGGGCATCGCCGAGGACGCCGAACTGGACACCTCCGGCGGCTGAACAGCCGGGCGCCGCCGGCCGGCCGGGCCGTCTCCGGTGGGCCGGCAGCCCGGCCCACCGTCACGGGTCAAGGCCGACCTGTGACGGCGGATCAGTCCGCCGCTTCGCGGACGTCCCTTCCCTGCTCGGCGAACGCCTTGAAGTCCCGCATGTGCTGGTGCGACTGCCTGCGGAAGGCGCGGGGCACCGCAAGTGCCACCAGCTTCATCAGGAAGCCGCTGAACCGGTACTCGTTCTCGCTCTCCCAGAGCGTCGTTTCCGGGCCGGCTTCGGTCAGCCGGTCGCGCACGGCGCTCCACATGCCCTCGCCGACGATCTCGCGGTCGAAGTGAACGACGCTCGTTGCCGGGATCTCGCGCAGGTCTGCCGGTTCCCGCCGTGTGATGGTCTCGGTGCACTCGATCTTCCGCCCGCCCATCTCCATCACGACCCGCGACGTGGTGCCCGGCTGCCCGTGCTCCCCACTCAGCGGCTCGTGCAGCACCAGGCCCCGCAGCCATTTCGGCAGGTGTGCCGGGTCGGCGAGCAGCTGGACCACCTTCTCCCGAGGCAGCGCGATCTCGGTGGAGACGGTGTATTTCATGGGGCCCATCATTCCCTTCCCTCCAGGCGCGGGACAGCGGAGGGCACTGCATTCCGTGTCCGTGAAGCAGAGGGCAGCAGACGTGCGCCCGCATCGCGGTCAGCCGGTCTTCCTCGACGGGGTCGAGCCGTACGCCGTCAGGAAGCGGTCGCGGAAGTCGCTCATCTTCCAGACCGGCGCGTCCTGCGCGGGCCGTAGCCCGTCCGTCCAGCCCCAGCCCGCGATCCTGTCCAGCACCTTCGGGTCCTTGGCGACGATCGAGACCGGCACGTCCCGGCTGGCGCGGTGGCCGCTGACCCGGGCGATGGGCTGGTGGTCGCCGAGGAAGACCAGGACGGTGTCCTTGGTGCCGTAGCGCTCCAGCCACTGAGTGAGGCTGGTGACGGAGTACTGGACGGACTTGCCGTACTCCTCCTTGGAGCGGGTGCCGTCGGCGATGATCTCCGCCGGGTCCGTGCCCGCCCGCTGGATCGGGCCGAAGAGCGAGCCGTCGCCGAGGTCCTCCCAGTCGACCATCTTCGGCAGTGGCGACCAGGGCTGGTGACTGGACGTCAGGATGATCTCCGCCATCAGCGGCTTGTCGCGCTTCCTGCCGTGCTCCAGCCGCTGGAAGGCCTCCAGGGTGTACTGGTCCGGCATGGTCGACCAGCTGAACTTCGGTCCCTTGTAACCGAGTTCGAACGCGTCGTAGACGTTGTCCAGGCCGTAGAACTTCGCCTCCGGCCAGCCCTTCTGCACACCCGGCATGACCCCGAGCGTCTGCCAGTCGCCGGTCTTCTGGAACGCCTTGGTCAGGGTGAGGTGGTCGCCGGAGGTGACGGTCCGGTAGCGCTGCTGGCTGTCGATCCACAGGCCGGACAGGAACGTGGAGTGGCCGAGCCAGCTGCTGCCGCCGTAGGTCGCCGACGTCAGCCACCCGCTCTTCGAGGCGAACCCCGCCTCCGTGAGGCTGTCGGTGCCGGCGTCCAGGGTCCGGCGGACGCCGGGGGCGATCAGGGGGTCCTCGATCGCGCTGCGGCCGTAGCTCTCGATGAACGCGAAGAGGACGTCCTTGCCCCGCAGGTCCGGGACGAGCTGCTCGCCGGGCGTCCCGCCGAACGCGTCCGTCCGCGCCTCCCGTTCGAACGCCGCCTCGTCCCGCAGTGTCGTCTGCACCCGCCGCGCCTGGACCTCCACCAGCGCCGACGCGTGGTCGGACGCGAGCGGCAGTCCGGCGACCTGGACGCCGAGCGTGGACGCCAGCGTCCAGGCGACGGCGGCGGCGAGGGTGGAGCGGACGGCGACCGTGCGGTGCCGGGCGAGTACGTTGCTCAGCCGGACCGTCGCCAGGGTCGTCACCGCGAACATCAGGACGGCCAGGACGAGGGCACCGACCGCGAGGGCCGTGGCGCCCGCCCCGCCCATCGCGTCCTCCATGTACGCCTGGGCGTCGTCGAGCAGACCCCAGTCGAGGACCAGGTTGAAGCCGCGGCCGAGGTACTCGTAGAAGCCCATGTCGAGCAGGTTCAGTACGGTCAGCGCCCCGAGGGAGAGCCCGCCGGCCACGGCTGCCACCAGCCGGGGGCGGCGCGGCAGCGCCAGCAGGACGGCGGCACCGATGATCGCCTCGACCGGGATGCGGAAGAACTTGCCGGGCGTGACGGTGTGCAGGGTGTTCGGCAGCAGCAGCGCGCCCAGCACGAGGACCGCGGCGAGGGCGGTGGCGGTGTGGCGCAGCACGCGGGTGGCGGTGGGACGGCCGGCGCGCCACCGCGCGAGGCGGCCGGAGGGGGCGGGCGGCTCAGGGGTGTCCGGAGCGGTCTTTGCTGCGTCATCGGTCGTGCGCGGTTGACGCGTGAAGACAGCCACCCGTGGGTCCCTCCGTACGAAAACGCCGAAAAGCGGCGGACCCGGCGTGGGGGAACGGGTCCGCCACCCCTTCGTACGGCCCGCGGCCCCGCTGCGTTCAGCGCGTCCCGGAACAGCCCCGCCGCCGGATGATCACGGGCGTTCGGGCACCGCCGGCTCGTGGCTCCGGCGGACGCGCGACGCGTGCGCCTCGGCGAGCCGGCCACGTGCCCGCGACGGCTGGCCGAGGCTCCGGCGGGCGCGCGATCCGCGGGCCACGGAGAGTCGGCCACGTGCCCGCGACGGCTCGCACGCCCCGGTCGGCCGCGGGTCCGCCCCGGCTGCCGTAGAGTTAGGTCTATTTGGCACGCAAAACCCGCCCCGTCACGCGGGGCCGGGAAACGCAAGGGGGTGCGCATGACCGGACGCAACACGACCCAGGCCAGCGCGGGGGAGCTGCTGGAACTCGTGCGCAGGGGGCGGGCCACCACGCGTGGCGCGCTCCAGCAGGCCACCGGTCTGTCCCGGGCCACCGTCGGTCAGCGCCTCGACCGCCTCTTCCGCGCGGGCTGGCTGCGCGAGGGGGCCGGCGGCCCCGTGGACTCCCCGCTCGGGGGCCGCCCCGCCATCACCTTGGAGTTCGACGCCGAGCACGCGGTCGTCCTCGCCGCCGACCTCGACACCCGGCACGCCCGCGCGGCCGTCCTGTCCCTGAGCGGCGAGATCCTCGCCGAACACGGCGGCACGCTGGTCATCGAGGACGGTCCGGAGCTGGTGCTGGGCGAACTCGGGCGGTGGTTCGCGGAGTTGCTCCAGAAGGCCGGCCACGGCGCCGGGGAGGTCTGCGGCATCGGCCTGGCCGTGCCCGGCCCGGTCGACATCGACACCGGCCGGGTGGTCCAGCCCCCGATGATGCCGGGCTGGGACGGCTACGACCTGCGCGGCCGCATGGCACAGGCGTTCACCGAGCACACGGGCGCCGGGCCCGTCCCCGTCCTCGTCGACAACGACGCGAACCTGATGGCGTACGGCGAGCAGCGCAGCGGCCACTACGGCTGCTCGGCGTTCGTCCTCGTCAAGGTCTCCACCGGCATCGGCGCGGGCGTGGTCGTCGGCGGCTCGGTCTACCGGGGGGTGGACGGCGGCGCCGGGGACATCGGCCACATCCGGGTCCCGGAGGGCGCGGACGCGCTGTGCCGGTGCGGTTCGTACGGCTGTCTGGCCGCCGTCGCCAGTGGCGGCGCCGTGGCCCGGCGGCTGGCCGAGGCCGGTGTGCCGGCGGCGTCCGGTTCGGACGTGCGGGAGCTGCTGGCGGCCGGGCACCCGGAGGCGGTGGCGCTGGCACGGGAGGCCGGGCGCCGGGTCGGGGAGGTGCTGGCGACCGTGGTGACGCTGCTGAACCCCGGGGTCCTGATGATGGCCGGGGATTTGGCCGGAACTCCCTTCCTGACCGGCGTACGGGAGTTGCTCTACGAGCGGGCGCTGCCGCGCTCCACGGCCCGGCTGGACATCGTGACCTCGCGGCTCGGGGAGCGTGCGGGGCTGGTGGGGGCGGGTGCGCTGGTCGTGGAGCACCTGTACGCGCCGGAGCGGGTGGAGGAGCGGCTGCAGGCACTGGGCGTGTGACGAGCGGATTTCCGTCTCCCGACGGCGTCCGCATGGTGAAAACCCGCTGCCTGTGGCAGCGTGATTCTCGCCACCCTTGATAAGGGTTGCGCTCAGATGAGCGGATCTTGGGCGACTGCACTTCTCCAAGGGGTGGCACTCAGTGCCACCCCTTGATCGTTCATCGATCGAAATCAGACGTGCCGGATGCCGCTCGTATGAGCAGAAAGCCCCGCCTCTGGGCGGCGCTGCGTTCAAGAAGTGAAAACATAAGCCCGTCGGCGCTTACCAAGCCTTGACTTTCGATCCGGTGGCGGACGAGTGGTTACAGGCGCATGACGCACAAGTAGACGTACCCAGGCGCCTTCGATCTGGGTATGTTCCTCGCCGTCAGGGCAGCCACCGCGTCCTCGAGGAGTCGAGACCGTGTCGGAAAACAAAGATCCCCAGGTAGCCGGATCCGGCAACAGCGTTGAGGGCGTGAAGTTCGTTTACGACTTCACCGAGGGCAACAAGGACCTCAAGGACCTCCTCGGCGGCAAGGGCGCGAACCTCGCCGAGATGACCAACCTGGGCCTTCCCGTGCCTCCGGGCTTCACCATCACCACCGAGGCCTGCAAGGTCTACCTCGACAGTGGTGAGGAGCCCGCGGCACTGCGTGACGAGGTGAGTGCGCACCTCGACGCGCTGGAGCAGACGATGGGCAAGAAGCTCGGTCAGGCCGACAACCCTCTCCTCGTGTCGGTCCGCTCGGGTGCCAAGTTCTCCATGCCCGGCATGATGGACACGGTCCTGAACATCGGTCTGTCGGACAAGTCCGTCCAGGGGCTGGCCAAGCAGGCCGGCGACGAACGCTTCGCGTGGGACTCCTACCGCCGCCTCATCCAGATGTTCGGCAAGACCGTCCTCGGCGTCGAAGGCGACCTCTTCGAGGAGGCGCTGGAGAAGGCCAAGGAGGCCAAGAAGGTCGCGGTCGACACCGAGCTGGAGGCCGCGGACCTCAAGAAGCTCGTCACCTCCTTCAAGAAGATCGTCAAGAAGGAGGCCGGCCGCGACTTCCCGCAGGACCCGCGCGAGCAGATGGACCTCGCCATCCACGCGGTCTTCGACTCCTGGAACACCGACCGCGCCAAGCTCTACCGCCGCCAGGAGCGCATCCCGCACGACCTGGGCACCGCGGTCAACGTCTGCTCGATGGTCTTCGGCAACCTCGGCCCCGACTCCGGCACCGGCGTCGCCTTCACCCGCGACCCCGCCTCCGGCCACCAGGGCGTCTACGGCGACTACCTGCAGAACGCGCAGGGCGAGGACGTGGTGGCGGGCATCCGCAACACCGTCCCGCTCGCCGAGCTGGAGCAGATCGACAAGAAGTCGTACGACCAGCTGATGCAGATCATGGAGACGCTGGAGAACCACTACAAGGACCTGTGCGACATCGAGTTCACGATCGAGCGCGGTCAGCTGTGGATGCTCCAGACCCGCGTCGGCAAGCGCACCGCCGGCGCCGCCTTCCGCATCGCGACCCAGCTCGTCGACCAGGGCCTGATCGACGAGGCCGAGGCGCTCCAGCGGGTCACCGGCGCCCAGCTCGCCCAGCTGATGTTCCCCCGCTTCGACGACAGCGCCAAGGTCGAGCAGGTCGGCCGGGGCATCGCGGCGTCGCCGGGCGCGGCGGTCGGCAAGGCGGTCTTCGACTCGTACACCGCGGTGAAGTGGTCGCGCTCCGGCGAGAAGGTCATCCTGATCCGCCGCGAGACCAACCCCGACGACCTGGACGGCATGATCGCGGCCGAGGGCATCCTGACCTCGCGCGGCGGCAAGACCTCCCACGCGGCCGTCGTCGCGCGCGGCATGGGCAAGACCTGTGTCTGCGGCGCGGAGGAGCTGGAGGTCGACACCAAGCGCCGCCGGATGACCGTGCCCGGCGGTCACGTGGTGGAGGAGGGCGACCTCATCTCCATCGACGGCTCCTCGGGCAAGGTGTACCTCGGTGAGGTGCCGGTGGTGCCCTCCCCGGTCGTCGAGTACTTCGAGGGCCGGATGCACGCGGGCGCGGACGACGCCGACGAGCTGGTCGAGGCCGTGCACCGGATCATGGCGTTCGCGGACCGCAAGCGCCGGCTGCGGGTGCGCGCCAACGCGGACAACGCCGAGGACGCGCTGCGGGCCCGCCGCTTCGGCGCGCAGGGCATCGGCCTGTGCCGTACCGAGCACATGTTCCTCGGTGACCGCCGTGAGCTGGTGGAGCGCCTGATCCTGGCCGACACGGAGACGGAGCGCGAGGAGTCGCTGAAGGAGCTGCTGCCGCTTCAGAAGCAGGACTTCGTGGAGCTGTTCGAGGCGATGGACGGCCTGCCGGTCACCATCCGGCTGCTCGACCCGCCGCTGCACGAGTTCCTCCCCGACATCACCGAGCTGTCGGTCCGCGTGGCGCTGGCGGAGTCCCGTCAGGAGCCGCACGAGAACGAACTCCGCCTGCTCCAGGCCGTCCACCGGCTGCACGAGCAGAACCCGATGCTGGGCCTGCGCGGCGTCCGGCTCGGCCTGGTCATCCCCGGCCTGTTCACGATGCAGGTCCGGGCGATCGCCGAGGCCGCGGCCGCGCGCAAGGCGGCGAAGGGCGACCCGCGCGCCGAGGTCATGATCCCGCTGGTCGGCACGGTGCAGGAGCTGGAGCTGGTCCGCGACGAGGCCGACCAGGTCATCGCCGAGGTCGAGGCCGCGACCGGCACGAAGCTGAAGCTGGCCATCGGCACCATGATCGAGCTGCCGCGCGCCGCGCTGACCGCCGCTCAGATCGCCGAGGCGGCGGAGTTCTTCTCCTTCGGCACCAACGACCTCACGCAGACGGTGTGGGGCTTCAGCCGGGACGACGTGGAGGCCTCGTTCTTCACGGCGTACCTGGAGAAGGGCATCTTCGGCGTCTCCCCGTTCGAGACGATCGACAAGGACGGCGTGGGTTCCCTGGTCGCGGCCGCCGCGAAGGCGGGCCGTGAGACCCGTCCCGACCTGAAGCTCGGCGTCTGCGGCGAGCACGGCGGCGACCCGGAGTCCGTCCACTTCTTCCACGAGGTGGGGCTGGACTACGTCTCCTGCTCGCCGTTCCGGATCCCGGTGGCGCGTCTGGAGGCCGGCCGGGCCGCGTCGCAGTCGGCGGGCAGCGACCACCGCTGACCCGAGGGCCCCGGAACCGCCGTTGATCCCCGACCCTCACGATCCGGCGGCGGTTCCGGCGTACGAGGAGAGGGCGGCACCCTGTGCGGGGGTGCCGCCCTCTTCGTGTCACGTGCCGTCGGCCGGGTGGTCGAGCTCCGTGGCGAGCCGGCGCAGCGGCGGCCCGTACTCCGGGTCCGCGAGGGCGGCGGCGAACTGGGCGGTGAGGTAGGCGAGCGGGTTGCCGGTGTCGTACCAGCGGCCCTGGATGACCTGTCCGTACACGGCCCGGCTGCCGGCGTAGGCGTTGATCGCGTCGGTCAGGTAGATCTCGCCGGTGCGGTGCTCGTACCAGCGCTTGGTCTGCTCCCGCAGCTCGTCGACGATGCCCGGGGTGATGACGTACCCGCCGATGGCCGCGTACGCCGAGGGCGCGTCCTGCGGCTTGGGCTTCTCCACCAGGCCGGTGATGCGCAGCAGCCCCTCGCCGAGGTCCTCCCTGACCACGGGCACGCCGTAGCGCTGCGAGTCGCCCGGCTCCATCGGCATCAGCGCGAGGACGGGGCAGCTGGTGGCCTCGTAGGCCCGGATCAGCTGCTGGGCGCGCGGTACGTCGGCGACGAAGACGTCGTCGGGCCACAGCACGAGCATCGGCTCGTCACCGAAGTTGCGGGCGGCGTTGAGGACGGGGGTGCCGTTGCCGTACGGGCCGTGCTGGTCGAGGTAGGTGATGTGGCCGAGCCGGGACAGCTCGCCGACCTCCTCCACGGCGTCCGCGTACGCCGTCTTGCCGTCGGCCCGCAGCTGGGCGACGAGCGCGGGGTTGGGCCGGAAGTGGTCCTGGATGAGGCCCTTTCCGCCCGAGACGACGATGGTGATGTCGGTGATGCCGGAGGCCACGAGCTCCCGGACGGTGTGCTCGATGACGGGTTTGTCACCGACGGGCAGCATCTCCTTGGGCGTGGCCTTGGTCAGCGGCAGAAGCCTGGAACCGAGGCCGGCGGCGGGGATGACTGCCCTGCGGATGGTCGTGGCCATGGAGCCCCCAGAGGCGGAGTGGGTGTCGCGGACGGGACGTCGGCGGTGAGTGTCCCATCCGGACGTGTACCGCCGAGGGACTGCGCATGCCCGTCGCGTGGAGGAGCGCCGTCCCCGTTCCACCCGCGAGTGGCGGTCTCACCCCGCGAGGGGCGGTGCGGAGCGGGAAGCCGCCGCCTCGCAGGTCCGCCATGTCGAGGGGGCCGGCGCCGGCCCGGACGGCGTGGACGCCGGGCCATCCCTCGCCCGCCCGCGCGTTCCCGGTGGCGCCGATCCGGTACTCCATGGCGCCGAACGGCCCGGCGAGGGTCAGCAGCGCGCCCGGTCTTCCCCAGCCTGTCTGCGCGCACGGACGCCCCTCCACGTGATCAACGGTTGGTGATCATGACGCCCGAGGCCGCTCACGGTTGCGTGGCGGGGCCTTTCCTCACGTCGGGTCCGGTGCCGGACGGGCAGGCCAGAGCAGTGCCTGGGCGACGACGACGGACTCGCCGTCGAAGGTGACCGAGGGGCCGGCGTGGAGTTCGTAGCCGAGGTCGAGAGCCTCGCTCACGCGGCGGCAGAACGACGCGTCGTCCGGGCCGGTGAGGACGCGGTACCGGGGCAGACCGCCGGGTGGTGTGCTCATGGAGGCAAGGATCTCAGGCGCGCCGACGGGGCAACCGGGTGACGGACGATGCCCGGGGACGGCGTGTGTCGTTGGGCCGGGCATGATCAAGAAACTCGTCTGTGTCTCCGTCATGTCCACCGCCCTGCTGGCGGCCGCCCCCGCCGCCCAGGCCGCCCCGGCCCCCGACTCGTCCGGTGAGGTCCCCGCAAGCCGCCTCCTGGGCGGCCTGCTCGGCACGCTGGAGGTGGGGCACCCGGTCACCTCGCTCAGCACGATCCTTCCCAGCGGCCTCGCCGGCCGCTGACCTACGCGTCGCAGGCCACGCCGTCGTTGTCCCGGTCCAGGTGGGAGGCGTAGCCGGGCTCGCCGCGATGGATCGGGGCGGCGCCGGCCGCCCGGGCCTCGCTGCAGTTGCCGTAGTAGACCCCGGTGTCCGAGCCGGACGAGTCGTCGAAGCCGCCGCCGGCCGCCGGCTCGGCGGTGACCGTCCTGGTCGCGGTGACCGTCTTCGTGACGGTCACCGTGGGCGCCGGTTCGGCCTCCGGGGTCTGCGTCACCGTCGCCGTCGCCGTCGCGGTGACGGTCTCGGTCGGGGTGGGTCCGGCGGCCGCCGGTCTCGCCTCGGCCGTCTTCTCCCCGCCGCCGGCCGCGCCGATGCCGGTGCCGAGCAGGAAGATCAGGGCGAGCGCGGGGAGCAGGTACCGCTTGCGCGCCCATCCCGGGGCGGGGCGAACGGCGGGCGGTGGCATGTACGGGTTGGTCATCTCGTCCCCCCGGACGTGTCATGTGAGGGGATGAACGTAATGCCGGGGCGCCTGAGTGCTGGGCGTTGTGGCCTTTCTGTGACTCTTTCGTGCGTGTGAAGTGTGCATGAGGTGTGCGTGAGGCCTGCGGGACCTGGGGAACCGTGGCCGCCCCGCCCGGCGTGATCACAGGCGTGACGCAGACGCAGGAAGCGGGGCTCCCCGTCGCCCATCTGGCAGCCGTCTGGCTGTTCGGGTGCGCGATCACGGCCGTGCAGACGCAGGTCGCTCTGATCGCCCTCTTCGCCGGCGGGGCCGCTTCGCTCGCCGTCGCCCTCACCGTGGTCAGCGCCCTGGCGGTCACCGCACTGGCCGGCGCCGCGACCGCCGCCCGTGCCGTCGTGCCGCTCACGCGCCGCAAGCACGGCCGGTGGGCCTGGGCGTCGGGCGTCCACCTGCTCGGCACGGCCGGCGTCTTCGGGGCCGCCGTGGTCGCCTTCCAGGCCGATCACCTGGACAGCGGTCTCCTGCTCTGCTCCGCCGGGGGCAGCTGCTACGCCCTCGCCGCCGCGTTGTTCCTGCCCGGCACCCGGATCAGGCTGGGGGCTCTGGGGGTGGCGGCCGTCCTCGCCGGGTGGGGGGCGTACGCCGCCCGCGAGGCCGCCCGGCCTCCCGCCCTCGACGAGTGGATCACCGCAAGCGACGTCGACCCCGCGATGCTGCGGGTCGGCGATCCGCCGCCGGGGTACACACTGCGCGTCCTGGGCGCGAGCGAGGACGGCTTCGGGGCCGACTACGAGCGGCCCGCCTCGGCACGACTGCACCTCGGTGTGGCACGCGAGGAGTACGGCACCCGGCGCACCGGCGCCCGCGGCTGCCCCGTCCCCCAGGGCGAACCGATCCACTGCACGGACGACGGCGGCGGCCGCCAGTTGCTGACGTTCGAGGGCGGATACGCCCACCAGGAGCTCCGGCTGCGCAGTGACGGCCTGGTGTTCACCGTGACCTTGCCGGGCTCCGGCGGCGACCTGACGGCCGCCCGGCACATCCTGACGACGCTCAGACCGGCCACCGACGGCGAGCTCGGCGCTCTGGTGGAGCTGCCGATGCGGTGAGCTAGCCGAAGGCCCAGCCGCTCCACCGGCCGACCCGGACGGCCACCGCGGGGCCCTGGGGAGGAGACGTCCGGTACTGGCCGTACTTGCCGCACAGCGACTCGACGGCGCGACGGCGCTCCTCCCCGTCCTGGAGGATCTCCCCCCGGCCGTCGGCACGGGCCCACCACAGCGCCGCCCAGTCCTCGTCGTAGTGGTCGGCCAGCACCGCCACCGCGGGATTCTCCCGGATGTTGCGCAACCGCCGCAGGTCCCAGGTGCTCTTCGGTTTGTGGTCCACGGCGAAGTAGAGGACCTCGCCGAGCACGGCGAACGTCACCGGTACGACGTGCGGCACGCCGTCGGCGCCGGCCGTCGCCAGCCGCGCGACGGACGCGGCGACCAGACGCCGCCTGGCGTCGGCGGGCGCGAGCTTCATACGTCCACCGTAGCCAGGCCGTGGACCTGGCGAGGCGGGGCAGGAAGGGCCGGTGGGACGGATGGAACCCGACGTTCCGGGCGGGCACGGCCCGCTCGGCGACGTCGGCAGGGACTCGGCGGGCCCGCCGCGTCCACCACCCCACCGGCCCGGCGCGACGCTACGACCGGAAGGGCCCCGTCACCTCGTACGTGATGCCGCCGGAGGAGCTGCCGCTCGTGCCGCGCTGGCTGGAGAAGTACAGCCGCCGGCCGTCGGGGGAGAACGCCGGTCCCGTGATCTCGGAGCCGGACTGGCCGTCGATCCGGAGGAAGGGGGCGATCACGTCGTTCGGCGTGATCACGCAGATCTCCATGTTGCCGCCGTCCTCCGCGACGAACAGGTCGCCGGAGGAGGAGCCGGTGATGTTGTCGACGCCGGTCAGCGGGGCCGTGCCGGAGCTGACGAGGGAGTCGTCGTAGGCCAGCTCGTAGGTGTTGCTCGTGAGGTTGACCTGCCAGACGCGGTTGTCGCCCTTGGTGGTGAACCAGACCGTGTCGTCGGCGTAGTGGCAGCCCTCGCCGCCGTTGAAGGACTTCGAGCCGGAGACCTGGGAGCGGGTGGCCGTCGGGGAGCCGTCCGGGTCGGGGACGTTCGCCCAGGTGAAGGAGCCCGAGGTGGCGGATCCCGCGACCATCACCTGGAGGGTGCCGGCGGACAGGTCGCCCCATGTGGTGGGCACGAAGCGGTAGAAGCGGCCGTTCGTCTCGTCCTCGGTCAGGTAGACGACCTTGCGGACGGGGTCGGCGGCAGCGGCCTCGTGCTTGAAGCGGCCCATGGCGTCCCGGCGCACCGCCGCCTTCACCCCCCACGGGTCCGTCTCGAAGACGTAGCCGAGGGACACCTCCTCGCAGGACAGCCAGGTGTTCCACGGGGTCTTGCCGCCCGCGCAGTTGGTGCGGGTGCCGGAGAGGATGCGGTACGCCGACGTGACGGTGCCCGTCGAGGAGAACTTCACCGCGCTCGCGCCGCCGGACGGGTTGATCTCCGAGTTGGAGACGTAGATCCAGCCGCTGCCGTCGGCGTAACAGGCGCCGCCGTCGGGGGCGTTGTGCCAGGTGTACGACGTGCCGGTGACGCGCTGTCCGGAACGGGCTATCACCCGGCTGGTGAAGCCGCTGGGGAGCCTGATGCCGTTGGCGTCGGCGGAACCGAGCGCCCCGTAGGGGCCCGTGCCCGGCTGGGCGGGGGCCGCGTACGCGGCGCCGCGCCACAGGCTTCCGCCGAGGGCTGCCGCTGAGCCGCCGAGGACGGCCGCACGCAGGAGGTTACGACGTTCCACTCTCACTCCAAGAGGTGCCGTGACCGCCCCGCCGCCGGTCGGCGGCGGGGTCGTGCGATCAGGGACGCTAGGGGAGCGGAGTGGACGCGCCGTGGACGGGCCGTGACGCGCCGGCGGCGGCTACGGGGATGGGGATTCCCTGCCGGTACGGCCGGGCCCCACCGGTTTCGGCCTCCACCTGCCCGGCCGTCAAGTTCCCTGTGTGCGCGACCCATTGACTTCCCATGGCCGTGTTGGTTGGGTGGCTCATCCACTGAGCCACCGGGTCCACCCGGTGGCCGGAGCGCAGCACGGAGGAACCGTATGGAGGCACTGCCCCGCGACACCGTCGTCGACGTCCTGGAGGAGCGGCTGCGCGAGGACATCCTCGCCGGGCGGCACCCCGTCGGCAGCTATCTGCCGCCCGAGCGCCGGCTGGCCGACGGCTACGGCGTCAACCGCACCACCCTCAAGCACGCCTTCGGCCGCCTCGTCCAGGCGGGCCTTCTGGAGACGAAGCATGGAGTGGGCACCCGGGTGCGGGACTTCGCCCGCCTGGGCGGCGCCGATCTGCTGCCCATGCTGGTGCGGCACAGCCCGGACTGGATCGGCGAGATCTTCGAAGTGCGGCGCGCCATAGGTCAGTTGATCGCCGGGCAGGCCGCCGCCCGGGCCACCGCGCACCATCGCGCCGACCTGCGCGCCCTGCTCGACGCCGTGCGCGTCGCCGAGGGCGGCGCGGCCGTCCAGCTCGCGGACGTCGAGGTGCACCGGGCCCTGGCCCGCGCCACCGGCAACCGGGTCTACGTCCTGCTGACCAACACGCTCTTCAACGCCTACCTGCCCGTGCGCGCCGCCCTCGTGGCGCCCTTCACCGACGCCGGGACCGCCCACGCGCGGCTAGCACCGGTGGTGGACGCCGTGGTGGCCGGCGACGACGGCCGCGCACGGCAGGCGGCCGAGGCGTATCTGACGGCCACCGAACGGATCATGCGGGAGGGACTCGCATGACGGACGCCGACGACGCCCGCAGCGAGCCCCGCACCCGGACGCGCGCAAGGCGGGGCACGACGTTCCGCGAGACGATGCTCGGCACGGTCCGGCTCGACGGCGGGGACCGCACCCGCCGGATCCGCCTCGACCTGCGCGTCGCGGCCGACCGGGTGCTGCGCCCGCACGCCACGACCGAGGCGCGGGCCACCGGGCGCCTGCGCATCGCCGGTCTGGCCGACGACCCCGGCGCCGAGGGCGAGCTGGAGATCTCCCCGCTCGCCAGGCGCCGCATCCGCTACCGCATCGGATTCACCGCCGACGGCCGCCGCCTCACCCTGGACGGCTGGAAGTCGGTGACCCCGCGCCGGCCCCTCACGTCCATGACCGTGCTGCCGTTCACCCTGTACGAGAACGGGGCGCGCGTCGGCACCGGCACGCTGCGCTTCCCCCTCACGACCGGCCTCGTACCGTTCCTGGCGAGCTTCCGCCTCCCCCGCCACGAGGCCGCGGACGCGCTCACCGCGCCCCGCTGGAACGGCGAGCCGGGCCGCACCGAGGTCTGGTACACCACGCTCACCGACCCGGCCACCGGCACCGGACTCTGGCTGCACCACGAACTCACCGCGCCCACCGACGGTTCCCCGCCGTACGCGCACGGCTGGGCGGCGGCCTTTCCCGCGCACGGACCGGTGCGGCACGCCCGCTTCGGTCCGGCTCCGTGGGAGCGGCCGGGCGAGGGATTCACGGCGGCGGGGGTGTCGGCCACCCCGGGGCGGCTGACCGGATCCGCGGGCACCTTCCGCTGGGACCTGGCCGAACGACCGGCCGGGGCACCGCTGTTCACCTTCCCGCGCTGGTCCTGGCGCCGGCCCCTGCTGCCCGCCGCCCAGATCCTGCCCGCCGCGCGTGCCGCCTACGACGGGACCTTCACCTTCGACGGCACCACCCTCACCCTCGACGGCGCCCCCGGCGGCTCGGCCCGCATCTACGGCCACGGCAACGCCCGCCGCTGGGCCTGGCTGCACGCCGACCTCGGCGGTGGCGACGTCCTGGAGATCGTCGCCGCGGTGTCCATGCGGCCCGTGCTGCGCCGGCTGCCCCCACTGGTGTTCCTGCGGCTGCGGCGCAGCGGCGCCACCTGGCCGCGTCGTGCGGAGCGCAGCGCCGTGGGCTGGGCCGGTCTCGGCCGGTTCCGCGCCGACCTCGCCCTGCCGACCTGGACCGTGACCGGCCGTGCCGGGCGGCGCCGGATCCGGGTCGAGGTCACCCAGCCCGCCGACCGCACCCTCGCGCTCGACTACACCGACCCCGACGGCGCCCCCGCGGTCTGCCGCAACTCCGAACGTGCCGACGCCCATGTGCTGCTGGAGCGCCGGTGGTGGCCGGGCGGCTGGCGCACCGAGGCCGAGTGGCAGCTCGACGGCACCGCCCACGCGGAAGTGGGCACCCGATGAGCCTCACCGGGTTCGTGGCCGCGCTGCTCGCCGACGACGGCACCGAGCCCTGGGCCGCCCGCGTGCCCGCCCGCCTCGACCGGGTCCTCGACTCGATGCCGCTGCCCGCCCGCACCGGCGTACGGGCCGCCGCGCTCGCCGTCGACGCCTATGCCCTGGCCCGGACGGGCCGCCCGCTCGACGCCCTCGCCGCGGGTGAGCGGGAGTCGGTGCTCGCCGGCCTCGGCGCCCGCCGTGCGCTGGTCCCCTTCCTCGACGTGCTCAAGGTGCCCGTCCTGCTCGCCGCCGGTACCGAGCGCATGCTCCAGGACGGGGGGCCGGCCACCGCCGCGGCACCCGCCGACCCCCCGCTCGACTGCACGCCCGCCCACGCCTGGCCCGCGCGCTCCACCGCCGGCGCCGTGGTCGTCGGCTCCGGGGCGGGCGGCGCCATGGCGGCCCGCACCCTGGCCCGCGCCGGGCTCGACGTCGTCGTCCTGGAGGAGGGGCACCACCACCGCACCGACTCCTTCGGCGGACGTGCCCCGCTGGACCGGTTCGCCGAGCTGTACCGCGACGGCGGCGCCACCGTCGCCCTGGGCAGCCCGCCCCTGCTGCTTCCCGTCGGCCGGGCGGTCGGCGGCACCACCGTCGTCAACTCCGGCACCTGCTACCGCACCCCCGGCCACGTCCTGGACCGCTGGACCCACCACTTCGGGTTCGCGCTCGCCGAACGCCTCGGGCCCTGTCTCGACGAGGCCGAGAGCACCCTGCGCGTCGGCCGCCAGCCCCTCGACGTCCTCGGCACCAACGGCCGCCTCGCACTGGCCGGCGCGGAGCGGCTCGGCTGGCAGGCCGCACCACTGCGCCGCAACGCGCCGGGCTGCAAGGGTTCCTGCCAGTGCGTGGTGGGCTGCCCGACCGGCGCCAAGCAGAGCGTCCAGCTCTCCGTGCTGCCCGGTGCCTGTGCCGCCGGCGCGCGCATCGTGACCGGCGCGCGCGTACGCCGGATCCTGGTGGACGGCGACCGGCCCGGCCTGCCGCGTGCCGCGGGCGTGCGGGTGCGGCGGGACGGAGGCGGGGAGTTCGAGATCCTGGCGCCGCTCGTGGTCGTCGCCGCGGGCGCCCTGGAGTCGCCGCCGCTGCTGCGCCGCTCCGGCCTGGGCGGCCATCCGCGTCTGGGCCGCAACCTCAGCGTCCATCCGGCCACGAGTGTCGCCGGGCGGTTCGCCGAACCGGTCACCGCCTGGGAGGGCGTACTGCAGAGCGTCGGCGTCGAGGAACACCACGACGAGGGCGTCCTGATCGAGGCCACCGCCACGCCGCCGGGCATGGGGTCGTTCGTCCTGCCGGGCCTGGGCAGGCAGTTGCGGCGCGAGCTGGCGGGGGCCGGGCACCTCGCCACGCTCGGCGCGATGATCGCCGACCGCCCCTCCGGCCGGGTCCTGGGCCGCGAGCGCACGCTGCCGCGCTACGACCTTCACCGGCGGGACGCGGACCGGCTCATGCGGGCCGTGCGCGCCATGGGCGAGCTGCTGTTCGCCGCGGGCGCGGAGGAGGTCCTCACCGGCATCCCCTCCGCGCCCCGCGCCCGCACACTCGCCGGCCTGGACGCCGTCCTCGCCGGGGTCGGCGCGCGCGGGCTCCACCTGTCCGCCTACCACCCCACCGGCACGGTCGCCGCCGGCGCCGACGCCGCGCGCGCCCCGGCCGACCCGGAGGGGCGGCTGCGCGGCGTACGGGGCGTACTGATCGCCGATGCCTCGGTGCTGCCCGGCTGTCCCGAGGTGAACCCGCAGCTGAGCATCATGGCCGCGGCACTGGCGGTCACGGACGCCTTCCTGGAGCGGTGACGCGGCGGCCGGCCGGGCAGTCGCCGCACCGCTCAGGCCGCCCGTACCTCGTACGCCTTCACCCGCACCGTCTCGTCGTCCAGGCACTGCCCGGAGAGCAGGTCGAAGCGCTGCTTGAGCAGGGGGGAGGCGACGAACGGGCGGCCCAGGTGGGTGCCGGTCAGGCCCCGGGAGAGGACCGCCGCGCCGGTGAACGGGTCGCGGTTGCCGATCGCGTACAGACTGCCGCCGCGGTCGCGGAAGACGGCGACCTGTTCGCCGTCCGGCAGCAGGGCCGCCACTCCGCGGCCGGGGACGAGCAGATGCAGGTCGCAGACCGTGAACCAGCCGCCGGCCAGCTGGAGCTGGACCTTGAGGTCCGTGGTCTCGGGTGCCAGGGTCATCGCTGCGCGGTTCCTTCCAGGACGTCTGCCGCACGGTGCATGCCGATCGACAGCAGCGGCAGGTCGGGCTTGATCTGGTCGCGTTCGGGGACGAAGGCGACGACCGGGTCGGGAGTGTCGGGCGCGTTCACGAAGGAGACGAAACGGGCGAGTTTCTCGGGGTCGCCGATGGTCTCCGCCCACTCGTCGCGGTAGTGCGCGACATGGGACGCCATCAGCCGCTCCAGCTCCTCGCAGATGCCGAGGGAGTCCTCCACCACCACCTCCCGCACGTGGTCCAGGCCCCCGGGGACGCGCTCCAGCCACGTCGACGTGCGCTCCAGGCGGTCCGCCGTACGGATGTAGAACATCAGGAAGCGGTCGATCAGCCGGATCAGCTCGGCGTCCGTGAGGTCCTGCGCCAGCAGGTCCGCGTGGCGGGGAGTGGCCCCGCCGTTGCCGCCGACGTAGAGGTTCCAGCCGTTCGACGTGGCGATCACGCCGAAGTCCTTCGACTGGGCCTCCGCGCACTCCCGGGCACAGCCGGAGACCGCCGACTTGAGCTTGTGCGGGGAACGCAGGCCCCGGTAGCGCAGCTCCAGGTCGATCGCCATCCGGACCGAGTCCTGGACGCCGTAGCGGCACCAGGTCTGCCCCACACAGGACTTCACGGTGCGCAGCGACTTGCCGTACGCGTGGCCCGACTCGAAGCCCGCGTCCACCAGTCGGGCCCAGATCAGCGGCAGTTGCTCGACGCGTGCGCCGAACATGTCGATGCGCTGCCCGCCCGTGATCTTCGTGTAGAGGCCGAAGTCGCGGGCGATCTCGCCGATCACGATCAGCTTCTCCGGGGCGACCTCACCGCCGGGGATCCGGGGGACGACGGAGTACGAGCCGTTCTTCTGGAGGTTGGCGAGGAAGTGGTCGTTGGTGTCCTGCAGGGCCGCCTGCTCGCCCTCCAGGACGTAGCCTCCCGCGCCGATCGCCGGGGCGAGGGAGGCGATGATCGAGGCGACGGCCGGCTTGCAGACCTCGCAGCCGTCGCCGCCCCGGGCGCCGTCCCGGCCGTAGCGGTCCAGCAGGTCCTGGTACGACGTGATGCGCAGCGCCAGGACGATCTCGTACAGCTCCTCGCGGGTCTGCCCGAAGCAGCCGCACAGGCCCTTGTCGACCTCGACGCCGCTCGCCTCCAGTTCGGCGGTGACCAGCTGACCGAGCACCTTGACGCAACTGCCGCAGCCCGTACCGGCCTTGGTGCACTTCTTCACCTCGGGGACGGTCACGCACCGGTGGTCCGTCACCGCTCCCCGGACGGTGCCCTTGGTGACGTTGTGGCAGGAGCAGATCACCGCGTCGTCGGGGAGCGCGGACGGGCCGAGCTGGGCGCCGCCGCCGGAACCGGCCGGCAGCACCAGGGACTCGGGGGCGACGGGCGGGACCGAGCCGGTGAGCGCGCGCAGGGTGCCGTACGCCTCCGCGTCACCCACCAGGATGCCGCCGCGCAGCGTGCCGTCGCGGCCGACGACCAGCTTCTTGTACAGGCCGCTGCGGGAGTCGGAGTAGACGACGTCGAGGCAGTCGCCGCCGGTGCCGTGCGCGTCGCCGAAGGACGCCACGTCCACGCCGAGCAGTTTGAGCTTGGTGGACAGGTCGGCGCCGGTGAAGGAGGCCTCGTCGGCCGCGATCGTCGCCGCCGCCGTCTCGGCCTGCTCGTAGCCCGGCGCGACCAGGCCGTACACCCGGCCGTCCACCGCCTGCGCGCACTCGCCGATCGCGAACACGTGCGGGTCGTCGACCGTGCGGCACCGCTCGTCGACGCGGATGCCGCCGCGCTCGCCCACCGCCAGACCACAGTCGCGGGCCAGCTGGTCGCGGGGGCGGACACCGGCGCTGAAGACCACCATGTCGACGGCGAGTTCGCTGCCGTCGGACAGCTTCATGCCGGTCACGGCGTCCGCGTCGTCCGTGATGATCTCCTGGGTGCCCGTGCCGGTATGGACGGTCAGGCCCATGCCCTCGACGGTGCGCAGCAGGGCCGCGCCGCCGCCGTCGTCGACCTGCACCGGCATCAGGCGCGGCGCGAACTCCACGATGTGCGTGGCGAGCCCGAGGCCCTTGAGCGCACCCGCGGCCTCCAGGCCGAGCAGCCCGCCGCCGACCACCGCGCCGGTCCGGGCCCCGCCCCTCGCGTACTCCTCGATGGCGAGCAGGTCCTCGATCGTGCGGTACACGAAGCAGCCCGCCGCGTCCTTGCCGGGGACCGGCGGGACGAAGGGGTAGGAGCCGGTGGCCAGGACCAGGACGTCGTAGTCGAAGACCTGCCCGGAGCGGGCGGTGACCTTGCGCGCCGCGCGGTCGATCGTCTCCGCCGGGTCGCCGACGCGCAGGTCGATGCCGTGCCCGTCGATGAAGCCGCTGTCGGCCAGAGAGAGGTCCTCGGGCGTCCTGCCCGAGAAGTACGAGGTCAGCTGGACGCGGTCGTAGGCGGGGCGCGGCTCCTCGCAGAGCACGACCACGCGGTGCGTGGCGGTCAGGCCGCGCTCGGCGAGCGCCTCGAGGAAGCGCTGGCCGACCATGCCGTGGCCGACGAGCACGATCGTGGGGGTGGCCCCCGGGGTGGCGGACATTCAGGAGCCTCCATCGTGGGTGAGCAGGTGGAGCAGGGGGCCGTCGCCGGCAAGCGGTTCGGCTCCCTCCCAGGCGCGGGCGAGCGCGCCGACGGTGCCGAGTTCGCCGACGAGGACCCCGCCGACCAGCCGGTCGTCGCGGACGACGACCTTGCGGTAGGTGCCCCGGGTGGCGTCGGCGAGCTGCACGACGTCGTCTCCCGGGCGGGGATCGGTCTCCCCGAACGCGGCGAGGTCGAAGGGGGTCAGGCCGGCGAGGGTGAGGCGGGTGAGGGCGCGGGTGCCGGTGTAGCGGGTGGTCGCGCTGCCGGTCAGCAGCCCGGCGAGGATGTCGGCCTGGTCGAGCGCCGGCGCCGCGAGGCCGTACAGGGTGCCGTCGTGCTGGGCGCAGTCGCCGATCGCGTGGATGTGCGGGTCGGAGGTGCGCAGCTCGTCGTCGACGAGGACGCCCTCGCCGACCGTGAGCCCTGCCGCCCGGGCGAGTCCCGCGCGCGGGCGGACACCGCAGGCGAGGACCACGAGGTCGGCGTCGAGGGCGTAGCCGTCGGCCAGCTCGACCGAGCGGACCGCGCCGGCGACGACCCGTACGTCCCGCACCCGGCACCGGGTGTGCACCTCGACGCCGAGGCCCGCCAGATGGCGCCCGACCAGCTGGGACGCGGCCGGGTCGAGCTGCCGTTCCATGAGCCGCTCGGACTGCTGGGCGAGCACCACCTGCGCGCCGCGCACGGCGAGCGCGCGGGCGGCGGAGACACCGAGGAGGCCGCCGCCGATGACCACGGCGCGGGCGGAGGGCCGGACCGCCTTGGACAGGCTCAGGCAGTCGTCCATGGTGCGGAAGGCGTGGACGCCCTCGGGCAGCGCGTCGCCCGGGGTGAACAGTCCCCGCAGGGGCGGCAGCACGGGGTTGGAGCCGGTGGCCAGGACGAGCGTGCCGTAGCCGATCACCGAGCCGTCCGCGCAGCGCACGGTCCGCGCGCCGCGGTCGATCCCGGTCACCCGGGCGCGGACCAGCTCCGCGGGGGCGGTGAGGGCGGGCAGGGAGATGACGTCCGGGTCGTACCGGCCGGCCAGCACCTCGGCGAGCAGGACCCGGTTGTAGGGGCGGTGCTCCTCCTCGCCGACGAGCAGCGCGGGCGTGCCGAGCTCTCCGAGCCGCCGGGCGAGCCGTACGCCCGCGAGGCCGGAGCCGATCACCACCACACGCGTAGTCGAGGTCATGCACCGCAGCGTGCGCGGCGGGTGTTACCCGGCCGCATCCCCCCTGTTTCCCCCGAGGAACGCTGCCCTCAGCACGGGCCGGCGGTGGGTGTGAGGGGATCGGGCGGTGGGGTGTCAGGGGGTGTGCGGCGCGGAGGTGGGTGGGGCGTCGGGGGTGTGGTGCGGTGCAGGGTGTGGGGCCTGCGGGGGGTGCGGGGACCACCGGGGGCGGGCGGCTGGACGTGTGGGGCGGGGCTGGGGCTGGGACCACGCAGGTGCGGTCGGCGGGGAGGGTGAGGGCAGCGGAGGTGAGGGGACGCAGGGGTGTGGGGGCGGGCTGGGTGTGAGGACTGCGCAGGTGCGGCGGGGCCGCGTAGGTGTGGGGCGGTGGTGGGGGTGAAGGCGGCGGGCGGCGGGCGGCGGTGCGCTGGTGGGATGCGGGCGGCGGTGCGGAGGCGGGACTTGGGCCGGGGCGGGGGCCGGGGCCGCGTTGGTGTGACGCGGTGGAAGGGGTCAGGGGAGCGGGCGGGTGACGCGGCGGGAGGGGTCAGGGGAGCGGGCGGGTGACGCGGCGGTGGGGTGAGGGCCGCGGGAAAGGGCAGGTGGGCGCGGGATAGGGTCCCGATCATGCCCGACATACCCCTCGCCATGGTCGCCGTCCTGTGCCTCGCCGCCCTCGCGGCCGGCTGGATCGACGCCGTGGTCGGCGGGGGAGGCCTGCTGCTCCTCCCCGTGCTGCTGCTGGGACTGCCCGCCGGCACCCCGGCCGCGTACGCGCTCGGCACCAACAAGGCCGTCGCCATCGTCGGCACGACCGGCGCAGCCGTGACGTACGCCCGCAAGGCCCCCGTGGACGTGCGTACGGCGATCCGCATCGGCCTCGCCGCGCTGGCGGGCTCCTCCGGCGGCGCCTTCTTCGCGGCCGGCATGAGCACGGAGGTCCTGAAGCCGCTGATCATGGTGGTGCTGCTCGCCGTGGCGGCCTTCGTGATCCTCAAGCCCGCCTTCGGCACGGCCCCTGCGCCGGGCCCGGTCACCCGGCGCCGCGTCCTCGCCGCGATCGGTCTCGCGGGCGTGGGCATCGGCTTCTACGACGGCCTGATCGGCCCCGGCACCGGCACGTTCCTGGTCCTCGCGCTGACGGCCGTGCTCCACCTCGACCTGGTCACCGCCTCCGCCACCGCCAAGATCGTCAACTGCTGCACCAACGCCGGCGCCCTCGTCACCTTCGCCTGGCAGGGCACCGTGCTGTGGCAGCTGGCCGCGGTGATGGCCGTGTTCAACCTCGCGGGCGGCACCCTGGGCGCCCGCACCGCGCTCAAGAAGGGCAGCGGCTTCGTCCGGGTCGTGCTGCTGACGGTGGTGTTCGCGCTGGTGGCGAACCTGGCGTACGAGCAGTGGATCGCCTAGCCGGTGTGCCCGGCCGCGAGCAGCTCGATCAACCCGGTCGTGTCCTCGTCGCCGTGCCCGGCGGCCAGGCGGCGCTCCATCAGGTTCATGAACGGCGTGAGCAGCTCCGTGCTGACGCCCTGCTCCTCGGCGGTGCGCAGCAGGGTGGCGTTGCCGGCCACCTGCATCGCGAGGTTCGATACGACGTCCTTGGTGTAGTCGCCCACCTCCAGCCTGCCCGCGGTCTCCAGCGCGGCCGGCGCCATCGCGGTCAGCCAGGACACCAGCAGCGGCGCGAACTCCCGCGGCGCGATGTCCTCGCCACGGATCAGCGCGAACGCGTGCGTGATGCCCGCGAACATCCCGTCCATGGCGCTGAGCAGCGCCACGTCGTGCAGCGCGGCGAGGCCGGGGTCCGTACCGACGTAGCGGGCCCCGGCCGGGACGGTGAGGGTGTCGCGGTGCTCCTCGAACAGCTCGGCCGAGCCGCTGTACAGCACGTACGCCCCGGACGCCGGGTCACCGACCATCGGCGGTACGGCCATCACGCCCGCGTCCAGGAAACGGGCGCCGCGGCGCGTCGCCCAGGCGGCGCGGGCACGGCCCTGGCCCGGCGTGCCGGTGGTGAGGTTGACCAGGTCACGTCCGGACAGGCCGGCGCCGGACAGGACCTCGCCCACCGACGCGTCGTCCAGCAGGCAGACGATCACCAGCCGGCCGGCGGCCACCGCCTCGGCCGCGCTCCCGGCGACGGCGGCGCCCTCGGCGGCGAGGGGCTCGGCACGGGCAGGGGTGCGGTTCCAGACGGTGACGGGGTGGCCGGCGGCGAGCCAGGCCCGGGCGAGGGCGGTGCCCATCGCACCGGTGCCGAGAAGAGTGAGCGGGGTCGGGGAAGAGGCGCTGTCAGTCATGGCGTTCAGCCTCATGGAGGGGGAGCGGCCTGCTCAAGTACGTACGTGCGAGTGGGTGGTTACCCGGGGGGAAGCATGCAGGCAGCGGGAAGGCGGGGTGGCCGGACATGACGGCGGGACGACGGCCGGGGTCGTACGTGTGCGGGATCGACGCGGCGATGGACGTGATCGGCGGGAAGTGGAAGGTGCTGATCCTCTGGGCGCTGCACGAGCGGCCGCACCGCTTCGGCGAGCTGCGCCGGGAGCTGCCCGGGGTGACGGAGAAGGTGCTCGCGGCGCAGCTGCGGGAGCTGGAGGCGGACGGCATCGTGCACCGGGAGGTGTACGAGGAGGTGCCACCGAAGGTGGAGTACTCACTGACACCGCGCGGTGAGGCGCTCAACGAGGCGCTGGAGCCGCTCGGGGCGTGGGGGAGGGCCAACGTGCTCGCCGCGTCCCGGGCGTGAGTCACGCGCTGCCCGTGAGATGCGCGAAGACGACGACGTTGCCCTGGTAGCCGGTGCTGCGCGAGTAGCCGCCACCGCAGGTGATCACCCGCAGCTCGGGACGGGACGCGGCGCCGTAGACCTTCTCGTCGGGGAAGTCCTTGGCGTCGTACACCTCGATCGCGTCGACCTGGAAACGCGCCACGCTGCCGTCCCGGCGGTCCACCTCGATGGTGCTGCCGCGCTTCAGGGCGCCGAGGCGGAAGAAGACGGCCGGGCCCTCGGAGTTGTCGACGTGCCCGGCGACGATGGCGGTGCCGGTCTCTCCCGGCGTGGTGCCGGCCTCGTACCAGCCGGCCAGGTTCTTGTGCGCGGCGGGCGGTACGTCGAGGCTGCCGGCCCGGGTCAGTCCGAGGCCCATCAGGGGCGCGTTCACCCGGATCTCGGGGATGCGGATACGGTCCGGCGGGGACGGCGGCAGCCCCGGCGCCGCGGACAGCCGTGTGGCCGGGCCGATCTGCGCCTCGGCGGCCGACGGCTGCGGCGGGGCGGGCGCGTCCCGGCCGTCGGTCAGCAGCCACGCGCCGGCGCACAGGGCGAAGACGGTGACGCCGGCTATCGCGGCGTCACCGGTGTTGCCGTACCTGCCCATGTCGGCCTCCCAGCTCGACTGTTCCACCCGTTCCCCCTCCGGGCCGCGAGGGGCGTCGGACCCGGAGGGGGCGGGGACTTGCGGTACCGGCGGACGGACAGCGGAGGGTGTCCGTCAGATCCCGTCGCCTCTCGCCCGGCGATGCAGGAGCCAGGTACCGCCCGCGCCGGCGACGGCGAGAGCCGCCACGCCGGCCGCGGTCTGCACGGGGTCGGAGCCCAGGGCGCCGCCGACCCCCGTCTTCACAATTCCTCTGGGGTGCACATAACCCCGCGCCGACTCCAGGACGACCACCAGGTCACCGCGGACCTCGGGGCCGCCGGCCGGGCACTTCGCGACGATCTCGTACGTCCCCGGCTGCGCGCTCGGCGGCACCCGGAACTGCCCGATCGCGTCGCCCTCGTGTGTGCTGGGCGCCAGCGTGAAGCGTCCGGCCCCCACCGCGCTGGCGTCGCCCTCCGCCGTACCGTCCTTGCCGCAGGCGGTGGTGTTCACGGTGATGTCGCCGCCGGGCACCACGGTGGACGGGAAGACCTCGAGGCGCCCGCCGTCCGCGCCGTACACGGGCGCGGCGAGCGACCCCGCGGTGGCGGCGACGAGTGCCGTACCGATCAGCAGACGGGCGGTGCGTCGCATCGCTGCTCCTCACGAGCTCTCCGGCGGGCCACGGCCCGCGGCACCCCCATGTGCCGCCGTCGGTCGCATCCCTGCACTTCCGAGGTAAAGGGCATGACGACCGGCCCGCTCCCTGAGGGGCCGTCAGATTTACGGTGCACGGGGTCCCGGGGCCGCTCCGGGCACCCGCACCCGACGGTGTTTCAGCAGGTCACGGCCGTTCGATGAGCGCCGCGGCAAAAGAATCCGAAGGGCGCGAGGCGGAGGTGTGAACGGGTGACCGAGCCTCGCGGGGTGTCTTTCGTGCGCGGCGTGTCCCACGCGGACCACCCGCGTCCGGTGGATGGCCACCCGGTGAACCGCCCGCCGGCGCGAACGGCCGACGAACAGCGAGGCCGGCCGTCTCCGGGACGAGTCGGAGACTCGGGGACCAGGAGACGGCCGGCCGGACCCGCGCAGGGCCGCTCAGTCCACGTTCACCGCACTCCAGGCCGCCCCCACGGCCGCGTACTCCGCGCTCCCCGCCCCGTACAGGTCCCGCGCCGCGTTCAGGGTCGCCGCGCGCGCCCCCGCGTAGTCCGTCGACGAGGTCATGTAGACCGTCAGCGCCCGGTACCAGATCGCGCCCAGCTTGGCCCGGCCGATGCCCCGCACCGTGGAGCCGTCGCAGGTGCTGGAGGTGTGGGCCACGCCGCCGAGGGTCTTCGCGCCACTGCCCTCCGCCAGCAGGTACGCGAAGTGGTTGCCGATGCCGGAGGAGTAGTGGACGTCGAGGCTGCCGGCGGTGGCGGTCCAGCAGTCGGCGGAGAGCCCGTCGCGCGAGGGACGGTCCATGTAGCGCAGCGCCTCGCGCCCGAAGCCCTCGCGCACCACCTTCTCGCCGATCAGCCAGTCGCCCTCGTCGGACGCGTTGCCCGCGTGGAACTCCACCAGCGTGCCGAAGATGTCGGAGGTGGCCTCGTTCAGTCCGCCGGACTCGCCCGAGTACGTCAGCGCGGCCGTCTTGGAGGTCACGCCGTGGGCCATCTCGTGGCCGGTGATGTCCAGGGACACCAGCGGCCCCATGTTCGTGCCGTCACCGTCGCCGTAGGTCATGCAGAAGCAGGTGTCGTCCCAGAAGGCGTTGTTGTACCGGGTGCCGTAGTGGACACGGTTGTACGAGCCCTTGCCGTCGCCCGCGATGCCGTTGCGCCCGTGGACGTCGTGGAAGTAGTCCCAGGTGGTGTCGGTCCCGTACTGGGCGTCCACCGCCACCGACGCCCGGTCCGTCGTCGTGCCGTCGCCCCAGTGGTTGTCGGCGTCCGTGAAGACGGTCGAGGGCGCGCGCACCACGCAGATGGTGCCGAGGAAACACAGGTCGGACCGGTTCGCGGCGTCACCGGTGTAGGTGTCACCGCGCGTAGGGTCCGTCAGCCGGTACGACGTTCCCGCGGCCGTCGTCTCCAGCGGCACCGTCCCGCCGTACAGCGAACGCCCGTCCCCCGAGGCCGACTCCAGCGTGTCCCAGGCGTCGATCTGCGCGCCGCTGCGGGCGTCGGTCAGCACGGTGCGGGCGACCGGGTTGCCCCGCGCGTCCAGGGCCACCGCGTTGGTCCGCCACGCCAGCTTCGGCGTGCCGTGCAGGGCGTCCACGACCAGTTCCGGCTTGGCCGTCAGCCGCTTCAGCGCCTCGCCGAGGCGGGTGGCGCGCAGCGAGTCGGCGGCGCGGCCGGCGGCCTTCGGGGCCGAGAGCAGGGGCGTGACGGACGGCAGGGAGAGGGTGGCGCGGGTGGCCCTGCTCGCCCCGCGGTAGGTGCCGTCCGGCGCCAGGTGGACGACGAAGTCACCGCCGAGGACAGGAAGTTGGCGGTAGGTGCGGTCGTAGCGGACGTGCTGGGTGCCGTCCCGGTCGACGATCACGTCCCGGACCTGTGTCTCCTGGGCGGCGGTGAGGCCCAGGGCGCCGGCCTGCTGCGCGAGGGCCACGGCCGCGTGCTGAACCGCCTGGGCCCGGGTGGGCCGGTCGGCCGCGCCCGCGGTGGTGGGGGAGAGGGCGGCGGCCAGCAGGGCTGCGGTGGCGGCGGTGACGGCGAGACGGGAACCTCGCGCGTGCCGTATTCGACTCATCGGTCTCCTCGGGAAGGCGCCGAAGTGGGGGGCGGCGCGGACGTTCCCCGAGGTTTACGCGATCATGATTTGTCATGTCCATAGACGTCCGGTGTGGGTGTGTGAGGGGTGAGAATCGTTTCTGTGACCCTCCCGTTCTTCGTCTACGGCACCCTCCGCCCGGGTGAGCCCCACCACGGCACGTTCCTGCGCGGCCGCACGCACGCCGAGGAACCGGCCCGCCTCGCGGGCGCGGTGCTCTACGCCGGCCCCGGCTACCCGTACGCGGTGGAGGAACCCGGCTCGGTCGTGACCGGCGCACTGATCACGCCGCTGCCGGACGCCTACGACGAACTCCTCGCCGCCCTCGACCAGTTGGAGGAGTACGCCCCCGGAGACGCCCGCAACCTCTACGAACGCGTCGCCCGTGAGGTGGTCCTGGACGCCGACGGCACGACGCGGCGGGCCTGGGTGTACGTGGCCGCCCCCGCGGTCGCCGCCCGGCTGCGGGCCCGGGGCGAGCGGATCGAGGGCGGGGACTGGCGGCGGCGGTGAACCCGGCGGGCTCAGCCCGCGGCACCCTCCGCCGCCCCCACGGCCTCCACGGCCTCCACCCGAACCGCACACGCCTTGAACTCCGGCATCCGTGAGGTGGGGTCCAGCGCCGGGTTGGTGAGGGTGTTCGCGCGACCCTCGCCCGGCCAGTGGAAGGGCATGAAGACGGTGTCCGGGCGGATGGCGGAGGTGATCCGGGCCGGCGCCACCGCCCGGCCCCGCCGGGACACGACCGCCACCGCGCCGCCCTCGGCCACGCCCAGCCGCTTCGCCAGCCGCGGATGCAGTTCCACGAAGGGCCCGGGCGCGGCCGCGTTGAGCTCGTCCACGCGGCGGGTCTGGGCGCCTGACTGGTACTGGGCCACCACACGCCCGGTGGTCAGCAGCACCGGGTACTCGGCGTCGGGTTCCTCGGCGACGCCCCGGTGCGACACGGGCACGAAGCGGGCACGACCGTCCTCCGTGGCGAAGCGGTCGAGGAAGAGGCGTGGGGTGCCGGGGTGGACGGGCCCGCCGTCGCCCTCCACGGCGACGCCCGGCACCGCGCCCGGGTACGTGCCACCGCCCTCACGGCCGGGGAAACCCTCCGGATCCTCCCCCCGTCCCGGGCACGGCCAGAACACGCCGTTCTCCCGTGCCAGCCGGCGGTACGTGATCCCGGAGTAGTCCGCCGGGGCGCCCGCGGTCGCGCGGCGGAGTTCCCCGAAGACCTCCTCGGGGTCGGTGGGGAAGCCCTTCTCCACGCCGAGGCGGGCGGCGAGTTCGTGCAGGACCTCCAGGTCGCTGCGGACGCCCTCAGGCGGGGTGATCGCCTGCCGGCGGAGCAGCACCCGGCCCTCCAGGCTGGTCGTCGTGCCGCTCTCCTCCGCCCACTGCGTCACCGGCAGCACGACGTCCGCGAGGGCCGCCGTCTCCGACAGCACCACGTCGCAGACGGCGAGGAAGCCCAGGGACCTCAGGCGCTCCTCCACATGCGCGGCGCGCGGCGCGGACACCACCGGGTTGGAGCCCATGAGCAGCAGCGCCCGGATGTCGCCGCCGAGCGCGTCCAGCAGTTCGTACGCGCTGCGGCCAGGACCCGGCAAGGTGTCGGGGTCGACGCCCCACACCTCGGCCACATGCCGCCGCGCCGCCGGGTCGGTCAGCTTGCGATAGCCGGGCAACTGGTCGGCCTTCTGGCCGTGTTCACGCCCGCCCTGCCCGTTGCCCTGACCGGTGAGACAGCCGTACCCGGACAGCGGACGGCCGGCGCGTCCGGTCGCCAGGCACAGGTTGATCCACGCGCCCACGGTGTCCGTGCCCTTGGACTGCTGCTCGGGACCACGCGCGGTGAGCACCATCGCGGCCCGTGGTGCGCAGAACAGCCGTACCGCCTCCCGCAGTTGCGGCACCGGAACCCCGGTGATCCGCTCCACGTACTCCGGCCAGTGCGCCATCGCCGCGGCCCGCGCGTCCTCCCAGCCGGCCGTCCGTTCCCGGATGTAGTCCTCGTCGGTCCGCCCCTCGGCCACGACCAGGTGCAGCAGCCCCAGGGCGAGCGCGAGATCGGTGCCGGGCCGGGGAGCGAGATGCAGGTCGGCCTGTTCGGCGGTCCTGGTGCGGCGCGGATCGACGACGATCAGCGTGCCGCCGTTGTCCTTGAGCTCGGTCAGATACCGCAGCGCCGGCGGCATGGTCTCCGCGAGGTTCGACCCGACCAGGATCACGCACCCTGTCTTCGGGATGTCCTCCAGCGGGAAGGGCAGCCCCCGGTCCAGCCCGAACGCCGCGACGCCGGCCGCCGCGGCCGACGACATGCAGAACCGCCCGTTGTAGTCGAT
Organism: Streptomyces sp. NPDC052023; assembly: GCF_044548465.1. Taxonomy (NCBI): domain Bacteria; kingdom Bacillati; phylum Actinomycetota; class Actinomycetes; order Kitasatosporales; family Streptomycetaceae; genus Streptomyces; species Streptomyces sp. NPDC052023. Next base: position 685,131 of record NZ_JBIUBW010000001.1, on the reverse strand, counting down.
CTGTGAGGTGCCCAGCACGATCCGCGCGAACTTGCCGAGCGTGTACGCCTTCTCGTTCGTCAGCCCGCCCCCGCCGAAGACGCCCAGCGCGTCCGGCCCGTGCGCCGAGCGGATCGAGGACAGCGCGCCGGCGATACGGCCGAGGGCCTCGTCCCAGGTGGCGGGCACCAGCGCCCCGCCTTCGCGTACGAGCGGCGTGGTCAGCCGTACCCGCGACGACAGCACCGCCGGCGCCGTACGGCCCTTGCCGCACAGCGCGCCACGGTTCACCGGGAAGTCCGCGCGCTCGCTCACCTCGACCGTTCCGTCCGGGACGGGCGTGAGGTTCATGCCGCACTGCAAGGCGCAGTAGGGGCAGTGCGTGGGCGTCACGGAGGTTTCCATGCACGTCAGCGTGCGTCGGCCGTATTACGTGCCGCGACGGCTCCTTGTTACACGGGTGCGACGCTCATCTCCCCGCCCGGCCCGGCCCGTCGTGAGGCGTCCGGCACGGGACCGGCCAATTCCGGTCAAGATTCATCAGCGTCGTCATGTGTCCCCGCCCGCCGCCAGCGCCCGCTGCACGCCGGGCTCCCGCGGCCCGAGGAACCGCGGATCAGGCCGGAACACGACGTCCAGCGCGCCCTTTCCCGCCGCGAGGATCTCCCGCACGCCCCCGTAGTACCAGGTCGCGTCGTGCCGCTCGTCCACTCCGACGCCGTACGACACGACCCCCGCCGCCTCGCACAGGGCGACCGCGCGGCGGATGTGGAAGCCCTGGCTGATCAGCACCGCCTCCTCGACCCCGAAGATCTTCCGGGCCCGTACACAGGAGTCCCAGGTGTCGAAGCCCGCGTAGTCGCTGACGATGCGGGCGTCCGGGACGCCGTTGCGCGTGAGATAGGCGCGCATGGCGTCCGGCTCGTCGTAGTCCTCGCGGCTGTTGTCGCCGGTGACGAGCACCACCTTCACCCGCCCCGCGCGGTACAACTCGGCCGCCGCGTCGAGACGGTGGGCGAGGTACGGCGACGGCTCGCCGTTCCACAGACCCGCGCCGAAGACGACCGCGACCGCCGTGCGGGGCGCGTCGGCGGCCGTACGCAGCCGGTCGTCCGTGCCGAGATGCATCCACGTGGACGGCAGCAGCGCGAGCACGCACCCCGCGAGCAGCGCCTGAACCAGCCGCCGCTGCCCGGTCCGGGTGCGCGGCAGACGCGGTCGGCCAATCGTCATGGGGCGCCCTCCCGGTCGGCTCCGACACCTCGGCGACACATCGGTTTCGACACGAAGAGACGCTCCACGAGGCCGCGGGGTTCCGTGACGGTCCTCACGCCCGCCGCCGAAGTCCCTGGTCATCCGGCCTCACACACCCCTGACCCGGCGTGGTGAACCTGACGAAAACACCCGTGACGCGCGCGCAACGGGCAGGCAACCTCGCGGCGCGACGATCGGTTCATGACGGCGTTGCTCCCGCTTCACGACGAGACCGGCCACCTCCCCGGCTCCCCGGCGCTGGTCCTGGTGGCCCACGGCAGCCGCGACCCCCGCACCCTCGCCACGGTCCACGCCCTGCTCGACCGCGTCCGCGAGCTGCGCCCCGGCCTGCGCGTGCACCTCGGCCACATCGAGCTGAACGAGCCCCTGCTGCCCGACACCCTCGCCGCCCTCGGCGACGACGACGCGATCCTCGTACCTCTCCTGCTCAGCCGCGGCCACCACATCAAGCAGGACATCCCCGAGATGGCCGCCGCCGCCCGGGCCCGCACCCGGGTGGCCGCGCCGCTCGGACCGCACCGCCTCCTCGTGGAGACCCTGTGCGCCCGCCTCGCCGAGGCGGGCTGGCGCGGCCCCGTGACGGAGTCCGAACGCCGCTCGACCGCCGTGGTGCTCGCCGCGGCCGGCTCCCGCGACGCCGACGCCGCGACCGACACCGGCCGCACCGCGCGGCTCCTCGCCGCGCGCCTCGGCGTCCCGGTCCTCCCGGCCTATGCCTCCGCCACCTCCCCCACGGTGGCGCAGGCGCTCCGCGCCCTCAGCTCACAAGGCCGTCAGCGCACGGCCCTGGCCTCGTACTTCACGGCGCCGGGCCGCTTCGCGCGGGAGTGCGCGGAGGCGGCGCCGGGCATCACCGCCGCCCCCTTGGGAGCCCACCCCCTGATGGCCCACCTGATACTCACCCGCTACGACGAGGCAAGCTCCACCACCCCGACGGTCCTCCGGCAACCGGCCCCGGCCTGACGTCCTGGGGCGCGGGGACCTGACGTCCCTGGGGGCGCGGGGACCTGACGTGCCTGGGGGCGCGGGGAACTGCGCGACAAGCCACGAACCACCCGCACCCGCCCCACCACACCACGACCCGGCAGACGCGTACGCGTTTGTCACCCCCTGCACGTACTGTCGAGTCATGGAAGGCACCGCACCCCACCAGCACGAGAACCACATCCCGCCCCCCGGTTACGACCCGGCGTCGGTCGACCGCTGGGCCCCCGAGCCCGACAAACGCCCCGGCCGCACCGCCTTCCAGCGCGACCGGGCCCGCATCCTCCACTCCGCCGCCCTGAGAAGACTCGCCGGCAAGACGCAGGTGGTGACCCCCGGAGGGACCAGCGCGGCCTGGGACCCCAGCCCCCGCACCCGCCTCACCCACTCCCTGGAATGCGCGCAGGTCGGCCGCGAACTGGGCGCGGCCCTCGGCTGCGACCCCGACCTGGTCGAGGCCGCCTGCCTCTCCCACGACCTCGGCCACCCGCCCTTCGGGCACAACGGTGAACAGGCCCTCAACGAATTCGCCGAGGACTGCGGCGGATTCGAGGGCAACGCCCAGTCCCTGCGGCTCCTCACCCGCATCGAGCCCAAGCGGTTCACCCCCGAGGGCTCCGTCGGCCTCAACCTCACCCGCGCCGCCCTCGACGCCGCCACCAAGTACCCCTGGCCGCGCGGCTTCCACCCCACCGACCCGCACTCCCCGAAGTTCGGCGTCTACGAGGACGACCGCCCGGTGTTCGACTGGGTCCGCAAGGACGTCCCCGGCACCCGGACCTGCTTCGAGGCCCAGGTCATGGACTGGTCGGACGACGTGGCGTACTCGGTGCACGACGTGGAGGACGGCCTGCACGCCGGTCACATCGACCCCAACTGCCTGCACGCCGAGCCGGAACGGCAGGCGGTGTTCGAGGTCGCCGTCGGCCGGTACGTCCCGGCGGACACCGACCCGGCCGAACTCGCCGCCGCCCTGGACCGCCTCCTCGACGAGGAGTGGTGGCCGCACGGCTACGACGGCACGGCGCAGGCCCAGGCCCGCCTGAAGGACGCCACCAGCCAGCTCATCGGCCGCTTCTGCCTGGCCGCCGAGAGCGCCACCCGCGAGGCGTACGGGGGCGGCCGGCTCACCCGGTACGCGGCCGAGCTGGTGGTGCCGCGCGAGACCCGGACGGAGTGCGCGGTGCTGAAGGCGGTCGCCGACCGGTACGTCATGCAGCGCGCCGAACAGGCCAGGCTCCGGGCGGACCAGCGGGTGGTCGTCGCCGAACTGGCGGAGGCGCTCACCGCCCGCGCCCCGGACGGACTCGACCCCCAGTTCCGCGCGTTGTTCGACCACGCGCCCGACGACCGCGCGCGCAAACGGGTGATCGTCGACCAGATCGCGTCCCTGACGGACGCCTCCGCGCGGGCGCTGCACGTGCGGCTGACCGGACACCTGTGAGACTGGCGCGACGCGGGTGACCCCGCCAGGGTCCGAAGGTGACCCTGCGTGGCCTGATCGGGGCACTCCCTCTTCCCGCATCACGCTCCGTGCGGGACGCTCGCATATGGCCGCACGTTGAACTCGCACGGGGCGGCACGTTTACGAGGAGGCATCAAGTGGTCGACGCGGATCAGACGTTCGTCATCGTCGGAGGAGGGCTCGCCGGCGCGAAGGCGGCCGAGACGCTGCGGGCGGAGGGCTTCAGCGGCCGGGTGATACTGATCTGCGACGAACGCGACCACCCGTACGAGCGCCCGGCCCTGTCGAAGGGCTATCTGCTCGGCAAGGAGGAGCGCGACAGCATCTTCGTGCACGAACCCGCCTGGTACGCGCAGAACGACATCGAGCTGCACCTCGGCCAGACGGTCGACGCCGTCGACCGCACGGCGAAGACGGTCCGCTTCGGCGAGGACGGCACGGTCGTCCGGTACGACAAGCTGCTGCTGGCCACCGGTTCCGAGCCCCGCCGCCTGGACATCCCCGGCACCGGCCTGGCCGGCGTGCACCACCTGCGCCGGCTCGCGCACTCCGAGCGGCTGCGCGGCGTCCTGCAGTCGCTGGGCAGGGACAACGGCCACCTGGTGATCGCCGGCGCGGGCTGGATCGGCCTGGAGGTCGCGGCGGCGGCGCGGGAGTACGGCGCGGAGGTCACCGTCGTCGAGCCGGAGCCGACCCCGCTGCACGGGGTGCTCGGCCCGGAGCTGGGCGGCCTCTTCGCCGAGCTGCACCAGGACCACGGTGTCCGGTTCCGCTTCGGCGTCCGGCTGACCGAGATCGTCGGCCAGGACGGCATGGTGCTGGCCGCCCGCACGGACGACGGCGAGGAGCACCCGGCGCACGACGTCCTCGCCGCGATCGGCGCCTCCCCCCGGACCGGGCTCGCGGAGGCGGCGGGCCTGGAGATCGCCGACCGGGCGTTCGGCGGCGGTGTCGTCGTCGACGAGCGGCTGCGCACCTCCGACCCCGACATCTACGCCACCGGCGACGTGGCCGCCTTCCCGCACGCCCTCTTCGACACCCGCATCCGCGTCGAGCACTGGGCGAACGCGCTGAACGGCGGCCCCGCGGCGGCGAAGTCGATGCTCGGACAGCCCGTGACGTACGACCGCGTGCCCTACTTCTTCTCCGACCAGTACGACCTGGGGATGGAGTACTCCGGGTGGGCGCCGGCGGGGTCGTACGACCAGGTGGTGATCCGCGGGGACGCCGGCAAGCGGGAGTTCATCGCGTTCTGGCTGGCCGAGGGCCGGGTGCTGGCCGGGATGAACGTGAACGTGTGGGACGTCACAGAGGCGATCCAGCACCTGGTCCGCTCACAGGCGGTCGTGGACGCCGATGCCCTGGCGGACCCGCACGTCCCGCTGGACACCGTCGTCCCGTAGCCGCCGGGACTGTCGTTCCGTCCCCGTAGAATCGCCTCGTGGCAGGACGGATCAACGACGAGGACGTGAAGGCGGTACGGGACGCGGTCCCGATCGACGCCGTCGTGTCCGAGTACCTCCAGCTGCGGAACGCGGGCGGCGGCAACCTCAAGGGCCTCTGCCCGTTCCACGACGAGAAGTCGCCGTCCTTCCAGGTCAGCCCCAGCAAGGGCCTCTTCCACTGCTTCGGCTGCCAGGAGGGCGGCGACACCATCACATTCGTGATGAAGGTCGACCACCTCTCCTTCTCCGAGGCGGTGGAGCGCCTGGCCGGCCAGGCCGGCATCACGCTGCGCTACGAGGAGGGCGGCTACAACCCCGCCCATCAGCGCGGCGAACGCATCCGCCTGGTCGAGGCCCACAAGATCGCCGCCGAGTGGTACGCGGAGCAGCTCGCCACCGGCCCCGAGGCCGAGACCGGCCGGATCTTCCTGGCCGAGCGCGGGTTCGACCAGTCGGCGGCCGTCCACTTCGGCGTCGGCTACAGCCCCCAGGGCTGGGACCACCTCACGCGCTACCTGCGCGGCAAGGGCTTCACCGACAAGGAGCTGCTGCTCTCCGGGCTCTCCCAGGAGGGCCGCCGCGGCCCCATCGACCGTTTCCGGGGCCGGCTGATGTGGCCGATCCGGGACATCGGCGGTGACGTCGTCGGGTTCGGCGCCCGCAAGCTGTACGAGGCGGACAACGGCCCGAAGTACCTCAACACGCCCGAAACGGCGATCTACAAGAAGTCCCAGGTGCTCTACGGCATCGACCTGGCGAAGAAGGAGATCGCCAAGACCAGCCGCGCGGTGGTGGTCGAGGGTTACACGGACGTCATGGCCTGCCATCTCGCGGGCGTGACCACCGCCATCGCCACCTGCGGCACGGCCTTCGGCGGCGACCACATCAAGATCCTGCGCCGCCTCCTGATGGACAACGGCTCGGCCCGCGTGATCTTCACCTTCGACGGCGACGCGGCCGGCCAGAAGGCGGCGCTGCGGGCCTTCGAGGACGACCAGAAGTTCGCCGCCGAGACCTATATCGCGATCGCCCCCGACGGCATGGACCCCTGCGACCTGCGGCTCGCCAAGGGCGACGACGCGGTCTCGGACCTGGCCGAACCCCGCACCCCGCTCTTCGAGTTCGCGCTGCGCCAGATCGTCGCCCGCTACGACCTCGACACCCCGGCCGGCCGCGCGGCGGCCCTCGACGAGGCCGCGCCCGTCGTCGCCCGCATCAAGAACAGCGGCGCCCAGCACGAGGTCGCCGTCCAGCTCGCCGGCCTGCTCGGCATCCTCGACACGCAGTTCGTGGTCAAGCGCGTGGCGCAGCTGGCCCGCTGGGCACGCGACCGCGGCGGCAAGGGCCCGGCCCCCGCACCACGCTCCGCGCAGCCGTACGACGCCGCCCCCACGCCCCGGACGTCGGGCCCGGCTCTGACACTTCGCAATCCGGTGTACGCCACCGAGCGTGAACTGCTCAAACTCGCCCTTCAGCGCGCCGATCTGGTCTCCCCGGCCTTCGACGCCTACGGAATCGACGAGTTCACCGCCGCGCCCTACGCCGCCGTACGACAGGCGATCATGGACGCGGGTGGCGCGGAGTACGGCCTGCAGGACCCGCAGGAGTACCTGGTCCGCGTCCGTGAGGCGGCCCCCGACGACACGGTCCGCGCGATGGTGACGGAGCTGGCGGTCGAGCCGATCATGCGGCGCACCGTGGACGAGATGTACGCGGGGACCGTGCTGGTCCAGGTCCGCCGCCGCGCGGTGGAGCGCCGTATCCAGGAGATCCAGATCACCGTCAGGCGCCTGGAAGCAGGCGGCGATCCGGCCCAGCTGGCCGCGATGAAGAACGAGCTGTGGGTGCTTCAGCAGTACGACCAGGCACTCAAGGCCCACGGAGCCGCAGCTCTCTGAGGCCTGCCCCCGGCACGGTGACCACGCGGTCACGGGCCGAACGCAAAAAGTCACCGCACGCCCCTCGTGGCGGCGATGTGTCTTACCCCACACTGGGTTCCGGTGCCTGAGTCCTCGGAGCGCGGCCGATCCGTCCCTCGCGGGTCCTTCACCCCGGTTCCGCTCATCGCGTACGGGACGGACAGCGGCGAGGCCGCCGACTCCGTCCCCCGAGCAGCGCTGCCGTACGCCTCAGCAGCGATCACCCTGGAGGTCGCCCCCGTGCAGACCCAGACCCTCGTCCAGACCGACATGACCACCGCCGCCGGCGCCGGGAGCACCGCGCCGGACGCGGAGAACGGCGTGCTGGTGGCCGTACCGCCGCAGAACCGGGTGGCGCTTCACCCGGAGAACGAGTCACCCGAGGGCGCCGAACCCCCCGCGGAGGCCGTCGGCGGTACGGACGCCGCCGAACCCGCCGAGCCGGTGGAGCCGGTGGTGCCCGTTCCCGGCCGGGTCGACACCGGCGGTCCCTCCTCGGACCTGTTCCGCCAGTACCTGCGGGAGATCGGGCGCATCCCGCTGCTCAGCGCCGCCGAGGAGGTCGAACTCGCCCGCCGCGTCGAGGCCGGTCTGTTCGCCGAGGAGAAGCTGGGCAACACCCCCGACCTGGACTCCGCGCTGGCCCTGGACCTGGACCGCCTGGTCGTCATGGGCCGGATGGCCAAACGCCGGCTGATCGAGGCGAACCTGCGGCTCGTCGTCTCGGTCGCCAAGCGGTACGTCGGCCGCGGCCTGACCATGCTGGACCTGGTCCAGGAGGGCAACCTCGGACTCATCCGGGCGGTGGAGAAGTTCGACTACGCCCGTGGGTACAAGTTCTCGACATACGCCACCTGGTGGATCCGCCAGGCCATGTCCCGCGCCCTCGCCGACCAGGCCCGCACGATCCGGGTCCCCGTCCACGTGGTCGAGTTGATCAACCGCGTGGTCCGCGTGCAGCGCCGGATGCTTCAGGAACGCGGCTACGAACCCACCCCCGAGGAGGTCGCCGCCCACCTGGACCTGCCGCCCGAGCGGGTCGGCGAGGTGCTGCGCCTGGCCCAGGAGCCGGTCTCCCTGCACGCGCCCGTCGGCGAGGAGGACGACGTGGCGCTCGGCGACCTGATCGAGGACGGCGACGCGGCCAGCCCTGTGGAGTCGGCCGCGTTCCTGCTGCTCAAGGAGCATCTGGAGGCGGTCCTGTCGACCCTGGGCGAGCGTGAGCGCAAGGTCGTCCAGCTCCGTTACGGCCTGGCCGACGGCAGGCCGCGCACCCTGGAGGAGATCGGCCGCATCTTCGGCGTCACCCGCGAACGCATACGCCAGATAGAGTCGAAGACCCTGAACAAGCTGCGCGACCACGCCTTCGCGGACCAGCTGAGGGGCTACCTGGACTGAACCCGCGTACCCGGGGGTGCCGCCGCGCCCGCTGCGACACCCCCGGCACCGGCTCAGTCGATCTCGGCCACCGCCTGCGCGAACTGCGCCTTGTACAGGCGCGCGTAGGCCCCGTCCGCGGCCAGCAGTTCCGTGTGCGAGCCCTGCTCGACGATCGCGCCGTTCTCCATCACGAGGATCGTGTCCGCGTCCCGGATCGTCGACAGCCGGTGCGCGATGACGAACGACGTCCGCCCGTGCGCCAGTTTCGCCATCGCCTTCTGGATCAGCACCTCGGTGCGGGTGTCCACCGAGGACGTCGCCTCGTCCAGCACCAGGATCACCGGATCGGACAGAAACGCCCGCGCGATGGTGATGAGCTGCTTCTCGCCCGCACTGACCCCCGCCCCGTCGTCGTCGATCACGGTGTCGTAGCCGTCGGGCAGCGTACGGATGAAGCGGTCGGCGTGCGCCGCCCGCGCCGCCTCCTCGATCTCGCCCCGGGTGACCTTCCGGGCGGCCCCGTAGGCGATGTTCTCGGCGATCGTGCCGCCGAACAGCCAGGTGTCCTGCAGCACCATCCCGATCCCGGACCGCAGTTCGTCGCGGGACATCTTCGCGATGTCCGCCCCGTCGAGCGTGATCCGCCCGCCGGAGACCTCGTAGAAGCGCATCAGCAGATTGACCAGTGTGGTCTTGCCCGCACCGGTGGGGCCGACGATCGCGACCGTCTGCCCGGGCTCCACCGTCAGCGACAGATCCTCGATCAGCGGCTTGTGAGGGTCGTAGCGGAAGGACACCCCCTCCAGCGCCACCCGGCCGCGCAGTTCCTCCGGCCGCAGCCCCGGCACCGGATCCGCCGACTGCTCGGGCGCGTCGAGCAGTTCGAAGACCCGCTCGGCGGAGGCCACCCCGGACTGCACCAGGTTCGCCATCGACGCGATCTGCGTCAGCGGCATCGAGAACTGCCGCGAGTACTGGATGAAGGCCTGCACGTCACCGATCGACAGCGAGCCGGAGGCGACCCTCAGACCGCCGACCACCGCGACCAGCACATAGTTGATGTTCGACACGAACAGCATCAGCGGCTGCATCACCCCGCTGTTGAACTGCGCCCGGAAACCGGCCTCGTACAGCGCGGCGTTCTGCTCGGCGAACTGCTCCGCCGACTCCTCCTGCCGCCCGAACACCTTCACCAGCGTGTGCCCGGTGTACATCTCCTCCACGTGCGCGTTGAGCCGGCCCGTCGAACGCCACTGCTCCACGAAGTGCGGTTGCGACCGCTTGCCCACGTACGTCGCCACGGACAGCGACAGCGGCACCGTCACCAGCGCGACCAGCGCGAGGATCCAGGAGACCCAGAACATCACCGCCAGCACGCCGATGATGGTCAGCAGGGAGTTGATCAGCTGGCCCATCGACTGCTGGAGGGTCTGGCCGATGTTGTCGATGTCGTTGGTCGCCCGGCTCAGCACCTCACCGCGCTGCCGCTGGTCGAAGTACGACAGCGGCAGCCGGGACAGCTTCGTCTGCACGTCCTCGCGCATCCGGTACATCGTCCGGTTGACGGCCCGGTTCACCAGCCGCGTCGCCACCGCCATCAGCAGCCCGGCGACCAGGAACACCGCCAGTGCCACCAGCAGCACGTTCCCTACCGCGCCGAAGTCGATGCCCTCGCCCGGCGTGAAGTCGGTGCTGCGGAGCATGTCGGCCACGGCACCGTCGCCGCGCTCCCGCATGGCGTCGAGGGCCTGCTCCTTGCTCGTCCCGGCCGGCATCTGACGGCCGACGAGCCCCGCGAACACCAGGTCGGTGGCGTGCCCCAGGATCTTCGGGCCGGCCACCGACAGTCCCACGCTCACCACCACGCACAGCAGCAGCGCGCCGATGGTCAGCCGCTCCTGCCGGAACCGGCCGACCAGCCGCCGGCCGGATCCCCGGAAGTCCATCGAGCGATGGTCGGGGCCGGTCCCGGCCATCATCCGCCCCATCGGACCGGCCATCAGGCAGCCTCCGCTTCCGTCAGCTGGGAGAGAACGATCTCCCGGTAGGTCTCGTTGTCCGCCATCAGCTCGTGGTGCCGGCCGGTGCCCACCACCCGTCCCGCGTCGAGCACCACGATCCGGTCGGCGTCCCGGATGGTCGCCACCCGCTGGGCGACGATCACGACGGTCGCCTGCGCGGTCTCACGGGCCAGCGCCGCACGCAGCGCCGCGTCCGTGGCGTAGTCGAGCGCGGAGAAGGAGTCGTCGAAGAGATAGATCTCCGGCCGCTGCACCAGCGTCCGAGCGATGGCGAGCCGCTGCCGCTGACCGCCGGAGACGTTGGTGCCGCCCTGCGCGACCGGCGCGTCCAGTCCCCCCTCGAGCCGCTCCACGAACGGCTTGGCCTGCGCCACCTCCAGGGCGTGCCACAGTTCCTCGTCGGTCGCGTCCGGGTTGCCGTAGCGGAGGTTGCCGGCGACCGTGCCGGCGAACAGGTACGGCTTCTGCGGCACCAGTCCGACGGTCCTGGCCAGCACCTGCGGGTCGAGCGTCCGCACGTCCACCCCGTCGACCAGCACCTCCCCGTCGGTGGCGTCGAAGAGCCGGGGGACCAGCCCCAGCAGCGTGGACTTGCCGCTGCCGGTCGAGCCGATCACGGCGGTGATCTCACCGGGCCGCGCGACCACGTCGACGCCCTTGAGCACCGGCTCCTCGGCACCCGGGTAGCGGAAGCCGGCGCCGCGGATCTCCAGATGACCGTGCCGGAGCAGTTCCCGCACCGGCGTCCGCGGCGGCTCGACGCTGGACCCGGTCTCCAGCACCTCCTGGATGCGCTCGGCACACACCTCCGCGCGCGGCACCATCATGAACATGAAGGTGGCCATCATCACGGACATCACGATCTGGAGCAGATAGGCGAGATACGCCGTCAGATCGCCGATCTGCATCCCGCCGCTGTCGATGCGGTGCGCGCCGAACCACACCACCGCGATCGACGACAGGTTCACCACCGTCATGACGATCGGGAACATCAGCGCGAGCAGCTTGCCGGTGCCGAGCGACACCTCCGTCAGATCGGCGTTCGCCTCCCGGAAGCGGTGCTGCTCGTACTCGTCCCGGACGAAGGCGCGAATCACCCGGTTGCCGGTGATCTGCTCGCGCAGCACGCGGTTCACCGTGTCCAGGCGCACCTGCATCGAGCGGAACAGCGGGCGCAGCCGCCGGACGATCACGATCACACTGAGGCCCAGCACGGGCACCACGCCGACCAGCACCCCGGACAGCGGCACGTCCAGACCGAGTGCCAGCACGATGCCGCCCACGCACATGATCGGCGCCGACACCATCAGGGTGAACGTCATCAGGCACAGCATCTGCACCTGCTGGACGTCGTTGGTGGTCCGCGTGATCAGCGAGGGCGCGCCGAAGTGGCCCACCTCACGCGCGGAGAACGACTGCACCCGGTCGAAGACCGCGGCCCGCACGTCCCGGCCGAGCGCCGCGGCGGTGCGGGCGCCGTAGTAGACGGCGCCGATGTTGCACACCACCTGCGCCAGCGAGACGCCGATCATCACGGCGCCGTAGGACAGGATGCGACCGGAGTCGCCGAGGACGACACCGTTGTCGATGATGTGCGCGTTCAGGGTGGGCAGGTAGAGGGTCGCGCAGGTCTGCAGGAACTGAAGCACCACCAGGACGGCGATGGGTCTCTTGTAGGGCCTGAGGTAGGTCCGCAGCAGTCGTATGAGCACACTGATCTCTCGGAGTCGGCGGCAGGGGCCGGATGGTTGCCCCTGGCCCCTATCGTCGAACACTCCGCCCGCGTTACCTCAACCCGTACAGCCCGGCGGGCGCGTCCGGACCTAGCCCCGGAACGCACCCGGGTGGGTCTGCTCCCGCACCGACACGTACTGCTGTCGCACGGCCTGCCCCACCGCCAGCTCCTCGCCGGGCTCCAGCACCTGCGCCACCGCCCCCTGCCAGGCCGGCGGCGTCCGCGGATCAAGGCTGCCCTGGGAGGCCCCGAGCGCCCAGGCCGCCTGCCGCGCCGCGCCGATCGCCGCGTAGTCCGCGGGCTGCGGCACGACGACCTGCGCCCCGAACAGCGAGGGCGCCGAGGCCTGGACGGCGGGCAGCTCGGCCGCCGCCCCCAGCAGGAAGACCCGCCGAACCTCCACCCCACGCCCGCGCAGCACGTCGAGCGCGTCCGCCAGCCCGCACAGCATGCCCTCGAAGGCCGCCCGCGCCAGGTGCTCCGCCTTCATCGACTCCCGCCGCAGCCCTGTCAGCGTCCCCGCCGTGTGCGGCAACGCGGGCGTCCGCTCACCCTCCAGATAGGGCAGCAGCACGAGGCCGTGGGAGCCCGGCGTCGACTTCATCGCCAGGTCGGACAGGCTCTCCAGGTCGGGCAGCCCGAGCAGCTCGGCGGTGCCGCGCAGGGTGCGCACGGCGTTGAGGGTGGTGACCACCGGCAGGTGCATGCCGGTGGCGTCGGCGAGGGAGGTGATCATCCCGGAGCCGTCCTGGAGCGCCTCGGGATGTACGGCCATCACGGACCCGGAGGCGCCCAGGGAGACCACCGCGTCGCCGAAACCGAGGCCCAGCCCGAACGCCGCGGCCATGGTCTCGCCGGTCCCGGCGGAGATCAGCAGCCCCTCCGGCGTCGTACCGGCCGCTTCGGACGGTCCGATCACCTCGGGCAGCATGACCTGGTGACCGAGCGCCAGCTCCACCAGATCGGGCCGGTAGCCGCCGGTGGCGGCGGACCAGTAGCCGGTCCCCGAGGCCCCGCCCCGGTCGGTGGTCCGCCGGACCGGCCGGCCCAGCAGCTGCCACACCAGCCAGTCGTGCGCCTGCATCAGCACCGCGACCCGGGCCGCGTTCTCGGGTTCGTTCCTGGCGAGCCAGCGCAGCTTGGTCACCGGCTGGGCGGCCTGCGGCACGGAGCCCACCGCCTGCGCCCAGGCCTCCCGCCCGCCCAGCGCGTCGACCAGGTCGGCCGCCGAGACCTGCGCCCGCTTGTCACCGCCGACCAGCGCGGGCCGTACGGTGCCACCCTGCGCGTCCAGCGGCACCAGGGCGTTCTGCTGGGCGGACACGCCGATGGCCTGCACGCCTTCCAGCAGGCCACCGCCCGCCGCCTCGCCCAGGGACAGCAGCCAAGCCTGCGGATCGACGTCGCTGGGGCGCCCGGCGCCCTCGGCTTCCACCGGGTGCGGCGCGTAGCCCTGCCGCAGCACGGCGCCCGTGTCCGCGTCGCAGACGACGATACGAGTGAAATCGGGCGAACTGTCCAGCCCGGCTACTATCCCCATGCCTCAAATTCTGCCGTAGCGCCGCGCCGGCTTGGACCGGGGAGACCCCAGGGGTGTGTGAAGTGTTCGGGGCGCGGGTGGTCCGCGGCTGATCGCGCGGCCCCCCGCGCCCCTGCGGGGGAGTGTCCTCGCCGCCGCCTCTACGTGTTGCTGGTGCCCCAGTCGTCCTCCGCCGTGCCGTTGATGTTGCGCTCGCGCAGCGAGCGCACGCGGTGGGCGACCGAGTCGGGCATACGGTCGCCGACCTTCTCGCTCACCGTGTGGTACGCCTTGCCGGCGAAGTGGCGGCCCTGCATGGCGGCCGTCTCGGCGGTGTTCCGTACGGCGGGGTTCTGCGCGAACTGACGCGCGGTCTTCTTCAGCTGTTCGTAGCGTTCGCGCCCGGCTCGTGTGCCCAGCACGTAACCCACAGCGAGTCCGACGACGAACGTGAGCCGGTAACGCATGGCGGCCACCCTTCCCTTGCGTAGGTCCTCTGGCGCGGCCTGGAGCCGGGAGTACCGATTGGCGAAGCACCCCCCTGCTTGCGCTAATGTATGTGTCGCAGCGAGCGCGCGCCCTCTGGCGGATACCCAGGTGGGTGCGTTCGATGCAACGAGGCATTCCTCCGTAGCTCAATTGGCAGAGCAGCCGGCTGTTAACCGGCAGGTTACTGGTTCGAGTCCAGTCGGGGGAGCTCGGTCCTCCGTAGCTCAATTGGCAGAGCAGCCGGCTGTTAACCGGCAGGTTACTGGTTCGAGTCCAGTCGGGGGAGCAGCCTGAAGAGGACCCCGTCGGGGTCCTTTTTCATGTCCGGTGGAACCGCCCGGGCCAGGGGAGAGTCCTCAAGGTCATATGAAGCCGACCATCCGGAGCAGGAGATCGTATGAGCGGCTATGCTGCGGCAGACGGCGCGTACAAATGTGCGCGACACGCCGCTATGGGGCGGTAGCTCAGCCGGTTAGAGCAGCGGACTCATAATCCGTCGGCCGTGGGTTCGAGTCCCACCCGCCCCACCACGCACCTGAAGTGCAGAAGCGTTTCTCGCTGTACGGTCGCGTTGTGGAGATCACCGAGCGTGCCGTCGTCCCCGCCGATCCGGACCGCACCTGGCGGCTGGTGACCGAGCCCGGTCACTTCCAGCGCTGGTACGCCTTCGGGGGTGCCGAGATCGATCTCGTACCGGGCGGTGCGATGCGCCTGCGCTGGGACGAGCACGGGGCCTTCCCCGCGCGGGTGGAGACCGTCGAGCACGGCCGCCGCTTCTCCTTCCGGTGGCTGCCCGAACCGGGAGACCTGGTCGACATCACCCTGACGCCGCGGCCGGACGGCACCCTCGTGGCCGTCACGGAGAGCGGCACTCTGGAGGACTCGGCAACGAGCGCGCTGGCCTGGCGGAACGCCCTGTCCCTGCTCGTGGGACTCGCCCGGGAGTAGCGCGCACACCCCTGGTCCCTGCGGTGACCGGACCGGGGCCCCCGCTCCGGTTCCCGCTTCACCCACCGGGGTGGTCGTGCCCCGGGGCCCGCCCGGGGCACGCATGTCCGGGTGGCCGCCTGGCGATGATGCCGGCGTGACCGCCGCGATGCTCCGCCCACTGGCCCTGGCCCTGCTGATCTCGTCCACCCTGCTCGGCCCCGGGCAGGCCCAAGCGGCGCCCGTGCCACGGCCGGTGACCGTGGGGGAGCGGGACACGGACGCCTACCTGGACGCCGTCCGGCACGAACCGCGCCTGCTCGGGGACTTCTTCCGCCGGCTGCCCAAAGGGGCGGACCTGCACCACCACCTCTCCGGCGCGGCCACCACGGAGTATCTGATCGAGCTGGCCGCCGAGGACGGGCTGTGCATCGAGACCGCGACGACGACCGCCCTCGCCCCGCCCTGCGGCACCGGCACCCGGCCCGCCGCCGACGCGCGTACAGACCGTGCCTTCCACGAGGCGATCCTGCGCGCCTGGTCCATGCACGGCTTCCCGCCGGACGGCAACGGGCACGACCACTTCTTCGCCACCTTCGGCAAGTTCGCGGCGGTGAGCGAGCCGCACCGCGGCAAGCTGCTCGCCGAGGTCGCGGACGACGTGGCGGCGCAGAACCAGTTCTACCTGGAGACCATGGTCACGCCGGCCGCCCCCGCTGCCGAGCGGCTCGCCGACGAGGTCGGCTGGGACAGCGACCTCGCCCGGCTGCACGGCAGGCTGACCGCCGGGGGCGGGCTGGACAGGCTGGTGGCCGAGGCCCGTGAGGAGGCGGACGCCGCCGACGCCGAGTTCCGCGCGGCCGCCCGCTGCGGCACCGGTCGTCCGAGGCCGGCCTGCGCGCTGCCCGTCCGCTGGATCTCCCATGTGCTGCGGGAGAGTTCACCGGAGCGGGTCTTCACCCGCATCGCCCTCGGCATGCGCCTGGCCGAACGGGACCCCCGCTTCGTCGCGGTCACCCTCGTGCAGCCCGAGGACGGGGAGGTCGCCCTGCGCGACTACCGCCTGCACATGCGCATGCTGGAGCACCTGCGCGGTGTCTACCCCCGCGCGCGCCTCACCCTGCACGCGGGCGAGCTGTGGCCGGGGCCGGCCAAGCCGGAGGACCTGGCGTTCCACATCCGGCAGGCCGTGCGGGTGGCCGGCGCCGAGCGCGTGGGCCACGGGGTCGGCCTGGTCCACGAGCACGACTGGCGGCGCACCGTCCGCACCATGGCCGCCCGCGAGATCGCCGTCGAGGTGCCCTTCACCAGCAACGCCCAGATCCTCGGCGTACGCGGCGACGAGCATCCGTTCGGCGTATACCGCCGTCACGGGGTGCCCGTGGTGCTTGCCACCGACGACCCCGGTGTCAGCCGCACCGACATCAGCGCCGAGTACCGGTACGCCGCCGAGACCTACGATCTGTCGTACCCGGAGCTGAAGGATCTGGCGCGCGCCTCCCTGGAGTACGCCTTCCTGCCGGGCGGCAGCCTGTGGCGCGGCAGTCCGGCACGCGACGGCTACCGGCTCACGGCCGCCTGCCGGGGGGAACGGCCCGGGGATCCGGCCGCCGGCCCGGACTGCCGCCGCTTGCTGGACACCAGCGTGAAGGCCGCGGTCCAGTGGCGGCAGGAGGCCGCATTCCGGCAGTTCGAGCAGGCCTTCGGCGGCACCCCGGGCATGGGCTCGCGGGACCGGTTCCGGCCTCTCACCGTCCCCGTCGTGCCAGGGCCCGGCGCAGCGCCAGGCGCACCTCGCCGGGCAGGGGCGGGCCGTCGCTCTCCGCGCCGGAGATGATGGCCGCGGCGACCGTGTGGAGCTTGGTGTTGGACAGCTGGGAGGCCTCGCGGAGGATGTGCCAGGCCTCGTCGGAGGTGCACGAGTGGGTGGCCATCAGGATGCCGCGGGCCTGGTCGATCACCGGGCGGGAGGCGATGGCACGGCGCAGGTGCTCGATCTCCTCGCGCAGTTCGTGCAGCTGTTCCGCGCGCTCCAGGGAGACGGGGGAGGGCAGCGGGGCGGGTGAGGGCAGAACCGGGGGGTTGCGGTCCGCGGGGCGCAGGGGGTCGGAGGTGTCCAAACCGATCAGCTCCAGGATGCGGCGCGGCTGGCCGTGCCAGTTGGTGGCGGAGACCGGGACCAGATGCCGGCGCCCGTAGTCGCGCAGGGTGTCCAGGAACTGCCGTCCCGCCGTGTCCATGAAAATCACGCCGGTCATGTCCAGCTCCACCCGGGCGGTGCCGGCGGGCAGTTCGTCCAGCGCCTCGGCCAGGACGTCCACGCACCCGTGCACGAGCTCGCCCCGCACGCGGAGCACGGCCCGGCCGGTACCGGCCGCGCGCCGGTCGATGGTGAGTGGACGCGACCGCTCCACCAGAGAGGGTGGTGCCACTGGGGTCATGTCACCGCCTTCGTGGTCCCCGTCAAGCCGTGAACGCCCGCCGACGTCCTGGTACGACGTCACGTCCGGCCACGGCTCTTCGCGTTTCCCGATGTTGTGTGGAGCCCCCCGCCGCCCCGATTCTGAACGTGCGCCTTCCCGGCCCCCGGCGCCCTACACCCCCCGATCGCGCGGGTTCGTGGATTGACCGGATTGCTTCGGGGTACGAGCGACGATGTCCAGGAGTAGGGGGAGCCGGTTGTGACCATCCGTTACCGCGTGCCGCACGCATCCGGTGGCGGCGCGGCACGGCTGACCGTCGCACCGCTGGCCGAGCCGTTCGGCGTCCGCGCGGTGGGGGAAGTGGGACTGACCACGCGAGGGATCTGGGAACGCGCACTGGAACAAGTGGTGCGGGACGGCGGCGACGTGTGTCATCTGGAGCTGTCCGCCGTGACGTTCGTGGACGTCGCGGGCGCCGACGTGCTCGTGGACGCCGTGCGCCGGCTTCCCGTCGGCAAGCGGATCGTGTTGCACCGGCCGCCGCCCGCCTTGTGCCGGACACTGGAAATGTTCTGGCCCGATCTGCCGGCGATCGAGGTGACGACGTCATGAGTGCCCCAGCCGAGTCCTCCGGCTCCGCCGGGCCCCACGGCGCGCGCGAGCCGCGTGACTGCGCCGGCCCGTCCGCCCGGTCCGGGCACTTCGCGCATCCCGCGCTGTTCTACGCGGGCCGGCAGGAGTACCTCGACGGCGTCCTGCCTTTCGTCCGTGACGGGCTCGCCGCCGGGGAACCGGTGGCGGTGGCCGTGCCCCGCGGGAACCTGGAACTGATCCGGGACGGGCTCGGCGACATCGCCGGCGCGGTGCGGCTGCTGGACATGCGCGAGGCCGGCCGCAACCCCGGCCGGATCATCCCCGGAGTGCTCCGCGCGTTCGCCGACGCCCAGCCGGCCGGCCGCCGGGTGCGGATCGTCGGTGAGCCGGTCTGGGCCGGGCGCACGCCCACCGAGTATCCGGCCTGCGCCCAGCACGAGGCCCTGATCAACGCGGCGTTCACGGGCCGCCGGCTGACCGTCCTGTGCCCGTACGACGTCACCGCCCTGGACGACGAGGTGCTCGCCGACGCCCGGGCCACCCACCCCACGGTCATCACCTCGGGCCAGGAGAGCAGCAGTCCGGCGTACGACTGGGAAGGCGTCGTGCGCCGCTGGAACGAGCCCCTGCCCGTCGTACCGGACGCGCGCACCTTCGCCTTCACCGCGGACACGCTGCCGGTGGCCCGGCACACCGCCACCGGGGAGGCGGCGCGGTTCGGGCTGGCCGGTACGCGGCTGGACGACCTGGCGCTGGTCACGGCCGAGCTGACCACCAACAGCGTGGTGCACGGTGGCGGTTCGGGCGTGCTGCGGGTGTGGGCCGAGGACGGGCACGTGGTGTGCGAGGTGCGCGACGAGGGACGGCTGACGGACCCGCTGGCGGGGCGCCGCCCGGCCTCCCGTGACCAGCGAGGGGGCCGCGGACTGCTGCTGGTGAACATGGTCGCCGATCTCGTACGGCTGCACGCCGACGAGGCGGGGACCACGATCCGCTGCTGGTTCGCCCGCTGACGGCGGCTACCCCGGCGGCTGCTGGAGGGTGAGGATCGTGGTGCGCACCTCCTCGATGATCGCGTGGAGCTCGTCGACGGCACGGCCGAGCCGGTCGTGGACCGCGCCCGGCTCCGCACGGCGTTGCGCGGTCTCCAGCATCAGCGCGGCGGCGAACAGCCGTTGCACGACCAGGTCGTGCAGGTCCCGGGCGATCCGGTCGCGGTCCTCGTAGACGGCGAGGCGGGCGCGGCTGTGCCGGGCGTCGGCCAGGACCAGGGCGAGCGCGGCCTGGGAGGCGAACTTCCCGGCCAGCCGGCGTTCCAGGGGTGTGTACGCAGGGCCGCCGCGCCGGCGGGGCAGGGCGAGGGTGCCGATCAGCCGACCACCCGACTGCAACGGCAGCAGCATGCTGGGGCCGAACCGGTGCCGTACCGGTGTGGTCATGCGCGGATCGGTCGCCGAGTCGTCGACGAACACCGGCTCGCCGCTCAGGAGCTGCTCCAGGACGGGGCTGCCGGGGGCGATGGTCGTGCCGACGAGGTCGCCGGGCTCCTCGGGCGCGGCGGCGGCGATCTCCATGCCGCCCGCCTCGGTGGGCAGCAGGATGATGCCCGCGGCGGCGCCGGCGAGGATCCTGGCCTGGTCGGCGACCGTCGTCAGGGCGTCGCCCGCGCGCTCGCCGCTGAGCAGCGCGGTGGTGACGGCCGCCGCGCCCTCGATCCAGCGTCCCCGCTGCCGCGCGGCCTCGTACAGCCGGGCGTTGCCGAGGGCGATGCCGGCCTGGGTGGTGAGGACGTGCAGCAGCTGTTCGTCCTCGGCGGTGAACGGTCCGCCGCCGTGTTTGCCGGCGAGCTGGAGACGGCCGAACTCCTCGTCGCCGACGAAGATCGGCACGTCGAGGGTGGGGGCGCCCGGCGGTGGGGCGGGCGTGCCCGCCCGGCGGATCTCGTCCAGGCCGTCGCGGCGGGGATCACGTGGACGGAGAGCGGCGTAGCGGGCGCCGGTCAGTTCGGCCGCGCCGTCGACCACGCGCCGGAGGGTGGCGCGCAGACCGAGGTCGGCGCCGACCCCGAGGACGGCTCCGAGGAGGAGCGCGGGCAGGCGCGGGACGTCAGGCATGGGGGTCCCGGTGGGCGCAGGGGACGGCTCAGCTGCCCAGCGGGTCCAGTTCCAGCGGTTCGATCCGGCCCTCCAGCATGGTGCCGAGGCCCTGGACCGCGCACACGTCGGGCCGCTCGGCGATGTGCACCGGCATGCCGGTGGCCTGCCGCAGCATCTGGTCGAAGCCGGGGAGCAGGGCGCTGCCGCCGACCATCATGATCCCCCGGTCGGCGAGGTCGGCGACCAGGTCCGGCGGGCAGTCCCGCAGCACCTTGCCGATGCCGTCGAGGACGCCGGTCAGCGGCGTCTGGATGGCGTCGCGCACGGCGGCGGTGTCGATCCGCACGCTGCGGGCGAGGCCGGTGGCGACGTCGCGTCCGTGGATCTCCGTGGAGGCCGGTCCCTGCGGGGTGAGTCCGTTGCCGGAGAGGGCGATCTGCAGGGGACGTACCGACTGGCTGGGCAGCACCAGTTCGTGCTCGTGCCGCAGGTGCTGCACGATCGCGTGGTCCACGGCCTCACCGCCGACCGGAATCCGCACGGCGGTCACGATCGAGCCGAGCGAGAGCACCGCGACCTGCGTGGCGGCCGCCCCGCACACCAGGACCATGGTCGCCTCGGGCTGCTCGACCGGCAGCCCGCAGCCGACGGCGGCGGCGATGAGCGTGTCGACGAGTTCGACGCGCCGGGCGCCGAGGCCGACGAGGGTCTCGATGGTCGCGCGCTGGGCGAGCGGATCGGCGTCGTGCGGGGTGCAGGCGGCGGCCCGCAGCCGGGGCTTGCGGCGCAGATGCCGGCGCATCTTGTCGCCGAGCAGATGACGCAGCATCCGCTGGGCCATCTCGATGTCGACCACCGTGCCGCCGGACACCGGGCGCACGACCCGGATGTAGTCCGGGGTGCGTCCGGTCATCTGCTCGGCGAGCTCGCCGACCGCGATCAGCGCCCCGGTACGGGTGTTCACGGCGGCCACCGACGGCTGGTCGACGACGAGGCCCGCGCCCTTGACGTAGACCCGCGTTCGCGCCGCCCCCAGGTCGACGGCGAAATGGCAGCGCCGCAGCTGCTCCAGAGTGGCGGTCATGGCGGATCCTCCCGAGCGTACGAACCGAGGTGCCGCCGGGCGGCGGGCCTCTTCTGCATCGTGCGGGGGGCCGGGACGCGGGCGCCTTCTGGAGGGGGCCGGGCGGGGTGCGCCCGTACGGGTGGTTGTCCGGTGCGGCGGGCCCGGCAAGCTTGACGCGGACCCTCGTGACGGTGATCGGAACCCCGCCGGAGGCGGGGTTCCCGTCGCTCGCGCACCGTGAGTATCGCCACGGCGCACCCGCCCCAGTCGCTCTCAGGGGCGACGATCACCTGTTCCAGGGAACAACCGCTCGCTTGTCCGGGCCAGTCCCAGTTCCGCCAAGTCCTGGGGGCGGATGCGGAGTTGACCGGCCGTGGACTGCACCTCCTCCGGCGGTCGCTTGAGGATCGCGGTGGCCAGTTCCGGTGCTATGACGGAGAAGTAGCTGTCGGGGGTGGCCCAGGTGTTGTCCGGGGCGGCCAGCGCGAGCGCGCCGCCGGAGCCGCCCTCGCCGATCACCAGCGTCGTAACCGGGGTGCGGGCCGCCGCCACCGCGCCGAACACATCGGCGATCGCCGCCCCCGCGCCCTGCCGTTCCGCCTCCGCGTCGCTGGCGGCGCCCGGGGTGTCCACCAGGGTCAGCACCGGGATGCCGAGCCGGTCCGCCAGGCGGATCAGCCGGGCCGCGGTGCGGTAGCCGGCGGGGCGGGTCGCCGTCCCGGTCTGGGCGGCGTACGCCACCGTGCGGCCCGCGTGGGCACCGAAGCCGCACAGCATCCCGTCGTCGGTGCCGCCGCACCGGTCACCGCCGATCGCCGCCCGCTCCGTGAAGTAGGCGTCCAAGTACTCCTGTGCGCGCGGGCGTTGCGGTGAGCGGGCGCGCAGGACCGCCTCCCACCCGGAAGCGGGCAGCACGGTCGCGCCCAGCGGGCGGGGCGGCGGCGCCGGTTCGGCGGAGGGGCCGGTGAGCAGCCGGAGCCACCGGCCGAGCGTCCGTCGCAGTTCCCCCGGGTGCACGACCGCGTCGGCGGCGCCCGCCGCCACCTGGGCCTCGGCCGTGTACGCCGCCGGGTCCGCGCCGGCCGGGCGGACCCGGGAGCCCGCGAAGCCGACCTGGGCGCCGGGCAGCGCGAGGACCACGTCGGCGCCCGCCCCGAGGGTGGCCCAGCCGCCGCCGGTCGTGGGGTCCCGCAACACCGCGAGCTGCGCCAGCCCGGCCTCGCGGACCAGCACCGACTGCCGTGCCACGCGCTGGAGCTGGGCGAGCGCGACCATGCCCTCCTGCATGCGGCTGCCGCCGGTGGCGATCAGCGCGACGACCGGCAGCCGGTGGTCACGGGCATGGGTGTACGCCGCCTGAAGCCGGTCGCCGGTGCGTTCGCCGAGCGAGCCGCCGAGGAAGCCGAACTCGAAGGCGATCAGGACGGCCTCGGTGCCCTCGACGCGGGCGGTGCCGCAGACCACGGACTCGTCCTCGCCGGTGCGGTCGGCGGCACGGGCGCGCGAGGCGTCGTAGCCCTGCCAGGCCAGGGGGCCGTCGGGGCCGGAACGGCGTGCGGGGTGGGGGAGTTCGGCGAATTCGTCGGTGACGAGGGCCAGGGTGGCGCGGGCGGAGAGGCGGTCAGGCATGGCTGCCCAGCGCCCGCTTCATGATCTTCCCCATGTCGTTGCGGGGGAGCGCGTCGAGGTGGTGCACGACACGCGGCCGCTTGTGCGGGGCGAGGCGGCGGGCCACGTGGTCCGCGAGCTCCTCGATGCCCGGCGGGGCCTCGGGATCGGCCGGTACGACCCAGGCGACGATCCGCTCGCCGAGGTCGGGGTCGGGCTCGCCGGTGACGGCCGCCTCCCGGACCCCGGGATGTTCCAGGAGCGCGTTCTCGATCTCACCGGCGCCGATCTTGTAACCGCCGCTCTTGATCAGGTCGGTGGCCTTGCGGCCGACGATGCGGACGTAGCCGTCGGGGTCGCGTACCGCCATGTCGCCGGTGCGGAACCAGCCGTCGGCGGTGAAGGCGGCGGCGGTGGCGTCGGGGCGGTTGAGGTACTCGGTGAACAGGTTGGGGCCGCGGACCTGGATCTCGCCCACGCTCTCGCCGTCGTACGCCGCGAGGGGCGTCCCGTCGTCCTCCACCAGCCGCAGCTCCACGCCGGGCAGCGGGACGCCGACGGTGCCGGCGCGGGCCTCGCCGTCCGCGCGGACGCTGGTGTTCATCAGCGTCTCGGTCATGCCGTACCGCTCGACGACCCGGCGGCCGGTGGCGGACGCGATCCGCTCGTGGTCGTGCACGGGCAGGGCGGCCGACCCGGAGACCAGCAGGCGCGCCCCGGCCAGCGCCTTGACCAGCCCGGGGTCGCTCGGAAGTGCCTCGGCGATGCGGTGGTACATCGTCGGGACGCCGAACAGCATGGTCGCGCCGGAGCCCAGTTCCCGGGCCACACCCTCGGGGCTGAACCGGCCGAGGTGGCGGACGGATCCACCGCGCCGGAGCGGGCCGAGGATCCCGAGGACCAGCCCGTGCACATGGAACAGCGGCAGTCCGTGCACGAGCACGTCGTCGCCGGTCCACTGCCAGGCGTCGGCGAGCGCGTCGAGGGTCGAGGCGATCGCACGGCGGGGGATGACGGCGCCCTTGGGCGGGCCGGTGGTGCCGGAGGTGTAGACGATCAGGGCGGGCGCGGCGTCGTCGGTCTCGCGGGCCGGGGCGGTGCCGGCCGCCCGGACGTCGACGTCGACGCGTGGCAGGCCGGCGAGCGGGGCGGGGAGTGGGGTGCCGGGCGCGGTCAGTACGGCGTCCGGGGCGCTGTCGGTCAGGATGTGCCCCAGTTCCTGCTCGCCGGACCTCGGGTTGAGCGGCACCGCGGCCACCGCGGCCGTCAGGGCGCCGACGGTGGCGACGGCTGTCTCCAGGGCCGGGGTCGCCCAGACCGCCACCCGGCCGGCGGTGCGGATCCGCTCGGCGACGGCGCCGGACGCGGCGGCCAGTTGCGCGTACGTCAGGGAGCGGTCGCCGAAGGTCAGCGCGGGCTGCTCGGCCGGTCCCTGGGTGAGGGCCGGGAAGAGTGGGGACACGCGGCGTACTCCTTGGTCGTCGTCGGTCGTCGGTCGTCGGTCGTCGGTCGTCGGTCGTCGTGCGGGCCGTCGTACTGCCGGGGCCCCGAGCGGGGGTCTTCCGGAGGCGGGCGCGGCCGTCACCGGCCGCACCTCCACGGGCACCGCCGCCACGACTCCTCCGTACACCATCCGCCGCCGGAAGAAACGCTCCCGGCCGGACGAGGCGGTCACGCCGTCAGGCGGGCGGCGCTCCTCCGGCGGTGCGGCCGCTCCCGTCCCCGTCGTCGTGCCGCTGGTTACGGATCAGCGGCACGAGGGACAGCGCTCCGGCCGCCGCCAGGAGGGCCGCCGCCCGCAGCACCCACTCGATCGCGGGCCCGTCGGACGCCGCCGTCGCCGCGGAACCGCTCAGCGCTTCCAGGACCGTCGCGGCCACGGTCACGGCCACCGCGCCCACCAGCACCAGCGAGGTGAGCACCAGCCCGGACGCGGCCGCGAGACGGCCGGCCGGAACGTAGGACTGCGTGGCGGTGTTGGTCAGGGCCCAGCCGAGGCCCACGCCGATGCCGACCACGGCGAAGACGGCCGTGTACAGCGGGAGCGGTCTGCTCCAGGTCAGCAGGAGCAGGCCCGCGGCGCTCAGCAGCATGCCCGCCGACATCACCGCCTCCGGCCTCCACCTCCGGGCCAGATGTCCCGACCAGTAGCTGGCTCCGCCCGCCCCGACGGACAGCGCCAGGAAGACCAGGCCCGCGTCGAGCGGCGAGAGCCCGCGCGCCTGTTGCAGGTACAGGGCGGAGAGGACGGCCACCAGGCAGTACACGACGTTGGACAGGGAGCCGGCCAGGGTGACCGTGACGAACGGTCTGTTGCGCAGCAGGGTGAGGTCCAGGAGCGGCTCCGCCGCCCTGCGCTCGACCGCGCAGAAGGCCACCAGGAGTGCGGCGCCGGCGACCAGGACCGTCACCGTGGCCGGGGACGTCCACCCCCACCGGCTGCCCTGGTCCACGGCGAGCATGACGGCGGTCAGGCCGGCGGCGACGGTGACCGCCCCGGGCAGGTCCAGCCCCCGGCCGGCCTGCTCGTCGCGGGTCTCGGCGACGAAGCGAAGCATCAGCAGGGCGAGGGCGCAGAGCGGCACGTTCAGCAGGAAGACCGCGCGCCAGCTGACGTGCTCGGCGAAGACGCCACCCACGAACGGGCCGAGCGCGGTGCCCACGGCGCTGAAAGCGAGGACGGTGCCCACCGCCCGCCCCTGCCGGTCGTCACGGAAGTAGGCGGTCACGACCGCGACCGTGACGGGGAAGACCAGCGCGGCCGAAGCGCCCTGCGCCACACGCCCGGCGACCAGCCAAGCCTCGTTCTGAGCGGCGCTGCACACCACGGACACGGCACCGAATCCGGTCAGGCCCACGACGAGGACCCGGCGGCGGCCGTGGATGTCGGCGAGCCTTCCCCCGATGATCATCAGCGCGCCGAGGGCGAGCATGTAGCCGCTGACCAGCCACTGGAGGTCGGTCGTCGGTTCGCCGAAGTCCCGGGCGATCACCGGGAGCATCAAGTTCAGGGCGAACCAGTCCATCTGCACGAGCAACATGGAGATCGACGCCGCGGCGATGACCGCGCGGTCGCGCCGGGAGAACAGCGGAGCCGTTCGCGGCCCGGTCGTGTCCTCTGCCATGAAGGTCCCCGTCCGCAGCCCTACGTCCTCAGAGTGCACCCGCCGGCCGGACGGGGCATGCGGAGGTGAACCGGCCGGCAGGTCATCCGGCGCACCGCGTGGCAGGCCGGTCAGCCGGCCGCGGGCGCCTCTGCCACGTCCGCCACCACACAACTGACGTTGTCCGGGCCGCCGGCGTCGTTCGCGGCGGCGACCAGGGCATGGACGGCCTCCTCGGGCGTGGAGTGCGCGCGGAGCAGCTCGCGTATCCGGGCGTCGGGGACCACGGCGGAGAGGCCGTCGGAGCACAGGAGGTAGCGGTCGCCCGGGTGGGCGTCGTGCAGGCGCAGGTCCGGGGTCGCCGGAGCGGTGCCCGTGAGGGAGTTGAGCAGGAGCGCCCGCTGCGGGTGGGTGACGGCCTCCTCGGGGGTGAGGCGGCCCGCGTCGATCAGGGACTGGACGAGGGTGTGGTCGTGGGTGACGCGGAACAGGCCGCCGCCGCGCAGCAGATACGCCCGGGAGTCCCCGATGTGCACAAGGGCGAGGCGCGAGCCGGTCCACAGCAGCGCCGTGAGGGTGGAGCCGGTCTCCTCCTCCGCCGAGACGTCGTGCACCGCCAGGGCGGCGTCCTGCACTGCGGCGTCCAGCAGGTTCAGGACGTTGCCCGCCAGGATCCCGTCCGCCCGCTCCAGGGTCTTCAGACTCTCCACGACGGCCGTGCTCGCCGGGCCGCCCGCCGGGCCGTAGCCGTCGGCCACGGCGAGCAGGCGGCTGCCCGCGTACGCCGTGTCCTGGTTGGCGGGGCGGACCAGGCCGCGGTCGGAGTGCGCGGCGTAGCGGAGTCGCAGGGTGGTCATGGTGAGGTCCTCTCCTGGCGGTGCGGTCAACTGGGCGATGAGGAAACCGGCGAGCTCCCGGCGCTCGGCCGTCTCCGCCTCCACCCGCGCCCAGTAGGCGCGGATCTCGCGGGCGGCGTCCGGCGGCGGCAGGGCGCACACCTCGCGGATGTGCGCGAGGGGCATGCCGAGACGGCGCAGCCAGGCCACCGTGCGGGCCCGTTCCAACTGGCCTGCCGCGTAGTAGCGGTAGCCGGTGCCGGGGTCGACCCGGGCCGGGCGCAGCAGATCCAGCTCGTCGTACAGGCGCAGGGCCTTGGGCGTGAGCCGGGACGCCTTGGCGAAGGCGCCGATCGTCAGCAGGTGATCCACCTCGGTACTCCTCCGGTTCCGTGCACCGATGCTGGGGCTTCACCGAAGGTGAAGGTCAAGCGGCCTTCTGTGGTTGCGGGGCGGTTGTTAGCCTGCGGGGCGATCGCCCGGAGGAAAGCGCGTGCGGCCAAGCCGTACGAGGAGGGAGAGTGTCGTGCCCCGGATAGCCCTCGTCACCTGCCGTCCCGGTCCCGAGGTGAGCGCCGACCGGGATCTGCCCGTGCTGGTGGCGGCGTTGACGCAGGCGGGGGCCGACGCACAGGCCGTGGAGTGGGACCGGGACGGGGTCGACTGGGGTGGGTTCGATCTCGTGGTGATCCGGTCGACCTGGGACTACAGCTGGCGGGCCGCCGAGTTCCTGGAGTGGGTGACGGCCTGCGGGAAGGTCACGCGGCTGGCCAATCCGGCGGAGGTGGTCCGGTGGAACGCCGACAAGCGGTATCTGGCGGAGCTGGCGACGGCCGGGGTGCCGGTGGTGCCGACCCGGTACGTCGCGCCGGGGGAGGCCGTCGAGCTGCCGTCCGACGGTGAGTTCGTCGTCAAGCCGGCCTCGGGGGCGGGGGCGCGGTTCGCCGCCCGGTACACGCCCGGCCGGCACGACGTCGCCGTACGGCACGTCCGGCGCATGCACGCCGAGGGCCTCACCGCGATGGTGCAGCCGTATGTCGAGGGCATCGACGTCAGCGGGGAACGGGCGCTGCAGTACTTCGGGGGACGCCTGCTGCACGCCAGCCGGAAGGGGGCCGTGCTGGCGCGCGGGACGGCGTACGACGAGCGGAAGACCGCCCATCCGGGGCTGGAGGTATGGGTGCCGACGCGGCAGGAACTGGCCGTCGCCGAACGGGCGCTGGGTGCGGTTCCCGGCGCGCCCGAGCTGCTGTACGCGCGCGTCGACCTGGTCGACGGTCAGGGCGGGCCGCGGGTGATGGAGCTCGAGCTGGTCGAGCCGAACCTGTTCCTGTCGCTGCACGCCGCCTCCGTACCGCGGGTCGTGCAGGCGGTGCTGGCGGCGGCCGGACGGTGACGCGGCGGCCCGGGGCGCGCCGGTGGCCCGGCCGGCACGCCCCGGCCGGGGTCACAGCACCCGACGGCCGCCGATCATCGTGCGCTGGAGCAGCCCCCACGTGAACTCCACCGTCACCTCGTGGCGCCGGCCCTCGGTGTCCGGGGCGGAGAAGGCGAGGCCCCAGCGGCTGGGGGCCGTGCCCTCCAGGGGGCGGGCGGGGGCGAAGGCGCGAGCCGCGTCGTCGACCGTGCAGGACCAGGGATAGAGGTCCTCGACCGTGTGCAGGTCGGCGGGTTCGGCGTCCGGGGCGCGGACCAGCCATTCGTTCCAGACCGCGCCGCCCGGGGCGAGCAGCACCTCGAAGCGCAGGTCGGGCCAGAGGACGACCGGCCACTGCCAGGCCTCGCAGTCCAGGTCACCGATGCGGCGGGAGGTCGTCCACTCGGGTGCGCCGAGGATCGCCCGGTGCCGGCTCTGGGCGGCGCGTACGCGCGGCGAGCGGAGCAGCATCTGCCAGCGCCGGTTCGCGTCCTGCATGCGTGTGACGGAGACGCCCAGTTCACGTCGGGCGTCCTCGACCAGGTCGGCGTTGTGGTCGGCCATGCGGCGCAGCAGGACCACCTGGAATTCGACGGGGGTGAAGGGGCTAGTGGGGTTGTCTGCGGAGGACGGCATGCGGACCATCGTCGCCCATTCGGCGCCTTCCCGGGCGCCGTCCGTCGGGAAGAAACAGCACGGAGTTGACGTATCGGATCCGGCGGTGTAGTGGGAGCACGCGGCGCACGAGTCCGTGCGAGGCGACGTGCGAAGTGGCTGCCTGATGGGCCTCCAGGGGGAAGTGGGCGAGGGGGATCCAGTGGTCGCCGGGGAGCACCCAGCCGTCATATCCGAGCAGTCCCAAATACGTCAGGACGGGCGAGATCGGCTGGATACGGGACTCCAGTTCGACGAACAGGGCCGGGCGCTCGCGGGTCAGGAGTGCCGTGCCGCCCCGCAGGACCGCCAGTTCGCTGCCGTCCACGTCGATCTTGACGAACCCGACGTCCCGCAGCTTCAGGTCGTCCAGCGCGACACAGCGGACGTCCACGGCGTGGGCGTGGATGTCCCGCCGGACGAGGGACGACACGCCCCGGTTCCCGGAGTCGTCGGCCGGCAGCCACAGGCGGGCCGTGCCGGGGCGGTCCGAGGCGGCGGCCTGGATCACCCGGACGTTGGGCGGGGCGGTCGCGGAGAGCAGGCGGGCCAGGTGCGGGACCGGCTCGACGGTCACCACCCGGCGGGCGAGGGCGGACAGGCGGCGGGTCCAGGGCCCGTACCAGCCGCCGATGTCCACCGCCGTGCCGCAGCCGGGCGGGCACAGCTCGGTGATCCTGCCCAGCTCCGGCTCGAACCGGGGGTAGACCGCGCGGGCGGTCGCCGCCACGAGGCGGGCCGGCAGGAAGGGGGCGAGGCGGGCGGCGAGCGTGGTCATGGGGCCATCCGTTTCCGGTTCCTTGGGGCCTGGGGGTGCCGAGACCTTCGGTCAGGGGGCCATGCGTTTGAGGAGCTGCTCGTGCTCGTGCTCGGAGAGCTGTTCGCCGGATGACGGCAGCAGTTGCGGGATGCCGTCGACGATCGGGTAGCGCAGGCGCAGGCGCGGGTTGTACAGGGCTCGCGCGGACGTCACGGACCCGTCCGGCGGCAGCAGACGCAGCGGGCCCTTGTCGAGCGGGCACGCGAGGATCTTCAGCAACTGGTCGTCCAGGCCGGGGGTGGAACTCATGGCGGGGTCAGCTCCTTGGCGGGCGTGGGGGGCGGGGGCGCCTTGTCGTGCTTCGGCATGGTCAGCAGCACGGTGACCGCCAGCGCCGTGCCCGCCAGCCGCAGCGCGAGCCGCGGCGGGTCGTCCGGCAGAGCCTCGCCGAACGACAGCGTGCCGAGCACCGCCGTGTACAGGCAGGTCACCGTCGTGCACACCGGCACGATCAGCGAGGCCCGGCAGCGCTGCAGCGCCGCCTGCGACATGACCAGGCCGAACGCGCCGGTGAACAGCAGCAGATACGGGTACGGGGAGCGCAGTACGCCGAGCAGCGCGCCGCCGATGTCGCCGCCCGTCCAGTAGCCGGAGACACCCTTGACGGCCAGCGAGCTGACACCGTAGAGCAGGCCCACCGCCACCCCGTACTCGACGCCCGTCGTCGGCAGCCGGTGCCGGCGCAGGGCGCGGCGCTCGGCGGCGCGGTACAGCCAGACCCCGCCCGCGAGCGACGGTACGCACAGCAGCAGGACCAGCGGGTAGGGGGCGGCGTGGCCGACGGTGTCCGCGGACTCGTCCAGCGAGAGCACGATCATCAGCAGCGCGGCGAGGATCGCGGCGAGCGCGTACCGCTCCCGCCCCGTGGTCTCCTCGCCCAGCAGCCGGGCGGAGAGCAGCACGAGCAGCACCAGGCCGGAGACGAAGATGGCCTGCGCGGCGGCGATCGGCAGGGTGCGGTAGACGACGAGCTGGGTGGCGAAGCCGGCCCCGAGGGCGAGCGAGCCGCCGATCCACAGCGGGCTGCCGAGCACCAGGCGCAGCAGCCGGCCCGGCCGGCGGACGGTGACCTCGGGCAGTGCGGCCAGCGCCCGCTTCTCCAGGACGAACCCGCTGCTGTACAGGACGTTCGCCAGCAGGGCCGCGGCCACTCCCCACCACACGGGCTACGCCCTGCGGGCGTGCAGGAGCAGGATGGAGGCCAGGGCCGGCCGGGCGCAGGCGAGCCGGTCCAGCGCCCGCAGCGGACGCGGTACGCCGTGGAAGGGCGCCCCTTCGAGCCGTACGACCTCGAAGCCGGCCGCCGCGACGAACTCCCGCAGCGCGCGGGCGGTGTACAGCCGCAGATGTCCCACGACCTCCCGGCCCGGGCGGCCGTGGATCGCGCGCAGGCTCACCTCGGAGAAGACGGGCTGGACGCCTGCCAGCAGCAAGGCGCGGTTGTACCAGGCCGCGAGGTTGGGGGTGGAGAGCATCAGATGGCCGCCGGGGCGCAGCACGCGGCGCAGCTCGTCGAGGGCGGCGTCCGGGTCGACCAGGTGCTCGATCACCTCGCTGAACAGGACGGCGTCCACGGCGGCGGTGCGGAACGGCAGCCCGCCGTCGGTGAGTTCACCGCGGACGGCGTACGCCAGGCGGGGGCGGGCCCGGTCCAGGGCGTCCTGGGACCAGTCGACGCCGATGATGCGGTGGCCGGGCAGCAGAGGGGCGGCGGTCGCCGCGGCGGTGCCGTCGCCGCAGCCGACGTCGAGGATGAGGCTCGGCGCGGTGCCCTCGCCGAGGGCGGTGGCGAGCATGCGGGCCTGGCGGAGGCTGCGGGGGGTGCCGGAGGCGACCGGGACGGCCGGGTTCTCGTAGAAGTCGCGCAGGCCCTCGGGGGGTGCGGTGGTGGTCATCGGGTGACCTCCGTCGCGTGCAGGTGGTGCGCGAACAGCTCCCGCAGACGGGCGCCGTCGCCGGGGCCGAGAAGGGTGCGCGACCAGCGCAGGGCCAGGTGCAGGCGGCCCGCTGTGGAGGCGGTGGTGAAGGTCAGGCCGCGGGGCATCCGGGCCGGTGCCGAGAACCAGACCGCGTGCGCGCGACCGGCCTCCTCGCCGAAGTCCAGGGAGTACGGGATGCGGCCGATGTTGCTCAGCAGCGTGGTGGACGTCCAGGGGGCGGCGGCCCGGCGCAGGGCCCGGGCGAGCGCCCCGCGCCAGGGGACCGGCAGGACGGGGGCGGTCAGGAGGGCGGCCCCGTGGCCGAGTTGGGGGCGCGGCAGGGACTTCAGGGCGCGGGTGCGGGTGGCGGTGCGGTGCAGCAGGCCGGGCATGCCGGTCAGGGCCTCGCTCAACTCGTCCGGTGCGAAGGGGACTTCGACCAGACGGGTGCCGTTGCCGATCGGCATCGTCGCATCACGGGGGCGGTCGTCGACCGGCATGGTGATGCGCAGCGGGCGGGGGCGGGCGCCGTGTTCGCGGTTCCAGGCGGCGAGGGTCAGGGCGGTGGCGACCATGAGCTGGTCGTTGACCGTGTAGGGGGCGCCCTTGGGGCGGTGCGGGAGGGGGAGTTCGGTGACCAGGACGTCGTTCCCGGGGGTGGGCCCGGGGGTGCCGGGGGCCACGCGTGCCGGTGGGGTCCAGTGGGAGGGGGCGGCACCGGCGGCCGGTTCAACGGTGGCCGTACGGACGGGTGGGGCGGCGGGGGAGTTGTCCTTGCCGCCGTACAGCTCGGCGGCCGTGGCCAGGACGCGCAGGCAGGCCGGGCCGTCGAGGGCGACGTGGTTGACGGTGAGGACCAGGGCCGTGCCCTCGTCCTGGGGGCCCGCCACGACCTCCAGGCGGATCGGCGGGGACAGCGAGAGCGCGGGCGCGTGGGACAGGGCCCGCGTCCGCGCGTCCCGCAGCGCGTCCCTCCCCGGTCGCGGAAAGCTCACCACCTCCACGTCCGGGGCCTCGGTCAGCTCCCATTCGTAGCGCCGGCGCCACCACGGGCCCGGGGCCTCGCGCATCAGGACACGCGGGTGGCGGCGCAGGGCCTCGCCGAAGGCCCGGCGCAGCCGCGCCGGGTCCAGCCGGCCGGGGAGGCGGACCTCGATGTGGACCGTCTCCGGTTCCTCGTCCTGCCGGCAGTGGCGTGCCACCTCGTCCACCACCGGGAACGGCAGCCGTTGCGGCGTGCGGGGCGGCACGTTCTCCAGTGCGGTCATCGGCCGTCGTCTCCCCCCTTGGGCTCCGGACTGCCCGGACCGCGTGCCGAGACGGGCGGTCCGGCCTCGGCGCGCGGGAACGGCTCCTGCGCCGGCCTCGTGCGCCGGGGCAACGGCTTCGTGGGGTCCGCCCCCGGGGGCGCCGGCGTCGTACCCGCCGGCGGGGGCACCACCGGCAGCACCGCCGTCGTACCCGGATCGCCGGCGCGCTCCCGCACGCCCACCAGGGCGGCGAACAGGCCGATCAGCGCCGGCAGCTGGGCCACCGGCGAGAAGGCGCCCACCCCTTCCCCGGCGGGTTCGCCCGCCCCGATCGCCGCGACCACGCCCGCCGCCGCGAGCGCCCCGAACGCGATCGGCACCAGCAGCGCGTGCCGCCGGTGCGCCAGCACCGCCAGCGCCGGCACCAGCAGCGCGAACCATCCGGCGATCACCACGCCCACCAGCGTCAGCGCCACCGTGCCCAGCGACAGCCCCGGCGGCGGGGGCACCGGCTGGGGGGCGTCGGGGTTGGGTGCGCGCCGGCGCCAGACGACCAGGCCGACGAGCGCGGCCAGCCCCACTCCACCGCCGATCAGCCCCGCCTCGTACGTCGTCGCCGGCTCGTACGACAGCCTGATCGTGCCGCCCGCGCCGGCCGGGACGCGCCAGCCCTGCTGCCAGCCGTCCAGCCGGACCGGGGTGAGCTCCTCGCCGTTCAGCGTGGCCCGCCAGCCGTCGTTGTAGTTCTCGTACGTCGTCAGGTACGAGGCCGCGCCCGCGCCGGCCGTCACCTCCCGGCGGTCGCCGAGCCAGTCCCGTATCCGCAGGTCACGGCCGGTCGACACCGGTTCTGTCAGCGTGCCCCGGGTCAGCGTCACGTCCGTCAGGACCAGCGGTCCGGCGTCGCCCGCCTCGACGCGGTGCGTGCCCTCGGACAGGTGCAGACCGCGCTCCGGGCACAGGGTCACCTGCACCGGCCGGCGCTCCGTCAGGTCCCTCACCGTGCCCGTGACGCCGGTCCGGTACAGCTCGCCGTCGACCGCCAGCAGCGGTCCCTCGCCGCACGGCAGGGAGAACTCCCGGTCGGGGCGGGGCTGCGGGGTCCGGTAGCTGTCGAGGGCCGGGAGGTAGGCCTCGGTCAGGCCCACCGGCAGTTGCAGGGCCTCGTCGACGACCGGGTTGTGGAGGGTGAGCGGAGCCGTCCCGGTGACCGTGATCTCCAGGCGGTCGGTCGTGATCGCCGGGAAGCGCACCCAGCCGTTCTCGTCCACACCGGCGCTCGCCGCGCCGTCGGGGGAGCTGATGCGCACCTGCGTGGGGCGGCTGGACAGCCCGCCGGCCGCCGCCAGTACCAGCTCGCTGACCGGCTGCTTGCCCTCCCAGCGCAGCTGGACCGTGGGCCGGTCACCCGCGATCCACGCGGTCGTCAGATCGCCGTCGGTGAGGTTGCGCGCGGCGAGGCCCGCGCCCAGCCGGGCGGTGGAGTCGGCGGTGGCGGTGATCCGCTGCTGCCGGCCGGGCGCGATCTCGTAGAGCAGCCGGTCCAGTTCCTCGCCCGGCACCGGCACCGCGCTCGCCGTCACCTCGTACGTCCCCGAACCGGCCGTGCGGAAGCTGCGGTGCAGGCCCGCCTCGGTCCCGGTCCGGGAGAGGCCGGTGGGGTCGGCCGGGCGGTGCAGGGAGATGACCTCCGAGGGCGCCGCGGAGACGTCCGAGGGCAGCCGCAGCATGCGCGTCACCTGCACGTCCGGCAGCTGTATCTCGGCGAAGCCCGCCCCGGTCAGCCCGGCCCGGCGGGCCACCGAGTCGACGATCGTCAGCTTCATCCAGCCGGTCGCGCCCGCCGGAGCCCGCACGCTCTGCGTCATGCCGTTCGGCTGGAGGAAGCTGGTCACCGACCCGCGCTCCGTCTCCACCCGCACGCGCGTGGCGGCTGCCCGCACGCTTTCCTGCGGCAGCGGCGTCACCTCGAAGGACGACGGCATGTCGTACTCGCCCGTGCCGGCGAACTCGATGCGCAGCCACTGTCCGTTCGGCGAGGTGACCGAGCCCTCCGCCCACGCCGTGGCCGGGTCGCCGTCGAAGGCGCCGACGGGGTCGAACTGCGGTAGGTGGAACAGCCAGTTGCCGTACGAGGACGCCGTCACCGACCGCGCCCCGCGCAGCTCGGCGACCGTCTGGTGGCGGGTCCCGGACACCGGCAGGATCTGGTGCGGCGGCTCACCGGCGTCCTGGTGGGCGCCCGGCGCGTTCCGCTCGTCCCGGGTGTACGTGTACGACGTGTTGGCGTTGACCAGCCCGAACCGCGTGTCGGCGCGGCGCAGCCCGTCGCCGGTCACCTGCAGCTGCGGCGAGCCGAGTCCCGGGTGGTTGTCGCCGGACAGCACGGTCGCCCGGCCGCGCAGCGCGGCGGCGAGCGGCAGCAGCGACTCGGGGCCGCCGGAGACGACGGCCGTGTCGGCGATCGCGTGCAGGGCGGCCTGCCCGGGCCGGGGTACGCCCTCGCCGCCCGGCCGGTAGATCTCCACCGCCCGCTGGCGCGGATAGAGCCCCTCGACCTGGAGCGGGGTGTCGTCGGCGATCCGGCCGCCGGTCATGACCGGACCGAGCCCGGTCACCCGCCGGTAGCCGGACTGCTCCAGCGTGCGCTTGACCGTCGTGGTGGGGACGGCACCGAGCTGATCGGGGTCGAGGTCGTTGCGGACCACGACGTAGTGGATGCCCGCGCGGCTCAGGAAGTCGGCCAGGCCCGGGACTTCGGCACCGGTCAGCAGGGCCTGCTCCACGGCGTCCATCGCGCGGCGGTTGCCGGGCGTGCCGAAGGGGACGTAGTCCCGCTGGGCCCAGCGGGACCCGGCGAGCACGTCGAGGGGCTGGTCGATGGTGGAGCCCCAGGTGTGGATGCCGTGCGCGGTGGCCGGGACGACCAGGGCCCGGGAGTCGGGGGAGTACTTCTCCAGCCAGTCGGCGGTGGCCCGCCAGTACTTCGGGAGCTCCTGGAAGGAACCGGCATTGAGGATCGACCCGTTGACGTACGGCCACACCAGCCCCGGCAGCACCAGCACCGCCGCGACCAGCGGGGCGAACCGGCGGCCGCGCACCGGCCGGGCGCCACGCGGCTCGGCGGCCACCGCCACCAGGTGGGCGAGGCCGAGGACCAGGGCGAGGGCCAGGCCCGTCTGGAACTTGTAGATGTTCCGGAACGGCGCCAGCCAGCCGTTCAGCCAGTCCTGCACGGTCCCGTGGAAGGGCGCCCCGAACGCGCCGCCGTATCCGGCGAGCAGGACCAGCCCGGTCACGAGCACGGTCAGCACCAGCCAGCGCCGCTCCGGCATGTCCCGCCGCGCCAGCCCGGCCAGCCCCAGTCCGGCGGCGAGCGCCGAGCAGACCACCACGAGCGCCGAGGACACCACCGTCCAGCCGGCCGGCAGCCACGCCTCGCCGAAATGCAGATACGCCACCCAGTTCCCGGCGCCGCGCAGCGCCTCGGTGGCCGCCATGGTGTCGGTCGTGGTCCGGGACGTCTCGATGTAGGGAAGGAAGTTCTCGCCGTAGGCGCCGAGCAGCAGCAGCGGTATCCACCACCAGGCCGTCGCCACGACCACGCCCGGCACCCACCAGGCGATCAGCTTGCGCTGCCGTGGGCCGGGCGGACGGGACAGCAGATACAGGCCCACCGGAAGCAGCGACGCCAGCGTCGAGGCCGCGTTCACGCCGCCCATGAAGGGGATGACCAGCGCCGAACGCAGCGCGGCCACCCGGGCCGAGTAACGCTCACCGGTCAGCGGCAGCAGCACCCACGGCAGGAAGGCCCCGGGCAGCGCGGCGGCGGAC
This sequence comes from Streptomyces sp. NPDC052023, assembly GCF_044548465.1. NCBI lineage: Bacteria > Bacillati > Actinomycetota > Actinomycetes > Kitasatosporales > Streptomycetaceae > Streptomyces > Streptomyces sp. NPDC052023. The sequence continues at coordinate 648,372 of NZ_JBIUBW010000001.1, read as the reverse complement.
GTCGAGCCGACGACGGTCGTGAACAGCGGCCACAGCGCGTACGCCAGCGCGGCGAGCAGCCGGGTGGCCCCGCTGCCGACGCGCAGCCGCTCGGCCAGCCGCAGCGCCCCCCAGAAGGCGACCGACACGACCAGCGACATCCACAGGCGCTCCGCGAGCCACACCGGCAGGTCGACCGCGCGGCACAGCCAGTGGAAGGGGAGCATCGGCCACAGATAGCCGGCGTACTGGTCCTGGATGCCGCCGAAGCCGCCCCGGTCGTGCCACAACTGGCCGAGGTCGGCGAGGAACCGGCCCGGGTCGACGGTCACCCCGAGCTTGGTGTCGAAGGTCTGCCGGCCCGGCCGCACCACCAGGAACAGCACGAGGACCACGGCCCAGAACCCCAGCAGCCAGCGCCGCGACCGCGGGCCCTCCGGGGGGCCCGCGGCGGTCGCGGTGGTGGGGACGGCTGCGGGAGGTGGGGCCTGGACCGTGGTCGTCATGGGGGACACCGCCGGAGGATGAGGAGGAGATTCCAGGTGGCCACCTCGCGGATACCGGGCGCCTTGACGACGGCCTCCGTGAGGAACGGCCAGTAGCGGGAGCGCGCCGTGACGAGCGTGACGTCGTCGCGGGCGCGGACCTGCCGCAGGGTGGGGCCGATGTGCACGGCGAAGAGGTTCTCGCCGAGGGTGTGCTTGGCGGGCCTTCCGGTCCTGCGGCGGTAGCGGGCGCGGGCCCGGTCGGCGCCGAAGTAGTGCCAGGGGGCCCACTCGTGGCCGCCCCACGGGGAGAGCCAGTTGGTGAAGGAGACGTAGATCAGACCGCCCGGCCGTGTGACGCGTGCCAGTTCACTGAGGAAGGTCTGCGGGTCGGCCACGTGCTCCAGGACGTTGGAGGAGAACGTCACGTCGGCGACCCCGTCGGGCAGCGGCAGCAGGTAGCCGTCGGCGACCACCGTGCCGTCGGGCGGCTTCTCGCCCAGTTCGGTCACGTCGGGCTCGAAGAGGTAGGCGTGCGCGCCGCGCCGCCGGAACTCCTCCGTGAAGTGCCCGCCGCCCCCGCCGACGTCGACGACGACCCGCCCGGCGACGGGACCGTCGTACGCCTCCACCTGGTCGGCGGCGTCCCGGGCGAGCAGCGAGTAGCAGGCGCCGGGGTCGTCCTGCTCGCGCAGGAAGGCCCGGAAGAGGGCGAGGGAGCGCCGGAACGACGGATCCTTGAACCCCCGGTGAGGTGACGCCGTGGAGGGGGGCGGGGAACTGCGCGATCGACCACGGCCGACCCGCAGTCGCCGGTCGGCCGCGGGCGTACGGCGCGGGGGCGTCATGGCGTCCAGCCCCGCACCGCTTCCGCGGCAACCGCCCGGAACTGCAGCACCGTACGGTCCCACCGGTACCGGGCGGCGTGTTCGAGGGCCGCCTTGCCCATGAGCTCCCGGCGGTGTGCCGACAGGGCCAGCGTGCACCAGGCCGCCGCGAAGGAGGACTCGCCGGCTGCCAGGACGCCGGTCTCGCCGTCGACGACGGAGTCCCGCAGGCCGGGCACGTCGAAGCCGATCGCCGGGGTCCCGCGCGCGGCGGCCTCGGTCACCACCAGGCCCCAGCCCTCCACCGCCGACGGATGCAGCAGCAGCCAGGCCGCACACAGCAGGCGGTGCTTCTCGGCCTCGGAGACATGCCCGGTGAACTCGACCCCAGGACCGGCCAGTGCGGCGAGCCGTTCCCGTTCGGGGCCGTCGCCCACGATCACCAGACGGCCGCCGGTGACCGGGCGGACCCGCTCCCACAGCCGCAGCAGCAGATCGACGCGCTTGTACTCGACGAGCCGGCCGACCGCCACGAACAGCGGCTCGGGGGAGCGTTCGGCGAGCGGGCCGGGCTCCTCCACGCCGTTGGGGACCACCCGGATGCGTTCGCGTGCCACGCCGAGCGCGCGCAGCGCGTGGGCGGTGGAGGGGGAGACCGCGACCAGCAGACCGTGGGACTGCGCACCGGTCAGCGCCCAGTGCTCCAGGCGCCGGCCGATCCGGGCGGCGGGCGCGAGCGGGCCGCCGAAGCGCATCCGCCACAGGTCGGAGTGGACGTGGTTGACCAGGCAGAGGGTGGGGCCGCGGTGCCACAGGGGGGCGAGGTAGGGCATGCCGTTGCAGACCTCGACCAGCAGGTCGCAGTCGCCGACCTGGCGGGCGAAGGCCGAGCGGGCGCGCAGGTAGTGGCCGTAGGTGCCGCCCGCGGAGACGACCCGGTAGTCGCGGAACGCCGCCGGGCCGCCGCACAGCAGCGTGACCTGGTGGCCGAGGCGGGTGAGGCCCTCGGCCAGCCGGTCGACGAGCAGCTCGGAGCCGCCCGCCGCCGGGTTGCCGAGGTCCCGGTGCGCGAGGAAGACGATGCGGCGCGGGGGTGGGGGGAGCGCCGGGTGCCGCTGCTGCGGCCGGGGGAGCGCGGTGCGCAGCGGCGGCGGTACGTGCTGGGGCATGGGTGCTCCAACTCGTCTCGGGGTGCGGAACTCGATGTGGGGGAGGGGAGGTTGCCTGTGGGGAAGGGAGGTACTGCTGTGGGGAGGGTTCTGCTGTGGGGAAGGACGGTTTCTTTGCCTTGCCTGGCTGGGACCTGTGGACGGGATGTGCGCGGGGTGGGGTTGGACAGTTTTCGCCGAGGCGTTCGTCACGGCTACTCACGCACATGACAATTTCGTTGCTTGTTGTACCTGACGGCACGTCACAATGTGAGCCCCGGTCCGATTCCGGGCCTTGACGGCTACCCGGCCCGTGCCGACACTGGGCCGACGGGCAGGGGTGGGCACCGGGGCGGGACGACCTCCGGACCAGAGAGGCTGACCTCGCATGTCCAGACTGATCGCCGCCACCGTGACCGTCGTGGTCGCGGCCGCCCTCGCGGTGGGCGCCGCGCTCGGCGTCGTCGCGCTGCTCGAAGCCACCCCCGAGCAGCCCAACAGCCCCCTGATCACCTACGAACAAGCGGGCCAGGGGAGCTGACCGGTGACCGCCCGCCCGGCAACCGTCACCCCGCCCGCCGCCACCGGCACGGCCGGGGTCTCCCGTTCCGCGTGGCACGAGGTGCCTCGGCTCCAGGTGCGCAGATTCGCGGGGATCGCCATGGCCGAGGCGCCCGCGCTGGCCGAGGAGATCCTGCGCGAGATCCGCCGCGAGTACCCGCACCTGCCGCTCGTGCTGGACGAGAACGGCGAGCCGATGGCGCTGGTCGGCATCCGGCGCGCCATCGAGGTGTTCGTGCAGCACCTGGAGCACGCCGACTACTCGACGGGCCGTCCCACCGTGCCGCCCGGCGTCTTCCAGGAGTTCGGCCGTGGCGAGGGCCTCAACGGCCGCACCCTGGACTCGCTCCAGGCGATCTACCGGATGGGGGTACGTCTGGCCTGGCGCCGCTTCGCCGACATCGGCCAGCGCGTGGAGATCCCGCCACCCGCGATGTACGAGCTGGTCGACGCGGGCTACGAGTACCTCGACGGTCTGGTCGACCAGTCCGTGCGCGGCTACGCCGAGGCCGCCGCCCGCCAGGCGGGGGAACGGCTGCGCCTGCAGCGCCGGCTGATGGAGCTGCTGCTCGCCGAACGCCACCGCGGCGACCCCGCCGACGCCCTCGCCGAACGCGCCGCCCGGATCGGCTGGCAGCTGCCCGACAAGGTCGCGGTCGGGGTGCTGCTGCGCCCGGCGCGGGAGGCGCTCGCCCCCGCCGTCGGGCAGGGCGTGCTGCTCGACCTGGAGTACGAGCAGCCCCGCATGGTGGTGCCCGAACCGGATGCCGCCGGACGGCCCGAGCTGCTGCAACGCGCGCTCGGCGGCTGGGCGGGCGCCATCGGGCCGCCGGTGCCGCTGGCGGACGCCGCGAAGTCGCTGCGCTGGGCAGAGGCCGCCGTACGCCTGATGGAGCGACGGCTGCTGCCCGCCGGGGAGGTGCTGTTCTGCACCGAGCACACCGAGGCGCTGGTGCTGCTCCAGCCCGAGGAACTCCTCGACGACCTGGCGTCGCGCTGCCTCGCCCCGCTCGCGCACTGCGGCCCCGCGCACGCGCGTCGGCTCGCGGAGACGCTGCTGGCCTGGCTGGAGACGCGCGGCGGGGCGCCGGAGGTCGCGGAGCGGCTCGGTGTGCATCCTCAGACCGTCCGGTACCGGTTGCGGCAGATACGGGAGCTGTGGGGCGACGAGATCGACGACCCGGACCGGCGCTTCGAACTGGAACTGGTGCTGCGCGCCCGGCGGTTGCGGGGCGAGATCGGCCGGGACCGTGCTCAGTCCCGCCGGGCGGCGCCGCCGACGGGAAGGCAGGTGAGGTCGCGCCCGACGACCACGCGCCCGGAGTAGCCCCGGCTCGCCTTGGCGTGCCAGGTGGTGTCCGGGACGATGTTGGTGGCGCCGGGCACCAGATGGCTGAGGACGAGCGTCGGCACACCGGCGCGTGCCGCCAGCGGGCCGACCAGGCCGGCGTCGGTGTGGCTGATCTCCATGTGCCGCTGCTGCGCCGGTTTCAGCCCGCCGAGGGCGAGCGTGTCCAGGTCCATCACCTCGTGCACCAGGACGTCCGCGCCGCGCGCCAGCCGCGCCACGTTGCCGCACGGGGCGGTGTCTCCGCTGAACACGACCGATCCGTCCGCGGTGTCGAAGCGGAAGGCGAAGGACGGGTAGACCGGCGGATGTTCCACCAGTACCGCCGTGACCCGTACCCGCTCGTCGCGCATCACCTCGAACGGCTCCATCGGCGGCGCCATCAGCTTGCGCGGCCCGGCGCCCCTCGGCGGGCGGAACCGGATGTCGTGCGCCACCACCAGCTCCCGGATGTCGGGCCAGCCCTCACTGCGCGTCCGGACGTTGATGTCGTAGGCGGTGGCGTCGATGTGCCCGGCGATCAGGTCCTTCGTGCCCGGTGCGGGCGCCGACGGGCACACGGTGCGCACGCTGCGTCCGGCGGGGTGGACGGCGGGCAGGGTCCCGGCGGAACCGGGCCCGTAGATGTGCACGGGCCCGCCGAGCGGCTGGAAGCCGCCGAAGCGCAGCCACAGCAGCGGGTACAGGTCCGACAGATGGTCCGAGTGCAGATGCGTGACGAACACCGCGGTCAGCTGCTCCGGCGTCAGCCAGGCCTGCGCGTACCGGGCGAACGTGCCCGGCCCGCAGTCCACGAGGTAGACCCGCCCGTCGACGACCAGCGCGGAGCAGATGCCGGACCGCCCGTGCATGGGGACGGGGCCGCCGCTGGTGCCCAGCAGCACCAGCTGGGTGCCCTTGTGCGGTTCGGCGACCGCCGGGGTGGGGCGCAGGGGAAGCGCGGCGACCGCGCCGACTCCGGAGGCGGCAGCGGCGGTACGGAGGAGGGTGCGGCGAGTGGGCGCGGGGAACTTGGGCATGGCGGATCCCGGGGAGGCTGAAGGGGGAGCGAAGTCGGGTGCTGTTGTCCTCCCGTTGCCCTGCCGGGCCCCGGAAGGTTCACCCTCGTCAAGCAGTCAACGACCACAAGCCCCTGCGGGCTTTGGTCCGGCACCCCAAACTCCCTCGCCCTTTTGGGACACCGGCCTCATGCAACGCCCTGAAGGGGCCACGGGGTACGGCGCGATCAACCACCACGGCGCCGCAGCCGAACGACGACACATCCCGGCACTACCCCGACCCCAGCAACCGCACGATCTCCAACGCCATCCGCAGCTCCAACGCATCCTGCTCCAAAGGCCGCCCCAACAGCTCCACCGCCCGCCGCACCCGATACGTCACCGTGTTCCGCGCCACGAACAACCGCTCGGCCGCTCCCTGGGGGCTGCGCCCCTCCGCCAGATACACGCGGAGCGTCTCCCGCAGCTCCCGCACCCGCGGATCGTCGGCGCCCAGCCCCCCGAGGACGCGTGCGGCGAACCACCGGGCGTGTTCCACGTCCGCGGTCAGCAGGGCGGCCGTGCTCACATCGGCGTAGTCGCACAGCCAGCCGGTGTGGCCGAAACGGTCCACGCGCCGGGCCTCGCGGGCGCCGCGGTGGCTGCGCCGGAAGCCTTCGGGGCCGTACCCCACCGGTCCCAGCGCGGCCCGCAGCGGGCGGCGTTCGGGGACCAGCCGGGGCAGCCCGGCCAGGGCGTCCCTCGGCGGCTCGGCCGACCAGCAGGCCCACGCCCACAGCTCGGCGCTGCCCGCCGCCACACTCAGCAGGTTCTCCGCCCCGGCCGCCCGGCCCAGCTCGCCTGCCAGCGACCTCAGTTCGTCCGTCGAGGTGGCCTCGGGCGAAGCGGTGGTGACGATGAACGCCACGTGATGGCGGGCCAGTTCGTAACCGAGCGTGCGGGCGGCGACCGCCCCGCCGGCCGGCCGGCCGCCCAGCAGTTCGTCGACGATCCTGCGGCGCGCCGCCTCCCGGCCGCGCCGCCACCGGTCCCGCTCGGCGACGTACTCCTCGGCGAGCCGGCTGGCCTGCACGTCGGCGTAGACGAACAGCAGCTCGCTGACCCGGTGGCTCTCCTGGGACCGGACCTCGTCCGGCTCCTTGTCGAGTGCCTCCATCAGCCGCCCGTGCAGATACGCGTGCCCGAGCCGCACACCGCGCAGCACGCGCTCCAACGGCACGTTGCGGCGGGCCAGTTCGGCATTGCCCGCCACCGCCTCGGGCACCACCAGCGCACCCGTCGGCTCCGGCTCGGTGAGCAACCCGCGCAGCGCCTGGAGCACGGTCGCCTCCACGGCCCGGTGGAACGGCGGGTACGCCCCCGGCCCGCCGTGCTCGGGCACCTGCCGCACGATGTGCGCCGCCATGTCCCGGGCGACCTCGACGGCCCAGCCGACCGGCCCCGGCCCGAGCGGCGCCCGCGCCGCGGCCAGGGTCTCGGGCGAGCACACCGGTTCCGGCGGCGCCGCCGAGGGCGCCAGCCGCAGCAGCCACGACGACCCGCTCACCCGGCCAGTACAGCAGACGCGGCCCCCGCCGGCGCCCCCGTCAACCGGCCCCCGCCAGACCCCGGGACCGCAGCACCCGCCGCTCCAGCGGAGCGAACAGCAGGAGGTCCACCGCGATGCCCACGACGAGGATCTCCCCGATGGTGGCGAGCACCAGCGCCATGTCCTGGTAGGAGCGGGCGTTCTCCAGGAGCTGGCCCAGGCCCAGCCCCAGCTCCGGGGAACTGGCGATGAGTTCGGCGGCCATCAGGGACCGCCAGGAGAACGCCCAGCCCTGTTTGAGGCCGGCCAGATAGCCGGGCAGCGCGGCCGGCAGCAGCACGTACCGCACCCGCGCGGCCCCGGTGGCGCCGAGCACCCGCCCGGCCCGCAGATACAGCGGCGGCACCTGGTCGACCCCGGCCAGCAGCCCGTTCGCGACGGACGGCACGGCACCGAGCAGGATCACGGCGTAGATCGTCGCGTCGGTCAGCCCGAACCACACCACCGCGGCCGGCACCCACGCGACCGACGGCAGCGACTGCAGTCCGGACAGCACCGGCCCGAGCGCGACCCGGACCGGCCGCACCGCGCTCAGCAGCAGCCCCAGCGCGGTCCCGAGCAGCACGGCCGCCGCGAAGCCGAGCGCGCCCCGCTCCATGCTGGTCCACACCGTGGAGAACAGCGTCCCCTCGTACCACTGACCGGACAGCGCCCGTCCCACGTCGGCGGGGGAGGGCAGCAGATAGTCCGGCTTGAGCCCGGCCTCGTACGCGGCCTGCCAGGCGAGCAGCACCAGCACGACGGCCACCAGGGGCGGCACCAGCCGTTGCCGCAGCAGCCGCCCGACGGGCGTCCTGGCGGACCCGGTGGGCGCGCTGTCCAGCGCGTCCAGGCCCGCCTCGACGGCCGCCGTCTCACGCACCTTCCGGGTCGCGACCGTCTCACCGGCGCCCATGGCGGCGGATCTCCTCCCGTAACGCGTCGGTGATCAGGGCCGTCAGCGCGGCCTCCGGGGTGCCGTCGGCGCTCCACTCGCGGGCGATCCGGCCCGGCCGGGAGGACAGCAGCACGACCCGCTGCCCGAGCCGTACCGCTTCGCGGACGTTGTGGGTGACGAACAGGACGGTGAGGCCGTTCTCCGCCCAGATACGGGCGAGTTCCTCGTGCAGCACGTCGCGGGTGATGGCGTCGAGCGCGGCGAACGGCTCGTCCATCAGCAGCACGTCCGCGTCCTGGGCCAGCGCGCGGGCCAGGGCGACGCGCTGGCGCATCCCGCCGGACAGCTCGTGTATCCGCTTGCCGTACGCGTCCTTCAGCCGGACCAGATCGAGCAGCCGCCGCGCCTCGCCGGGCCGGTCGCGCCGCGGCACCCCGCGCAGCCGCAGGGCGAGTTCGACGTTCCGCCCGGCGCTCAGCCACGGGAACAGGGCGTGGTCCTGGAACATCAGCGCGGGCCGCCGCCCGCCGGGCACGTCGATGGCGCCGGTGGACGGCCGGTCCAGGCCCGCGACCAGGTTGAGCAGCGTGGACTTGCCGCAGCCGGAGGCGCCCAGCACACAGACGAACTCGCCGCGGCCGACCGTCAGCCCGATGTCGTCGAGCACGGTCTGACGGCGCCCGGCGGTGCCGAACCACTTGGAGACATGGGTGAGGCGTACGGCCGCGCGCCCCGCCTCGGCCGGCAGGACGGGACGGGCCGGTGCGCCGGTGTGCAGCATCGTTTCTGACATGAGATCGATTCCTTCGCTTTCAGGAGGCCGGAGCGGCCACGACACCGAGCCCGGCGTCGTCCACGGCCGCCTCGCCGCGCCGGGCGAGGACCCGGTTGAGGGGGCGCAGATCGAAGATTCCGTCCAGGGCGTCACGGCTGCCGCCGAGCAGCCCGAGCCGTTCGGCCCGGGCGGCCCCCTCGGCGAGGGTCGCGGCGAGCGGATCGGTGGTGAGACGGACGTGCCGCCAGGCCGCGTCGAGGACCTGCTCCGGCAGCGGGCGGCCGGTCAGTGACTCGATGGCCCGGTTGACGGCCGCCCGGCCCTCGGCGGGCCGGCTCTTCAGCCACGCGTTGGTGCGTACCGCGCCGCGCAGCACGGCCTCGACGACGTCCGGATGGTCCTTCAGGAAGGCAGGGCTGACCACCACGAGGGCGGTGACGAACGCGCCGCCCTCCCACAGGTCCGCCTCGTCCAGGAGCACGCGCCCGCCGTCGGCGACGAGTTGCGCCGCCACCGGCTCCGGCACCCACGCCCCGTCGATCGCGCCGCGCCGGAAGCTGGTCGGGATCTCCTTGACGGACTGCCGTACGACCGTCACGTCCCCGCGTCCGGTGTGCGGGTCGACCTCCCAGCCCTGCTCGCGGATCCAGTGCAGCAGGGCCACGTCCTGCGTGTTGCCCGCCTCGGGCGTGGCGATCCGCAGTCCCCGGACGTCGCTGCCGCGCACCTCGGCGTCCGCGTCGACGACCAGAGCGACCCCGCCCGACGCGGCGCCGGAGACGATCCGCAGCCCACGGCCGCCGGAGCGCAGGAAACCGTTGATCGCGGGCGACGGGCCCATCCACGCCATGTCCACGGCGCCCGCGTTGAGCGCCTCCAGCGCGGTGGGGCCGCCGTTGAACACCTGGGTGCGCAGCCGGGTTCCGCCCAGCTCCCGGGTGAGGAAGCCCTGCTGGACGGCGGCCAGCGGGGTGGCGTGGGTGACGTTGGCGAAGTAGCCGACCGAGACCGACTCCGCCGACAGCGGCGGCCCACTGCCGGCGGCCGGTGCGGCCGCCACCCCCGGCGCCCGGGACCCGTAGCCGCAGCCCGCCGCGCTCAGGAGCAGCAGGAGCAGCGCCAGGACCGCGCGGAGCGGACGCCGGGAGCGGCGGGACGTACGGCTGTGCTCAGGGAGCCGCATCGGGGGTCCCCGGAACGGTCGCGCCGACCATGCCCGCGGTCAGCGTGGCCCCGTCGGCCGGGTCGATCAGCACGAAGGAGCCGGTGCGCCGGCTGTCCTCGTAGCGGTCGAACGCCAGCCGCTCGGCGGTGCGCAGCGCCACCTGCCCGATCTCGTTGAGTTCCAGCCGTCCGGCGCCCGCGATCCGCCGGACGACCGCGCGCACGGTCCGCGTGGTGTGCTTCAGCAGCACGTGGTCCCCGGGCCGCAGCGGCCGCTCGTGCAGATGGCACACGGCCGCCTCGACGTCCCGGGACACCTCGGGCGGCGCCGCCGCCGGGACGATCAGGTCGCCCCGGGAGACGTCCAGGTCGTCGGCCAGCCGCAGCGCGCCCGACTGCGGGGAGCACAGCGACTCGGCCGGGGCACCGAGGACGTCGACGCCGGTGACGGTGGTGGTCCGCCCGGACGGCAGCACGGTGACCCGGTCGCCGGCCCGCAGCTCACCGGCCGCGAGCTGACCCGCGTACAGCCGGGTGCCGCCGGAGCGGATGACGTACTGGACGGGGAAGCGGGCGGGCGCGCCCGCGGCCTCCTCGGTGACCGGCACGTTCTCCAGATGGGCCAGGACGGTCGGGCCGCCGTACCAGGCCATGCGCGGGGACGGCTCGACGACGTTGTCCCCGGCGAGCGCGGAGATCGGGATCGCGGTGACCTCGGGGATGCCGAGCCCGGCCGCGAGCCGGGTGAACTCCCCGGCGACCGCCGCGAACACGGACTGCTCGTGGCCGACGAGGTCCATCTTGTTGACGGCGAGCACCACGTGCGGCACCCGCAGCAGCGCCGCCACGGCCGCGTGCCGGCGGGTCTGCTCGACCACGCCCTTGCGGGCGTCGACGAGGATCACGGTGAGGGTGGCGGTGGAGGCGCCGGTGACCATGTTCCGGGTGTACTGCACGTGTCCCGGGGTGTCGGCGAGGACGAACCGCCGGCGCGGGGTGGCGAAGTACCGGTAGGCCACGTCGATGGTGATCCCCTGCTCGCGCTCGGCGCGCAGCCCGTCGGTGAGCAGGGCGAGGTCCGGTCCCTCGCCGGAGGACGCGCGGGCGACGGCCTCCAGCTGGTCGGCCAGGACGGACTTGGAGTCGTGCAGCAGCCGTCCCACGAGGGTGGACTTGCCGTCGTCCACCGAGCCGGCGGTGGCCCAGCGGAGCAGGTCCGCCTCGGCCACCGGCGCCTCGCCGGGCCGGGAGGTGGGCATGGGGTTCATGGGTCCCTCCTGTGCGCCGGTCGCGGCGGTCAGCCGGGACCGGGCCTCCTGGAAGATGCCGCGCATCATCAGGGCGGCGGTGACATGCGGGGGGTGGCCGAAAGCCGTCAGGTCGGCGGTCATCAGAAGTACCCCTCGCGCTTGCGGTCCTCCATCGCGGCCTCCGACAGCCGGTCGTCGGCGCGGGTGGCGCCGCGTTCGGTGAGCCGGGAGGCGGTGATCTCGACGATCACCTCGTCGACGCCGGACGCCTCGGACAGCACCGCGCCGGTGCAGGACATGTCGCCGACGGTGCGGTAGCGCACCCGGCGCCTCTCCACCGGTTCGCCGTCCCTGGGGCCGCCCCAGTCGCCCGGGGCCAGCCACATGCCGGAGCGCAGGAAGACCTCGCGCTCGTGCGCGAAGTAGATGGACGGCAGCTGGATGCCCTCGCGGGCGATGTACTGCCACACGTCCAGCTCGGTCCAGTTGCTCAGCGGGAACACCCGCACGTGCTCGCCGGGCAGATGGCGGCCGTTGTACAGCTGCCACAGCTCGGGCCGCTGGCGGCGCGGGTCCCAGGTGCCGAACTCGTCACGCAGCGAGAACACCCGCTCCTTCGCGCGGGCCTTCTCCTCGTCTCGCCGCCCGCCGCCGAACACCGCGTCGAACCCGCCGTCGCGGATCGCGTCCAGCAGCGGGAGCGTCTGGAGCGGGTTGCGGGTGCCGTCGGGGCGTTCCCGCAGCACACCCCGGTCGATGTAGTCCTGTACGGAGGCCACATGGAGGGTGAGCCCCTGGGTGGCCACCACCCGGTCCCGGTACGCCAGCACCTCCGGGAAGTTGTGCCCGGTGTCCACGTGCAGCAGCGCGAACGGCGGCGGCGCCGGCGCGAACGCCTTCAGCGCCAGATGCAGCATGACCACCGAGTCCTTGCCGCCGGAGAACAGCAGCACCGGCTTCTCGAACTCGCCGGCCACCTCGCGGAAGATGTACACCGCCTCGGACTCCAGCACGTCGGTGTGCGTGAGCCGGGCGGCGACGGCGCTCACAGCAGCCCCCTGTCCGCCATCAGCGCGTGCACGACGTCCACCGACTCGGCGACGGACTGGAGTTGCGTCTCCACCTTGGCGTCCGGCGACTGCGGCGGCTCGTACGGGTCGTCGATGCCGGTCAGCCCGGACAGCCGCCCGGCGCGGGCCTGCGCGTACAGGCCCTTCACGTCGCGTACGGCGCACACCTGGAGCGGGGTGGCGACATGCACCTCCAGATACGGCGTTCCGCTCGCCTCGTGCCGCTTGCGGACCGCCTCGCGGCTGTCGGCGTACGGCGCGATGACCGGGACCAGCACCAGGATGCCGTTGCGGGCCAGCACCTCGGCGACCAGGCCGATGCGCTGCACGTTGGTGTCGCGGTCCTCGCGGGTGAAGCCGAGACCGGCGCTGAGGAAGGTGCGGATCTCGTCGCCGTCGAGCACCTCGACGCGGTTCCCCTCCCGGGTGAGCCGGCTGGCCAGCGCCTGGGCCAGGGTCGTCTTGCCGGAGCTGGGCAGGCCGGTCAGCCAGACCGTGCCCCCCTGGGTCGGCGGGGTCCTCATGCGCCGCTCCTCGCCGCCGGGGCCGCCGTGGCGGCCAGGGGGGCGACGCCGTGTGCGGCGAGCACCGAGAAGCCGGGGGCGCACGCCTGCTCCAGCTCCTCACGCTCGGCGCCCGGCAGGTCCCGCCAGGACGACGAGGGCGCGCCCACCTTGGCCGCGCACCTGCGCACCCAGTCCGCGTCCACGACACCGGTACCGAGGAACTCGCCGATGCGGTGCAGGGACTCCTCGGGCGCGGCGAGCAGGTCCTCGTACCACAGGTGCAGCACGTTCTCCGGCGGCAGCTCGGACAACGCCGCCATGCCGCGCTTCATCTCGTCCGCCCAGTACGTGCCGAACAGCGACACCGGGACCCGGTAGTCCCGCACGGCCTCGGCGTCGAATCGTTCCGGCAGGAACGGCAGCAGCTCCTCCGGCACGAAGCCGAGGTCCCGCTCGGTGTCGAGGGCCGGCTGCCCGGCGTACGGGTCGTGGCCCAGCGTCAGGTGCAGGGCCATCACCACGGCGGCCATCCGGAAGCCGGTGTGCCGGCTCATGGACAGGGCGGTGTCCCGGCCGTCGCGGACGATGTGCAGATGGCGGGCGTCGGGGAAGTGCTCGCGGAACTGCGAGGCGAGGATCAGCGAGCCGCCGCTGCGCTCGGCCCACAGGGTCTTGCCGAAGCGGGCGCACAGCCAGGAGAAGAGGCGGTGGTAGTGCGCGCCGGCCCCGGCGTCCGGGAATTGCGCGACGGCCGCTTCGAGTTCGTCGTACAGCTCGTCGGGCGTGTCGGTGAGGTGGGGCAGCGTGGTGAGGAGGACTGCCGGGACGCCGGTGTCCGCCTGGAAGCGGGTGGCGGGGGAGGGGCGGTAGAGGACTTCCCTGGGGGCGAGCCCATGGGCGGTGAGGAGCGTGTTCACGGCGTTGCGGGAGGACAGGATCCCCCAGAACTGCGCGGCCGTGAGCGGGCCTTCGGGGAAGACCCGGGCGGTGATCCGGTACATGTCCGTGAGGTGGTTGAAGAGCTCCGACAGGCTGAGGACCTGGGGGTGCTCGCGCAGCAGCTCGGAGACCAGGGTGGAGCCGCAGCGGCCGGTGCCGGTGACGAAGACCTGGCCCGGGGCCGGTGAGGTCGGGGTGGGCATGCGCAGCTGTTCCTTCCGTGCGTCCTTGGGGCGGTGTCCACGGGTGGTGCGGGAAGGTGCGTCGACGGCGTCAGGAGCGGCGCAGCAGGGCCGCGTAGAGGGTCAGGCCGGGCCCGAAGGCCATGGCGACCACGGGGCCTTCGGTGCGGGGCAGCCGCTGGAGGACCATCAGGACGGTGGGCGAGGAGCAGTTGCCGCACTCGTCGAGGACGCCGTACGACGCGTCCAGCGCGCCGGCCGGCAGGGCGAGGCGCTCGCCGACGACCTCCAGGATCCGCTTGCCGCCCGGGTGCACGGCCCAGCCGGTGACCTCCTCGGGGGTCAGTCCGTGCGGGGCGAGCAGCTGGTCCCGGACCACCTCGCCGACGTGCTGCGCGAGCACGTCCGGGACCTTGGGCGACAGGCCCATCTTGAAGCCGAGGTCGGTGATCTGCCAGCTCATGTGGTCGGCGGTGGAGTGGTCGGTGACCGCGACGACGTCGATCACCTCGTAGCCGGTGTCCGCGTCGGGCTCCAGGACGACGGCGGCGGCCGCGTCGGCGAACAGGGCGTGCGCCACGATCTGTTCGATGTCCCGCGAGGGCGGCTGGACGTGCAGCGAGGTGAGTTCGAGGCACAGCAGCACCGCCGGACGGCCGCGGGAGGCCACGAAGTCGGAGACGGCGCCCAGCGACGGGACGGCGGCGTAGCAGCCCATGTGGCCGATGAACAGCCGCTGGACCTTGCTGCTCATGCCGAGCTCGTCGGCGAGCCGTAAGTCCAGTCCGGGTGTGGTGTAGCCGGTGCAGGACGCCACGGCCAGCAGGCCGACGTCCTGCGGGGCCAGGCCCGCCGACTCCAGGGCTTCCGCGACGGTGCGCCTGCCGAGCGGGACGGCCTCGTCGATGTAACGGGCCATGCGCTGTCCCGTGCTCCAGCCCGAGACCTCCTTCTCGGCGCGCGGGTCCACGGCCGTCGAGCGGGAGCTGATGCCGGAATTCTCGAATATCCGGCGGGCCAGCGGAAAACCGTCGTAGTGCTCGAGGAAAAAGTCCTGCCACAGCTCGTCCTGGCTGCTCCGGGCGCCCGGAAAGGAATGTGAGGAGCCGGTGATGACAGGACGTGCGACAGTACGTGCCGCACGCCGGACGGGAGCGATTTTCTCTTCGAGATGCATGCGTGATTCCTTTGTTTCGGTCAGTTTCGGGCAGCGGAAAACAGCCGCTCGTGCGAAAGACGGGAGAGGGAATCGTGCGTGCCGATGAGCGGTCGACCCGGGCATCTTTGCGCAGGTCAGACCGCATGAATGGCGCTCGGTGAAGTACGCCGGCAGGGCGTGTGAAGACAGAAGAAAAGAGTGGTCAGCTCTCCCCCGTTCGAACCGGATGTCGATTCGATGCCCTCAGTCAAGCACACGCGCTTCACTGGAATCAAATGTTCCGCTGTTAAATTCTTCGGCGTGAATAATTAACGGCAAAAGATACCGGCCTGCCTCTCGGTGAACGCGAGAGACAGGCCGGCGTGGTTTTATCTGGGCTATTTCAGCCAGTGCCCGCTTTGATTTCGGTCAGTGCGCGTACGGGTTCTTCGGGCGGGTCGCCGTGCAGCCGGGCCCCCTCGATGTCGAGGTCGGGCAGCAGCCGGTCCAGCGGCCGTGGCAGCCACCACGCGCCGCGGCCCACCATGGCGAGGACCGCCGGCACCAGCGTCATCCGCACGACGAAGGCGTCCACCAGCACACCGAACGCCAGGGAGAAGGCGATGGGTTTGACGATGGCGTCCTGCGTGGTCACGAAACTGGCGAAGACGAAGAACATGATCAGCGCCGCGGCCGTGACCACCCGCGAGGCATGCCCGGCGCCGTCCACCACCGCGTCCCGGGCCCGCCCGGTGCGCACCCACTCCTCGCGCATGCTGGATACGAGGAAGACCTCGTAGTCCATCGCCAGTCCGAAGAGCACCGCCATCAGCACGATGGGCAGGAAGCTGACGACCGGTCCGGTACTGGCCACGCCGAGCGCGTCCGCGAGCCAGCCCCACTGGAACACCGCCACGACCGCGCCGAAGGACGCCGCCACCGACAGCAGGAAGCCGGCCGTCGCCTTGACCGGCACGACCAGGGACCGGAAGACGAGCAGCAGCAGCACCAGGCACAGGCCCACCACCACGGCCGCGAACGGCAGCAGTGAGGCGCTCAGCCGGTCGGAGACGTCGATGCCGATCGCGGTGGTGCCGGTGACCGAGACGGCGGCGCCGGTCTCCCGCTCGATCGTGGCGGCGTCGCCGCGGATGGCGTCGACCAGATCCTGCGTGGACTCGTCCTGCGGGCCGCCCTCGGGCACGACCTGGATCACCGCCCGCCCGGTCTCGGCCGCGTACTGGGGCTGCCCGGCCTTGACGACCCCCGGCAACTGCCGCAACCGCCCGGCCACGGCGGCCACCTGCCGCTGTCCGGCCTCCCCTTGCGCGCCCGCCTCGGCGAGCACCAGCAGCGGGCCGTTGAATCCCGGGCCGAAGGTGTCGGCGACGGTGTCGTAGGTCTCGCGCTGCGACGTCCCGTGCGCGGCGGTGCCGTTGTCGGGCAGGGCGAGGCGCAGATCGGCGGCGGGGACGGCGAGGGTGACCAGGGCGGCGACGGCGGCGAGGACGACGAGGAGGGGGCGGCGGGTGACGAGACGGGCCCAGCGCTGCCCCATGACGGACGGCGGCCGGCCCGGGGACGCCCCGTTGAGCGGGACCGGCTCGTTCCCGTCCCCGCGTGCGCGGTCCTCGCCGGGCTTCCGGTCCCCGCGTGCGCCGTCCTCGCCGGGCTTCCGGTCCCCGCGTGCGCCGTCCTCGCCGGGCTTCCGGTCCCCGCCCGCTCCGGTGGCGTTCCCGTCCCCGCCCCTGTTCCCGGCTTCGCGCGTACCCGCCTCCGCCGCCACCGTGGCCCGCCGCGCCGCCCGTGACCCCGGGCGCGGACGCAGCCGGGCGCCCGCCAGGCCGAACAGCGCCGGCAGCAGCGTCACCGCGACCAGCACCGCGATCAGCACGGTCGCCGCCGCGCTCAGGCCCATGACGGTGAGGAACGGAATGCGGACGACCATCAGCCCCAGCAGGGCGATGACGACCGTGGTCCCCGCGAAGACCACCGCGCTGCCCGCCGTACCGACCGCGCGTCCCGCGGACTCGCGCGGATCCATTCCCTGGGCCAGCTGGGTACGGTGCCGGGACAGCACGAACAGGGCGTAGTCGATCCCCACGGCCAGCCCCAGCATCAGGGCGAGGCTCAGCGCGGTCGACGACACCGTCACCCCCGAGGACACCGCCAGCAGTCCCGCGAGTCCGGTGCCGACGCCGGCGAACGCCGTCAGCAGGGGCATCCCGGCGGCGAGCAGCGAGCCGAAGGTGACGGCGAGCACCGCCAACGCGACGACGACGCCGAGGAGTTCGAGGACGCTCGGGGTCAGCACACCGTTGCCGTAGGCCTGTCCGCCCACGGACACCTCCAGCCCGGCGTCCTCGGCGGCCCGCGTCGTCTCCTCCAGCGCGTCGAGCGTGCCGTCGTCCAGGGCGGAACGGCTCACGTCGTAGTTGACCTGCGCCAGCGCGGTCCGCCCGTCGGGTGTCACGGTCCCGGCCCGGTCCGGCGGGATGACCGCCGCGACCTGTGGGGCGTCCTGCGCGGCGGTGAGCGTGCGCTGGATCGCCTGCGCGGTCCGCGGATCGCTCACCGCACCGCCCTCGGGGGCGGTGAACACGATCTGCGCGCTCGTCCCGGCCGCCGCCGGGAAGTCCTCGGCCATCGTGTCCTGCGCCCGCTGGGACTCGGAGCCGGGAATGGTGAACTCGTTGTCCAGCTTGCCGCCCACGACGACCAGCGCGCAGACGGCGCCGGCCAGCACGGCCAGCCAGGCCGCCAGGACGAGCCGCCGGCGACGGTACGCGCCGAGGCCGAGCCGATAGAGCCAAGTCGCCACGGAGATGCTCCTCGTGCAGTAGTGGCAGTGCGGTGGGGGTGGTCCTCGGGGAGGGAAAGCCGGCCGGTGTGCCCCGGGAGCCGGCCGGGGCCGGGGTCGGGGCCGGGTGCGCCCGGCGCCGGGCGGCCTCAGGCCTTCACGGTCGTGCTCCCTCCCGTCAGCTCCAGCCGCAGCCCGCTCGCCGTCACCGCGAGCCGCTCCGGTTCCAGGCCGAGCGGCAACCCGGTCAGGTCCAGTTCTTGCGGGGTCTCGCCGAGCAGTTGCGCGGCGAGGGCGTCCGGGACCGTGCGCTCGCCCACCTTCACCGCGGTGCGCTCGAAGCGGATGCCCCGCTCGTGCAGCTCCGGCCGGAAACCGACGGCGATCCGCCCGGCGGGCCCGGCGTGCACGACGAGTTCGCCGGTGCCGGGGTCGGGGGTGACGGCTGCGGCGCCCAGCGCGCCCCCGGTCATGGAGGCGACGGCGTCCGCGAGGGCGGCGCCGGCCAGTTCGGCGCTGACCCGGGTGTCGGCCACGGACAGTCCGTCGCCGGTGCGCACCACGTCGTCCAGCTCGGCGTGCAGATCCACCCCGGTGAACCGGCGGAAGGTCGCGCCCTGGCCGGAGACCTCGACCCGGGAGAAGGATCCGCGGGCCAGCTGCACCATCACCGGCGTCGGGCCGAAGCCCACGTCGAGCGTCGTGTGCAGCCGGCGCTCCATACGGTCCGCGAGCCGGTCGGCCGCCCGGTCGCGTGCCACCGCCTCGGCGACACCTCCGGCCGCCAGCACCGCGCCGGCCGCGCTCAGAGCCACCAGCCGGGCCCGCCGCGAGACCCCTGCGCGGGCCGCACGCCCCCTCCGAAAAAGTGTCATGACTGACAGCATAGCGAAAGTGTCATGACTGACAGATTCTGTACCGTCGGTTTTCCGCCTGCGATACTCCTCACATGGCAACCCTGGACACTCCCCACGCCGCGTCCGGCGGCCGGCGCGAGGCGCACAAGGCGGCCACGCGCAAGGCCCTCCAGGAGGCGGCGCACCGCATGTTCGAGGAGCGCGGGTACGCCCGGACCACGGTGCGGGACATCGCGGCGGCCGCCGGGGTCACCGAGCGGACGTTCTTCCGCTACTTCCCCTCCAAGGAGGACCTCGTCCTCGACGAGACCCTCGACCTCGCCCCGGTCATGCGCGCCCGGGTGATCGCCCGGCCCGCCGAGGAGGACCCGTACTCCGCCGTGCTGGGCGCGGCCCTGGACCTCGTGGCCGACGGCGGTGTCGGCCTGATGTTCAGCGGCCCGCCGCAGCGCTTCCCCGGCCGGCCGCTGCGTCAGTTCCTGCCGGTGCTCAGCCAGTTCGAGACCGAGCTCACGCACGCCGTGCGGGAACGGCTCGCACGGCAGGAGCCCGAGTCGGCCACCCCCTTGCGGGCCGCGGTGCTCGCGCGGGCCGCGATCGGCGCGATCCGCTCGGCGCTGTTCACGTACGCGGCCCTGCCGGAGGAGGAGCGCGGCGCGGCCGTCGCCGAGGAGCTGCTGCGCACGGCCTTCGGTCACCTGCGCGCGGGCTGAGCCCGCACCGCACCGGCCGGTCCGCGTGAGGCCATTGCCCCGGCAAACACTCCATGAGTAGCCTGTGTTCGTCATTCCGACCGCATGTTGAAATTTCGAACGCAGCGCCCTGGTCGACGCAGCACTCGACCCGGCAGCACACCCAGCCGTAGGCCGCAGACGCAAGTCTCAGAACGCAAGGGAGGGGGCCGGCCGTGGGACGCCTCGTACCTGCCGTGACCCGGGCTCTCGACATCCTGGAGCTCTTCCTCGACGGGGACGGCACGCTCTCCGCCCCCGACATCGTGCGCAAGCTCCAGCTGCCGCGCACCACCGTGCACGAGCTGGTCACCACACTCGCCGCCCGGTCGTACATCGTGCAGATCCCCGGCCAGCCGGGCCGCTACCGGCTCGGCGTACGGCCGTACCAGCTGGGCAGCCGCTACGCCGAGCAGCTCGACCTCGCCGCAGAGGGCGGGCAGGTCGCCCGGTCCGTCGCCGAGACCTGCGACGAGACCGTGCACGTGGCGATCCTGGAGGGCACGGACGTCATCTACATCGCCAAGGTCGACTCCACGCACGCCGTGCGCATGGTCTCCGCGGCCGGCCGGCGCCTGCCCGCCCACTGCACCTCCGTCGGCAAGATGCTGCTGGCCTCCCTGCCCGAGCAGGAGCTCGCGTCGCGCCTTCCCGACGGCGCCGCGCTGACCGCGATGACGCCGAACAGCATCACCGACCCCGCGGCCCTGCGCGCGGCCCTCGCCGGGATCCGGCAGCGGGGTGTCGCGGTGGAGAGCCGTGAGTCCAACCCGGACGTCTCCTGCGTCGCCGCGCCGGTCCGTGACCGCACCGGCCAGGTGGTGGCCGCCCTCTCCATCTCGGTGCCGATGATCCGCTGGAGCGACGAGCGCCGCGCCGAGCTGGAACAGCTCGCCGTGAAGGGCGCGGTGGAGCTGTCCGAGCGGCTGGGCCACCGGAGCGCCGTATGACGGCCCACGAGGTGGCGGTGCGCGCCGAGGCGGTGCTGGGGGAGGGCCCGACGTGGGACGCGCACGCCGGCCGGCTCATCTGGATCGACATCCTGGGCTGCCGGCTGCACACCTACGACCCCGCCACCGGCCGCCGGACGACCCGCACCACGCACCAGCACATCGGCGCCGCCAAGCCCCGCGCGGGTGGCGGGATGGTCCTCAGCCTCCGGGACGGAGTGGGCCTGCTGGACCCGGACGGCACCTTCCGCCGGCTGCACCACGACCCCGTCCCCGGCCGCCGCGCCAACGACGCCGCCGTGGCGCCGGACGGCTCGCTGTGGGCGGGCACCATGCGGTACGACGAGGCGCCCGGGGGCGGCACGCTGAGCCGCGTCGCGCCCGACGGCTCGGTGGAGGTCGTCCTCGACGACGTGGCGGTGAGCAACGGCACCGGCTGGAGTCCCGACGGCCGCCTCATGTACTACGTCGACTCCCCGACCCGCCGCGTCGACGTCTTCGACCACGCCGACGGCCGGGTCGGCGGCCGCCGCACCCTGGTGGAGATCGAGGAGGGCGCCGGATACCCCGACGGCCTCACGGTCGACGCCGACGGCTGTGTGTGGGTGGCCCTGTGGGACGGAGGCGCGATACGCCGCTACACGCCCGCCGGGGAGCTGGACCGGGTGCTGCGTCTGCCGGTTCCCCGCCCCACGGCCTGCGCCTTCGGCGGCGCCGGCCTGACGGACCTGTACATCACGACGGCCCGCACCGGCCTGACCGCCCCGACGCCGCTGTCCGGCTCGCTGCTGGTGCTCCCCGGCGCCGGAACGGGCCTGGCCCAGCCCGCGTTCGCGGGCTAGTGCCGCGACAGGCAACGTTCGCCCCGTCGCGACGCCCGGCACGCTCCCCCAAGCTCTTCGAGCAGGGGGGACCCCCTCGCCGCACCGGGCACA
Source organism: Streptomyces sp. NPDC052023 (assembly GCF_044548465.1). NCBI lineage: Bacteria > Bacillati > Actinomycetota > Actinomycetes > Kitasatosporales > Streptomycetaceae > Streptomyces > Streptomyces sp. NPDC052023. Next base: position 627,264 of record NZ_JBIUBW010000001.1, on the reverse strand, counting down.
AGCCCAAGGACATCCAGTACGAGGGCTTGCACCCCGCACGCCGAGAGCGCGCACCAGACGCCGCTCCTTGACGGGCAAACGTCGCCTGTCGTGGCACCAGGGCCCGGCCGCCCGGGCTACGCCAGCCCCGCCGCCTTCCGCTCCTCGCTCGTCAGCGGGGGGCCGGCGAGCGCCGGCCGCAACGGTCCCACCGCCGCGGCCAGCAGGACCGAGGGGGCCAGCAGCACCTCCGAGCCGCGCTCCAGCGACGTCACGTCGGTCACCCGGCGGGCGATCCTGCCGTTGCCGGTGGCCGTGTACATGAGCCGGTCGACGTAGGACGCCACGAGCCGGTCCCTGACCGTGGGGCCGTCCGCGGTGGCGCCGGGGTAGAACACGTCCTGGCCGATGGCCAGGTCCCAGGCGGCGCCGACCGGCCGGGCCAGCGCCTTCTGCACCCGGCGGGAGAGCCCCGGCGCCGCCCAGCCGTGCCGCCTCGTCAGGTCCCGCAGCAGCAGCGCGCACTGCGCGGCGGCCGCCAGGCCATGACCGTAGACCGGGTTGAAGGAGGCGAGCGCGTCGCCGAGGACGGTGAAGTTCCCGGGCCAGGCCGGCATCCGCTCGTAGAAATGCCGGCGGTTGACGGTGCTGCGGGTGAACGACACCCCGGACAGCGGCTCCGCCCGTTCCAGCAGCTCGCCGATGAGCGGGTGCCGGAGGTCCTCGCGGGCGAAGCGCACGAAGTCGTCCTCGGCGGCGGACGGTTCACCGCCACGGGTCCCCGACAGGGTGACGATCCACCGGCCGTCCTCGATCGGCAGCAGGAAGCCCGCCCGGCCCGGTCCGCCGTCCCGCGGGTCGGACTGCACGTTGACGACCGGGAAGCCGCCGCGGGCGTCCTCGGGGGCGAGGTAGAGGCGGCTGGCGTACGCCAGTCCGGGGTCGACCTTCCGCTCGCGGGCCGCGGGAAGTCCCAGGCCGGTCAGCCAGTTGGCCGCCGTCGAGCCGCGCCCGGTGGCGTCGACGACCATGCCCGCCTCGATGACGCGCTCGTCGCCGGTGCCGTCCTCGCGCACGCGGACCCCGGTGACGGCCGCCGCGGAGCCCTCGAGTCCGAGCGCCCGCGTGCCCTGGAGGACCTCGACCCGGGCGTCCGCGAGCACCTGCGCGCGGATCGTGGCGTCCAGCAGGTCCCGGCCGGCCAGGAGCACGTGATGCGACTCGGGCCAGCGGCGGAACCAGCCCTGCCGCGACAGGGCGACCATGTCCGTCGTGACGGGCAGCCGGCGTGCCCCGGCCTCCAGCAGGGCCTCGGTGACACCCGGCACCAGCGCCTCCACGGCCCGCGCGCCGCCGGACCACAGCATGTGGGCGTGCCGCGCCTGCGGCAGCCCCTTGCGGGGTGCGGGGCCCTCGGGCAGCACGTCCCGCTCCACCACGACGACCCGGTCGGCGAACTCCGCCAGCGCGCGCGCCGCGAGCATGCCGGCGTGTGATCCCCCCAGGACGACGGCGGTTCTGGCGGGGACGGACGGTTCAGTCATGCGCGGACACACTCTCTGCCGGGGCGGCGGCGCGGGCGCGGACCGCCTTGATCTCGTCGGGACTGCGAAGGACCTGGGACACCGCGTGGATCTCCCGCAGGAGGTAGGTGTTGTCCGGTTCGGACGGCGCGGCGCCGCGGCCGTGGTCCCGGGACCGCTCGCGGGCGTCGACGGCGTCCAGGATCGTGACGGCGGCGGCCAGGGCCTGCGCCCGGCCCCGCTCGAACCCGAGGCCGAGCGCCGCGTCGTACGCCCGTGCGCGCAGCTCCTCGTCGAGATGGCGGGAGAGCTGCAGCAGGGCGTCACGGATGAACGTCTCGCGGCGGATCAGCCGCAGTTCGGCAGGGGCCTGCGGGGCGAAGGGCTCACGGCCGGCCCCGACGGTCCGCATCAGCAGAGCCAGGGGGCGCAGCTGCCGGTGGCGGGCCCGGACCCGCCAGTGCTCCTGGAGGTACTGGCCCGCGTGCGGCACGATGAAGCCGACAGCGACCAGGGTCGCGGAGACACAGGCGGCCGCCGGCGCCACGTCGGTGCTCAGCCAGTCCAGGTCGTGGCCGGTCCAACGGGCCACGATGGCGGTGAGCTTGGAGGCGTCGAAGAACAGGTTCGTCGCGTAGCCGACGCCCAGCAGCCGCAGCCCCCAGCGCAGCCAGGCGTCGAGGCCGTCGGTGCGGATCCAGTTCCAGATCAGCCGGGCCGTGATCGCGCAGGCGACGGTGTGCGCGGTCAGGTAGAGCAGGATCTGCTCGCGCATGAAGGGGGTGGTGGCGTAGTACGTGTCCAGGTCGCGGAGCCGTTCCACGGGCACGTCGGCCAGCCAGAAGAGCGTCCACAGGGCGACGATCACACCGGCGTAGACGGCGACGACCAGGCGGACCGCGCGGCGCGTGCGGTTGGCGCGGTCGGTCAGCCCGTTGCGCCAGGCGATGATCAGCAGCAGCCAGGACGCGCAGAGCGCGGTGAGCAGGGAGTACACCAAGGGCGCCGAGATGTTGGGCACTCCGGTGACCCGGTTCGTCCAGGCGATGGTCCCCGGGGCCGCGAAGACGAACACGGCGCAGGCGAAGAGCAGCAGACCGCCGACGGCCCGCAGCAGCGGGTCCCGCCACATCTTGATGATGCTGGGCAGTTTGATCGCCAGGGCGGCGGTCAGTACGAGTGCGGGCAGCCAGAAGGTCATGTGCACCTCGCCGAGGAGAGCGCCGGCGGGGGGCCCGCCGGCGGCACGGAGGCGTTCGTCACCGCTGCGCACCCCTTCGTCCGCGGTAACCCATGGAACGCTGCACGGGGTCGAGCGAGTCGTCGTGGCCGCCGTCGCCGCAGACGAGGGGCCGGAACCGTGCGGCGAGCCGGTGGCCGAACTCGTCGGCCTCGGCCTCCTCCCGGCGGCGCGAGCCGTTACGGGCGGCGGCGCCGAGGGCGGTGCCGGGGCCCGAGCGGTCCGCGAGGGCGTGCGCCGCGGCCGTCCCGGCGACCTGCTGGTGGTCGTGTCCGGCGAACATGTGCCACAACTCATGGCCGAGAATGACCAGTTGCTGCAGTGCTTCGGCGCGTTCCTCGACGATGACCAGGTCGAAGTCCTGGAACTCCACCCACAGCCCGGTCACTTCGATCTCGTCGGGAAACCGCTCGAAGCGCAACTCGACGGGGCGTCCGCCGCGTCGCTCGCTCATCGCCTCGCACAGCGCCCGGCACAGGTCACGCATGTCGGCGGGGGGACGGGGGCGGGTCCGCAGGGCGGTGCCGAGGTCGGCGACCAGCGTGCGCATGGCCCGACCGCGCCGCCGGCGCCGCAGCGCCGCGAGATCCATCGCACCCCCTCTCCCCGCCGGTCGACGGGCGGTTCGAGACTACGCGGCCGGAAGTGTCCGCGTCATGTGGTCGAGCGACCGTGGTTCAACCGAAAACGATCGAGGACTGCCCGAAGCGAGGCTGCCGTGGCGACGGCCCGGTGACGGTGAGCCGGGTGCCATGAGGGCGAACCGGATGCCGTGAACCAGCCCGCGGGAGAAGGCGATGCCGGCGGCCGGCCGCCTTCCGGTCGGCCCACAATGGACGTATGAGGATCTCGGCACGGGCGGACTACGCGGTACGGGCGGTACTCGAGCTCGCCGTACGGCAGGGCGGCGAACCGGTGAAGGCGGAGGCCATCGCCGCCGCGCAGGACATTCCGCACAAGTTCCTGGAGGGGATCCTCGGCGATCTGCGGCGCGGCGGGATAGTCGGCAGCCGGCGCGGCGGCAGCGGCGGGTACCGGCTGGCGCGCGAGGCCTCGGCGATCACGGTCGCCGACATCATCCGGACCGTGGACGGCCCGATCGTGTCGGTGCGCGGCGAACGCCCCACCGGGCTGACGTACCAGGGTTCCGCGGAGCCCCTGCTGCCCCTGTGGATCGCGCTGCGGGCGAACGTACGGAAGATCCTCGAGGGGGTGACGGTCGCGGACATCGCGGCGAACGCGCTGCCGGAGCCGGTACGCGAACTGGCGGCGGAGCCCGCGTCCTGGGAGAACCCGACCTGACGGTCGGACCGGAGCCCGGAGCCCGGCAGTTCCCCTAGTAGACGCCGGACACCAGCTCCAGCGCCTCGCCGAGACCGGCCGGCCGCGGCATCCCCGCCGGTGCGGAGCCGGCCCACCCCGTGCCGCCGAGGACGACCAGCGGGCGGCGGCGGGCGCCCCGGGCGCCCCAGCGGGCGGCGGCGACATGGGCCGCCAGCGGCGTGCTCGCCGTGCTGCGCGCCTGCGCCCACAGGACCACGACGGGCGGGCCGAGCCGCCGGACCGCCGCGGTGAGCGCCTCCGCCGGTACGGCCGCCCCGAACATCCGGGTGGGCACCCCGCGCTCGCTCAGCGCGGCGGTGAGTGCCTCGAGGGCGAGTGTGTGCTGCTCCCCGGGCACGCAGGCCAGCACGACCGGGCCGGGGGCGGGGGCGGTGGCGGTGGCGGTGGCGGTGGCGAGGGACGGTTCCGGTGGCGGCGCGGGGGAGCTCACCCGCCTGGTGGCGCGGCGCAGCGTGGTCGAGACGTGCCAGGACAGGAGGTGCTCGACCTCGACGTAGCGGTCGCCCGACGTCTCCCATTTGCGGCCCACGGCGTGCAGCACCGGCATCATGACGTCGTGCCAGGCACCGACGACGCCATGACGGTCGACGGCGGCGGCCAGGAGCTCGTCCACCGCCGGGGCGTCCAGCCGCACGGCGGCGCGGGCGAGGCCCCGGCATTCCTGGCGCACGTCGCCCAGCGGGAGGGCCCCGGCGGCGTGGGAGCGGCCGTCGCCGCCCGGTCCGCCGTCGTCGGGGCCGGTCACACCGGGGCCGGACACACCGGCGCCGGACGGATCGGGACCGGAGACGCCGGCACCGGCGCGCGCGGCGCGGGCGGCCTCCGCGGGCGGTATCCCCGCGGACGTCAGCCGGCACATCGCCTCCAGTACCGCCACGTCCTCCTGCGACCAGCGGCGGTGCCGCCCCTCGGTCCGCACCTGCGTGCCGACTCCGTACCGGCGGTCCCAGGAGCGCAGGGTCGTCGGCGAGACACCGAGCCGCCGGGCCAGGGCACCGGTCGTCAGACCCACCTCGGAGACCGGCTCCCTCTCCCGTGCCATGCGAAAACTCTACGGCCGTGACGCCGGGTCAGCCCGGGAAACGGCCGGTCGAACGCAGGAGCCACCGGCGCTCGGCATACGCCAGGTCGTCGCGCCACAGGCGCCCGGCGGCGGCGCGTACCAGCGGACGCAGCGCCGGCGCCAGCGCGCGGGCCACCGCGAAGCCACGGCGGTCGGAGGCGGCGACGACCGCCTCGATCACGGCGGTGCGCGGCCGGCCCCGGCCGTCCGGGCCGAGCGGCGTGGCATGGGTCTCGACGACCGATCCCTCGCCCTCGCCCTCGACGATGCGCATCACCACGGTGCGCGGCTCCGGCGCGGTGAAGACGGCGCGTACCGGAACCACCAGCCGCCCGGCGACCCTGAAGGACACGTCGACGGCGAATCCCTCGCCGTCCCCGGCGCCGTCGGGGCCCGGCACGTCCAGGACGGTGAGGTCCACGAAGGAGTACGGGTGGAACCAGGCGCCGTGCCAGGGGTCGAGGCGGTTGGCGACCACGTCCTCGGGCTCACAGACGCCGATCGCGGTGTACACGGCGTGCAGGGCGCCGGGGAGAGCGGGCCGGACGGGCACCACGGGGGCCTCGCGCGGCATCTCACCGCCCGCCTCGTCCAGCCGGACCCATACGAGGACGCCGTCGTCGTGCGCCGGCAGGGGCTCCCAGCCCGCCGCCGGGCCGCCGTCCAGGGCCAGGCCGTGCCAGTGGCAGATCAGGGTGCCGCAGCGCACGGGGCTGTCGCCCAGCGGCGCCCCGAGGTGCGGGCAGCTGCCGGGCCCGGCCACCAGCCGGCCCGTACGGTCGCGCCACACGACCACCTCCCGCCCCGCCACGGTCCGGGCGAGCGGCCGGTCACCGGGGAGGTCGCCGGTGGCGCCGACGACGTACCAGTTGCCGGACGGCCGCGCCTGCGCCCGTTTCAGCGCCGCGGCGATCACGGCGGGGCGGGCCTCCCGCCAGGTGGGCCGCTGGTGTGTCCAGGCCACCGGGTTCCTGCGCAGCCGCAGCGGGAACCGGCCACGGCGGCCGGCGCTCACCTGCTCTCCTCGGCGACCGCGGCGGCCGGCACCGCCGCGTCCCTATGCGGTGGGGCGGCGGCACCCGCCGTCAGCCTGGCCCGCAGCACACGGGCGAGACCGTCGCCGGCCACCGTCAGCCGCCGCCGGAGCGGAACCACCGCACGCCGGTGGACCACCGCGTACCCGCCCTCGGCGATCGCGTCGAGGATCCCGCCGTACAGCACGAACGCGGTGCGGATGCAGGGGCGGGACGCCGGTTCGAGCATGGCGATGCCGGGCGCGGCCTCACGGTAGACGCCCCGGGTGAGGTCCTCGGCGGCCCGCAGCGCCGCCGTGATCCGCTTGTCGCCGCGCCCGCTGCGGCGGCTCCAGAGCAGCAGTTCGCGGTCGGCGCCGTGCGCGGCGAGCAGGTCGGCGGGGAGGTAGACGCGCCCGCGGTCGAGGTCCTCGCCGACGTCCCGCAGGAAGTTGGTGAGCTGGAAGGCCACGCCGAGGGCCGCGGCGTGCGGGGCGGCCTCGGCGCGCGGCACCACGGTGCCGAGGACGGGCAGCATCTGGAGTCCGATCACGGCGGCGGAGCCGTGCATGTAGGCGCGCAGGTCGGCGTAGGTGGCGTAGTCCGTGACGTCCAGGTCGCTGCGCATGGCGGCCATGAAGTCCGTGAAGTGCTGGTGGTCGATGGTGTGCCGGCGGGCGGTGTCCGCGAGGGCGTGCACGACGGGTTCGGTGCTGTGGCCCTCCCGCAGCCCCCGCTCCAGCCGGGCCCCCAGCAGCGCGAGTTGCTGTGCCCGGTCGTCACGTGTGTCACCGGTGCCGAGGGCGTCGACGATGTCGTCCGCCCAGCGGGCGAACCCGTAGAGGGCGTGCACGGCGGGTCGGCGGGCGAGGGGCAGCAGCCGGGTCGCGAGGAAGTACGTCTTGCCGTACCGGGCGTTGAGGGCGCGGCAGCGGACGTAGGCGGCGCGCAGGTCCGGGTCGGCGATGCCCGCCGCGTCGAGCTCTCGGCTGGTCATGACGGGATCCCTTCGGTCGCCCGGCGGCCGGTGCGCCGGTGTGGGGCCGCTGCCCGGCCGCCGGTGATGCGGGCGGCGGCGAGTTTGCCCGACAGCAGCACCGTGGGGACGCCTACGCCGGGTGTGGTGCCGCAGCCGGCGAGGACGGCGTTGTCCGTGCCGCGGACGAGGTTGCGGGGCCGGAACGGCCCGGTCTGGCGGAAGGTGTGGGCGGCCGAGAACGGCGTGCCCGCCGCGTGCCCCTGCGCCTGCCAGTCGGCGGGGGTGACCAGGCACTCCTCCTCGATGGCCGCGCCCAGTCCGGTCAGTCCCCGGCGTTCGAGTTCGGTGAGGATCCGGTCGCGGTACCGGGGCGCCAGATCGTGCCAGTCGGCCGCGCCCGGACCGATGTCGGTGTTGGGGCACGGCGCGAGGACGTAGTGCAGATGGCGGCCGGGCGGTGCGAGATCCGGGTCGGTCGTGGTGGGGCGGGTGATCAGCAGCGACGGATCGGACATGAGGCTGCCGGCGCGGGTGAGTTCGTCGAAGGTGCCGTGCCACCGGGCGCCGAAGGACAGGGTGTGGTGGGCGAGTTGCGGCCAGGTGCGATCGGTGCCCGCGTGCAGCACGACGGCCGACGGCGCGTGCGTCAGCCGGGCCGGCCGGCGGGGGGTACGGCCCAGCAGCCGGTAGGCCACGGGCAGGTCGGGGGTGAGGACGACCGCGTCGCAGGGGATGCGGTCGCCGTCGGCGGTCACCACCGCGCGGACGCGGCTGCCGTGCCGCTCCAGCCGGGCGACCTCCTGGCCGTGGCGGAACTCGGCGCCCGCCGCGGCGGCGGCGTCCGCCATGGCCTGCGGCAGGGCGTGCATGCCGCCGCGCGGGAAGTACACACCGGCGACGGTGTCCATGTAGGCGATCACGGCGTACGCGGCGAGCGCGCGGCGCGGCGGGACACCGGCGTACAGCGCCTGGAAGGAGAACACCCGGCGCAGCCGCTCGTCGCGCAGATGACGGCCGATGGCGGGCTCCAGCCGGCCGAAGCCGCCGAGGGCGGCGAGGCGCGCCAGGTCCCAGGTGAGCAGGTCGAAGGGCGAGTCGAAGTTGCGGTCGATGAAACGCCGCATCTGGGCCCGGTAGACCTGCTCGAGCCAGCGGCGCAGCCGGCGGTATCCGGCGGCCTCCGCCGCGCCCGCGAAGCGTTCGACCTCCGCCTCCATGGCCGGGCCGTCCGTGTGCACGTCGAGCGCGCTGCCGTCGGCGAAGCACGCGCGGTAGGCGGGGCGCAGTTCGATCAGCTCGACCCGGGCGGCGAGGCTGTCCCCGACGGCCGCGAAGGCCTCGTCCGCCAGATGCGGCATCGTCAGCACCGTGGGCCCGGTGTCCATGCGGTACCCCGCGCGCGTCAGGCGCCCGGCCCGTCCGCCCGGCAGCGCGTCGCGCTCGACGACGGTGACCCGGCGCCCGGCGCCGAGCAGGTGCAGGGCGGCCGACAGGCCGGACAGGCCGGCGCCGACGACCACCACGTGGTCGGTACGGCCGGGAACGGTGCGGGTCATCGCCCCGCCCCCTCGGCTTCGGCGACGGGTGCGGCCGGCTGCGCCGTGGGCACGCCCGCCGCGCGGAGCAGCAGCCGTTCCAGTTCGGCACCGCCCGCCGGATCGAGGCGGGCACACCGCAGTTGGCCGACGGCGCACCGGGCCAGCCGGCCGATCCTGTCCTCCACGGCCTGCAGCGCGCCCGAGGCGACCAGGACCTGCCGCACCGGGCCGAGGGCGGACTCCGGCAGATCGGCGCGGCCGTGCGCCCCGTCCAGCACGGCGAGGGCACTCAGGTCGCCGGCCTCCTCGGCCCACGCCCGGGCGACGGTGAAGAGGTAGGTGGGCTTGCCGTTGCGCAGGTCGCCACCCGGCGGTTTCCCGGTGGTGTCCGGATCGGCGAACAGGTCCTCGACATCGTCGCGCAGCTGGAACGCCAGGCCCGCCCCGCGCCCCGCGGCGCACAGCGCCGCCGTCGTGGCCGCGTCGGCCCCGGCCAGGGCGGCGCCCAGTGCCATCGGCCGCTCGACCGAGTACAGGGCGCTCTTGAGGGTGGCGGCCCGGACCGCCTGGGGTACGGAGCGCGAGCGGGTGGCCTGGCCCTGGACGTCCAGGTACTGCCCGGCCACCATCTCGGTGCGCATGTCCCGCCACAACTCCCGCACCCGGCGGGAGCAGTGCTCCGGCACCACGGTGTCGGCGATCAGGTCGTCGGCCCAGGCGAGCGCCAGGTCACCGGCGAGTGTCGCGGCGGCCTCGCCGAGCCGTTCGGCCCTGCCGTCCGGCGCGGCCTGCCGGTACTGGGTGGCGACGGAGGCGTGCAGGGCGGGCCGCCCGCGCCGGGTGCGCGCACCGTCCATCACGTCGTCGTGGGCCAGCGCGCAGGTCTGGATCAGTTCGAGGGCGGCCCCGGTCCGCAGGGCCGCCGGCCCGGCGACGTCGTCCCCGCCGCCGCAGGCGCGCATCGTCCACCACACGATCCGGGAGCGGAGCCGTTTGCCGCCGTCCAGGGTGAAGCGGGCGACCCGGTCGGCGACGTCACGGGCGAAGAGCGGGTCCAGCGCGCGGGCGCGGGTGAGGTTCTCCGCCAGGACCTGCCCGAGCACCCGTTCGACGGCGGCGGCGACGTCCCGGTCGGCGGCGGCCACCTGGAGCCCGGCCGCGCCGTGGCACTCGGCCCCAGCGTCGGGCACCGGCTCGTGGTGGGGCCGTTCGGACACCGGCGCCCGGTGGGGGGCGCGGGCCGTGGGGTGGCTGGCACGCATGCCGGGTCCTCTCCTCGGTGGCGCGGCACTGTGTCCATGCCTTCCGCGCGAGCGACCGGATCGGATGCGCCAATGGGGTACGTCACGGAGGGGCGTCACCGCGCCGCCGCTCCTGGCGTACGACCTCCTCCACGTCCGCCAGCCGGTCCAGCCCCCGTACGGCCTGCGTCATGCGGGGGTTGCCCGCCAGCCGGGCCCGGTGCCGGTGCAGGAAGGCCCAGTAGCCGGCGGTGTACGGGCAGGCCCGTTCGCCGAGGCGCTCGGTGGGCCGGTAGGCGCAGCCGTCGCACAGATCGCTCATGCGGTGCACGTACGCCCCGCCGGAGGTGTAGGGCTTGGTGGTCATCCGCCCGCCGTCGGCGTACTGCGACATGCCGACGACGTTGGGCAGCATCACCCAGTCGTAGCCGTCCACGAAGCAGCGGTGGAACCAGTCCGTCACCGCGCCCGGGTCCCAGCCGCGTTGCAGCGCGTGGCTGCCGAGCACCATCAGCCGCTGGATGTGGTGGGTCCACCCCGTGTCACGGACCTGCGCGAGGACGGTGGCCAGGCAGCGGGCGGTGACCGCGTCGGCGTCGAGTTCGAGGAACCAGCCGGGCAGCGGCGCCTGGTGCCGCAGGGCGTTGAGGTGGCGGTAGCCCTCGCCGAAGTACCAGTACAGCTGCCACACGTACTCCCGCCAGCCGGCGATCTGCCGGACGAACCCCTCGACGCTGTTGACGGGGGCGTGGCCCGCCCGCCAGGCCGCCTCGGCCGCGTCGACGCACTCGGCGGGGTCGAGCAGGCCGAGGTTGAGCGACGAGGAGAGCAGGCTGTGGCTGAGCACCGGGTCCGCCGCGAGCATCGCGTCCTCGTACGGCCCGAAGCCGGCCAGGCGGTGCTCCACGAACCGGCGGAGCGCGGCGAGCGCCTCACGGCGGGAGGCGGGAAACAGCCGCGGGCCGTCGCGGCCGACGAAGGCGATGCCCTCCTCCCGCTCCCAGCGGTCCAGGTCACGCCGTACCTCGTCGTCGATCTCGTCCTCGCGGGGCCGGTAGGGGGCGGGTGCTCCGAGGGTGTGCGCGCCGCGTGGCGGTGGCCGCCGGTTGTCGTGGTCGTGGTTCCAGCGGCCGCCCGCCGGCCGGTCACCGTCGAGCAGCAGCCCGTGCTCCCGCCGGATCCAGCGGTAGAAGTCCTCCTGGCGCAGCCGCCCCCGCTCCCGGCCGCCGGCCCAGGCGCGGAAGTCGTCGTGCGGCACCAGGAACCCGCGCGCGGGCAGCACCGTCACGCCGGAGAGGGACGTGACCAGCCGCAGGGCGGCCCGCGAGGTCGGATGACGGACCGTCACCTCCCCGTCGCCGACGGCCTCGCGCAGGCCCTCCCGGTAGGTCTCGGCGCGCACGTACCGGACCCGGTCGCCGAGTTCGGCGGCCCGGTGCCGCATGGCCGACAGCACCAGGTGCGCCTTGGCCCGGTGGAAGCGGCGGCGCCGGAACACCGACCGCGCCTCGATCATCACGACGGGCGCCGCACGGTCAGGACCGCCGTCCCCGGGCGCCAGGAAGTGCGGGCCGAGCTGGTCCCCGAACAGCCAGTGCGCAGCTGTCATGTGCGTGCTCCTCAGCCGCGTTCGCGGGCCTTCCTGAACCGCTCCAGGCCCTCGCGGAGGTCGATCACGGGCCGGGGGTAGTCGAGCGCGGAGCGCTCCGGGCCCGCCAGCTTCCACGGTTCGTGCACGGCGGGGCCCTCGATGCCCTCCAGCTCGGGAACCCAGCGCCGTACGTACTCCCCCTCGGGGTCGTACCGCTTGGCCTGGACGACCGGGTTGAGGACCCGGTTCGGCCGGGTGTCGGTGCCGGTCCCGGCCACCCACTGCCAGTTGAGCTGGTTGTTGGCGAGGTCCCCGTCGACGAGCAGCGACAGGAAGTGCTCGGCGCCCACCCGCCAGTCGACGTAGAGCGTCTTGGCCAGGAAGGACGCCGTCAGCAGCCGGCCGCGGTTGTGCATCCAGCCCTCGTGGCGCAGCTGGCGCATCGCGGCGTCGACCACCGGGTAGCCGGTGCGGCCCGCGCGCCACGCCTCGATGTCGTCGTGGGCCTCAGGTGCACCGCGCCAGCGGTCGGCGCGGTCCCGGTAGTCCGCCCTCGCCGCGTCCGGCCGGGCCGCCAGGACCTGGCGGTGGAAGTCCCGCCAGGCCAGCTGCCGTACGAAGGCGCCGGCTCCGGCACCGCCCGCCCTGCGGGCCCGGTGGACGGTCTCGACGGGCGAGAGGGTGCCGAAGTGCAGGTGCGGCGACAGCCGGGAGGTGGCGTCGCCGGCCAGGTCGTCGTGGCGGTCCTCGTAGTCGCGCACGCCCCCGTCGAGCCAGGCCGTGAGCTGCTTGCGGCCGACCGTCTCGCCGCCGCGCGCCAGTCCCGGGGAGACTCCTGCGACCTTGCGGCGGGAGGGCAGCGGCTCGGATCCGATGCCGTCGGGCACGCCCACCGAGCGCGGCGCGTCGAGGGGCTTGCGCAGGCTCTCCTGCGACCACCGGCGGAAGTACGGTGTGAAGACCGCGAAGTGGTCCGCGCCGGCCGGGGTGATCGCGCCCGGTGCCACGGCCGTGGTGACCGTGTCGTGCACGTGCAGCCGGCGGCCGTCGGCCTCCAGCGCGGCGCGCAGGCGCTCCTCACGGTGGTGGGCGTAGGCACTGACGTCGGAGGCCATGTGCACCTCGTCGGCGTCGGCCTCCGCGGCCACCTTGCAGACCTCGCGCACGACGTCGCCGGAGCGCACCACCAGCCGCCCGCCCCGGGCCCGTAGCCCGGCGTCCAGATCGCCGAGGCAGTCGGCCAGGAAGGCGGCCCGGTTGGGCACCGCGAACCCGGCGTCCAGCACGCCCCGGTCGTGGACGAACAGGGGGACCACCTGACGGGAGCCGTCACGTGCCGCGCGCAGCGGCGGGTGGTCGTGCAGCCGCAGGTCGGCGGTGAACAGGACGACGGAGACGTTCATGGGCGGGCTCCAGGGGGTCCGGGAGGCAGGGCGGGGGACGCGGGGCGCGGCCGGTGTGCGGCGAGGCGGCGGCGGGCGCGCGTCACCGGGTTCCACCGCCCCGGACGCCGGTCGCCCGCGGTGCGGGCTCGCCGGGTGCGTCCGCCGTCTTCGCCGCCGCGCGGGCGATGTTGCGGGCCATGCCGCCGAAGACGGCCGCGTGGAAGGGGGAGATGCTCCACCAGTAGAGGTGCCCGAGCAGGCCGTGCGGGTGGAAGAGGGCGCGCTGCCGGTAGCGGGCACGGCCGTCGCCCAGCGGCTCGGCGTACATCTCCAGCCAGGCGAGCCCGGGCAGCCGCATCTCCGCCCGCAACCGCAGCAGGCGGCCCGGCTCGACGTCCTCCACGCGCCAGAAGTCCACGGCGTCGCCCACGCGCAGCCGGGTCGCGTCGCGGCGGCCGCGGCGCAGTCCGGCACCGCCGATCAGCCGGTCCAGCCAGCCGCGAACCGACCAGGCCACCGGCAGGGAGTACCAGCCGTTCTCGCCGCCGACGCCCTCGATGATCCGCCACAGCGCCTCGCGCGAGGCGTCCACGGGTACCGTCCGCCGGTCCTGGTAGAGGCTGCCGCCCGCCCAGTCGGGGTCGGTGGGCAGGGGATCGCTGGGCGCGCCGGGCAGCGCGGAGGACGACCAGCGCGTGGTGACCTGGGCGTCCCGGACGCGCTGGAGGGCGAGCCGTACCGCCTCGTCGAAGCCGATCAGACCGCCGGGCGGGTCCGGGACGTACCGGGCGATGTCGTGCTCGCGGCAGACCACCTCGTGGCGCAGGGACTCGGTCAGTGGCCGGGCGATCGAGGACGGTACGGGCGTCACCAGGCCCACCCAGTGGCTGGACAGCCGGGGAGTCAGCACCGGCAAGGGCAGGATCAGCCGCCGGGGCAGGTCCGCGACCGCCGCGTAGCGGAGCATCATGTCGCGGTACGTCAGGATCTCCGGGCCGCCGATGTCGAACGAGCGGTTCACCGAGGCCGGCATGCCGGCGCTGCCGACGAGCAGCCGCAGCACGTCCCGCACGGCGATGGGCTGGATCCGGGTGTGCACCCAGCTCGGGGTGACCATCACCGGCAGCCGTTCGGTGAGGTAGCGCAGCATCTCGAAGGAGGCGGAGCCCGACCCGATGATGACGGCGGCCCGCAGGACGGTCGTCGGCACGCCCGACGCGAGGAGGATGCGCCCGACCTCGTCGCGGGAGCGCAGATGCGGCGACAGCTCGCGGTCGGGGACGCCGGCCGGCTTCAGGCCGCCCAGGTAGACGATGCGGCGCACCCCGGCGGCCCGGGCCTGCTCCGCGAACACGCGTGCGGCCCGCCGGTCGGCGTCCTCGAAACCGCTGCCGGTGCCGAGGGCGTGGACCAGGTAGTAGGCGACGTCGATGCCGCGCAGCGCCTCGGCGGCCGACGCGGCGTCCGTGACGTCCCCGCGCGCCACCTCGACCTGGTTCCTCCAGGTGTGGTCGCGCAACTTGTCCGGCGACCGCGTCAGACAGCGCACCCGGTGCCCCGCCTGCAGCAGTTCCGGGACGAGCCGGCCGCCGATGTAGCCGGTGGCACCGGTGACGAGGCAGTGCGGCCCGGGTGCGGTGGCGTGCTGGCCCATGGGTGTTCCTCCGTGTCGGCGCCTCTGGGATACCTTCCACTCTGGCGGTGCGTTCGGATGCGCCGGCGTTTCCCCTAGGCTGATCAGGTGGCCGGAACAGACGTGGAGCACAGCGGGGCGGACGGGACCGACGAGGCACCCGGGAGCCGGGCTCCGGGCGGCGGCCGCGACGTCGACCTGCAGGCGCTCGCCGTGGGGCTGCGCAGGATGCACGGCGAGATCGGCCGGGTGGTCCAGCGGTTCGCGGGGGAGCGGGGCCTGCACACGACGGACGTCCAGGCGCTGGCGGCGATCCTGGACGCCCAGGAGCCGATGACACCCGGACGGCTGCGCGAGAGCCTCGGACTGACCTCCGGTGCGGTCACCGCGTGCCTGGACCGGCTGGAGCGGGCCGGTCACATCCGCCGGGTACGGGAGAGCAGCGATCGCCGCGTCGTTCACCTGTACTACGTGGAGGACGCGCGGGCGGCGGCCCACACGCACTTCCGTCCGCTGGCCGACGCCACCCGGTCCGCCATGGACCGTTTCACCGACGAGGAGCTGGCCGTGGTGGTCCGCTTCCTCTCCGTCCTCAACGAGGAACTCGCCGTGGGTCGGTGAATCCGAAGAGCCGCCGGCGGCGGAATCAAGGGCGTCACCTATGATCACGAGCGGCCCAGACAACTCAATGATTGAGATTCTTTATTGTTGAGTTGTTTCGCCCCGCCCGTCGTACCGCAGACCTCGACGCCTGGAGAACCATGTCCGTCCACCCCCGACGAGCGCGTCTGCTCGTCCCCCTCCTCCTCCTGATCGCCTGGCTCGGCATCGGCGGCGCGCTGGGCCCGTTCGCCGGCAGGCTCGGGGAGGTGGCCACCAACGACCAGGCGGCCTTCCTGCCCCGCAGCGCCGAGTCCACCAAGGTCATCGAGGCGCAACGCGCCTTCAGTCAGGCGGAGACGCTGCCCGCGGTCGTCGTCTGGACGACCGAGGGCGAGGCCGCGAGCGCGCGGCCCGAGGCGACCCGGGCGCTGGCCTCGCTCGCCAGCACTCCCGGCGTGACCGGACGGCCCTCACCCGCGCTGCTCTCGGGGGACGGCGCGGCACTCCAGGGCGTCGTCCAGCTCCGCCCGGACCTCGGGGACGAACTGCCCGCGACGCTCGACCGGATCCGTGCCACCGCCGAGCGGGTGCCGGGGACCACAGTGGGGCTGGCCGGCCCGGCCGCCACCCAGGCGGACCTGTCGGACGCCTTCGCCGGCATCGACGGACTGCTGCTGGTGGTGGCGCTGATCACCGTCCTGGTCATCCTCCTGCTGGTCTACCGCAGCGTGCTCCTGCCCTTCGTGGTGATACTCGGCTCGGTCTTCTCCCTCGGGCTGGCCTGCGCGGTCGTCTACGTGCTCGCCGACCACGACGTCGTGCGCGTCGACGGCCAGGTGCAGGGCATCCTCTCCATCCTGGTGATCGGCGCGGCCACCGACTACGCCCTGCTGATCACCGCCCGTTTCCGGGAGGAACTCGCGCTGCGCGAGGACCGCTTCGAGGCCGTGCGAGCCGCGCTACGGCGGTCCTGGGGTGCCGTCGTCGCCAGCGCCGCGACCGTGGTGCTCGGCCTGCTGGCCCTGCTGCTGAGCGACCTGACGAACAACCGGGCCCTGGGGCCGGTGGGCGCCATCGGCATCGTGTGCGCCGTGCTCAGCGCGCTCACGTTCCTGCCGGCCGCGCTCGTCCTGCTGGGCCGTGCCGCGTACTGGCCCGCAAAGCCCCGGACCGGCGGTGCGGGAAACGCCACGACGGGCGTGTGGCGCAGGGTCGCGGATCTCGTGGACCGCGCGCCGCGCAAGGTCTGGGCGATCGCCCTGGCCGCACTGCTGGCCTGTGCCGCCCTGGCACCCGGCCTCACCTCCAAGGGGGTGCCGCTGGACGAGGTCTTCGTGGACGAGGCTCCCTCCGTCACCGCGCAGCGCACGCTCGGCGAGCACTTCCCCGGCGGCGCGGGCAACCCCGCGGTGATCATCGCCGACGCCGGACAGCTGGACCGGGTCGTCGCGGCGGCCCGGGCCACCGAGGGGGTCGCCGGAGCGGCGCCCGTCACGCGCACCGGACGTCCGGGGCCGGAGCCGCTCGTGGCCGGCGGACGGGCACGGGTCGACGTCACCCTGTCCGCGGCCGCGGACAGCGACGCGGCGAAGGACACCGTGGCCCGGCTGCGGACCGCCGTGCGGGCCGTGCCGGACGCGGACGCGCTGGTCGGCGGCTACACCGCCCAGCAGTACGACACGCTGCGCACGGCCGAACGGGACCGCACCCTCATCGTGCCCGTCGTCCTCGCGGTGATCTTCCTCGTCCTCGTCGGGCTGCTGCGGTCCCTGCCGGCGGCCGCCCTCCTGGTGGCGACCGTGGCGCTCAGCTTCCTCGCCACCCTCGGGGTCGCGTCCCTGGTGTTCACGCATGTCCTCGGCTTCACGGGCACCGACCCCTCGGTGCCGCTGTACGGCTTCGTGTTCCTGGTGGCGCTGGGCGTCGACTACAACATCTTCCTGATGTCCCGGGTACGGGAGGAGTCGCTGCGGCACGGTGTGCGCGAGGGCATGCTCCGCGGGCTGGTCACCACCGGCGGTGTCATCACCTCCGCCGGTGTCGTGCTGGCGGCGACCTTCGCCGCTCTCGGTGTCATCCCCCTGGCCTTCCTGGTGCAGATCGCCTTCATCGTGGCGTTCGGCGTGCTGCTGGACACCCTGGTGGTCCGGTCCCTGCTGGTGCCCGCCCTGGTACGGGACATCGGAGCACCGGTGTGGTGGCCGGGCCGGCTGGGCCGCGGGCGGTAGCGCCCTGCCGGCGGTGGCGGCCCGGCCCGGGAGTCAGCGCTCCCCGAGCAGGGCCGCCAGGCCGCGCAGCGGTGCCGAGCGGCCGTGGCCCGGCACCGTCCGCAGGGGTTCGGCCCGTACCCCCCACCGGCGCAACAGGACGTTCGCGGCCAGAAACCCGCTGGTCGCGGCGCGTTCCATGAGGGCGACCGGCAGGCCGGTGGCGACCATGTCGCCGGCCACCACGACCGCCGGGTCCGCCGTCCGGACCCGGGGGCGGCGGTCGTAGCCGCCGACCGCGAAGAGCGGGCAGTCCTCCCGCCATTCGTCGCGGGAGTCGATCACCAGCGCGTCCCGGGTCTCCGGATACACCCGGTGCAACTGGCTCACCAGCCGCTCCCGCACGTCCTTGCGGTCGGCTCCCGGCGGGACGGCGTAGGCGTGGAGTTCGACCACGGAACCCCCGGTGCGCAGCGACCAGCGGTGCGCCTCGCCCTCCCAGCGGTCAAGGACGCTGATGTTGTCCAGCTCCGCGTAGCCGCTGGTGCCCAGGAACGCCGGGCGGTGGGGGTGCACGGGCCGGTCCAGCCAGAGCCGGGACACCAGGAACGGCGGGGCGGTGCGCAGCCCGGCGATCCCCTCGCGCCAGGACCGGTCGACCAGATCCGGTGACGCGGCGGCGACCTGCCGCAGGCCCGGCACGTCCATCGCCAGCACCACGGCGTCGTAGGACCGCGTCCGGCCGGCGACGGTCACCCGAACCCTGCCGTCCGGGGCAGACGCCACCTCCTCCACCGGGCTCGCCGTGAGGACCGTCGCCCCGCGTTCCTGGAGGTAGTCCCCGAGGGGCTCCCACAGTGCCTGGGGAAACGGCTCCCGGGGCACGTCGAACAGCAGCCCCTCGCTGGAGCCGAGGAAGTAGATGTGGAACATCAACGCCAGCTCCGCCGCCGACAGCTGCCTCGGGTCCGCGAAGAAGCTGCGCGAGAACACCTCGAAGGCGAGATGCCGGGCGGCCGGCGGGAAACCGATGCGCGTCAGGAAGTCGTGCGCGCTGACGCCGTCCAGCCGCTCGTACACCTGGGGTACGCGGACGTCCAGCAACGGCAGCGCGGCCCGCGCATTCATGGTCATCAGGTCCCGCCAGCCGAACGTCGGGCTCAGCGCGACGAACCCGAGGGCGTTCAGCGGGGGGGTGCGCGGCACACGGGCGAAGCTGTCGAGCAGCCCGGCGCTGTGGCGCAGCGGGTAGTCGGGCAGCGCGGTCAGCCCGTGCAGGCCCGGGTCGGTCCGCCGCAGCAGCGCCCGGAGGTTGTAGTACTGGCGGAAGAAGGCGTGGAAGCCGCGGGTCATGGTGGCCGAGGACCCGTCGGCCAGGCGCACCTGCCGGCCCGCCAGCCGCCCGCCCAGGTCGGACTCCCGCTCCAGCAGGGTCACCCGCACCCCGCGCTCCGCCAGGACGGTGGCGGCGGCGAGCCCCGCGATGCCACCGCCGGCGACGGCGACGGACGGCCCGGTGCCCTCCAGCCGCGGCACGCCCCTGCGGTCCGTCAGCAGGCGTGCCCTGCGGTCGCGTCCCTGACCGGCACCCCCGGCAGCGGCTTCGCCGGCCAAGCGCGTCCTCCTCATGCCCGTCCCCCTCGGACGGCCGGCACCCGCGCCACGAACGTGTGGGTGATCCCGGTCTGCCAGCCCGTCAGCGGCAGCGTCCGCACGTCCGCGAACCCGGCCCGCTCCAGGCGCGCCGCGAAGGCGCCCGCGGTGTCGAACTCGACGACGCTGCGCCACAGATGCGCGTACAGCGCGTCGTCCCCGGTACGCCGGGCCACCGGCAGGACCAGGCCCTTGCACACGGCCGTCCACACCGCGCGGTGCGGCGTCCGCCCGGTGAGGCTGTACTCGTGCACCGCGAGCCGACCGCCCGGCACGAGCAGCTCCCGCACGCGGGCGAGGACCCGGTCCGGGTCGGCCACGTTGCGGAACAGGTACGCGGCGAACACGGCGTCGAACGGGCCGGTGACCCCGGCCGTGGCCGGCTCTTCCGCGGAGGCGTGCACGAAGCTGACCCGGGCCGGCCAGCGCTTGGTCCGCGCCTTGGCGAGCATGCCCGCCGACGCGTCCACGGCGGTGATCCGGGCGCGCGGCGCGGTGGAGAGCAGCGCGGCGGTGGAGGCGCCGGTACCGCAGCCGAGGTCGAGCAGATGCAGGCCGCTGCCGCCGTCGGGCAGCGCCAGCCGGCGGGCGGAGCGGCGCAACTGGCCGTGGTAGCCGGGGTTGGCGGCGACCATCCAGTCGTAGGACGGTGCCGCGTGGTCGAACGCGGCCGAGAGGTCGGCGTCGCGCAGCAGTGACATGGAGGTGCTCCTCGGTACGGCGGTGGAGGGCCGGGGCACGGTGGGGTGCCGGGTGGGGAGGGCCGTCGTCCGGCCGGTCGGCAGCGAAGGACGGGCAGGTCGGGAAGGTCGGGAAGGGCGGGAGACCCGGGTCATGGTCCCGCCTGGCGCCGGGGAACGAAGGGCAGCTCCAGGGCGGTGCGCAGCATCGGCCGTGCCGGGGTGCGCAGCCCGACCGCGATGTCCTCCAGCGCGTTGGTCCGGCCGTCGAGGAAACGCAGCAGGCGCCGCGCCGGCACCGTCCCGAACAGCCCGGTGAACAGGGCGGCCCCGTCGACCCGCCCGGTGTCCAGCGCGCGCAGCAGCACGGCGTCCATGGCGCGGGCCCGCGCCGCGTGCGGAGCGGGGGCGAGCGGCGTACGTCCCTGTGCGAGCGCCGCCGCGATCGCCCGCGTCTGACGCTGGGCCGCGGCGAACGAGTAGCCGGTCGCGGGACGGGTGGCCCCGCCCGCCACCCCGATCGGGAAGACGGAGCTGCCGGTACGGCGCGGAAACCGGGCGTCCGTCATCGGGATGACGCCCTCCTCCACGGCCGTGACCTCGAACTCCCCGAGGCCGAGCACTTCGGCGGCGTAGAGCGTCAGCGCATGGTCGTAGGAGACGCCGTCGAGGACCGCGGCGGAGAACTCCGTGTACTCGACCAGCGCCTCCCGCCGGCCCAGGGGCAGGACGTACCCGAAGGCCAGGCCGTGCCGTGGCTGCGGAACGCGGAAGTCCATCAGGTCGGCGACACCCGGCTCGAAGGCGGGGCGGGAGGTCCGCACGAACCAGCCGCGGAAGTGCTGCAGGAGCGTGGTCCTGGCCGGTCCCGGCCGTCCCGGGGGCCGTGAGTCGAACACCCAGCGGGCCCGCAGCCGCACGGGGGCGCCGCGCTCGTCGTGCCCGCACACCTCGGCGCCGCCGGGAACGTCCCGCACGCTCTCGACCACGGCCTGGTGACGGAGGCATCCGGACCGGGCCAGCTCCACGTCCGCCCACCGCTCGAAGTCCACGGACCGGATCATCTTGTAGCGCAGCGGACCGGGATCCCGCACGACGGCCGCGCCGTCCGCGCCCGTGACGCGCAGGCGCCCCCAGTCGGCGTGGACGACACCGTCGTACTCACCACCGGGCCCCTCCCAGTAGCACCACGTACGGGGCGGCGGGCGCAGCGCGCCGGGCGGAGCGTCGACCAGCGCGACCGTCAGGGGCCGCCGGTTGCGCACCAGGGGCCCGGTGAGCCGCCGGGCCAGGGACAGCCCCGCGGCGCCGCCACCGATGACGACTACGTCTGCGTCCCGCACCAAGGCTCCCTCGCGGCCGTGACGATCCCGGGGCGCTGCCCCGGGCGCCTCCTCATGATGCTGTTGCTTCCGTCCCGGACCCGCTCCTGGACGCACCCGCGGACGGAGTTCACGCGTTCGCCGTGCCCGTGTCCTCGCGCAGGCAGCGGGCGAGGCGGTGCAGCCCGCGGCGGGCGTGGCTCTTGACCGTGCCCAGGGGCCAGCCGGTGACGTCGGCGATCTGTGCCTGGGACAGGTCGTCGTAGAAGGCCAGGCGCAGCACCTGTCGCTGGGGGGACGACAGCTTGGCCAGTTCGGTGGCCACCAGCACCCGGTCGATGGCGGCGTCCGGTTCCTCCGCGGCCCGCGCGGCCCGGCCGGCCAGCAGCGACCCGGCGACCTCGGCGAGTTCGGTACGCCGGTACCGGGCGGCGAGCGCGTCCGCCACCTTGCGCCGGGTGATGCCCACCAGCCAGGCGGACAGCGCGCCACGCTCCGGGGCGAAGCCCGCCCGGCCGCGCCACGCCGCCAGGAACACCGCCTGCGTGACGTCCTCGGCCTCGCCCCGGTCCGCGAGCGAACGGCTGGCGAGCGCGTGGACCAGTGGCCCGAACCGCTGGTACATCGCGGTCAGGCAGTCCTCGTCCCCGTCGGCGAACCGGGTCGCGAGGTCCTCGTCGACGATCCGCTGTGCGTACATACTGCGTGGCCCCCTCAGCCGAGCGGTATTCCTGCGTCGTCCCAGCAGTCACCGTGCGACCCGCGGCCGAGGGGCATCAACTTGCACCGACTGTGCATCGCTTTGCGGAATCCGGTCGGCACGCGGGGCGGCCGCGCTACTCTCGGCCACGATGAACAGACGGCGACGCAAGAAGCTGGCAGGGCGTCTCGTAACGGCGGCGTCCTGCGGTGATCACGCCGGCGTCAGGTCGCTGCTGCGGGCGGGCGCCGACGCGAACACGCGCGACGCCGAGGGCACCACACCCCTCTACGCGGCAGCCGTGAACGGGGACACCGCAGTCGTACGGACCCTCCTGGCGGCCGGTGCCGCTCCTGACACCGAGAGCGCGGGCGCCGGCGCGGAGGGGACACCGCTGTGCGCGGCGGCGTGCTGGGGCCACACCGGGACGGTCCGTGAACTCCTGGCGCACGGCGCGGACCCCGCCCTCCGCGAGGACGCCGGCACGGGCCTCACCCCACTGGAGTGGGCGCTGCGCGTCCCCCACCCCCAGACGGCGGAGGCGCTCCGCCGTCTCCCGCGACCGGTCACCGAGCGGCGGTCCGGGCCCGCCGGGGCGTGACCATCAGCGCGACGCAGCCCCCCACAGCCACGGCCCCCGCCAGGGCCGTGGCCGCCAGGGTGACCGAGGCTGAGGCACCGGCCAGGCGGGGAACGGCGTTCAGCGGCGCGACGGCGCAGAAGGCGAGGAGTGCCACCCCGCGTGGACGGGTCAGCTCCGGACGGCGACGCAGCCGCCGCGGTACACGCCCGGCGAGCAGGGCGACACCGGCGGGCAGCAGGGTCACGGAGAAGAGGGCGAGTCCGAGCCACTGCCAGATCATCGTGTGGACCGGAGCCTTCTGCCGCGCGGTCCCCGACGTGAGCCGCGTCGGTTCCCGGTGAGCAAGAGCAGGCCGGTGACGAGCGCGGCCAGACCGGTGGCGAGGACGGGCAGTCCGGGGCCGGGCAGAACGTACAGTGCGGCGCCGGCGAGGGACAGCAGCGTCCCCGCGACGGCCAGGGCGGCACCGGCATGCCGTGCGGTCACGCTGCTCCTCGCAGTCGAGGGCCGCTCGGCCTCACGGCCCGAGCAGCCCGGTGCGGGCGAGGCGCGGGCGCGCTCGCCAAGGACACCAGCATGCGTGCGCGGGTGGTGCTGCCGCACTGCCGGGTCCCGGCAGTCTTCGGTGGCCTTCGCCCCCCCCGCGAAGGCCCGGGCACCAGGGTGCGGCGGTCAGCCCACCTGCCCCATGCCCGCCGCGTTCGGCCAGGTCGTCGTGCCGGGCCAGCCCGTCGCCGCCGCCGGGGCGAGGCCGGCCGGGGGGACCGGGGCGCCCGGGCCCGTGGTGCCACGGACCTGCGCCGCGGTGAGGCCGCCCCGCGCGGGGACGCCGGGCGGCGTCGGCGCGGGCAGGGGCTGCGGGGCCGCCTGGGCCACCGCCGGTTGCGGCACGGCGGGCTGGGGCACGTCCGGCCGGGGGACGGGGGGCTGCTGCATCGGCGGTTGCGGGACTTGCTGAGGCAGCTGCGGTGAGGGGACCTGCTGGGGGATCTGCGGTGGCGGCATCTGCTGCTGCGGCGGGGGATACGCCGCAGCAGCCGCCGGCATCGGCATCGGCATCGGCATGCCCGCCTCGGCGCCCGGTACGGCCGCCGCGACCGCCTGCGCGGCGATGCCCGGCAGGCCGGCCCCGTTGGTGGCGCTGACCAGCCGGTCCACCGCCGCCGTGCCCGAGCTGTAGCTGGTCCCGGTGCCCAGCTCGGGCACGGCGGCTCCCCTCCTGGTCCCGTAGAGCACCTGTTCCAGGCCGGACACCAGGCGACGCACGTCCACCTGGGGGCGCACCACGAGACGCAGGAAGCGGCTGGAGGAACCGATCTTGTTGCCGCACTCACGGACCAGGATCCGGTGCTCGGTGAGCAGCCGGTCCCGGACCACGGTGCCCTCGGCGCCCACCGGGAGACGCACGAAGAGGAAGTTGCCCTGTGAGGGGTAGACCGTGAGGCCGGGGAGGGAGGAGAGCTGACTGGCCATCTCCAGGCGGTCCCGGCGGACCTGCTGAAGGCTCTGCGCGTACTCCTGGCCGTGCTCCCTCAGCATGAACACCACGTGCTCGGCGAAGGAGTTGAGGTTCCACTTCGGCAGCATGGAGCGGATCCGGCCCGCGAGAGCCGGGTTGGCGACCAGGTAGCCGAAGCGGATGCCGTGCAGGCCGAAGTTCTTGCCGAGGCTGCGCAGCACGACGACGTTGGGGCGGATCATCGCCTCCTGCACGACGCTCGGCTCGGCCTCCGCGTCGGCGAACTCCAGGAACGACTCGTCGACGACCACGAGGTCCCGGTCCGCCATCGCGTCCATGAACTGCACGATCGCGTGCTTGTGCACGAAGCCGCCGTCGGGGTTGTTGGGGTTGCAGATGACGGCGACCCGGGTGCCCCGGGCCCGGATGAACTCGGCGTACTGCGCGAGGTCGAGGGCGAATCCGCTGGACTCCTGGAGCGGGAACATGTCGACCCGCTTGCCGGTCTCCATGGGCTGGTCGGTCCAGCGGCCGAAGGTGGGGACGGGGACGGCGAGGGACTCCCGCACGAGCAGATGGTCGATCCAGGTGATCAGCTCGGTCGAGCCGTTGCCCATCGCCACGCACTGCGGCGGAAGCTGGAGCAGGCTGCACAGTTCGGCGGTGATGGTGTCGGCGCTGCTCGGGTAGTACGTGATGATGTCGCGCAGCTTGCCGGCCATCTCGTCGAACATCGCCGGGGTGGGGAAGTACGGATTGCAGGGGATGCAGAAGTCCACCGGGCCCGATCCGTCGCTCTCCCGCGTCAACGCCGCCATCGACGGGCTGTGCGCCGCGGTGCCGCGGAACAGCGAGGTGACGTTGTCAGGCAAGGAGACCTCCGCTCGGGGCGGACCCGGCGGGGAGGACCGGGTCCGTCGTGCTGGGTGGCCCGCGCGGGGGAGCACGGGCCGCCCTTACATACGGAGGCTGCGGTGGCCCCGTTCAGCTCATGTGACGAAAGTATGAAGTCGCGCACTGAACGAGTGGGGCCCCGTGAGCTACGAACCGACCTTGCGCTTGTTCCACACGTCGAATCCGACGGCCGCAAGCAGCACCAGGCCCTTGATGACCTGCTGCCAGTCGGTGCCGATGCCGACGAGGTTCATGCCGTTGTTCAGCACGCCCAGCACCAGGCCGCCGATGATCGCGCCGAGCACGGTGCCGACGCCGCCGCTCATCGACGCACCACCGATGAACGAGGCCGCGATCGCCTCCAGTTCGAAGTTGAGGCCGGCCTTGGGCGAGGCCGCGTTGAAGCGGGCGGCGAAGACCAGACCCGCCAGCGCGGCGAGCATGCCCATGTTCAAGAAGACCAGGAAGGTGACCTTCTTGTCCTTCACACCGGACAGCTTGGCGGCGGGCAGGTTGCCGCCGATGGCGTAGATGTGCCGGCCGACGATCGCGTTGCGCATCACGTAGCCGAAGCCGACGACCAGCACGCCGAGGATCAGCAGCACGATCGGCGCGCCCTTGTAGCTGGCCAGCAGCAGCGTGGCGACCAGGACGGCGGCGACCAGGGCCACCAGCTTCAGCAGGAAGAAGTTCCGCGGCAGCACCTCCAGCGAGAACTCCTGCTGGCGCCTCCGGTCACGCACCTCCTGGACGACCACGAAGGCGATCAGCGCGAAGCCCAGCAACAGGGTCAGGTTGTGGTAGTTGGTGTCCGGTCCGACCTCCGGCAGGAAGCCGTTGGCGACCTTCTGCAGGCCCTCCGGGAACGGGCCGAGGGTCTGGCCCTCCAGGAAGATCTCGGTGAGCCCGCGGAAGATCAGCATGCCCGCGAGGGTCACGATGAACGACGGTATGCCGCCGTAGGCGATGAAGAACCCTTGTGCGGCGCCCGCGACGGCGCCCATGGCCAGGCAGAGGATCACCGCCAGCGGCCACGGCAGGTCGTTCCTGACCATGAACACGGCGGCCATGGAGCCGATGAACGCCGTCAGCGAGCCGACCGACAGGTCGATGTGGCCCGCGATGATGACGAGCATCATGCCGATCGCGAGGATCAGGATGTAGCTGTTCTGCAGCACCAGGTTGGAGACGTTGCGCGGCAGCAGCAGGTCGCCGTCGGTCCACACGGCGAACAGCACCACGATCAGGCCGAGGGCGATCAGCATGCCGTACTGGCGCATGTTGCGGCGCATCCCGTCCAGCACCATCTGGAGCAGGCCGCCCCCCGCGCCCGCTCCGCCCTTGCCCGCCGGCGCGGGAGCCGGGGTCTTGGCGGTCACATCCGTGCTCATCGCGTTACCTCTTTGTCCTTCGTCATCTGACGCATCAGCGATTCCTGTGAGGCCTCGGCCCGCGAGAACTCACCGGTCAGCCGGCCCGCGGCCATCGTGTAGATGCGGTCGCACATGCCGAGCAGCTCCGGCAGTTCGGAGGAGATGAAGACGACCGCCTTGCCCTGCGCGGCGAGTTGGTCGATGACCGTGTAGATCTCGTACTTCGCGCCGACGTCGATGCCGCGCGTCGGCTCGTCCAGGATCAGCACCTCGGGACCCGCGAAGATCCACTTGCTGAGGACGACCTTCTGCTGGTTGCCGCCGGACAGCTTGCCCACCGGCTCGAAGACCGTCGGTGCCTTGATGTTCATGGACTTGCGGAAGCCCTCGGCGACCTGCCGCTCCCCGTGCTCGTCCACCACACCGCGCTTCGCCACCTTCTTCAGTGCCGTCAGCGAGATGTTCCGGTTGATGGTGTCGATGAGGTTCAGGCCGTAGTGCTTGCGGTCCTCGGTGACATAGGCGATGCCGTGCTTCACGGCCTCCGCCACCGTCTTCGTACGGATCTCCCGGCCGTCCTTGAGGACCGAACCGCCCGCGTAGCGGCCGTAGGCGCGCCCGAAGACGCTCATCGCCAGTTCGGTGCGGCCGGCACCCATCAGGCCCGCGATACCGACGATCTCCCCGCGCCGCACCGCCAGCGACACGTCGTCGACCACCTTGCGCTGCTGGTCGATGGGGTGGTGCACGGTCCAGCCCCGGATCTCCAGAGCGGGCGCCGCACCCTCCTCGGGCTGATGCGGGGTGCGCTCCGGGAAGCGGTGCTCCAGGTCGCGGCCGACCATCCCGCTGATGATCCGGTCCTCGGTGGTCTCCGCGGCCTTCACGTCGAGCGTCTCGATGGTCCGCCCGTCGCGCAGGATGGTCACCGAGTCGGCGACCTTGCGGATCTCGTTGAGCTTGTGCGAGATGATGATCGAGGTGATGCCCTGGTTCTTCAACTCCAGGATCAGATCGAGCAGTTTGCCGCTGTCCTCGTCGTTCAGGGCGGCCGTCGGCTCGTCCAGGATGAGCAGCTTCACCTTCTTCGACAGCGCCTTGGCGATCTCGACGAGTTGCTGCTTGCCCACGCCGATGTCCGCGACCCGGGTGTCCGGGTGGTCGGACAGACCCACCCGGCGCAGCAGTTCGGTGGCGTGCCGGAGGGTCTCGGTCCAGTCGATCCGCCCGCGCCGTGCGTGTTCGTTGCCGAGGAAGATGTTCTCCGCGATCGACAGGTACGGCACCAGCGCCAGCTCCTGGTGGATGATCACGATGCCGTGCTGCTCGCTGGCCCGGATGTCCTTGAACCGGCAGGCCTCCCCCTCGAAGAGGATCTCCCCGTCGTAGGTGCCGTGCGGGTGGACGCCGGAGAGGACCTTCATCAGGGTCGACTTCCCGGCGCCGTTCTCCCCGCAGATGGCGTGGACCTCGCCCCGCCGGACGGTCAGCGTGACGTCCGACAGCGCCTTGACGCCGGGAAAGGTCTTGACGATCGAGCGCATTTCCAGGACGGGTCCCGCCATGGTCGTGCCTTCCAATCCCTAGGTGCGGCGGCTTACTTGAGGTCGCTTTCCTTGATGTAGCCGGAGTCGACGACGGTCTGCCGGTAGTTCGCCTTGTCGACGCTCACCGGCTCCAGCAGGTACGCGGGGACGACCTTGGCACCGTTGTCATAGGTCTTGGTGTCGTTGACCTCGGGCTTCTTGTCGTTCAAAAGCGCGTCGACCATGTTCGAGGCCACCTTGGCGAGCTCGCGGGTGTCCTTGTAGACGGTCATCGACTGCTCGCCGGCGATGATCGACTTCACCGAGGCGACCTCGGCGTCCTGGCCGGTGACGACCGGCAGCGGCTTGCTCTTCGAGCCGTAGTCGTCCGACTTCAGCGCCGAGAGGATGCCGATGGAGATGCCGTCGTACGGCGAGAGCACCGCGTCCACCCGCTCGGACTTGTACGCCGAGGTGAGGATGTCGTCCATGCGCTTCTGCGCGGTGCCGCCGTCCCAGCGCAGGGTGGTGACCTGCGTCAGCTCGGTCTGGCCCGAGCGGACGACGAGCTGCTTCTTGTCGATGTACGGCTGCAGGACGTTCATCGCGCCCTGGAAGAAGTAGCGGGTGTTGTTGTCGTCGTTGGAGCCGGCGAACAGCTCGATGTTGAACGGGCCCTTCTCGCTGCCGTCCTTCAGGCCGAGCTGCTCGAGGATGTAGGTGCCCTGGAGCTCGCCGACCTTCTCGTTGTCGAACGAGGCGTAGTAGTCGACGTTCTCGGTGCCGAGGATCAGGCGGTCGTAGGAGATGACCGGGATGTCCGCGTCCTTGGCCTGCTGCAGGACGTTGTTCATCGACTTGTTGTCGATGGCCGCGACGATCAGGGCCTTCACGCCCTGCGTGATGAGGTTCTCGACCTGTGAGACCTGCTGGTCGGGGTCGTCCTCGCCGTAGACGAGCTTGGTCTTGTAGCCCTTGGACTCCAGGTCCTTGACCACGTTGTTGCCGTCGGCGATCCAGCGCTCGGAGGACTTGGTGGGCATCGCGATGCCGATGGTGGCGCCCTCGGCGCCGCCCTTGTCCTCCTTGCTGCCACCCTCGCCGCTCTGGCCGCAGGCGGAGAGGGTCAGGGCGAGGGAGGCGGCCGCGGCGGTCGCGGCGAGTGCGGCTCTGCGGTTACGCATGATCATCATCCTTGATGTGTGCGGTGAGGGGCCGAGACGAGGTGTGTGGGATTGTGCGCGGCTGTGTCTTCTTTTGTGAAGTCGATTTTCCGGAACGTTATGACGGGATTTCGAATCTGCGCAGATCGCCGGGGAGCCGGGAGCCGAGCGGCGCCATCTCGCCGTCCACTCCATGGCGGGCCAGCAGGTCGAGGGCGAGCCGGCCGCGCCGCACCCGCTCCTTCGCGGTGGCCAGGGTCAGCTCCCTCAGGTGGTGTCCGTAGGGGTAGATGCCGGGCGCCTTGGACAGGCCGAACTTCAGATACAGCGGTGCGCCGCGCCGGATCAGCTCGGCGACCTCGTACATCCGCACATAGCCGCCGAGGTCGTCGGGGGCCTCGATGTACATGTCCATGGGGGCGCCGGACACCCGGCGGATCTCGGTGAGGTGATCCGGCGTCAGGTCGCTCGGCACATTGACCGAGTCCGCGCCCAGTCGCTCGTAGACCGCGTAACTCGCCGGGTTCACCGGCCCGATGAGCGCCGAGACCTTCAGCGTGGTGCCGGCCGGGATGATGCCCTGGGCCCGCGCCCGGTGCAGCGTCCACAACACGCCCTCGTCCGCGACGAGGAGGCAGCGCACACCCAGTCCGGTCGCGCGTACGGCGTCCTCGACGCAGCCGGCGACGGCGTCGTGACCGCGCGCCCGCGGCCCGCCGCCCCGCGAGTCGGTGCGCGTCGAGCCGCCGATGTCCCAGGTGCCGCGCGGGCCGGTGAACAGGCACAGCTCGATGTCGCGTTCACCGGTCGCCTCGACCATCTCGGTGATCTCGGCGTCGGTCAGCATCCACACCCCGCTGCCCTGGCTGATCCGGTGGATCGGCACGTCCAGGCGCGAGGACTCCTCGAGGACGACGGCCAGCGCCTCGGGGCCCTCGCACGAGGGGATCTCGGTGCGCCAGCGGCCACCGCCGGGGAAGCTGTGCGGTGAGGCGTCGGCGGGGTCGGGGGCGGGCGCGCCCAGGCCGAGCGCGGTGAGTGCCGGCTCGCCGGGCCTGCGGGCGGCGGTGGCGGAAGCGTCGGTCACGAGCTGTCCTTCATGTTCGGTATTTCGGACGTGGTTCGGGGCAGTGGGTGTGCTGAGGATCAGGCGCGGGACGGCGTGGCGGGCTGTCCCGCCACGCCGCCACGGCGGCCGTCGGGGCGCCCCCGCACCGGCGTACGGGGCCAGGGGGCTCAGGGGCGGAGCAGCACCTTGCCTACCTTCGGGTCGCCGGACCCGACCAGCTCGATGGCGTGCGAGAACTCGGTGAGGGGGAGTTCGTGGGTGACCAGCGGCGCCGGGTCCAGCAGCCCGGCGGCGAACATCCGCACCGCGTGCGCCCAGGCGTCCGGCGGCGCCCCGAACACGGTCTGCACCTGGAGCTGCCGTACCACCAGGTCCGTCGGGTCCAGGCCGTCGGCGCCCGGCGCCGGGATGCCCGTCAGCACCAGCCGGCCGCCGCGGCGCAGCAGCGCGGCGGCGCCATTGGCGGCGTCGGCGGACCCGGCCGCCTCGATCACCACGTCGAATCCGCCGGACAGGGGCTCGTCGCCGGTACGGAAGCCGGTGGCGCCGAACTCCCGGGCCAGGGCGGCGCGGTCCTCGCGGGCGCCGACGACCAGCAGCTCGGCCGGGGAGACGGCCCGC
Organism: Streptomyces sp. NPDC052023; assembly: GCF_044548465.1. NCBI lineage: Bacteria > Bacillati > Actinomycetota > Actinomycetes > Kitasatosporales > Streptomycetaceae > Streptomyces > Streptomyces sp. NPDC052023. The sequence goes on along the minus strand of NZ_JBIUBW010000001.1, from coordinate 596,882 downwards.
AGGAACTGCACGGCGAACATGCCGAGGGTGCCGGTGCCGACGACGGCGACCCGCTCGCCCGGTTTCGCGTCGGCCTTCAGGGCCGCGGCGGCGACACAGGCCGCCGGCTCCAGCAGGGCCGCCGCCGTCAGGTCGGCGTCGTCCGGCAGGACGTGCAGCAGGCGGGCCGGCAGGGTGAGGGTGGGGGCCATGGCGCCGGGCCGGGTGAAGCCGGTCTCCTCGTACCCGTCCGTGCACAGCGTGGTCTCGCCGGCGTGGCAGCGGTCGCACACCTGGCAGTTGCGGAAGCCCTCGCCGACCACCTTGCGGCCGGCCAGCGACGCGGGGACGCCGGGGCCGGTCACGGTGACCGTCCCGGACCACTCGTGACCGGGGACGAGCGGATAACGGACGTATCCCTCGGGCCGGTTGCCCTGGTAGACCTCGCGGTCGCTGCCGCAGATGCCGACGGCGTGCACCCTCACCTGCGCCTCGCCCGGACCCGGCGGGCGGGGCGTGTGCGGGGCGAGCCGGTGCGTCCCGGGCGCCTCGACGACTACGGCCGTGCTCACCGCGTCGCCCCGGGCTTGCGCTGCTCCCAGCCCTCGGCCCACAGGTCGAAACGGGCCTGCTGCTGCGGGAACTCGGCGGCCGCGTCAGTGTCCAGCTCGACGCCCAGTCCGGGGGCGTCGCAGAGATGGAAGCAGCCGTCCTCCGGGTTCACCTGCGGCGCGCCCTTGACGACCTTCTTGATCTCCGCGTCCGCGAAGTCGTTGAAGTGTTCCAGGATCTTGAAGTTGGGGGAGGTGAAGCCGACCTGGAGCGAGGCGGCGGTGAGGACGGAGCCGCCCACGTTGTGCGGCGCGACCAGCATGTAGTGGGTCTCGGCGGTGGCGGCGAGCTTGCGGGTCTCCCAGATGCCGCCGATGTGGCCGACGTCCGGCTGGACGATGTCGGCGGCCTGGCTCTCGAACAGCTCGCGGAACTCGATGCGGTCGTGGATCCGCTCGCCGGTGGCCACGGGCATGTCCACCTTGGCGGCGACCTTCTCCAGGGCCTTGAGGTTCTCCGGCGGGACCGGCTCCTCCAGCCAGGCCGGCCGGAAGGGCGCCAGTTCGTGGGCGAGCCGGACGGCGGTGGCGGGGGAGAAGCGGCCGTGCATCTCCAGCATCAGCTCGGCCTCGGGGCCGATGGCGTCCCGGACCGCCTCGATGAGGGAGACGGCGTAGAGGGTCTGCCGGTGGTCCAGCTCGTAGTGCCCGGTCCCGAACGGATCGATCTTCAGCGCCCGGTAGCCGCGCGCGATGACCTCCTGGGCGGCCTTGTGGTAGGCCTCGGGTGTGCGCTCCGTGGTGTACCAGCCGTTGGCGTACGCCTTCACCTTGTCGGTGACCTTGCCGCCCAGGAGCTGCCACACCGGTACGCCGAGGGCCTTGCCCTTGATGTCCCAGCAGGCCATCTCGATGACCGCGATGCCGGACATCACGATCTCGCCGGCCCGCCCGTAGTCGCCGTACTTCATACGGCGCACCAGATCTTCCACGGCGAACGGGTCCGAGCCGAGGACGTGGTTGCCCTCGGCCTCCCTCAGGTAGCCGAGCAGGGCGTCGGTGTGGCCCAGCATCCGGGTCTCCCCGACGCCCGTGATCCCCTCGTCGGTGTGCACCTGGACGTAGGTCAGGTTGCGCCACGGCGTCCCGACCACGTGCGTGCTGATTCCGGTGATGCGCACGGCAGTTGCCCCTTGTGAAGGTCGGCTATGTTCGATATTTCGTCACTCGTTCGAAATGCTGGCGTGACAGTAAGGAGGGGGCGGGCCGGGTGTCAATGGGGCGGGCCGGTAACGGTTTCGAGACTTTCGATGGCCTGTTTCGTGATGATGCGAGCGGGTTGCTCTCCAGTCGACGCGCCGGAAGAAACCGTTCCGCACAGAACCTTCACAGCGACGCCTATGAACGTTACCGATCAAAAACTTAACCTTCCCGCGTCATGGACTACTGCCACCCGTGCCGACGGCACCTGAACGGCGCGCTCGCGTGCCCGGGGTGCGGCACACCGGTCGAACAGCTCCGCGCCTACGCGGAGGAAACCGTCGTGCGTACCGTCGTACGGACGGATGTGCGCACGGACGTCGTCACGGTGGTGCGGGCCGCGGACCCCGACGAGCCGTACGACGCCGACGACAACGATGCCGACGACGCCGGCGACGACCGCCCCGGGCGGGAGTCCAGGCGCCGTCAGCCGAACGTCAGCCGTCGCGACCGCAAGGCCGCGGCCCACCGGCGCCGGCGCCGCCGCACCTTGCTGATCGCGGCGGGCTTCCTGCTGGCCGCCGGCGCGCTCAGCCTCGCCGAACTCGGCCTGGACGCCCCCGGTTCCGCCCCGAACCCGGCCGCGGCCGGGGACGCCTCGGCGGACGGCGGCGCGGAGGTCGAGTCGGAGGAGTCGACCGGCCCGCTGACCGACCCCTCCACCGGCGCCATACCGGGCACGGCCACGTCCTCCGCCGACGCCTCCACGTCACCCTCCCCGTCCAAGTCCGCCAAGGACAAGGACAAGAAGGACGACAAGGAGTCGGCGAGCCCGTCGGAGGAGGGCGGCTCGTCCCCGACGGATCCGGCTCCCGCCCCGTCGGCCTCCGCCCCGGCGCCCCCACCCGCGCCGGACCCGACGCCGACCCCCACGGCGGACCCACCGTCCTCGGACCCGGCCCCACAACCATCACCCTCGGAAACCTGCGACCGCTTCCTGTGGTGGTGCACGTAGCCCGGAACGCCACCCGGCCCGCCGGGGACGGCGGTTGCCCCAACCGTGTGGGACCCGGCGCCGGCGGCGTCACCCGCGCCGCACCTGCCCCGCGGGGGACGGTGCGGCGGCGGTGATGCGGACGGGCGGCCGGGGCGTTGGGACCCGGCCGGTCGTCACCCTCCGAGACGTGCCACCGGCGGCTGTGGTGGTGCGTCCAGTTCCGGCGTGGTCCGGTCGGTGCCCGCCTCCTTCGCCCACGTCTCCAGCAGATCCGTGAACTCGGACGCCCGCTCGCCCCAGTCGAGCTCCGCCACGGCCGCCGCCCGGCCGCGCGCGGCGGTGTCCAGGCGCAGCCGCGCGTCGGTGCGCAGCCGCCGTACCGCCTCCGCGGTTGCCGCCGGGTCGCCGTAGGGGACGACGAGGCCGCAGCGGTGCCGCTTCACCAGGGCCGACGCCAGCGGGTTCGGCGTGGTCACGACGGGGACGCCGTGGGCCATGTACTCGACGACCTTGGTCGGCCGCGAATGGCGGTAGTTGGGCTGGTCGTGGAGGAGGGACAGCCCCGCCGTCGCGCCGGAGAGCAGGGCCAGCGCACGGTCGTTGGGCAGGTAGCCGTGCCAGCTCAAAACGCCCTCGCGGTCGGCCTCGGTCAGCGCGCCGCGCACGTCCACGTCCGCCGCGCCGATGGCGTCGACGCGGACGTCCGGCGCCAGCAGCCGCGCCGTCTCGATCAGGTCGAGCGCGCCGCGCGCCCGGGACAGATGCCCCAGATAGACGACCCGGTCCGGGCCGGGCGGCTCGGGCGGCGCGACCGGTACGGCGGTGAGGTTCGGGACGACGGGGTGGGGCCGCCGGAAGCGCTCCCGGTAGGCGTCCTCGGCGAGCAGCAGCCGTACATGCCGCTCGGCCAGCCGCTCCGCCGCCCGCACCGCCACCTTCAGCGGCGGCCGCAGCGCCTGCGGCACCCAGCGCTTCATCGTCAGCGCCGCCGCCGTGTCCTCGTGCACGTCCCACACGGTCACCGGGGCCCGGCCGCCGCGCCGCCACCGGCGCAGGGTGCCGGGCAACGCGAGCAGCAGCTCCGGGTCGTGCAGCAGCACCACGTCCGCCTCCGGCCCGCGCTCCGCGAGCAGGGCGCGCGCCGCGCGCAGGGCGGCCCGGCGGTCCCGGCCGGCGGCCCGGGGGAGGTCCACGCCCTCGACGCCCGGGCGCGGTGCCACCCCGCGGGCGCCGAAGGGGGCGGCGTACACGATCCGGTGGCCGCGTTCGGCCAGGGCCGCGATCTGCCGGTGCAGTATCCGCGCGTCCTCGGGATGGTGGACGACGGTGACCACGAGTATCCGCATCAGAGCAGTACCTTTCGGCTCCGCCCGGCCCGCTACAGCACCTCGACACCGGGACGGAATATCCGCCCCCGGGTGTCGAAGAGCAGACGGGCCGCGTCGGCGAGGGCGGGCAGGTCGTAGGAGGAGTGGTCCTGGAGCAGGATCGTCAGGTCGTGCCCGCTGACGGCGGCCATGGGGTCGTCGACGCGGGGGACCGGCACGCCGTCGACGGACCACTCGTCGACGTGGGGGTCGTGGAAGAAGATCTCGGCCTCCCGCTGCCGCAGCAGCCGCGCCACCGGCACGGCCGGGCTCTCCCGCTGGTCGGCGACGTCGGGCTTGTAGGTGACGCCGAGCAGCAGCACCCGGGAGCCGTGCAGCGGCCGGCCGTCGTGGTTGAGCAGGTCCTGGGCGCGGCGGACGACGTACTCGGGCATCCGCCGGTTGATCTCCTGGGCCAGCTCCACGAACCGGAACTCGTAGCCGAGCGACGAACGCACCTTGTAGGAGAGGTAGTTCGGGTCGATGGGGATGCAGTGCCCGCCGACTCCGGCGCCCGGCCGGAAGGCCTGGAAGCCGAACGGCTTGGTGCTCGCGCAGCGGATCGCGTCCCACAGGTCGACGCCCAGCTCGTGGCTGATGACGGCGAGCTCGTTGACGAGGGCGATGTTGACGTGCCGGTAGGTGTTCTCCAGCAGCTTGGCCATCTCGGCCTCGCGGGTGCCCTTCGCCTGCACGACCGCGTCGACGAGCTTGCCGTAGAAGGCGACCGCGCGGGTGGCGCACGACGCGGTGCAGCCGCCGACCACCTTGGGGGTGTCGCGCAGGCCGTGTCCGGTGTTGCCGGGGTCGATGCGCTCCGGTGAGAACGCGAGGGCGAAGTCCTGCCCGGCGCGCAGCCCGGAGATCTCCTCCAGCAGCGGTCGTACGACCTCTTCGGTGGTGCCCGGGTAGGTGGTGGACTCCAGCACGACCAGCTGTCCGCGCCGCAGCCGGCCCGCGACCGCCCGGACGGCGTCGGTGACCGCGCTCAGGTCGGGCCCGCCGTCCCCGTTGAGCGGGGTCGGCACACAGATCACCACGGTCTGGACGCGGGCGAGACAGCTGTCGTCGGTGCAGGCGCGGAAGCCGGCCGCCAGCATCCGCCGGACGTCGTCGTCGGACACGTCGTCGATGTGGGAGCGTCCGGAGTTGAGCCCGGCGGCGATCCTTGGGTTCTTGTCGAGGCCGACGACCTTCAGGCCGACCGCCGCCGCCTCCCGCGCGAGCGGCAGCCCGACGTAGCCGAGCCCGATCACCGCGAGTTCGGCGGTGCCGGCCATTTCTGATTCCCCGAGCTGTGCGTTCTTGTCCCCGAGCGGTTCGGACTGGTCGACCTGCATAGGGCTGCTCCCGTCCCGTGGGCGGACTCGGATCTGAAGTTGTGCGGTCCGGTCCGCTCCTCCGGTGAGCCGGGCGGCTCCTCAGAGACAGCCGAGGGCGCGGTACGCCTCGCGGGTCGTCGCGGCGACCCGCGTCCAGGTGCGGTCGCGTGCCACGCTCTCGCGAGCGGCCGTACCCCATTCGGACCGCTTTCGACTGTAAAGAAGGAATTCGATGGCATCTGCCCAAGCCTGTTCGGACGAGGGCGGAACCAACTGCCCGGTCGCTCCCGGCTTGACGAGTTCGCGCAGCGCGGGGAGATCGCTGGCGGCCACCGGCAGCCCGCTCGCCAGCGCCTCGACCGGCTTCAGCGGCGTCACCAGCCGGCACACCCGCGCATCCGTGCGCGGTACCGCGAACACGTCCAACACCGCGTGGAAAGAACGGACTTGGGCGTACGGAACCCGGCCGGTGAACACGGCCGTCCCGTCGTCCAGGCCCAGCCGGCCGGCCAGCCGCAGCAGCGCCGCGCGCTCGGGTCCGTCCCCCACGATCAGCAGCCGCAACGGCATCCCACGGCGCCTCAGCTCGGCACCCGCATGGAGCAATGTGCCGATTCCCTCGTGTGGAGTAAGGCTGCTGACCGTGCCGACCACGAAGTCGTCCGGCGCGATGCCGAGCCGGGCCCGCAGTGGCGCCCCGTCCGGCGGCGGCGTCAGGAACTCCTCGTCCACCGCGTTCGGCACGATCAGCACCCGCTCCTCGGGCACCCCGCGGGCCACGATCTCCGCCTTCATCGCCGCCCCCAGCGTCAGCACCAGGTCCGCCTCCCGCATGCAGTGCGTCTCCAGTTCGCGCCGGGCCCGGTACGTCGGGTCCTCGCAGGTCCGCCCCGGGGCCTGGGTCAGCCAGGTGTCCTCCAGGAAGCCGCGCACCTCGTAGACCACCGGCAGTCCGTAGGCCGCGCGCAGGGCCAGCGCCACCCGCCCGTTGCCGTGGTCGGTGGCCGGGTGCAGCACGGCGGGCCGCAGCCGCTCCACGAGCCGGCCGGCCAGCTCGGCGTTGCGGGCCAGCAGCGCCGCCTGCCCGTACGGCAGCCACGGCGGCAGCAGCCGGTGCTGCGGCACCCCGTCCACGGTCTGCACCGCACGGGCGTCCAGCACCCCCTGCGCCACCGGGAACCCGACCCGCGTCACCACATGCGGATCGAGCCCTGCGGCCAGCTGCGCCGCTGCGATCTTCTGGGTGCGCACGGTGTATCCGGCGTGCTTGAACGGCAGCCCGTTGGTGACCAGATGGAGCACCCGGCCCGGCACCGGCCGGACGGCCGCGCGGGCGGGCGGCGCGGGCACCTGTACCCCGGATGGAGCAGCGGCCGGACCGGCTGTCCGGGCCCGTCCGGCGAGCCGCAGTTCCAGCGGACGGGCCCGGCGCCGCACGGGCGACGGCAGCAGCCGTACCCCCAGCAGCGCCGCCCTCAGGGGGTCGTGGCGCAGTTCGCCCCACGCCACGGATGCGGCCAGACTGAGCGCACGGGGGATATGACGCGACATGCCGTCACGTTAGGCGGCGAGAGCGGAGAAAGTACGACATGAACGGCCGCATACTTCACGTCGTCGGCACCCGACCGAACTTCGTCAAGGCCGCCCCGGTCGTCGCCGCACTGCGCACGGCGGGCTGCGACCAGGTGCTCGTGCACACCGGCCAGCACTACGACGAACGGATGTCGGACATCTTCTTCCGGCAACTCGGGCTGCCCGAACCGGACACCGATCTCGGTGTCGGCTCCGGCAGCCACGCCCGGCAGACGGCCGACCTGCTCGTCGCCCTGGAGGGTGAGCTGACCGCCCGCGACCCCGACCTCGTCATGGTCTACGGCGACGTCAACTCCACGCTGGCGGCCGCCCTGGTCGCCGCCAAGCTGGGGATGCCGCTCGCCCATGTGGAGGCAGGCCTGCGCAGCTTCGACATGACGATGCCGGAGGAGGTGAACCGGCGCCTCGTCGACCAGCTGGCCGAGCTGCTGTTCGCCACCAGCCCGGAGGCGATCGCCCACCTCGCCCGTGAGGGCGTCGACCCCGCCCGGGTCCACCTCGTCGGCAACCCCATGATCGACACCCTGCTCACCCATGTGGACCACTTCGACCCGGCCGCCGCCCGCGCCGCGCACGGGCTGCCCGAGCGCTACGCCGTGGTCACGCTGCACCGCCCCGCCAACGTCGACGACCCCGAGGCGGCCGAGGCGGCCGCCCGTGTGCTGACCGAGGCGGCCCGGCTCCTCGACCTCGCCGTCCCCCTGCACCCGCGCGGCAGGGCGGCACTCGGCGCCGCCGGCCTCGACGGCGCACCGGGCGTCCACGTCCTCGACCCGCTGGGATACGTCGAGTTCATGAGCCTGGTGCGCGGCGCGGCCGCCGTGATCACCGACTCGGGCGGCGTCCAGGAGGAGACCACCGTGCTCGGTGTGCCCTGCCTGACCCTGCGCACCACGACCGAGCGCCCGGTCACCGTCACGCACGGCACCAACCGGCTCGTCGGCCACGCCGAACTCGTACCCGCCCTGCGCAAGGTGCTGGACGGCGGACAGCCGGCACCCGACGAGGGCCCACCGCTGTGGGACGGGCACGCCGGGCCCCGGATCGCCGCCGAGGTCGTCCGCTGGCTGGACCACCATGTCTGAACTCACCCGCGACTACTGGGACACCCGCCACCGCGAGCACGACGACCTCGCCTCCGGCGGCCACATCGGCCTGGACCGCGCGGGCAACGAGATCTTCTACGCCCAGCGGCTCGGCGCCCTGCTGCCGCTGATCGGTGACCTGGCCGACGAGTCGGCCCCCCTGTTCGTGCTCGACGCGGGCTGCGGCAAGGGGCACTTCGCCCGCGCCCTGGCCCGCTGCGGTCACCGCGTCGACGCCTTCGACACCAGCGACGAGGCCGTCGAGTACGCCGTCGCCCAGGGCGGCGGCCCGCGCTACGCGCTCGCCGCCCTGGACGAGTGGCGCAGCCCCTGGCCGTACGACGTCGTGCTCTGCGTCGACGTCCTCTTCCACGTCCTCGACGACGAGGAGTGGGCGGCCGGCCTGCGCAACCTCGCGTCGCTGGTGCGGATCACCGGGCGGCTGATCCTCACCGACGAGGACAGCGGCACCCGCCGCCCGCTCGGCGACTACATCCTGCACCGCCCGGCCGCCGAGTACGCCGCGCTGCTCGAACCCCTCGGCATGCGGCACACCCTGTTCACCCCGTACGGCTTCCGCGAGAACGAGGTCGGCTTCCACGTCTTCACGAGGACCCGCTGATGCGCCTGACCGATCTGCTCCACCCTCATCTGGACGGCGTCACCACGGTCGTGGACGCCACCGACGGCGGGCTCGATCTGGAGCCCTATCTGCACCTGCCCGGCGATGTCGCCCTGCACCAAGGCGAACGTGACATCGGCGAGAGCGAGCTGGTGATCGTGTCGTTCGGACCCGACCCGGCGCTGCACGGCACCGAGACCGACTGTCTCGCCGTCCTGCAGCGCATGCGCCCCGGCGGCCGTGGCCTGATCCTCTTCGGCCACCACGGCCCCGAACTCCCCTACCACCGGCTGCTCGACGCCCTGGTGGCGCACCGCTGCCAGGTGCTGCGCGCCGCCCCGCTCGACTACGTGCACCTGCACGCGGGAGCGGTGATCGTCCGCACCGACGAACTCCGGCCGCCGCACGACTGGTTCGGGCGGCCCGTCCCCGCGGAGGGCTTCGCCACCGCGCTGCGGATCGCCGACGAGTACGTCCTCGCCGACCTGGTCGCCCGCTCGCTGCGGGCCCGCGTGCTGGACCTGGAACGCGACGCCGAGGAGGCGGAACGCGTCCGTGGCCCGGTCCACGAGGAGGGCCTCGCCGAGCGCCTCGCCGCCGCCGTACGGGACAAGGACCAGCTGGCGGCCGCCCTGCACCGCGCGCGGGACCGCGTCGGCCTGCTGGAGGCGCGGGTGGCCATGCTGGAGGGCTCCACCTCACTGCGGGTGGGCCGGGCCCTGGTGTCGGCGGCCCGCTCACCCCGGCAGGAGGCGCCGCGACTGCCACGGGAGCTGTACGGCCTGTGGCGGGGGCGGGTGAAGTCCCGTTCCCTGTCCGCGTCCTCACGCGCGGAGCGCGAGGCGGGGCTGCGGGAGCTGTACGGGCGCTGGCGGGGACGGCTCAAGCCGGGCCCCGTCGCCCCGCCGGTCACGGCTGCCCGGGGCACGACGCGGCCCGCGCCGGCCGGTCTCCCCGCCCACGTCGCGACGCCCGACGGGCGGATGCACCTCGCCCATCGGGCGTTCGCCTCGACGCCCCGCGACCGCATGGTGATCGCCGGTGTGCTCACCGACACCACCGCCGCGGATCTCGCGGCGGACGCCGTGGTCAACCGGGCGCTGCCGCACGACGGCCGGCTGATCGTGCAGCGCTCCGACCCGGACGCCCTGGTGGTCCAGCTCAGCGCCTGCACGGGCGACGGGCCCTGGTCGCTCACCGGCACCGGACTCGCCCCGGACCTGGACCGGAAACTGGCCGAACTGCTCACCGAGACCCGGGCGGCGGGCCGCGCCTGCGTGCTCTGGCGGGACGGCCCGCTCTCCGCGGCCCCCGGCCTGACCCGGCTCGCCTGGGACGCCGTCCTCGACGCCGACGCCGGTGTGCGGCTGGCGAGTCTCGACCCGGCCGCCGCGGGCAGGCAGCGCCTGCGCGAGGCGTTCCGGGTGGACAGCACCCGGGTACGGCTGTCGCAGCTGGCCCGCCGGATCGGCGCTCCCGACCCGCTGGACCGGCGCCAGGTCTGCGTGCTGGCCGACCCACGGGACCGGGCCGGCATCGCCCGGCTCACCGAGCAGGTGCTGAGCCAGCGGCACCGGCCCGCCGAGGTCGTCGTGCCCGACCCCACCGGGCTCGACGAACTCGCCGCCGCCGGCGTCGCCGTACGCACCGGCGCGCCCCTCGCGCCCTGGGTCGCCGACTGGACGGACCTCACCGAGGACCGGCCGGACACCCTGCTGCTCGATCTGATGTGCGCCCAGGAGTACTCCGGCGCCGACGCGGTGGGCTCGACGCCCGCCGCCGACGACTACACCTTCGTCCCCGAACTGCGCCCCCTGCTGGTGCGCCGGTCGCTGCTGACCTCCGGCGCGCCGCCCGAGGCATGGGCGCGCCAGGGACACCGCCTGTTCGCCTGGTGCGGGAAGGAGCCGACATGAGCCGGACACTGAACGCGCTCGTCTACGGCGACGTTGACCTCAATCTCATCGACGGCTCAGCCGTCTGGGCCCAGTCGACGGTGCAGGCACTGTCGCGGGCCGGCTGCCGGACCCGGCTGTGCCTGAAGGCCCCCGTCGTCACCAGCCGGCTGATCGACCCGCTGGCCGGGCTGCCCGGGGTCACGGTGGTCAGCCCGCACGAGCAGCGGCTGCTGTCCGGGCTGTCCGACCGGCCGCTGTCGCCCGTGCAGGCCTCCCAGGCGCTCGTCCAGCTCGACCAGGACGAGCCCTGCGACCTGCTGGTGCTGCGCGGCCGGCGCCTGGTCGGGCGGGTGGTCGCCGACGGCCTGTTCGAGGGGCGGATCTGGGCCTACCTCACCGACATCCCGCAGTCGGCCGCCGAGATGACCGAAGGGGTGCGCGCGGAACTCACCCGGATCGCCGAAGCCTCCCAGCGGCTGCTGTGCCAGACCGAGGAGCTGCGCTGCCTGCTGGAGACATCCGTGCCGGAGGCCTGCGGCAAGTGCGTGCTCAGCCCGCCGGCCGTACCCGAGCCGGGGTTCCCGCTGCCGGAACACGAGCGCCCGCACGACCCCTTCCGGCTCGTCTACACCGGCAAGTTCGCGCCGTTGTGGAACACCCTGCCCATGACACAGCTACCGGCCCTCCTCGCCGAGCAGGGTGTCCGTGCCGAGCTGCACACCGTCGGCGACAAGATCCACGAGGATCCCTCCCGCCCGGAGTTCCAGGCCGCCATGGCGCGTGCGCTGGCCGTCACCCCGGGAGTCGAGCACCACGGCGGCCGGCCGCGCGAGGAGGCCATGCGCATCGCCGCCGACTGCGACCTGGGCCTCGGCTGGCGCGAGCCCACCCTGGACGCGAGCCTCGAACTGTCCACCAAGGTCCTGGAGTTCGGCGCGCTCGGGCTGCCCGTCGTGCTCAACCGCACCCCCGCCCACGAGGCGCTGCTCGGCGGTGACTATCCACTCTTCGTGACCGGGCACGCCGGGCTCGACGACGCCGTCGGGACCGTCGCCCGCGCCGTGCGGGAGCCCGAGGTCCGGCGGCTCGCCGCCGAGCGCTGCCGGGACGCCGCCTCCCGGTACACGCTCCGGGCGGCCGCCGAACGCTGGCGCGCCCAGCTCGGCCAGGCCTTCCCCGAGGCACCGGCCGCCGTGACCGCCCGGCCGCGGCCCCTGAGGGTCGGTGTCGCGGGTCACGACCTGAAGTTCCTCTCCAGGCTCCTCGACCACTTCCGCACCGTGCCCGGTCTCGACGTCCGCGTCGACGCCTGGCCGGCGCTCGCCCGCCACGATCCGGCCGCGAGCCGGGAACTGGCCGGGTGGGCGGACGTCGTGGTCGTCGAGTGGTGCGGTCCGGCCGCCGTCTGGTACAGCCGCCACAAGCGGAAGGACAGCAGGCTGATCGTCCGGCTGCACCGCTTCGAACTGGACGCGGAGTGGCCCGCGCAGGTCGACATCGACGCCGTCGACCAGGTGATCTGCGTCAGCTCCTACTACGCCCGCCGCACCCTGGAGGAGACCGGCTGGCCGGAGTCGAAGGTCACGGTCATCCCGAACTGGGTGGACACCGACCAGCTCGACCGCCCCAAGGCGCCGGGCGCCCGCTTCCGGCTGGGCATGATCGGCATCGCGCCCAGCCGCAAGCGCATGGACCTGGGCCTGGACGTCCTGGAGGCGCTGCGCGCCCGGGACCGCCGCTGGCACCTCTCCGTCAAGTCGAAGCCGCCGTGGGAGTACTGGTGGATCTGGAACAAGCCCGAGGAGCGCGCGCACTACGACGCCGTGCTGCGCCGGATGCAGACCTCGCCGCTGCTGGACGGGGCGGTGGTCTTCGACGACTTCGGCGCGGACGTGGCCGGCTGGCTCCGGCGCGTCGGGAACGTGCTGTCCACCAGCGACGACGAGAGCTTCCACCTGGCCCCGGCCGAGGGCATGGCCTCCGCCGCGGTCCCCGCGCTGCTGCCGTGGCCGGGGGCGGACGAGATCTACGACCGGCGGTGGATCCACCAGGACCCGCAGACGATGGCGGACGCCCTCGCCGGGCTCGGCGAGGAGGGCTGGCGGGAGGCCGGGCAACTGGCCCGCACCCAGGTGCGGGAGCAGTTCTCGCTGCGCCGGGTGGCCCGGGACTGGACGGAACTGCTGGTGTCCGGCTGATGATCCCGGCCGGGCCCGGCCCCTGGGGGTCAGGCCCGGTGCCCGGGTTTGGCGACCCGGAAGACGAACTGGCCGCAGAAGGTCAGCTTGCGCAGGTTCACCAGCGCCGTCCGCCGCCCGGTCTGCCGCGCCCAGCTGTCGATCTCGGCGTTGAGCGGCGACTCCTCGTTCCAGTACCGCCCGTACTCCTGCTTCCGTCTGTCGCCGTAGGACCGCATGATCAGCGTCACCCCGTCCAGGGAGGGCCGGATCTCCCGCAGGGCCAGCCCGGCCTCCTCGACGAGCACCCGGAAGCCGTACGGCGTGTAGTTCCACAGGCTGAAGGAGTGGTACGGCTCGAACTGGGACGTGCTGCCGATGAACAGCCCGCCCGGCCGCAGCACGCGGCCGATCTCGGCCAGCAGCTCACGCGGGCGCGAGACGTGCTCGAAGACCTGGTGGGAGTAGATCAGCGGCACGGTGCCCGAGCGGAACGGCAGGCGGACACCGTCGAAGTGGACCAGCGGATCACCGTTCGGCCGGTGCTGCCTGGCCTCCGGGGAGTCCCGGATGTCGACCCCGACCCACCGCACCTTCGGATCGTGCTTGCGGAAGAGCGCGACGGACGCGCCCCGCCCGCACCCCAGGTCGACCACCCGGTCCGGCGCGCCCGGCGAGGTCATGACCTCGTCCAGGTAGTAACGGGACGTCACCTGGCGGGCGTGGTCGTCGGGGATGCAGTCGCGCATGAGGTCCCACAGGGTCGCCATGGGCCGAGGCTAAGGACCCGCGGCACCCGCGGCCCAGGACCCGTGCGGCGGTTCGCGCCCGCCGCCACCCGGAAGGCGTGATGCCACAGCCCCGCGGGGTTTGCTCCCGATGCCGCGCAGAGCCGGTGTCCGGCCCCCGCGACGCCGGCGCGATCCGGACGGCGGACCCTAGCCCTCCACCGCCACCATCCGCTGGAGCAGGTCCCGCAGTGTCCGCCGTTCCCCCTCGCTCAGCCCCGCCAGCGGCTCGCGGGCGAAGCGCAGCGACTCGCGCAGGCTGCGGGCCACCCGGTGGCCCTCGTCCGTCGCGGCCGCCAGCTTCACCCGGCGGTCGGCCGGGTCCGGGCGGCGCTCGGCCAGGCCCCGCGATTCGAGGCGGTCGACGATGCCGGTGACGTTCGACGGCTCGCACTTGAGCCGGTGGGCCAGCTTGCGCATGGGGAGCGGCTCCAGGGAGAGCAGGCTGAGCAGCCTCGCCTGGGCGCCGGTCAGCGCGTGCTCGGCGGCCGCCTCCTCGTACTCCTCGTGGTACCGGGCCACGACCGAGCCGATCAGGTCGACGACTTCCATGGTCAGCGCGTCGGGGCGGGTGGGGTGAGGTGGGGCCATGGCGTCCAGGGTACCCGGTTACTTGACAGCATGAAATGTTACAGCGCATCGTTGTTTCAGGTACTGAAGTATTGCCAGTGGAACCTGAGGAACCCGAGGAAAGGTGCCCCCCATGACCGACACCCCCGCCCTCCCCGCCGTCAACCGCGAATGGCACCTGCTCAGCCGCCCCGTCGGCTGGCCCCGGCCGGAGGACTTCGCCCTCGTCGAGGCTCCGATGCCCGCCCCGGGTGAGGGCCAGGTCCTGGTCCGTAACGTGTACGCCTCCGTCGACCCCTACATGCGCGGACGCATGAGCGCCGCCAAGTCCTACGCCGCGCCCTTCGAACTGGGCAAGGCCATGCAGGGCGGGGCCGTCGGCGAGGTCGTCGCCTCGCGCGCCGAGGGCTTCGCGGTCGGCGACCACGTCCTGCACTTCTCCGGCTGGCGCGAGTACGCCGCCTTCGACGCCAAGAACGCCGTCAAGGTCGACCCGCAGGCCGCGCCCCTGTCGACGTACCTCGGCGTCCTCGGCATGACCGGGCTCACCGCCTACGCGGGTCTGCTGCGCACCGCCTCCTTCAAGGAGGGCGACGTCGTGTTCGTGTCCGGGGCCGCCGGTGCCGTCGGCAGCCAGGTCGGGCAGATCGCGAAGCTCAAGGGCGCCTCCCGCGTCATCGGCTCCGCGGGGTCCGACGAGAAGGTCAAGCTGCTGATCGAGGAGTACGGCTTCGACGCGGCCTTCAACTACAAGTCCGGGCCGGTGAGCGAGCAGCTGCGCACCGCCGCCCCCGACGGCATCGACGTCTACTTCGACAACGTCGGAGGCGACCACCTGGAGGCCGCGATCGGCTCCCTGAACCGGGACGGGCGCATCGCGATCTGCGGCATGATCTCGGTCTACAACAACACCGAGCCGGCGCCCGGCCCGAGGAACCTCGCCCGCCTCATCCAGACCCGCGGCCGCATCGAGGGCTTCCTGGTCGGCGACCACTACGACCTCCAGCCCCAGTTCGTCCAGGAGGTCGGCCCCTGGGTCGCCTCGGGCGCCCTCAAGTACCGCGAGACCGTCGCCGAGGGCATCGAGAACCACCTGGAGGCCTTCCTCGGCGTCCTGCGCGGCGACAACACCGGAAAGATGATCGTCAAGCTCTGAACGGGGAACACCCGCGCCGGGGCAGCCCCGGTGGCCCGGCGGTCACCTGCGGAAGCCCACCTCGGGGTGCTCCGCCGACGGGCCGTCCAGCAGCGGCTGGGCGGTGCCCTTCAGGTGGAGGTCGAAGAAGGCCCCCACATAGGCGCGCGTGATCTGCTGTGACCGCGCGCCGGACAGGGGCTCCTCCGGGGGCAGGAGCCCCAGCTGCTCGCCGAGCACGGGCACGTCGGTGAAGGTGAAGTGCCCCGAACCGGCCACGGTCAGCCAGCGCTTCCAGCCGTCCAGGCGCGGCCAGCCCTCGGTCCAGGAGTCCTGCTCGTCCCCGTCGGCACCGATCAGCAGGAACGGCCGGCCGTCGAGACCGTCGTCCGGCACCAGGCCGAAGAGGCCGCCGTCCAGATCGGCGCCCGCCCGTATCCGGTGGTCGCCCGCCATGGCGGGCACGGCGGTCGCACCGCCGATGGAGTGACCGGCCATGCCGATCCGCTTCCGGTCGATCAGACCGGCGTGCCGCCAGGCCGGTTCGCGGCGGTCGGTCAGCCGGTCGAGCAGGAAGGAGACGTCCTGGGCGCGGCCCCTGGCCACGTTCGCGTACCCGGTCAGGGGGGCCTTCTCGCAGGCCGCGCAGGTGAGCAGCCGCCCACCGGGGAACGCCGTGCCCACCGACTCGTAGGCGTGGTCGACGGCCGCCACCACATACCCCCGGCTCGCCAGGTCCTCGGCCAGCAGCGTCAGGGTCGAGCGGTTGACGGTGAACCCGGGGGAGAGCACGACCAGCGGAAACCTGCCGCGCACGGGCGGCGCCCCGGCGCGAGCGTGCGTGCGCGTGCCGCTGAGGGTGCGGGCGGACACGGCCTCGGTCAGCTCCCGGTCCTCCAGAAAGGCCCGGGCCTCCCCGGTGGTCATGTAGGGCGCGGTCCGGCCGTGCCCGCCGCGGGCCGGGTAGTACAGCGACACCATCAGCTCCCGCGCGCCGGCCTGGGGCACCCACGGGTCGGCGCGGCCGGCGTCCACCAGGTGCAGGGTGTCGCGGCCCACGGGCAACGGACCGGTGGGACGCGGCAGTTCGAGGCGTACGTGCTCCGCCGTGCCCGCCGGTGCGGGTGCGGCGTTCGTGGTCCCCGAGCCGAGGAGCGCGAGGGACAGGCCGAGTAACGCGGCGGTGACGCCGCGGGGCAGTCGATTCATGGTGCCGAGGCTAGGCGGCGGAGATCGTCGCCCACGTCCCCCCGTGCGGTGAACCCACGCCTCACCCCATGGAGGGAGACCGGGCTGCCCCTACCCCCTGGGAGTTAGGGGCAGACCCCACTCGCCCTTCCTTGACTTTCCGGTATGCGGTAACTTCTTTCCGAAATCATCCGGGATCGTGGGCGCGAGTCCCGGGTGGAACCAGGGAGGAAGACCACCGCATGCCCATCCAGCAGTCCGACGTCCTGTACACCGCCGTCGCCACCGCCGAGGGCGGCCGCGACGGCCGGGTCGCCACCGACGACGGCAAGCTCGACGTCGTCGTGAACCCGCCGAAGGAGATGGGCGGCAGCGGTTCCGGCACCAACCCGGAGCAGCTGTTCGCCGCCGGCTACAGCGCCTGCTTCCAGGGCGCCCTCGGCGTGGTCGCCCGGCAGGAGAACGCCGACATCTCCGGCTCGACCGTCACCGCGAAGGTCGGCATCGGCAAGAACGACGACGGCTTCGGGATCATCGTCGAGATCTCGGCGGACATTCCGAACGTCGACGAGACCACCGCGAAGGCGCTGATCGAGAAGGCCCACCAGGTCTGCCCGTACTCGAAGGCGACCCGCGGCAACATCACCGTGACGCTCGGCTGACGGTGCTCGTTGCGCACGGAGAAGGCCGCACCCCTGGACGTGGGGTGCGGCCTTCGCCCGTGGGCCGCGCTCACACGGCGGCCCTGTGCACCGCCCGCACGAACCGCTCGTTCTCCGGTGCCGCCCCACCCGGAAACGCGCAGCGCCGCCGCGTGTAGCCGTACGTCAGCCCGCTGCGCGGATCGGCGAAGGCCTGCGAACCGCCGGCTCCGCTGTGCCCGAAGGTGCCCGCGCCGAGGAACGGGTACCAGTTCTCGGCCGTCGCCTGGAAACCGAGCCCGTACGCCTTGTGGACCCGCGCCACCAGGTCGTGGCCGACGGAGTGGATCTGCCCCACCTCGGCGACCGTGTCCGGCTTCAGCAGCGGCGGCCGCCCGGCCATCTCGCTGATCGCCGCCGCGTACATCCCGGCGAGCCCGCGCGCGGAGGCGACGCCGCCCGCCGACGCCGGGCCCTTGGCGCGCACCAGGCGGGAGTTGGCGTGGTCCACCAGCTCGCCCGGCTCGCCCACATGCGTGTTGAACGCGATCGCCGTGAGCGTGTGCGGCCCGGCCGGCCGGGCGTCCAGCACCGCCTGCTGCTCGGACGTCGGCAGCATCGGCTGCACCGGCCGGAAGCGGACCTCCTCGGCGGCGGGCAGCCCGAGGTAGAAGTCCAGGCCGTACGGGGCGCGCACCCGTTCCTCGTACACCTCCTGGAGAGTGCGGCCGGTGGCCCGCCGTACCACCTCACCGGCGAGCGCGCCCATCACCAGCGCGTGATAGCCGAACGCCGTACCGGGGCGCCAGAACGGCCGCTGGTCCGCCAGCCGCTCGGCGATCATCCGGTCGTCCGCCAGTTCCTCGTCGGTGAACCCGCCGTCCAGCCCGATCAGGCCCGCGCGGTGCGTGAGCAGCTCGCGCAGGGTCAGCGCGCCCTTGCCCTCGGCCCCGAACTCCGGCCAGTAGTACGTCACCTTCCGGTCCAGTTCGAGCGTGCCGTCCTGGACGAGCAGCGCGACGACGAGGTGGGCGGCGCCCTTGGTGGACGAGAAGACGCCGTGCAGCGACTCGGCCGAGGCACCGTCCGGACCCGCCCACAGGTCGACGACCCGCCGCCCGTGCACGTACGCGCACAACTGCCCTTCGTAGTCCGCCCGCTCCCGTGCCACGAACGCGGCGAACTCCGCGCGCACCTCCTCGTAGCCGTCGGCGACGGTGCCGTGGATCTCCTGCGTCATCCGATCTCCTCTACCTCCTCGGCCGTCCGCTGCTCGCGTGTGTGCCGTTCCAGCTGGTCGCCAAGGTGAACAATGCCCGCCCGACCTGAGCGAATGCCCCCTTGGGGTGATCACGGAAGAGTGGTTCCGTCCCGAAGAGCACTCCGTGCGGACCGCTGATCACCGAGGCCCGTCCGGCCGCGGCGGCGGGCCCGCCGGTGCCGTCCGGCAACGCCCGCCAGTGCCCCGACACGAGCGGATTCCCGGTCGCGTACGACTGTTCCACACGCACCCCGCGTCCGAGATCCGTGAACCACACCGGCGCGTAGACGAAGGAGTGCTCCGGTGCTCCGCCGGAGATCCGGCCGCCCGCGTTCACCACCCGCACCACCCCGTTGGCGTCCCCGTCCCCCGCGACGGGCTTGACCGGCAGCAGCCCGGCCGCGGCGTTGAGCTCCGCCCCCGCCGCCCCCCGGCCGAGCAGGCCGTGACGGCCGAGGAAGCGGCCGAGAGCCCGCCGCGCGGCCGGGTTCAGGTCGCCGTACGCCAGACCCGCCGACACGAACAGCACGTTCACCCCCGACCAGTCGAACCCGGCGTTCAGCACCCCGGCCGACACCGGCGTCACGTCGAAGCCCATCTCGCGCAGCGCGAACAGCTCACCCGGCGTCACGGCCGCCGCCACCCGCACCCGCGTCAGCGGGGTGCCGCCGGTGAGCCGCGTGGCCTCGAAGGCGACGTCGTACGTCCGTGCCGCGGCCGCCGCCTGCCGCCGCGCCGAGCCCGGCACCAGCGCGCTGCCGTCGGCCGCCTGCCTGACCCGTACCCCCTGGGTGAGCAGGGAGTTGAGGGCCGCCACCTCGCGCGGATCGCGCAGGGGCAGCCGCAGGTCGCCGCGCGGGGCGACGTACCCCACGCGCGGGGCCTCGCGCACCGGGCGCGACGGGACGGGCGGCAGCGCGTGCACCGGCTCGACCGTGGCGCCCCACAGCCGGCCGAGGCTCCAGCCGGAGATGTCGTACATGGCCGACACCTCGCCGCTGATGTCCCGCCCGTCGGCCAGCAGCACGTTCGCCAGACCGCGCTTGGGCCGGCGCATGTCGACGACGTACGAGCCCTTGGCGTACCGGCGGCCGGAGAGCCGGAACGCCTGCTCCGCGCGGCTGACGCGGACATCGCCCGCGAGCAGATGGCCGACCAGGCGCGCGGCGGCGGTGGGGGAGCGCTGGGTGCCGCCCGCCGGAATGACGTACGCGCGCGGGAAAGTGGTGGTGTAGACGTCCTCGGGGCCGATGCCCGGGACGCCGGGCACGGTCTCCTCGGAGACCGGCACCTGAGCGGCCGCGGCGGCCCCGCGCCGGAAGAACTCGATCTGGTCGGCGATCAGCGCACGCCGCTTCTCCCGCACGTAGTCCAGGGTCGCGTCGAGCGCGGCGCCCGCGACGGCGACGTTGACCGAGGCCCGGCGGCGCAGCTCGCTGCGCGGCAGGGAGTCGTAGGCGCCGTTGTTGACCTGGAGCGGGATCTCGACCGTGTGCGCGGCGACCGCGCCGTGGAACGCCGCGTACTGCGGGGTGAAGACGGGCGGCCAGTCGTCCCAGCCCTCCTCCTGGTCCCGGAACGGGATCTGCGGTGGTTCGACGCCGTCCTTCGCGGGCGTCAGGCCGAGGCCGTTGACGGCCGCCTCCATGCCGAGGGCGTTGGCATAGGTGTGCTTGAGGAAGAGGTCGTACTCGTAGTTCTCGCCGTGCGGCGGCGTGGTGGGCTCGATCAGAGTGCCGTTGACGTAGCCGTGCAGGTCCAGCAGGACGGCCGGCTGCTTGTCGACCATGATCTGCCGTAACGCCCGCGCCTCGGGCTGCGAGGCGGTGACGAGGTCCCGGTTGAGGTCGAACCCGTTCGCGTTCGTCCGGGTTCCGGCGATCCGGCCGTCCGGGTTGGCGGTGACGTTGAAGTACAGACGGCTGTGCGCGAGCAGGTCCCGGGTGCGCGCGTCGTTCGCCGTCGCGAGCCGTTCGACGAGTGCGAGGGAGGCGTCGGTGCCCTCCCACTCGTTGCCGTGGATGTTGCTGTTGAGGAAGACGGGCGTCTTGTACGCGGCCTTGACGCGCGGGTCCTTCGCGGCGGCCGCCGGCGCGTTCTCGACGAGCTCGCGCATGCGCTCCTGCTCGCGCGTCTGACGGGCCGTCTCCGGCGCGGTGACGGTGACGAGATAGAGCCGGTGCCCGCCCGCCGAGCGGCCCGCGACCTCGACGCTCACCCGGTCGCCCAGGCGCTGCAGGGCGTTCAGCTTCGGCACGACGCCGTGGTACGGGGTCAGGCCCAGCTTGAGGGACTTGTCGCCGGGGTTCACGGGGTCCGGCGGTAACTGCTGCTCGCGCGGGTAGCCCCGCGAGGGGTCCGGCAGATCGGGAAGGGGCTCGGTGAACGCCCGACGGGCGGTGGTCGCCGGGGAGTTGGCGGGGAGGGCGTCGAATGCGGGGCTCTCCGCCGCGGCCCGGGTCACGGGGTCGTCGTCCGCGCCGGCCGGGCCGGGGACGGCCAGCAGCAGTGAGCCGGCCGTACCGAGGGCCAGGGCGGCGGTCAGGACAGGTCTCGCAGAGGTCGTTCTCGTGGTGCGCACGCGTACCTCCTCCGGGGTTCCTGAGATCGGTACGGCGAGGTGTACCTGTTCGACTCAACCGCAACAAGAGCGTCTTGGTGTCGCCGATGCCCGGCGTTGCCCCGGATGGCGCACGGCGGGCCCCCGGCCCGGCCGTCACACCTGTGTGACCGCCCGCGGGGGGCATCCCGGTAGGGTTCCCCCATGCGCGATCTCGGGGTGGGTTTCAGCTATCTCCTGAAGGGCCAGCGATGGGTGGCCCGGCACGGCAAGCAGTACGGCTTCGGGCTGCTTCCGGGCCTGATCACCCTCGTCCTCTACGCCGCGGCGCTGGTGGCGCTGGCGCTGTGGGGCGAGGGCTTCGTCGGCTGGGCGACACCGTTCGCCGACGACTGGCAGAGCCCCTGGCTCGGCCTGTTCCGCGGCTTCCTGACGGCCGTGCTCTTCGCCCTCGCGCTGCTGCTGGCCGTCCTCACCTTCACGGCCGTCACGCTGCTGATCGGCCAGCCCTTCTACGAGGCGCTGTCCGAGTCCGTCGACCGTGACGTCTCCCCGGACGGCACCGCGCCCGTCTCCGACCTGCCCCTGCACAAGGAGCTGTGGATCTCGGCACGTGACAGCCTGCGCGTCCTGGCCCGTGCCGCCGTGTGGGGCGTGCTGCTCTTCGCCCTGGGCTTCGTCCCGGTGGCCGGCCAGACCGTCGTGCCCGTGCTCGGCTTCTTCGTCACCGGCTTCTTCCTCACCGAGGAACTCACCTCCGTCGCCCTCCAGCGCCGGGGCGTGGAACTGCGCGACCGGCTCGCCCTGCTGCGCTCCCGCAAGACCCTGATCTGGGGCTTCGGCACACCGCTCGGCCTCTCCTTCCTCATCCCCTTCGTCGCCGTCTTCCTGATGCCGGGCGCGGTCGCGGGCGCCACGCTGCTCGCCCGCGACCTGCGCGGCGAGGAGATCACCGAAGGGGCTCCGAAGGAGGGCGGTCACCGGGAGGTCACCCGGTGACCGAGGTGCTCGCCGTCGCCGTCATCACCGTCCTCGCGGTGATCGCCCCCGGCGCCGACTTCGCGATGGTCGTCCGCAACAGCTACCTGCACGGCCGCCGCACGGGGCTGCTCGGGGCGGTGGGCGTCGCCGCCGGGGTCCTGGTGCACGTCACCTACACGATGCTCGGCGTCGGTCTGCTGATCGCCTCGTCGACCTTCCTCTTCACGGTCATCAAACTGGTCGGCGCCGCCTACCTCGTGTACATCGGCGTGCGCACCTTCCGCACGCGGGGCGAGCTCCAGGTCGACCTGGAGCACGGCGACGGCCTCACCCCGTTCGCGGCCCTGCGCGCAGGCTTCCTCACCAACGTCCTGAACCCGAAGACGACCCTGTTCGTCGTCTCGACGTTCGCCCAGCTCGTGGGCCCCGGCACGCCGATCCCCCAGCAGGTGGGCTACGGCCTGTTCATGTCGCTGGCCCACCTGCTGTGGTTCGGCGTCGTCGCCGTCTTCTTCTCGCAGGACCGGATGCGCACCCTGATGCTGCGTGGCCAGAAGGTCCTCAACAAGGTGATCGGAGCCGCCCTGGCCGGCCTCGGCGTCAGCCTCGCGTTCGCCCCGTCGCACTAGTTTCGACAGCCACGGTCAGGATCGCCCGTACCTGCGCGATGATGTCGAGCCGGTTGCGGACGAACTCGGGGTCGGTGACCTCCGTCGTGTTGCCCGCGGCGAACTGCAGTACCGGCGTGTGCACATGCCCGCCCGGCAGGGTGCCGTGCAGTCCCAGCCGGTCCCGCAGCAGCGTCGCCCGGTAGGCGATCTCGTTGGAGAGGTAGTCCCCGCCGCCCCCGGCGCGCGCCGTGGACCCGGGGGTCGGCCCGTCCGGCCGCACGACGGGCTGGGTGCCGCCCGCCGGGATCTCGGTCACGGAGGTGTTGTCGTACACGGGGAAGCGCCCGGTGGTGGCCGCCACGATCGCCGCGTACGGCAGCGTCGTCGACGTCCACTGCGGCTGCGAGGCCGGGTCGGTGACGGGGACGGTCTCCGTGCGGCCGATGTTCTCGTTGTCCGCGAACCCGCCCCGCCAGGCCCCGTTGGTCCGCTCGATGTCGAACCGCCCGACGCGGCCCTGACTCACGGTGGTGAAGAGGTCGATCTTCGGCAGGTGGGGCCGCAGCGTCCGCTCCACCGTCCCGTCCGCGAAGTCCGCCCAGCGCACCGGGAACACCGCGGTCTCCACCCGTGCCGGCCCGTCCGCCGTCCGGATCACCGTGCCGTCGAGCGCGAGCGCGGTGGCACCGGACGGATTGGAGATCCGCACGTCCCGGTCCAGGGTGAACGGGTCGAACCCGGTGACCAGGATCCGCTTCACGCCCTTGCCGCGCGACGGGTAGGCGATGTCGCTCTGTCCGCGCGAGGTCCGCTCCAGCGCGTCCAGCAGTGCCGTCCGCTGCCGCTCACCGAGCCCGAACGCCGGTTCCCAGCCGCGCACTTCCCGCGTCATCCCGAGCCGCGCCCAGTACAGCGGGCGGTCGTCGTCCCGGCTGAGATCCCCCGTGGCAGGCCCCCGCCCCTGCGCCCGGTCCACCGCCCGCCGCCACAGCGCCGCCCCCTGCCGTACGACGATCCGGTGGGCCTGCGCGTACGACCGGGCGCCGTTCAGCGCCTCGGCGAACTCCTGCGCCACGGTGTCGAATCCGGACCGCCGGAGTATCTCCTGCGGCGCGGCCCGCTCCAGCCGCTGCTCCTCGACGGTGACCGCCGTGCCGGCCGATGCGGTGGTGGGGGCCGCGAGCCCGGCCACCAGGGCGAAGCCGAGTATGCCGATGCGAACACATAGGGATTTCAAGGGGGTTCGGGTCCTTCCGTCGCAGTGGGGTGCGGGAACGGCCGCAGTATCCCGTGACGGAAGTGGTGCACGCCATGGTGGGTGACGGGCCGGGCGTCATTCCTCGCCCAGCAACGCCAGGAAGTCGCGGAACGCGCCGGGCATGTCCACCGACTCCGGGTCCAGCAGCCACTGGTACTGGAGGCCGTCCATCACCGCCACCAGCAGCGGCGCGGTGCGCTCCGGCGTCAGCCCGTTCGGCAGCCGGCCGCCGTACTCGGCGCGCAGCACGGCCGCCATGCTCTCCCGGACCCGCGTGTACCGCGCGGTGAAGTAGTCCCGCGCCGGGTGCCCCTCCGTGACGCTCTCGCCGAGCAGCGCGGAGAAGGTCTGGACGATGCCGGGCCGCATCGCGTTGTACTCGACCAGTGACGCGAGCAGATCGAACCGCCACCGGCTGTCCGGCACCGCGTCCCACTGGTCCCGCTCCTCCAGCACGGCGACCAGCAGCGCGTCCTTGGTCGGGAAGTGGTGCAGCAGCCCCTGCTGGGTGAGTCCCACCCGCTCCGCCACCGCGGCCAGGCTGGCGCCCCGGTAACCGCGCTCGGCGATCACCTCCAGGGCGGCCCGGACTATCTCGGCCCGCCGTTCCTCGCTCCTGACCCGCGCGCTCATGGCGTCACCGTACGACATCGACCCCACTCACAGATAACGGACGGATAACAAAACCTACCGGTCGCCAGGTGGACGTTGCACGATGGGGTCACCGCACGGACTTCGACCTGGAGGCACCCCCCATGGCGGGATCCCCGCGCACCACCCCGGCCGACCGGGCCCGTGAGACAGCCGTCGAGGCCGCCCTGAGCAAGCTGGACCTCGACGCCAAGGCGCGCCTGCTGTCCGGCCAGGACGCCTGGACCCTGCCCGCCCTTCCCGAGATCGGCCTCGGCTCGCTCGTCATGTCCGACGGCCCCGTCGGCGTGCGCGGCGTGCACTGGACCGCCGAGGACCCGTCCGTCACCCTGCCCTCGCCCACCGCCCTCGCCGCCACCTGGGACCCCGCCCTGGCCCACCGGGCCGGCGTCCTGCTCGCCCAGGAGGCCCGCCGCAAGGGCGTCCACGTCCTGCTCGCCCCCACGGTCAACCTGCACCGCTCCCCGCTCGGCGGCCGCCACTTCGAGGCCTACAGCGAGGACCCGTACCTCACCGGGCGGATCGGCACCGGCTACGTCCAGGGCGTGCAGTCCGGCGGCGTGGCCACCACCGTCAAGCACTTCGTCGCCAACGACGCCGAGACCGACCGCTTCACGGTGAACAACGTCGTCGGGGCACGCGCTCTGCGCGAGCTCTACCTCGCCCCCTTCGAGGCGATCGTCGTGAACGCCCGCCCCTGGGGCATCATGACCGCCTACAACTCGGTCAACGGCACCACGATGACGGAGCACCACCACCTGGTGAACGAGGTCCTGCGCGGCGAGTGGGGCTTCGACGGCGTCAACGTCTCCGACTGGACCGCCGCACGCTCCACCACCGGCGTCCTCGAGGGCGGCCTCGACATCGCCATGCCCGGCCCGCGAACCGTCTACGGCGAGGCGCTCGCCCGGGCCGTACGGGACGGCACGGCCGACGAGACGAAGGTCGACGAGGCCGTGCGCAACGTCCTGCGGCTCGCCGCCCGCGTCGGTGTCCTGGAGGGCGCCGAGCCGGCCGTCACCGGCCTGCCGGCGCCCGTCGACGGCACGGCCCTGGCCCGCGAGATCGCCCGCCGCTCCTTCGTCCTGGTCCGCAACGAGGGCGCGCTGCCCCTGCGGCCGGGCACGGTCGCCCTCCTCGGCGCCGCCGCCCGCGACGCCCGCGTGCTCGGCGGCGGCTCCGCGACCGTCTTCCCCGACCATGTCGTCTCCCCGCTCGACGGCCTCACCGCCGCCCTTCCCGACGGCGCGGTGCGCTACGCCGTCGGTGCCGACCCCAACACCGAACTCGCCGTCGCCGGCCAGGGCTTCGCACTGCGCGCGATCTGCCGTGACGCCTCCGGCCGGATCATGGGCACGGCCCCCGCCCCGAACGGCCAGATCCACTGGATGGGCGGCGACCTGCCCGAGGGCGTCACCTACGACCGGCTGCGCAGCGTCGAACTGGCCGGCACCTTCACCCCGCGCGAGAGCGGAGCGCACACCTTCGGTGTGAAGGGCCTCGGCGCGTTCACCCTCACCGTCGGCGGCACCCCGTACTACGACGGCATCCAGCGCCCCACCGGGGAGGACCCCTTCGGGGCCTTCTTCGGCGCCCCGGTCGCGCGCGCCCAGGCCGAACTCACCGCGGGCGAGCGGGTCGAGGTCTCCCTCACCCACGTGCTCGACCTCCCCGACGGCATGCCTTTGAAGGCCATCACCTTCGCCCTCGCCCACCAGGAGCCCCGGCGCGACCCCGACGAGCTGATCGCCGAGGCCGCCCGGGTCGCCGCAGCCGCCGACACGGCCGTCGTCGTGGTCGCCACCACCGAACGCGTCGAGTCCGAGGGCTTCGACCGCACCGGCCTGCGTCTGCCCGGCCGTCAGGACGACCTGGTCCGCGCCGTGGCCGCCGCCAACCCGAACACGGTCGTGGTCGTCAACGCCGGCTCCCCGGTGGAACTGCCCTGGCGTGAGCAGGTCGCGGCCGTCCTGCTGACCTGGTTCCCCGGCCAGGAGGGCGGTGCCGCCCTGGCCGACGTGCTCACGGGGGCGCACGAGCCGGGCGGCCGGCTGCCCACCACCTGGGGCCCGCTGAAGGACGCCCCGGTCACCCAGGTCGCCCCCGTCGACGGCGAACTGCCCTACGGCGAGGGAGTCTTCATCGGCTACCGCGCCTGGGAGAGGGAGGGCAGGACACCGATGTACCCCTTCGGCCACGGCCTGGGCTACACCGACTGGACGTACGAGTCCCTGGAGCTGGACGGTACGACGGTGACGGTGCGCGTCCGCAACACCGGCTGGCGCCCCGGCCGCGAGGTCGTGCAGCTGTACGTCGCCCCGGCCGGGTCCGCGACCGGGACCGGGCCCGGTGCGGAGCGTCCGGCGCGCTGGCTGGCCGGCTTCGCGGACGTCGAGGCGGGGCCCGGGGAGAGCGCCGAGGCCGTCGTCGAGCTTCCGCGCCGGGCGTTCGAGATCTGGGACGAGACGAGCGACTCGTGGTCGTATGTGAAAGGTTCGTACGAGATCCAGGTGGGCCGCTCGATCGCGGACCGCAGGATCACGCTGACGGCTACCGTCTGATCCAGGGCGATTCGTCCCACCGAGCAGCCCCGGTCCGGGACCTGACGGCCGGACCGGGGCTCAGGGGCACGCGGCGGACTCAGCGCGCCGAGAAGCCGTACACCGTCTCCGAGCGGAAGACCTCGCCCGGCCGCAGCACGGTGCCAGGGAACTGGGGACGGTTCGGTGAGTCGGGGAAGTGCTGCGTCTCCAGGGCGACGCCGTCCCCGGGCGCGAACGGGTCGCCGAGATGGTCGGCGGTGTACAGCTGGAGCCCCGGCTCGGTCGTCGCGATCGTCAGCACCCTGCCGGAGGCCGGGTCGGACAGCTCCGCCACCTCGACGGGTGTTTCGGTCACGCCCTTGTCGAGGACGAAGTTGTGGTCGTACCCGGAGGCGGTCTTGCGGGCCGACCGGAAGTCGTAGCGGGTCCCCTCGACCGGATCGATCCCCGTCGGGATCGAGTCGCCGTCCACCGGCGTGTACCGCCCGGCGTCGATCCGCAGCTCGTGCCCGCCCGCGGTGCCCGACCCGCTCAGGTTCCAGTACGTGTGATTCGTCAGGTTCACCACGGTCGGCGCGTTCGTCTCCGCCTCGTACGCGATCCGCAGCGCCCCGGTGGCGTCGAGCCGGTAGGTCGCCGTCACCTCGAGCCGCCCCGGGAAACCCTCCTCGCCGTGCGGGCTGACCCGGCTGAGCCGCACGCCGTGCTCGACCGGCGTCACCTCCCACACCCGCTTGTCGAAACCGCGCTCACCGCCGTGCAGCGAGTTCGGCCCGTCGTTCCGCGCGAGTGCGTACGTCCGCCCGTCGAGCGGGAAGCGGCCGCCCGCGATCCGGTTGGCGTACCGCCCCACCAGGGCGCCCAGGTACGGCCCGGGGTGCTCCAGATAGCCGTCCAGCCCGGCGAACCCGAGCACCACGTCCGCCGTCCGCCCGTCCCGGTCCGGCACCTGGACCGACTGCACGATGCCGCCGTACGAAAGGACCCGCACCCGTACGCCCGCGCGCTCCAGCGTCCAGCGGTGCACGGCCGTGCCGTCGGAAAGTGTGCCGAAGTGTTCGCTCATGAGCGAGACCCTAAGGCGTGTTGCCGGTGACCTCCCGGTAGGCGATCTCCGCCAGCCGCGCCTGGCCGTTCCTGCTCGGGTGGAACCAGTCCCACTGACTCAACTGCGCGGTGCCGAACCGGTACTCGTACACCGCGCCGCCGTCGTACCGGCAGCGGTCGTCGGCGCCGCAGACCTCCGCCAGCACCGCGTTGTAGTCCTCCACCCGCCGCTGCACCGTCGCGCGCCGCCGTTCGGCCGCGGCGTCCACGGCGTCCGCGTCGCCCAGCATGGTCGGGCAGATGCCCAGCTTCCACACCTGTTTGCCCAGCGGATTCGTACGGCCCTCGGACCACAGCCGCATCAGGTTCGGGATGCTCGCCACATACACCTGAGCCCTGGGCAGAGTCTGACGCAGTGTTCGCATCGCGTCCTGGAAGTCCGCCCGGAAGTCGTCGACCGGCGTCATCGCCGACATCGAGGACCGGCAGGCGTCGTTCGCCCCCGTCATCACCGTCACGAGCTCGGGACGGCGCGCCGCCGCGCGCTCCATCTGAGCCGGGAGGTCCGCCATCCGGGTCCCGCTCACCGCGTGGTTCCAGCTGTGCGCGGCAGCCCCCGCGGGACCCAGCAGCCGTACGGCGAGACTCTTCACCTCCGGGCTGCTGCCGGTCGCCCAGGACACCTCGGGACAGTCCGAGAGCACCAGGCACGTGTTGAACCCCCGGGTGATGGAGTCACCGACGGCGGCGATCGAGGCCGGCCTGGTGTCCCACACCACCTTCGGGGCCGCCTTCCGCTGCCGGCCGAGGCCCGCCTCGTCCGGCGGGTCGCCCCCCACCACGTCGCAGCCGCTCAGCCCCACCACGGCCGCCGTGAGCACGGCCACCGTCGTCCGCACCCGCTGTCCGGTCTTCCGCATCGTCCGCCTTCCCCCTCGCTCTCCTTCTTCCCTCCATGACAACCGGGAGGGTCCCCGCCCGCGCGCTGGGCAACGGGTTACGCCCGTACAAGCGTCCCCCTGGGTGAATGGCGGGAGTTTCCGGGCCCCGGGACCGACGGTACGTCACACTCCTTGCGCCGCCGCACGGTAGCCTCGCCATCAACGAGGCCGACCGGCCACGACCGCCCTGCCAGCCGCAACACGCCCGCTCAGCCCGGAGGTCCCGGTGACGACACGTGGAGTCCTGTACGTGCACTCCGCGCCGCGCGCGCTGTGCCCGCACGTCGAGTGGGCCGTCGCCGGGGTGCTCGGCACGCGCGTCAACCTCGACTGGATCCGGCAGCCGGCCGCGCCCGGCACCTGGCGCTCGGAGTTCTCCTGGCAGGGCGAGCCCGGCACGGCGTCCAAACTCGCCTCGGCACTGCGCGGCTGGCACCTGCTGCGCTTCGAGGTCACCGCCGAACCCTGCCCCACGGCCGAGGGCGAGCGCTACAGCTGCACCCCCGACCTGGGTATCTTCCACGCCGTCACCGGCATCCACGGCGACATCCTCATCCCCGAGGACCGGCTGCGCGCGGCTCTGGTCCGCGCCCAGCAGGGCGAGACGGCGCTGGAGGCCGAGATCGCCAAGCTCCTGGGCAAGCCCTGGGACGACGAGCTGGAACCCTTCCGCTACGCGGGCGAGGGCGCGCCGGTCCGCTGGCTGCACCAGGTGGTCTGAAACGCCGTTCAGGGGACGTCCCCAAGGGGCGCGGGGAACTGCGCGACCAAGCCACGACGACCCGCACCCGGCACACAGCACACACCCAAACGGCGATGGCCCGAACCCCCGCAGGGAGTCCGGGCCATCGCCGTCAGGCAAACGGCATCAAACCGTCCGGAACGCCAGCACCACGTTGTGCCCACCGAATCCGAACGAGTCGTTGAGGGCGGCGATCCGGCCCTCGACAGCCAGCTTCCGCGCCTCGCCCCGCACCACGTCGGCGTTCGCCTCGGCCTCGGGGTCGAGGTTCTCGACGTTGATGGTGGGCGGAGCCACCCGGTGGTACAGCGCGAGCACGGTCGCGACCGTCTCGACGCCTCCGGCACCACCCAGCAGATGCCCGGTCATCGACTTCGTCGCGGACACCGCGATGTGGTCGGCGTCGTCGCCGAACACCTTCCGCAGCGCCTTCAGCTCGGCGATGTCACCGGCCGGCGTCGATGTCGCGTGCGCGTTGACGTGCATGATCTCGGCCGGGTCCAGGTCGGTCCGGTCGAGCAGGTTCTGCAGGGCGTGTGCGATACCGCGGCCCTCGGGCTCCGGCTGCACGATGTCGTGGCTGTCGGCGGAGATGCCCTGCCCGACCGCCTCGGCGTACACCCGCGCCCCGCGCTTGGCGGCGTGCTCGGCGGACTCC
Source organism: Streptomyces sp. NPDC052023 (assembly GCF_044548465.1). NCBI lineage: Bacteria > Bacillati > Actinomycetota > Actinomycetes > Kitasatosporales > Streptomycetaceae > Streptomyces > Streptomyces sp. NPDC052023. The sequence continues at coordinate 566,516 of NZ_JBIUBW010000001.1, read as the reverse complement.
AGCACGACGACACCGGCGCCCTCACCGAGGACGAAGCCGTCGCGGTCGACGTCGTAGGGGCGCGAGGCGCCCTGCGGGTCGTCGTTGTTCTTGGACATCGCCATCATGTTGCCGAACGCGGCGATCGGCAGCGGGTGGATCGCCGCCTCCGTACCGCCGGCGACGACCACGTCGGCGCGGCCGGAGCGGATCATCTCGATGGCGTAGCCGATGGCCTCGGCACCCGAGGCGCACGCGGAGACCGGGGTGTGCACGCCCGCCCGGGCGCCCACGGCCAGACCCACGTTCGCGGAGGGGCTGTTCGGCATCAGCATGGGGACGGTGTGCGGGGAGACGCGGCGTACGCCCTTCTCCTTGAGCACGTCGTACTGGTCTAGCAGGGTCGTCACGCCACCGATGCCGGAGGCGATGACCGCGCCGAGCCGGTCCGGGTCGACCTCGGCGCCCTCACCGGCCTTGGCGGTGAAGCCTGCGTCGGCCCACGCCTCCTGCGCGGCGATCAGCGCGAACTGCGCCGAGCGGTCGAGGCGGCGGGCCTGCGGCCGCGGGATGGACTCGGTGGGCTCCACCGCGACCGGCGCGGCGATCCGGACCGCCTGCTCGGCGGCCCACTCCTGCTCCAGGGGCTTGACGCCGGAACGTCCGGCGACCAGGCCCTCCCAGGTAGAGGCTGCGTCGCCACCCAGCGGTGTGGTTGCGCCGATACCGGTGACGACCACGGTGCGATTGGTCGGGCTCACGGGAATTCTTTCTCCAACGGATACGAGGATTCAGCGGCGCCACCGCCGGGTGGCGGGGCCGGGGACACCCGGCCCAGGGGGCCTTTAGGCCTGGTGCTTGAGGATGTACTCGGTCGCGTCGCCCACCGTCTTGAGGTTCTTGACGTCGTCGTCCGGGATCTTCACGTCGAAGCGCTCTTCGGCGGCGACGACGACCTCGACCATGGACAGCGAGTCGACGTCCAGGTCGTCGGTGAAGGACTTGTCCAGCTGGACGTCCTCGGTGGGGATCCCGGCGATCTCGTTCACGATCTCCGCGAGACCGGCGACGATCTCTTCCTGAGTGGCGGCCATGTCAGGCGCTCCTTCGTAGTGTTCCAGAGGGTGTGGCGGTGCTGCTTCCGCGCCGGACCGGCGAGATCCGGCACGAAGTGCCTAGGGGAGAGTAACGACCGTCGCTGCGTAGACGAGACCCGCCCCGAATCCGATGACGAGCGCGGTGTCGCCGCTCTTCGCCTCGCCGGTCGCCAGGAGCCGCTCCATCGCGAGCGGGATCGAGGCGGCCGACGTGTTGCCGGTGGTGCGTACGTCACGGGCGACCGTGACGGACTCCGGCAGCTTGAGTGTCTTCACCATCGAGTCGATGATCCGCTCGTTGGCCTGGTGCGGAATGAAGACGTCCAGTTCGTCCGGGCTGATCCCGGCCACGTCGAGCGCCTGCTGAGCGACCTTCGCCATCTCGAAGACGGCCCAGCGGAACACCGCCTGGCCCTCCTGCGTGATGGCGGGGAACTTGATGTTCCCCTGGCTGTCGAGCGGAAGCTCGGAGACGTCGCCGACCCGGAACTCGTTCCAGGGCACGGTCTGCTTGATGGTCTCCGACTTGTCGCCCTCGGAGCCCCACACCGTGGGGCCGATCGCGGGCTCCGCCGACGGGCCGACGACCACGGCGCCGGCACCGTCGCCGAACAGGAAGGCCGTCGCGCGGTCCTCCAGGTCGGTCAGATCGCTCAGCCGCTCCACGCCGATGACGAGCACGTATGCGGCGCTGCCCTCGACGATCATGCCCTTGGCGAGGGTCAGGCCGTAGCCGAAGCCCGCGCAGCCGGCCGAGATGTCGAAGGCGGCGGCCTTGGCCGTGCCCAGCTTGTCGGCGATCTCGGTGGCGACGGCCGGGGTCTGCTTGAAGTGCGTGACGGTCGAGACGATCACCGCGCCGATCTGCTCGGCGGAGATCCCCGCGTCGGCGATCGCCTTGCCGGACGCCTCGATCGACATCGCGGCGACGGTCTCCTCGTCGTTCGCCCAGTGCCGGGTCTCGATGCCGGAGCGCGAACGGATCCACTCGTCGGACGAGTCGATCGTCTCGAGAATCACCTCGTTCGGCACGACCCGCGTGGGCCGGTAGCCGCCCACGCCGAGGATCCGCGCGTACGGGGCACCCTTGCTGGGCTTGATCTTCGACATGTTGCAGTCGGCTCCTTAGGGCGTCAGCAGGGCGTCAGACGTGCTCGGCGACGAGCTCGCGGGCCGCGTCGATGTCGTCGGGGGTCTTCAGGGCCAGCGTCTTCACGCCGGGCAGGGCGCGCTTGGCGAGGCCGGTCAGGGTGCCGCCGGGGCACACCTCCAGCAGCGCGGTGACGCCGAGCTCCTGGAAGGTCTGCATGCACAGGTCCCAGCGGACCGGGTTCGCGACCTGGCCGACCAGCCGCTCGACCACCCCGGCGCCGGTGGCGACCGTGCGGCCGTCGCAGTTCGACACGTAGGTGAGCTTCGGGTCGGAGGGCGTCAGCTCCCGCGCCGCGGCGGCCAGCTTCTCGACCGCCGGCGCCATGTGCTCGGTGTGGAACGCGCCGGCCACCTTCAGCGGGACGACCTTGCGCACGCCCTCCGGCTTGTCCTCGTTCAGCGCGGCGAGCTGCTCCAGGGTGCCCGCGGCCACGATCTGCCCGGCGCCGTTGACGTTGGCCGGCGTGAGGCCCAGCTTCTCCAGGTGCGGCACGGTCACCTCGGGGTCGCCGCCCAGCAGCGCCGACATCCCGGTCCGGGTGACCGCGGCGGCCTCGGCCATGGCCAGGCCACGCTTGCGCACGAGGGTCAGCGCCGCGGTGTCGTCGAGGACGCCGGCGAAGGCGGCCGCGGTGATCTCACCTACGCTGTGGCCGGCCACCGCGCCCGGCGAGATGTCACCGAGTGCCGCGGCCGAGAGGATTCCGGCGGCGACCAGCAGCGGCTGCGCCACGGCCGTGTCGCGGATCTCGTCCGCGTCGGCCTGGGTGCCGAAGTGGGCGAGGTCCAGTCCGATGGCGTCCGACCAGGAGGCGACCAGGTCGGCGGCACCGGGCAGTTCGAGCCAAGGAGTCAGGAAGCCGGGCGTCTGGGCGCCCTGGCCGGGAGCGACGAGTACGAGCACTCTCACACTCTCTCTTGGTTACGGGCCTAGCCGCCCGTGAGGACAAGGACGAAGAACGGGAGGGGGTTTTGTGGGCCCCCGACAAAAGACTAGAGCTGGGGATCACCATCGGCCAGACGCCCCAGGATCAGCGCGATGCGCAACGTGAACGCCGAACGTACATCCGATGGCGACCAGCCGGTGACGTCAGTCACACGTCGAAGCCGGTAGCGCACGGTGTTGGGGTGGACGAAGAGCATCCGGGCCGCGCCTTCGAGACTGCTCGCCTGTTCGAGATAGACGCTGAGCGTCTCCAGGAGCGCGGAGCCGGCTTCCTCCAGCGGTCTGTAGATCTCCTCCACCAACTGCTCGCGCGCGCCGGGATCCGAGGCGATCGCGCGCTCCGGCAGCAGGTCGTCCGCCAGCACCGGCCGGGGCGCGTCCTGCCAGGCGGAACACGCCTTCAGGCCCGCCGCGGCGGCCTGCGCGGACCGGGTCGCGGCCAGCAGGTCGGGCACGATCGGCCCGGCGACCACCGGACCTGCGGCGAAGGGCCCGATCAGCGACTTGGCGACGGCCAGCGGATTGTCGCTGCCGCCCGCGATGACGACGAGCCGGTCGCCGAGCACCCCGGTCAGCACCTGGAGCTTGGCATGCCGCGCGGCGCGCCGGATGGCCTCCACGGTCAGCTCGGAGTCGCCGTCGGGTGCCGTGCCCAGCACCACGCACACATGCTCCGGAGCGTTCCAGCCCAGCGCCGCCGCCCGCGACACCGCGCCCTCGTCGGCCTCGCCGCTCAGCACGGCGTTCACGACCAGCGACTCCAGCCGCGCGTCCCAGGCACCCCGTGCCTCGGCGGCCTGCGCGTACACCTGGGCGGTGGCGAAGGCGATCTCCCGCGCGTACACGAGCAGCGCTTCCCGCAGGGTCCCCTCGTCGCCGGGGGCGGCGACCTCGTCGATCGCGCTTTCCATGACCTCGATGGTGGTGCGCACCATCTCCACGGTCTGGCGCAGCGTGATCGCCCTGGTCAGCTCGCGCGGAGCGGTCCCGAAGACGTCCGTGGAGATCGCCTGCGGGGCGTCCGGGTGCCGGAACCACTCCGTGAACGCGGCGATACCGGCCTGCGCGACCAGCCCGATCCAGGAACGGTTCTCCGGGGGCATCGCCCGGTACCAGGGCAGCGTCTCGTCCATCCGCGCGATGGCCTGGGCGGCAAGGCTGCCGGAGGACTTCTCCAGCCGCTTCAGGGTCGCGGAGTGCGGATGCACGCCGTGGGAGGCGGTCCGGGCGTTGCTGGTTTCGGGTTCGGGCACGGGACAAGACTGCCTTATCGGGGCGCGGACCCGTGTCGCCGGGTAGGAATGAGGTCCCCGGGCGGAGACCTCCGGGCGCGCGGGGGCGGTGTGCGGCGGGTGTCCGGCCGGCTCCCGCGGCGGGTCTACGGTGGTGTCCGTGATGGATGTACGGCGCGCCGGTGAGCGCTACCCCGGGGGCGACGCGGAGGCCGGGATCGAGTCCCGTCACGCCTTCTCCTTCGGCCCCCACTACGACCCGGGCAACCTGCGCTTCGGCGCCCTGATCGCCTGCAACGAGGAGCGGCTGGCCCCCGGCGCCGGGTTCGCGGAGCATCCGCACAGCCACACCGAGATCGTGACGTGGGTCGCGGAGGGCGAGCTGACGCACCGCGACTCGGCCGGGCACGAGACGGTCGTCCGCGCCGGTGACGTACAGCGGCTGAGCGCCGCGTCCGGCGTCCGGCACGTCGAACGCAACGACGGTGAGGGCCCGTTGACCTTCGTGCAGATGTGGCTGGCCCCGCTCGTGCCGGGCGGCGACCCGGCATACGAGATCGTGCACGGCATCGCGGACGCGACGCCGTACGCGGTCCCGGCAGCCGGCGCGATGCTCCACGTGCGCCGGCTGGCGCCGGGCGAGCGCACGGCGGTCCCCGACGCCCCGCACGTCTACGTCCACGTGGTCCATGGCGAGGTCGTCCTGGACGCGGATCGCCTGGGCCCCGGCGACGCGGCCCGCATCACGGACGCGAAGGACGTGGAGGCGGTGGGGGTGACCCCGGCGGAGCTGCTGCTGTGGGAGATGGCCTGACGGCCGTCAGACCGCCCGCGCCTCGGCCAGCACCGCGTCCGTGAACGCCGGCCACACCTCGATCGCCCAAGGCCCGAACTCCCGGTCCGACAGGGCGACGCAGGCCAGTTCCGCGTCCGGGTCGATCCAGAGGAACGTACCGGACTGCCCGAAGTGCCCGAACGTGCGCGGCGACGACCAAGCCCCCGTCCAGTGCGGCGACTTGGAGTTGCGGATCTCGAAGCCGAGCCCCCAGTCGTTGGGGTTCTGGTGTCCGTACCCGGGCACGACACCCTTCGTCCCCGGGTACTGCACGCTCATCGCCTCCGCGACCGTGCGCGGGTCGAGCAGGCGCGGCGCCTGGACCTCGGCGGCGAACCGCAGCAGGTCCTCGACCGTCGAGACGCCGTCCTTCGCCGGGGAGCCCTCCAGGGACGTCGACGTCATGCCCAGCGGCTCCAGCACCGCCTGCCGCAGATACTCGGCGAACGGGATGTCCGTCGCCTTGGCGACATGGTCCCCGAGCTGCTCGAACCCGGCGTTGGAGTACAGCCGCCGCTGCCCGGGCGGCCCGGTCACCCGGTGCTCGTCGAAGGCCAGCCCCGAGGTGTGCGCCAGCAGATGACGAACCGTCGACCCGGGCGGCCCGGCCGGCTCCTCGAACTCGACCGCGCCCTCCTCGTAGGCGACCAGCACGGCGTAGGCGGCCAGCGGCTTGGTCACCGAGGCCAGCGGGAACCGCCGGTCGGCCGGCCCGCGCATCCCCAGGACCGTGCCGTCGGCCCGTACGACCCCCGCGGCAGCGGTGGGCACCGGCCAGTTGTCGATCAACGCCAAGCTCTGCAAGGACATGCCCCGACCTTAGCCCCGCTCGGAGCACCAGCCGCAGGAAGGGGTCCCCGGTCCGCGCGAAGCCCAGCGTCACGTACGGCGGCCGAGGACGAACCCGACCCGTCCGTGCGGAGTGCCCGCCTTGCCGATCCGGTACTCCTCGTCCGGCAGGGCACGGCGTACGGGACTCATGAGCCGCACGCTCACCACCGCGCCCCCCGTGCGTCCTGTGATTTCCTGCCGTCTCTTTCCGGTCACGCTTGCCTGGAGCGCACTCCAAGGTCATAGCGTGGAACGCATGACGGTGATGCAGACCACGGCGGCAGCCACCGAGCAGGCCCCGGACGAGACCCTCACCCGCACGGACATCTGTTCCGCCCCGCCCCGCAGGCACCCCCGCCCCGACGGCCAGGACCGCTACACGATCAGCGAGGTCGTCGCCTTCACCGGCCTGTCGGCGCACACCCTGCGCTGGTACGAGCGGATCGGCCTGATGTCCCACATCGACCGCTCGCACACCGGCCAGCGCCGCTACACCAACCGCGATCTGGACTGGCTGGACCTCGTCGGCAAGCTGCGGCTGACCGGCATGCCGGTGGCCGACATGGTGCGGTACGCGGAGCTGGTGCGCGCGGGCGACGGCACGTACGAGGAGCGCCGCGAGCTGCTGGAGACGACCCGGCGGGACGTCCTGGAGCGGATCTCCGAACTCCAGGACACCCTCGCCGTGCTCGACCGCAAGATCGGCTTCTACGGCGGCGCGGGCCGCGCGCACGCGTCGCACGAAAGGGACAGCACGCGATGAACGACGGCACCATGGCGACGACGCGGCTCGGCGCCGGCGGACCCGAGACCGGCGTGCAGGGCCTCGGCTGCATGGGCATGAGCTTCGGCTACGGACCCACCGACGCGCGGGAGTCCCGGGCGGCCCTCGAGCGGGCGCTGGAACTCGGCGTCACGCTGTACGACACGGCGGACGCGTACGGCGCCGGCGACAACGAGCGGTTCCTGTCGCCGTTCTTCCGCGCGCACCGGGACGAGGTCGTGATCGCGACCAAGTTCGCCCTGTCGATCCCGCCGGACGATCCGGCCCGGCGGATCATCCGCAACGACCCGCCGTACATCCGCCGGTGCGTCGAGGCGAGCCTGCAACGCCTCGGCGTGGACGTGATCGACCTTTACTACATGCACCGCCGGGACGTGAACGTGCCGATCGAGGAGACGGCCGGCGTGATGTCCGACCTGGTCCGCGAGGGCAAGGTCAGGCATCTGGGCCTCAGCGAGGTCACCGCCGGTGAACTGCGCGCCGCGCACTCCGTCCACCCCGTCGCCGCCGTGCAGTCGGAGTGGTCGCTGTTCAGCCGGGACATCGAGGCGCAGGTCGTGCCGGCCGCCCGGGAACTGGGCGTCGCCCTGGTCCCGTACTCCCCGCTCGGGCGAGGGTTCCTCACCGGTTCCTTCGTGAACGCCGAACAGGAGCTCACCGACGGCGACTTCCGCCGTCAGCAGCCCCGCTTCACCGGCGCCAACGCCGCGGCGAACGCGGCGCTGCTGGAGCCGGTCCGCGAGGTCGCCGCCGCCCACGGGGCATCCCTCGGCCAGATCGCCCTGGCCTGGGTCCAGCAGCAGGCGGCCGTGCACGGCCTGCCGGTCGTCCCGATCCCGGGAACGCGCAGGCCGGCCCGCGTCGAGGAGAACACGGCGGCGACCCGGATCACCCTGACGCCGGAGGAACTCGCCCTGCTGGACACGGTGGCCGCGAAGGTGTCGGGCACGCGCTACGCGGACATGACGTTCACGTCGGCGGGCCGCGAGCAGTAGACACCCTGGAAGGACGCGGGGCCGTGGCGATCCGCGGCTCCGCCGCCGGGCGCGAGCGGCCCCGCGGCCCGCACCCGGGACATCAGAGCTCCGCCAGCAACTCGGCCTTCTTGGAGGAGAACTCCTCGTCGGTGACCAGCCCGGCCCGATGCAGCTCCCCCAGATGCCGGATCCGCTCCGCGATGTCCGCGGGATCCCGCCGCGGAGCGGCGGCTGCCGCCACCACGACCCCCGCCGGTCCGGCGGAACGCACCGCCGCGAGCACGGCCGCCGCGAACGGCAGCGACTCGTGCACCGGTCCGTACCCCAGCCCGAACACCACGGCCGCCGGATCCTGATCGGCCTGCGCCGGCTGATCCCCCGCATCGCGCCGCAGCAGCCGCAGATGCCCTTCGCACACCTCCGGCGACCGCCACTCGACCCCGCTGAGATCGGAAACGGCGAACTTCTGGTCCCCGGCCTTCCACTTCGCCGACGACGCCCCCGTCCAGAACCACCGGAAGGACACGGACGTACCGTCGAAGGACGCCTTCGCGTCGTACGCCTTGAAGTGCAGGGGTGCTTCGGGAGCCGCCACGAGGTGGCGGTCGGAGGGCCCCGAGTGGGGCAGCAGGGCCCGCAGTTCGTCCGCGTAGTACTCGGCGAGCGTCTCCCGCTCGGCCGGCAGCACCAGCCGGTAGGGGTCGCTGGACTCCTTCAGCTGTCCCTCGGCCGCCTCGATCAGCGGATCCGCCCCCGGCCGTGGTTCCGCACGCAGGACGACCGTCCCGCGCCGGCCGGGGGAGAGCGTCACCCCTTGCATCGCCGCGAGCGGCACCCGCCGCTCACCGAGCGCCTGGAAGAGCTTAGGTGTTCGAATCCCCCGTTCGTAGCGGATGAGCACGGAGTCGGACTGGAACTCCCAGGCGGCATGAAATCCGGCCAGTACGTCACCCATGCGGCTCATCGTATGCGGCACGCGCTCTTTCGTCCCTTCCCTGCGCACACCGCAGGTTCTGCGTCTCTACGCGCGTCCGGCCGTCGACGTGCCGGACAAACCCACCCGGCACATGCCCGCATCGTCGGCGCAGTCCACCGCGCGGTACGCGCCGACCCCGATCTCGGCGAAGTTGGCGAGGCTGCCGGTGCCCGGCACGAAATACCCGGCGTGCCCCTGGGCGCCGCGCGCCGAGAGCACGCGCGCCCCGAACGCGGCGGACACCGGATCGGCGCCGTGCCCGAACCCGCCGAACTCCATGTAGGGCACGTCCTGGATCCAGTCGTCGGCGTCCCGCATCGCCCACACCCGCGCGGAGGTGCGCAGTTGCGCGGCGTTGGTGACGCGCATCCCGGGGCTCCCGGCCACCGCTATGTCGGACACCCGTGGGGGCAGGCTGTGGGCCGCGACTCCGCAGACCACGGAGCCGTAGCTGTGGCAGAACAGCGAGACCGGCGCCTTCCCGGGCAACGCGCGCACCAGCGCGTTCAGCCGGACCGCCCCGTCCTCGGCGCGCATCGCGGTGGCCGACTCCATGCCGAGTCCACCGGGCGCGGTGTAGTCGGCCCAGGCGATCACGGCCGTACGCGTCGAGGCGCTGGCGGCGCGCTCGGCGGCGTAGAGGGACTTCGCCATGCCGACCGGGGCGGCGTAGCGGCGGCTGGTGCGCTGGAAGGTGAGCAGATCGGTGTCGACGCCGGGGACGACGACGGAGACCCGCTCGGCCCGGTCGAGGTCGCCGAACACCTCGGCCACCCGGCCCGCGCCGTCGGGGTCGAAGGCGAGGATGTGCCGGTCCGCGCGCATCAGTGACGCGAAGCGGTGCATACGGCGGCCCGCCTCGTGCTGTCCGGTGGGACTGAGCCGGCTGTCGCGCATGCGTTCGCGTTCGACCTTGCGTGCCTGGTCCAGGGCAATGCGGTTGGCCCGGTAGCGCAGGCCGACGGGGGCGCCGTTCATGTTGCCGACCGCGAGGGGATAGCGGCGGGCCAGCTGGGCGCGCTGCCCGTCGGTCAGCGAGGCGAAGAAGGCGGCGAGCCGGCCGGGCGCGGCGTCCGGGTCGGGCAGCCGGTGCCCGTCGAGACGGCCGCGCTCCCAGGCTGAGAGGGAGAGCTGTAGCGGCGCGTCCGAGCGGTGGTTGCGCAGCGCGGTCCAGCCGGTGGTCGCCAGCATCACGAACACCACGGCCAGCGCGAGCAGCGCGCGCCAGACGCCTAGTGAGGGGGAGGTGTCGAAGGAAGTCACTGGGAGGACACACTAGGAGAACGAGAGGGTCTCGCGTGAACCGTGTGTCGCGGATCACGTTTGAGGAAAGTCACCTGATCGCAAGGCGGATGACCGCACTGCGCTGCCTTCTCTTCCCTTGCGCCGCCCGCCGCAGGGGCCCGTCTCAGCGCCCTCGCCAGTCGCCCGCGAGCACCGGACCCACCTGATCGAGGTACGCGGCCGTCAGCGTCCGCATGGCCTCCAGGCTGACGTCCGGGCCCGTGCTCCACAGTCGTTCGGTCACCCGTATGACCCCACCGAAGACGGCCACCGCCACCCGCGGGCGCGGATCGGCGTCCACGTCCAGGCCCTCCCGCTCGGCGATCAGCCGCGCCATCTCCTCCTCCGTCTCCGCCGACCGCCGCAGATGGGCGGCGAGCAGGACGGGCGTCGACTCGATCACCCGGTACATCCGCAGATACTGCTCGACCGGGACGACCGCCTCGATGACCTCGCTGATCCGGTCCCAGCCGTCCAGCACGGCGCGGCGCAGCGCCTCCATCGGCGGCTCGTGCGGCGGGCGGGCGCGCACCGCCTCCACGAAGTGCGCCACCGTCATCGTCTCCAGTGCGAGCGCGGCGTCCTCCTTGCCGGAGAAGTAGCGGAAGAAGGTGCGCTGGGAGACGTCGACGGCCGCGGCGATCTCGTCGACGGTCGTGTGGTCGTAGCCGCGCGTGATGAACAGCTCCACCGCCGCGCGCAGCAGCGCGTCCCGGGTGCGCTGCTTCTTGCGTTCGCGCAGGCCCGGCCGCGGCCCTGTCCGTGTCGTGCCGACCGTGTCCATGGCGCCTCTCCCGCGAACTGTTCTGCCTGATCAGGCTATATGTGAGTGTCGTGACAGTTACCGACTTGTGAATTGGTTTGTCAACTGTCAGCGGCTGTCATTAGCCTCGACGGTATGACTAGTCAGACCACCATCGACACGACGGGACCGGGGGACAAGGTGCCGGCCGCCCTGTCGGACCCGGCGCCGGTCAAGGGCCTGCGCGGCCATCCCTGGCTCACCCTCATCACCGTCGCCGTCGGCGTCATGATGGTGGCCCTCGACGGCACCATCGTGGCCATCGCCAACCCGGCCATCGCCACGGACCTGAAGGCCAGCTGGGCCGAGGTCCAGTGGATCACCAACGCCTACTTCCTCGCCCTGGCGGTCTCCCTGATCACCGCGGGCAAGCTCGGTGACCGCTTCGGCCACCGGCAGACCTTCCTGATCGGCGTGGTCGGATTCGCCGCCGCCTCGGGGGCCATCGGCCTGTCCGACTCGATCGCCGCGGTCATCGTCTTCCGCGTCTTCCAGGGCCTGTTCGGCGCCCTGCTGATGCCGGCCGCCCTCGGCCTGCTGCGGGCCACCTTCCCCGCCGAGAAGCTCAACATGGCGATCGGCATCTGGGGCATGGTCATCGGCGCCTCCACCGCGGGCGGCCCGATCCTCGGCGGCGTACTGGTCGAGCACGTCAACTGGCAGTCGGTGTTCTTCATCAATGTGCCGGTCGGCATCCTCGCCCTGGTCCTGGGCCTGCTGATCCTGACCGACCACCGCGCGCAGAACGCCCCGCGCTCCTTCGACATCCTCGGCATCGCCCTGCTGTCGGCCGCCATGTTCTGCCTGGTCTGGGCCCTCATCAAGGCGCCCGAGTGGGGCTGGGGCAACGGCCGGACGTGGACCTTCATAGCCGCGTCGATCGCGGGCTTCGTGCTCTTCGCCCTCTGGGAGAAGCGGGTCCGCGAGCCGCTCATCCCGCTCGCCCTGTTCCGTTCGGTCCCGCTCTCCGCGGGTGTCGTCCTGATGGTGCTCATGGCCATCGCGTTCATGGGCGGCCTGTTCTTCGTGACGTTCTACCTCCAGAACGTGCACGGCCTGAGCCCCGTCGACGCCGGCCTGCACCTGCTGCCGCTCACGGGGATGATGATCGTCGGCTCGCCGCTCGCGGGCGTGATGATCACCAAGTTCGGCCCGCGGCTGCCGCTGGCAGTCGGCATGGCCTGCACCGCGCTCGCCATGTACGGCATGTCCACGCTGGACAAGGGCACGGGCAGCGCCGTCATGTCGCTCTGGTTCGCCCTGCTCGGCCTCGGCCTCGCGCCGGTCATGGTCGGCGCCACCGAGGTCATCGTCGGCAACGCGGCCATGGAGCTGTCCGGTGTGGCCGGCGGCCTCCAGCAGGCGGCCATGCAGATCGGCGGCAGCCTCGGTACGGCCGTGCTGGGCGCCGTGATGGCCTCCAAGGTGGACAGCGACCTGCCGGGCAACTGGGTGGACGCGGGACTTCCGCCGCTGACGCCGGCGCAGGAGGGGCAGGCCGCCGAGGCGGTCCAGCAGGGTGTCGCCCCGGTGCCGCCGGGCACGCCGGAGGCCGTCGCGGCGAAGATCACGGATGTCGCCCACGACACCTTCATCTCCGGTATGAGCCTGGCGTCCCTGGTCGCGGCCGGGGTCGCGACGGTGGCGGTGCTGGTCGCGTTCCTGACCAAGCGCGGCGAGAACGCCGAGGCGGGCGCGGGGGCGGCGCACATCTGACGGGACTCACCTATCAGGGTGACAGTCCGGAAGATCCCTCCCGCCCGGCACGCGCCGCAGGTCACAGTGGGTCAAGCCCTCCGTACGGCATGTTCCGTCGGCACATGCGTACGACGCCGAGGGCGGCCCGGGCTGCGGCGCGCTGCCGGAGGGGGGCGGCGCGCCGACAGACCGTCAGGCATGGAACGCGCAGCGGGGGTACCCGGCCATCGACCCGAAAGAACCGCGAGGTTCAGGGAGTTGATGAGTTGATGGCGGGCTTCGGACAAGGAACGCGCGGGTACCCCCGCTCACGTGGCCGGACGTGGTCACGGACCGGGCCGGATCGCGCGCAACTCGGCATCATCGGCACCATCTGTGCGATCGCCGGTTTCTTCGTACTGGGCATCATCCTCGGCCCGGTGGCCATCGCATGCGGCTGGCTCGCCATGGGCCGGACCTGGGCGGGCTCCCGCTCCGTACCGGCCCTGACAGCCCTGGTCCTGGGCGCGATAGACACCCTGCTGGCCCTCGTGTGGCTGGCCGGGGCGGCATCGCCGGGCTACGGGTTGCTCTGAGCCGGGGGGAGTGACAGTGGGCCTCCGGCGCGATGCCGGAGGTCCACTCACGCCGGTGACCTCACCGCGGCCGCTCCTGGGCCGGTGCCGGTACGACGGCCGCCCCCGACAGGGCGGCGACCTGCGCCCGCAGCGCCCGCACCTCCTCCGTCAGCGCGTTGATGGCCTCCGTCTGGCGCCGCTCCTCCGCGTCGTCCATCTCGAACCGGGATATGAACCACGCGGCGATGTTCGCGGTCACCACACCCAGCAGCGCGATTCCGGAGAGCATCAGCCCCACCGCGAGCAACCGCCCTACCCCGGTCGTCGGCGCGTGGTCCCCGTACCCCACGGTCGTCATCGTCGTGAACGACCACCACACGGCGTCACCCAGCGTCCGGATGTTCCCGCCGGGCGCGTCCCGCTCCACCGACAGCACGGCCAGCGAGCCGAACATCAGCAGGCCCACCACCGTGCCGGCGACATACGTCGTCAGCTGTATCTGCGAGGCCATCCGGGCCCGCCGCCCCACCAGCAGCAGGGTCGACACCAGTCGCAGCAGCCGCAACGGCTGGAGCAGCGGCAGCACCACCGCGCACAGGTCCAGCCAGTTCCGCCGCACGAAGTGCCGCCGGTCCGGCGTCAGCCACAGCCGCACCAGGTAGTCGGCGGCGAACGCTCCCCACACCACCCATTCCACGACCAGACACGCCGTCGTCAGAGTCCGCCCCGCCGAACTGTCCACTATCGGCGCCGCGTAGGCGACGGCGAACATGACGGCCAGTACCAGCAGCGGCCGTTGCGTACGCCGCTCCCACCGCACCTGCGCCGATTGCTCCTTCATGCCCGCATCGTAAGGAACGCGCGAGGGCGGCGAGGCCCGGGCCTCACCGCCCTCGGGACGGGCCGAAGCGACCGGCGTGCGCCGACGCCTACGCGTCGCCTCCCGCGGCCCCGGGATCGGCTGCCGTGACATCGAGGAGCTGGTACCGGTCGATCGCCTGCTTCAGCACCGAGCGGTCCACCTTCCCCTCCTTCGCCAGTTCGGCCAGCACCGCCACCACGATCGACTGCGCGTCGATGTGGAAGAAGCGCCGGGCCGCCCCACGGGTGTCCGCGAAGCCGAACCCGTCGGCGCCCAGCGACTGGTACGTCCCCGGCACCCACCGGGCGATCTGGTCCGGAACCGACCGCATCCAGTCGGAGACGGCCACGAACGGTCCCTCCGCGTCGCCCAGCTTCCGCGTGACGTACGGCACCCGCTGCTCCTCCTCCGGATGCAGCAGATTGTGCTCCTCGCAGGCCACGGCCTCCCGCCGCAGCTCGTTCCAGGAGGTCGCCGACCACACGTCGGCACGCACGTCCCACTCCTCGGCGAGCAGCCGCTGCGCCTCCACCGCCCACGGCACCGCCACACCCGACGCCATGATCTGCGCCGGGATCGATCCCGCGGTGCCCCTGCTGAAGCGGTGGACGCCCTTGAGGATGCCCTCGACGTCCACGTCGTCCGGCTCGGCCGGGTGCTGGATCGGCTCGTTGTAGACGGTGAGGTAGTAGAAGACGTCCTCGCCGTGCGGGTGTTCCTGCGACGCGCCGTACATCCGGCGCAGTCCGTCCTGCACGATGTGCGCGATCTCGAAGCCGAACGCCGGGTCGTACGCCACACAGCCCGGGTTCGTCGAGGCGAGCAACTGCGAGTGCCCGTCCGCGTGCTGCAACCCCTCACCGGTCAGCGTCGTGCGCCCCGCGGTGGCGCCCAGGACGAAACCGCGGGCCAGCTGGTCGGCCATCTGCCAGAACTGGTCGCCGGTGCGCTGGAAGCCGAACATCGAGTAGAAGACGTACACCGGGATCAGCGGCTCGCCATGCGTGGCGTACGCCGAGCCCGCCGCGATCAGTGACGCCGAGCAGCCGGCCTCGGAGATGCCGTCGTGCAGCATCTGCCCGGTCGGCGACTCCTTGTACGCGAGCAGCAGCTCCCGGTCCACCGCCTCGTACTGCTGGCCCAGCGGGTTGTAGATCTTCGCGCTCGGGAAGAAGGAGTCCATGCCGAACGTGCGGTACTCGTCCGGTGCGATCAGCACGAACCGCTTGCCGATCTCCTTGTCCCGCATGAGGTCCTTGAGCAGCCGGACAAAGGCCATGGTGGTCGCGATGGACTGCTGGCCCGTGCCCTTCTTCACGGTCGCGTACGTCTTGTCGTCCGGCAGTGCGAGCGGTTCGGAGCGGACGACGCGGGTGGGCACGTAACCGCCGAGCGACTTGCGGCGGTCGTGCATGTACTGGAGCTCCTCCGAGTCCCGGCCCGGGTGGTAGTACGGCGGCGGGCCGGACTCCAGGTCGCGGTCGGAGATCGGAAGGTGCAGCCGGTCCCGGAAGCCCTTGAGGTCGTCGACCGTCAGCTTCTTCATCTGGTGCGTGGCGTTGCGGCCCTCGAAATTCGGCCCGAGCGTCCAGCCCTTGATCGTCTTGGCCAGGATCACCGTCGGCTGGCCCGTGTGCTCCACGGCCGCCTTGTACGCCGCGAAGATCTTCCGGTGGTCGTGACCGCCGCGGCCCAGCATCAGGATCTGGTGGTCGGTCATGTTCTCGACCATCGCGCGCAGCCGGTGGTCGTCACCGAAGAAGTGGTCGCGGATGTAGGCGCCGGTCTCGGTCGCGTACGTCTGGAACTGGCCGTCCGGCGTGGTGTTCATCTTGTTCACCAGCACGCCGTCGCGGTCCTGCGCGAGCAGCGGGTCCCAGGTGCGGTCCCAGATGAGCTTGATCACGTTCCAGCCGGCGCCCCGGAAGACCGACTCCAGCTCCTGGATCACCTTGCCGTTGCCGCGCACCGGGCCGTCGAGCCGCTGGAGGTTGCAGTTGACCACGAAGGTCAGGTTGTCCAGGCCCTCTCGGGCGGCGATGGTCAGCTGGCCGAGCGACTCCGGCTCGTCCATCTCGCCGTCCCCGAGGAACGCCCAGACGTGCGACTTCGAGGTGTCCGCGATCCCGCGCGCGTGCATGTAGCGGTTCATCCGCGCCTGGTAGATCGCGCCGATCGGGCCGAGGCCCATCGACACGGTCGGGAACTCCCAGAAGCCCGGCATCAGCCGCGGGTGCGGATAGCTGGACAGGCCGTACGGCGCCTTCGACTTCTCCTGCCGGAAGCCGTCGAGATGCTGCTCGGAGAGACGGTCGAGCAGGAACGCGCGGGCGTAGATGCCCGGCGAGGCGTGCCCCTGGAAGAAGACCTGGTCGCCGCCGTCGCCCTCGTCCTTGCCGCGGAAGAAGTGGTTGAAGCCGACGTCGTAGAGGGAGGCCGAGGAGGCGAAGGTGGCGATGTGCCCGCCGACGCCGATGCCGGGGCGCTGGGCACGGGAGACCATCACGGCCGCGTTCCAGCGGGTGGCGTTGAGGATCTTGCGCTCGATCTCCTCGTTGCCCGGGAAGAACGGCTCGCTCTTGGTGGGGATGGTGTTGACGTAGTCCGTGCTGCGCATCTCGGGCACGGCCACGCGCTTCTCGCGGGCCCGCTCGATCAGGCGCAGCATCAGATAGCGGGCCCGCTCACGGCCGCGCTCGTCGATGGCGGCGTCGAGGGAGTCGAGCCACTCCTGGGTCTCTTCGGGGTCGAAGTCAGGAACCTGACTCGGAAGGCCGCCAATGATGATCGGATTGCGATCGGATCCGGAAGCCACGCTGTTCCTTACCTGTCGGAGGGCCGATTATCGAGGGTTTTCGGTATGCCTGCACCGTTCCCCATCGTGTACCTCGGGGCCGCAAACGTCACCTCTACCGTGAGGTAACGAAGCTCCCCGGCCCGCTCCTGACGCCGGGCCGTGCGAATCTCGTACCCAGGGATGATTCCCAAACGTACATACGGGGCAGATAGGTGTGGTGTACGTCACGATCGGTCGTGGTCGCATGCCTGAAGTTGCGGCGACACGGCCGGGATCGTCACCGTTTCGGCGGTCTGAACCGCCGGGTACTTGCGCGATCCGTCCCGCCCGTGTGGACTACGGCCAATGCTTCGCGCACGCGCGTGGCTGAGACTCCCCCAGGCTCTTGACGAGCAGGGGGCACCCCCCAATCCAAAACATGATCAGGAGGCAACCCGTGAGCGCGACCGCGGACCACGCGGAGGAGCGGACGAACCCTGCCGCCAGGCTGGGGTTCCAGCCCGGGCAGGTGGTCCAGGAGATCGGCTACGACGACGACGTCGACCAGGAGCTCCGCCAGGCCATCGAGGAAGCCATCGAGGGCGACCTGATGGACGAGGACTTTGACGACGTGGCCGACGCCGTTGTGCTGTGGTTCCGTGACGACGACGGCGACCTTACGGATGCGCTGGTGGATGCCACCACGTACATCGAGGAAGGCGGCGCGATCCTGCTCCTCACGCCGAAGACCGGCCGGTCCGGATACGTGGAGCCGAGCGACATCTCGGAAGCCGCGACCACGGCCGGGCTGACCGCGTCCAAGAGCGTCAGCGTCGGCAAGGACTGGAGCGGCAGCCGTCTGGCGACGCCGAAGGCCGCGAAGTCCAAGCGGTGACCGTTCGTTGAACGTGGGACGGGCTGACGGACGTCAGCCCGTCCGTCGGCCGTCCGTGATCGCTGCGTAGGGTGGTGGCCACCCGAACAGCCCCATCGAAGGGACGACGATGGCCATCCAGGTCGGCGACAAGGCCCCCGACTTCGAGCTGAAGGACAACCACGGCCGGGCCGTGAAGCTCTCGGACTTCCGCGGCGAGCGGAACGTCGTGCTGATCTTCTACCCCTTCGCCTTCACCGGCGTGTGCACCGGCGAGCTGTGCGAGGTCCGGGACAACCTGCCGAAGTTCTCCGACCGCGACACCCAGGTGCTCGCCGTCTCCAACGACTCCATCCACACCCTGCGCGTCTTCGCCGAGCAGGAAGGCCTGGAGTACCCGCTGCTCAGCGACTTCTGGCCGCACGGCGAGGTCTCACGGGCGTACGGGGTCCTCGACGAGGCCAAGGGCTGCGCGGTGCGCGGCACCTTCGTCATCGACAAGGAGGGCGTGGTCCGCTGGACCGTCGTCAACGGCCTTCCGGACGCCCGGGACCTCGACGAGTACCTCAAGGCACTCGACACCCTGTGATTCTTCGGTCCCGGGGCCTGCGGCGGCCGGGAACCCGTCACTAGGATCGACTCGTTTGATCCGATACCAACGCACGACGGGGCACCCGCCCCTGGACACCAATGGAGGACTCGTGGGAGTCAGCCTCAGCAAGGGCGGCAACGTTTCGCTGACCAAGGAGGCCCCGGGCCTGACCGCGGTCATTGTCGGTCTGGGGTGGGACGTGCGCACCACTACCGGCACGGACTTCGACCTCGACGCGAGCGCGCTGCTGCTGAACAACTCCGGCAAGGTCAGCAGTGACCAGCACTTCATCTTCTTCAACAACCTCAAGAGCCCGGACGGCTCGGTCGAGCACACCGGTGACAACCTCACCGGTGAGGGCGAGGGCGACGACGAGCAGGTCAAGGTCAACCTGGCAGGCGTCCCCGCCGACATCGAGAAGATCGTCTTCCCGGTGTCCATCTACGACGCCGAGAACCGCCAGCAGTCCTTCGGCCAGGTCCGCAACGCGTTCATCCGCGTCGTCAACCAGGCCGGCGGCGCCGAGATCGCGCGCTACGACCTGTCCGAGGACGCCTCGACCGAGACCGCGATGGTCTTCGGCGAGCTGTACCGGCACGGTGCGGAGTGGAAGTTCCGCGCCATCGGCCAGGG
Organism: Streptomyces sp. NPDC052023; assembly: GCF_044548465.1. Classification (NCBI taxonomy): domain Bacteria; kingdom Bacillati; phylum Actinomycetota; class Actinomycetes; order Kitasatosporales; family Streptomycetaceae; genus Streptomyces; species Streptomyces sp. NPDC052023. The sequence continues at coordinate 547,629 of NZ_JBIUBW010000001.1, read as the reverse complement.
GTACGCCTCGGGCCTGCGCGGCATCGCGCAGGACTTCGGCGTCAACGTCTGAGTCACGTCCTTTTCGCTCGGCCCGTCCGGCGCCGCACGTTTGCGTGCGGCGCCGGACGCGCAGGACAACCACATCAGGCAGCACCCAGGGGAGGACAAGCATCATGGGCGTCACACTCGCCAAGGGGGGCAACGTCTCCCTGTCCAAGGCCGCGCCGAACCTCACTCAGGTGATGGTCGGGCTCGGCTGGGACGCGCGGTCCACCACCGGAGCCCCGTTCGACCTCGATGCCAGCGCCCTGGTGTGCAGCAGCGGACGGGTGATGGGCGACGAGTGGTTCATCTTCTACAACCAGCTCAAGAGCCCGGACGGCTCGGTGGAGCACACCGGCGACAACCTCACCGGTGAGGGCGACGGCGACGACGAGTCGATCCTGATCGACCTCTCCAAGGTGCCCGCCCAGTGCGACAAGATCGTCTTCCCGGTCTCGATCCACATGGCCGACGAGCGCGGCCAGACCTTCGGCCAGGTCAGCAACGCCTTCATCCGGGTGGTCAACCAGGCCGACGGCCAGGAGCTCGCCCGCTACGACCTCAGCGAGGACGCCTCCACGGAGACCGCCATGATCTTTGGCGAGGTCTACCGCTACCAGCAAGAATGGAAGTTCCGGGCCGTAGGCCAGGGGTACGCGTCGGGGCTGAGGGGCATCGCTCTAGACTTTGGAGTCAACGTTTCGTAAAGCCGGGTAGGGCGCGGGGGAGACCCGTACACCCCGTACACAAGGGATTGGGTAGCCAGTGGTTCTGAAAACCTTCGGCTGGTCGTTCGCGGTCACCGCGCTCGGCCTCGTCGCGGCGGTCTTCTACGGGGGGTGGACCGCCTTCGGCATCGTGGCGATCCTCTGCGTCCTGGAGATCTCGCTGTCCTTCGACAACGCGGTGGTCAACGCCGGAATCCTGAAGAAGATGAACGCCTTCTGGCAGCGCATCTTCCTCACCATCGGCATTCTGATCGCCGTCTTCGGCATGCGGCTGATCTTCCCCGTCGTCATCGTCGCCGTCAGCGCGCAGCTCGGTCCGATCGAGGCCGTCGACCTCGCCCTGACCGACAAGGAGCGCTACCAGGAGCTGGTCACCGACGCCCACCCGGCGATCGCGGCGTTCGGTGGCATGTTCCTGCTGATGATCTTCCTGGACTTCATCTTCGAGGACCGGGAGATCAAGTGGCTGGGCTGGCTGGAGCGCCCGCTGGCCAAGCTCGGCAAGGTCGACATGCTCTCGGTCTGCATCGCCCTGATCGTCCTGCTGATCACGTCGATGACCTTCGCCACCCACGCCCACCTGCACGCCGGGCCCGCCAACAAGGCGGAGACCGTTCTGCTCTCCGGTGTCGCCGGCCTCATCACGTACATGATCGTCGGCGGCCTCTCCGGCTACTTCGAGGACAAGCTCGAGGAAGAGGAGGAGCGCGAGCACGAGCAGGAGGAAGAGGCCAAGCGCACCGGCAAGCCCGTCATGCTGATGGCCGGCAAGGCCGCGTTCTTCATGTTCCTCTACCTGGAGGTCCTGGACGCGTCCTTCTCCTTCGACGGCGTGATCGGTGCCTTCGCCATCACCAACGACATCGTGCTGATGGCCCTCGGTCTCGGCGTCGGCGCCATGTACGTCCGGTCCCTGACCGTGTACCTGGTCCGCCAGGGCACCCTGGACGACTACGTGTACCTGGAGCACGGCGCGCACTACGCCATCGGCGCGCTCGCCGTGATCCTGCTGGTCACCATCCAGTACGAGATCTCCGAGATCATCACCGGCCTGATCGGTGTCGTTCTCATCGCCTGGTCCTTCTGGTCCTCCGTCCGCCGCAATCGCGCGCTGGCGGCGGCCGAGGGAAACGCCGGCGCGGACAAGACTGAGGTCTCGTCCGGGGTGTGACACCCGTTCGGGTGAGGAACGCTCTGTGCGGGGCGGCCGTCGAGGACGACATGATGTCCTCGGGGCCGCCCCGTCGGTCTTGTTCGGCACGGCACGGTGTGTGGGGAGTCTGGGGGGCGCAATGGGGTTGTTTGACGGGCTCTGGCGTGGGCGCACGGCCGAGTTCGACTCGGGCAGCGCGGCCAGCAACGCGATCGAGCTGACCAAGCGGCACAGCCAGGTGTCACTCACCAAACAGGGGGCGGCGACCGGGCATCTGCGCATCAATCTGACCTGGCGGATGCGCAGCTCCGACATCGGCGGGCCCCAGCGGGAAAGTCTGCTGCGGCACCCGTTCAAGGCGCTCAAGCCGCCGGAGGTCATGGGCCACAGCCAGAGCATGGTCAACGTCGACCTCGACCTGGGCTGCCTGTACGAGCTGCAGGACGGCACCAAGGGCGTCGTACAGCCGCTCGGCGGCTACCTCGGCGACGTCAACGCACCGCCGTACGTCAAGCTCAGCGGCGACGACCGGTTCGGCTCGGCGTCGGGCGAGACGATCTACGTCAATCTCGACCACCGCGAGGCGATCAAGCGCCTGCTGGTGTTCGTCTACATCTACGACCAGACCCCGGCGTTCGACCGCACCCACGCCATCGTCACCCTCTACCCCAGCAACGGCCCCCGCATCGAGATCGGGCTCGACGAACGACACCCTCAGGCCCGCTCCTGCGCGGTGGTGATGATCGAGAACGTGAAGAACGAGGTGTGGGTGCGGCGCGAGGTCAAGTTCGTCTACGGCTTCCAGGCGGAACTCGACCGGCTGTACGGGTGGGGGCTGCAGTGGGGGAGGGGGCACAAGGCGAAGTCACAGCGGTGACTGCTGGGGCCTGTCGTTTGGATCAGGTCGCACAGAATCGACGGTAGTTCGTCAGCGCCGGTGACCCCGCGTCTGCGGCGTGATCCAAACGACAGGTCCTAGCGGCCGATGAACTGCGGGCCCTGCGGCGGGAGCCGGAAGTCGGGGTCCGGGGCCGCGGGCACCGGGACCGGGGGCGGGTAGCCGTACCCTGACTGGGCGGTGGGCGGTGCCGCCTGCGGATAGCCGTAGGAGGGCTGGCCGGCCGGCTGCGGGTAGCCGTACGCGGGCTGTGTCGCGGCCGGCTGCTGCTGCGGATAGCCGTATCCGGGCTGCGTGACCGGCTGCGGCACCACGGCCGTGGGCTGCTCCGGCGGGAGCGGCCGCGAGACCTCGGGTCCCGCCTGGGTGGCGGCGGACCTGCCCTCGGCGTCGGCCGCCGTCCCCTCCGCGGCCGCCTCGGACTCGTCCACCGAGATCCCGAAGTCCGTCGCGAGTCCCTTCAGCCCGTTCGAATACCCCTCCCCGAGCGCCCGGAACTTCCACCCGTCCCCGCGCCGGTAGAGCTCCCCGCAGATCAGTGCGGTCTCCTCGCCGGTCTCCGGCTTGACGTCGAAGTAGGCCAGCGGCTCACCCTCGGGCGACGCCGCGTCGTACAGCAGGATGCGCAGTGACCGTACGCGATCGAACGTCACGCCATCCGCCGATGCGACCAGCAGAATCTGGCTGACGTCCGACTCGACACCGGTCAGCTCTGTCTGGATCGTGTCGGTCAGGCCCTCGGCGACACGCTTCTTGCCGAGCCGCCACACCTTCCCGGAGGGATGCCGGGGCTGGTTGTAGAAGACGAAATCCTCATCGGAACGCACACGACCGTCGGGGCCGAGGAGCAGTGCAGAGGCATCGACATCAGGGACCCCCTGCCCGGGCGTCCAGCGCAGGACGGCGCGCACCGTCGTGGCTTCGAGCGGGACGTTGGACCCCTTCAACATCGCATGACTCATGCGGTCATCCTGCCCTCTCGGTCCTGCTCACGACAATGCGGGGTCGGGCGGGCGCCGAGCCGCCCGGCGGCGCGGCCGGGAGACGTTGCCCGTCTCTGCGTTACTTGAAATTCATGCCCGGCGGGAACCCATGACATGGACTCCTACGTACTATTACCGGCCACCTTCGGCCGGTACTCAGGCCGATCAAGCACCACGGGGAAGCCATATGCGTCATTTCGGGCACATCGCCCCTGAGGTGCGACAGCGCCTCTTCCACCGGGAGCCGTGCGAGTTCACCGCCGGCTCCCCGGCCCGGCTGCTCGCCGCGGCCCTGGGCGCCACCCTGTACAGCCCGGCCACCAGGCCGCGGCTCGCCGAGGACATCGTCAAGCAGACCGGCCGCGGTGTGGTCTCGATGGTGCTGTGCCTGGAGGACTCGATCGGCGACGCGGACGTCCTGGCCGGCGAGGAGAACCTCGTGCGCCAGTTCGCCGAACTCGCCGCGTTCGGCGAGCGCGCCCCCGGGGCGGACCTCCCGCTGCTGTTCATCCGTGTCCGCGCGCCGGAGCAGATCCCGGACCTGGTCCGCCGCCTCGGTGCCACCGTCCGGCTGCTGTCCGGATTCGTGCTGCCGAAGTTCACCGAGGAACGCGGCATGCCCTTCCTGGAGGCCCTGACGATCGCCGAGGCCGCCGCCGGCCGCCGGCTCTTCGCCATGCCGGTCCTGGAGTCACCCGAGCTGCTCTACCGCGAGTCCCGGGTGGAGACCCTGGAGGGCATCTTCCGGGCCGTCGACAAGTACCGCGAGCGCGTCCTCGCCCTGCGCCTCGGCGTGACCGACTTCTGCTCCTCCTACGGCCTGCGCAGAGCCCCCGACATGACCGCGTACGACGTCCAGGTCGTCGCCTCCGTCATCGCCGACGTGGTGAACATGCTGGGACGGGCCGACGGCACCGGGTTCACCGTGACCGGGCCGGTGTGGGAGTACTTCCGGGTGCAGGAACGTATGTTCAAGCCCCAGCTGCGGCGCAGCCCCTTCCTGGAGGGCCAGGCCGAGGAGCTCCGCGAGGCCCTGATCGAGCACTCCATGGACGGGCTGCTGCGGGAGATTACGCTGGACCAGGCCAACGGTCTGCTCGGCAAGACCTGTATCCACCCCTCGCACGTGCTGCCCGTGCACGCGCTGTCCGTCGTCAGTCACGAGGAGTTCAGCGACGCCCAGGACATCCTGAGGCCGGAACTGCTCGGCGGTGGCGTGCTGAGGTCGGCGTACACGAACAAGATGAACGAGGTGAAGCCACATCGCGCCTGGGCCGAGCGGACCCTCTTGCGCGCCGAGGTCTTCGGCGTCGCCAACGAGGACATCGGCTTCGTGGAGCTGCTCGCCGCGGGGATCCCCGGGTGAGGGACGGGCGGCGGACGCCATCGGGCGTGTGAGAAGACCTCCGAAGACCTCCGAAGACCTCCGAAGACCTCCGAAGACCTCAGAAGATCTCAGAAGACCTTTGAAACCGCTGAGCAACGGCTGAACACAAGGGACGCATGGACAAGGCAGTGAACGACGCGGCCACAGGCCGGGGCGACGGGTTCGGCAACGCCGGCGGATCCGGCGGAAGCGACGGGTCCGACGGGGCCGGCGCACCGAACCGGGTCGGCCAGGGCGACGACGTGTGGTCCGGGAGCTGGGTCGCCGAGCGGCTCGGGGTCCAGCTCGAGGGCGACGACACCCTCACCGGCATGCTCGGGCTCGCCCTGCGGCGCAACCCCAAGCGGGCCCACCTCCTCGTGTCGAACGTCCTCGGCAAGCACGTACCACAGTCCCCGTCCGTCGTGTACGGCTCCGGCTTCACCCTCGGGCGCAGGGTGCACGCGCTTCTCGGCCCCGCCGGGGCGCGCCGCGCGGTCGTCGTCGGCTACGCCGAGACGGCCACCGGCCTCGGGCACGCCGTCGCCGACGGTCTCGGCCACGCCCCCTACCTCCACTCCACCCGCCGCCCCGTGACCGGTGTCGCCCGGGCCGGCGGTTTCGAGGAGTCGCACTCGCACGCCACGTCCCATCTCCTGCTGCCCGAGGACCCGCACCTCCTCGCCGGGGACGGCCCGCTGGTCCTGGTCGACGACGAGTTCTCCACCGGCAACACCGTCCTCAACACCATCGGCGCCCTCCACGAGCGCTATCCCCGCGACCGGTACGTCGTCGTCGCCCTGGTCGACATGCGCTCCAGCACCGACCAGGACCGCCTGACGGACTTCGCCACCGAGATCGGCGCCCGCATCGACCTGGTCACGGCGGCGCGCGGGACGGTGCGGCTCCCGGACGGGGTGCTGGAGAAGGGCCAGGCCCTGGTCGCCGAGCATGAGCCGGCAGCGGCCGTGCGCGCGGCTGCCGGTGCCGCCGGGCGCGGGCGGATCGGACGGGTCGATCTGCGCTGGCCGGCCGACGTGCCCGACGGCGGCCGGCACGGCTTCACCGCCGCCCACCGCACGAGGCTGGAGAACGCCCTGCCCGCCCTGGGCGCCCGCCTCGCCGAGGCGCTGCCCTCCGGCGCCCGTCGCGTCCTGGTCCTCGGCTTCGAGGAACTGATGTACGCTCCCCTGCGCCTCGCGGGTGAGCTGGAGCAACTGCTGCCCTCCACGCGGATCCGCTTCTCCACGACCACCCGTTCCCCCGTGCTCGCGGTCGACGACCCCGGCTACGCCATCCGCACCCGCCTCGTCTTCCCGGCGCACGACAACCCCGCCGACGGCCCCGGTGAGCGCTACGCCTACAACGTCGCCGGTGCCGCGTTCGACGCCGTGATCGCCGTCGTCGACTCGGCCGGCGACACCCCCGCCCTGCACGCCCCCGACGGCCTCCTCGCCCAGCTCGCGCGGCACACCCCGCACGTCCTGCTCGCGGTCGTCCCGTCGTACGTCCCCGGGACCCCGCCCGCGCCCGAAAGGCCCGCCATGCTGCCCGAGCCCCTTCGCGGCCCCGCCTTCTCCAGCTACGCGCCCGAGGACGTCGGCTGGCTGCTCCAGGACCTGTCGGACGTCACCCTGGAGGCGCCGACCGAGGAGCGCGAGGAGGCCATCCAGAGCGGCGGCGCGCACTACGCCGAGTCACTGCCGGTCGAGTACCAGCCCAGCGAGCAGTACCAGGCCCTCTTCCACGCGGCCCTGGAGACCTCCGCCGCCCGCATCGCCCACGCCGCAGGCGTCGTGACCGAGACCGTCCTCGCGGAGCGCTCCCCGCGCCCCGTCCTCGTCTCCCTCGCCCGAGCCGGCACCCCCGTCGGTGTCCTGATGCGCCGCTGGGCCCAGCACCGGCACGGCCTCGACGTGGCGCACTACGCGGTCTCGATCGTCCGTGGCCGCGGTATCGACGCCAACGCCCTGCGCTGGCTGGCCGACCGGCACGATCCCCGCGACGTCGTCTTCGTCGACGGCTGGACCGGCAAGGGCGCCATCACCCGCGAACTGGCCGCCGGGCTGCGCGAGTTCGAGGAGGCGGAAGGCGTCACCGGCTTCGACCCCGAGATCGCCGTCCTCGCCGACCCCGGCTCCTGCGTCCGCACCTACGGCACCCGCGAGGACTTCCTCATCCCGTCCGCCTGCCTCAACTCCACGGTCTCCGGGCTGATATCCCGCACCGTCCTGCGCGCCGACCTCGTCGGCCCGCACGACTACCACGGCGCGAAGTTCTACCGCGAACTCGCCGGCGCCGACGTCTCCACCCTCTTCCTCGACGCCATCTCCGCCCGCTTCGACGAGGTCACGGACGCGGTGGACGCCGCCACGAAGGAACTGCTGTCCGCCGACCGCACCCCGACCTGGGAGGGCTGGGCGGCCGTCGAGCGCATCAGCGAGGAGTACGGGATCCACGACGTGAACCTCGTCAAGCCCGGCGTCGGTGAGACGACCCGTGTGCTGCTGCGCCGCGTGCCCTGGAAGATCCTGGCCCGTGCCGGGGCGGGTCCCGACCTCGACCACGTCCGCCTGCTGGCCGAGCAGCGAGGCGTGCCGGTCGAGGAGGTCGCCGAACTCCCCTACACCTGCGTGGGGTTGATCCATCCCAAGTACACACGGGGCGCGACGGGCGCCGACGGAAAGGCGGTGGCTGTCTGATGCCGGTGCTGGTGGCGAGCGACCTCGACCGTACGCTCATCTACTCCTCCGCCGCCTTGGCGCTGACCATGCCGGACGCGCGGGCGCCCCGGCTGCTGTGCGTCGAGGTGCACGAGAGCAAGCCGCTGTCCTACATGACCGAGACGGCGGCCGGGCTGCTCACCGACCTCGCCGACGCCGCGGTCTTCGTGCCGACCACGACCCGCACCCGCAAGCAGTACCTGCGCATCAACCTCCCCGGCCCCACGCCGAAGTACGCGATCTGCGCCAACGGCGGGCATCTGCTGGTCGACGGTGTGTCCGATCCCGTCTGGCACGCGAGCGTGCAGTCGCGGCTCGCCGACGAGTGCGCGTCGCTCGCCGAGGTGCAGGAACACCTGCTGACCGCCGCCGACCCCGTCTGGGTGCGCAAGCACCGCGTCGCCGACGACCTCTTCGCCTACCTCGTCGTCGAGCGTGAACTGCTGCCCGAGGACTGGGTCAAGGAGCTCGCGGTGTGGGCGGAGAACCGGGGCTGGACGGTCTCCCTCCAGGGCCGCAAGGTCTACGCCGTGCCGAAGCCGCTCACCAAGAGCGCCGCCGTGCACGAGGTCGCCCGCCGCACCGGCGCGGACCTCGTCCTGGCCGCGGGCGACTCCCTTCTCGACGCGGATCTCCTGCTCGCCGCGGACAGGGGCTGGCGCCCGAACCACGGTGAACTGGCCGACAGCGGCTGGACCGCCCCTGACATCACCTCTCTGCCCGAGCGCGGGGTACTGGCGGGCGAACGCATCCTGCGGGAGTTCCTGCGCGTGGCGGGGGGAGCGGGCGTAGGGGAGCGGGCGTAGGGGAGCGGGCGTATGGCGAGGGTGGTGGGGCTGCTGCCGGCCGAGTGGGTGGCACCGGACGTGCGGGTGCCACCGGCCGTGCGGCGGTCTTCCGCGGCAGGCGCTATCGACTCGATCGCACCCGCGAGCGGGACGCCGGCGTCTGCCGCGCCTGCCCCTCGCCCGTGCCCGCACCTGCTGTGCCGCGGGAACCCTGGTCGTCGTGCCGTCCCCGCCTCCTCACGCCGCCGCCCGGGCGCAGCAGCCGTACGCCGATGAAGGCCACGACCGCCACCGCGGCCAGGACGAGGACGACCTTCGAATACGTGGACACCACGGCGGTCACCTCGGTCCACTTCTCACCCAGCGCGTAGCCGGCGAGGACGAACACGGTGTTCCAGATCGCGCTGCCCAGTGCGGTGAGGCCGAGGAACACCGGCAGGCGCATGCGCTCGACCCCCGCCGGGACGGAGATCAGGCTGCGGAAGATGGGGATCATCCGTCCGAAGAAGACGGCCTTCGTCCCGTGCCGGGCGAACCAGGCCTCTGTCCTCTCCACGTCCGCGACCTTCACCAGCGGCAGTCGCGCCGCCAACGCCAGCGTGCGGTCCCGCCCGAGCAGCGCCCCCACGCCGTACAGCGCGAGGGCGCCGACCACCGAGCCTGCCGTCGTCCAGATCAGCGCGGCGTACAGATTCATCTGCCCCGTGCTGGAGGCGAAGCCGGCCAGCGGCAGGATCACCTCGCTCGGCAGCGGTGGGAAGAGGTTCTCCAGCGCCACCGCGAGCCCGGCGCCCGGTGCGCCGAGGGTCTCCATGAGCTCGTTGATCCACTGTGGTGCCGGCTGCGCTGCGATGGCTGTCATGCCGGTCACGGTAGAAAACCGAAGCTGAAGAGACCCTGAGGAAGCAGGCCGGGGCAGTCCCGGTCGTGAGCCGCTCGGGCGTCAGCCGCAGCAACCTCCGCCGCAGCACCCGCCGCCACCGCCGCCCCCGCTCGCCTGCGGAGCGGGGGCGGACACCGAGCCGCCCACCGCGACGGTCGACAGGAGCTTCACCGTGTCGTCGTGGCCCGAGGGGCACGTGGCCGGGGCGGAGGACTCGGCCATGGGGCGGCTCAGTTCGAAGGTGTCGCCGCAGGTCCGGCAGCGGTACTCGTAGCGAGGCATGCCCTCAGGTTAACGGGCATCCTTCGGTGGAGGCAGGGAACGCTCGCGCGCCGCGGCGTCGCCACGCCCCTGCTCCCCGGGCTCCGGCCCGACCATGTCGGGATGGCGGGCCCGCCAGTACGGATTGTCGTGGGGCAGAGCCGAGCCGACCCTCCCGTACATCCCGAAGAACATCAGGACCACGCCCACCACGAAGCTGAACAGCACGTTCTGGATCCGGAAGGCCAGGAAGTTGTAGTCCGTGTCCAGAAGCCCCAGATTCAGGAAGCCGCTGAGGATGAAGGCGATGCCGACCACCATGTTGAGCGTGGAGGCGAAGTTGCCGCCGATCACCATGCCCACGAAGAGCAGGACGCCCACGCAGATCGACAGGACGCTCAGTGTGCCGTTGGTGTTGAGGCCCGCCACCTGGTCACCGCGGGTGTCGAAGAAGCCGACCTTGTCGATCAGACCGAGGATGCCGAAGGCGACCAGCACCAGACCCATGAGTCCGGCACCGAAGCGGTAGACCTGGTTCAGCCGGTGGTCGACGGGGAGGTGCTTGTCGAACTGGATCCGCTGCCGTGCTTCTCCGTGCGATGCGTGTATGGCCATGTCGCCTCCCAGAGGGCGATAGCGGAGGCCCTGCGTCCCTTTCCCTTCAATATCTGCCCGCCCTGCCCCGGTGGGCAACACAGGGAACCGAGATCTCGGCTTCGTCCCAGCTCAGCGCCCATGGGGCGGACGGGTCACCGGAGCGGGTCCGCTCAGTGGGCCGGACCCCCGCGCTCCTCACGGATCTGCCCCACGACACCGGCCACCGCCTGCCGGACCGCTTCCGTCTCGGTCAGGAAGTGCCAGTAGTCCGGGTGGCGGCCCTCCAGGGTGGCGACCGCGCGCTCCAGCCGCCCGACGGCTTCGTCCAGGGGACGGGCGTGACGGGGATCAGGGGTGTTGCGGCCGGCCATGGCGAGCCGCTGGGCGTCCCGGATGGCGAAGCGGGTCCGGTCGATTTCCTGCTGGGGATCCTTCTGGACGGCGTTCAGCCGCTTCAGGCGGTCGCCGGCGGCCGAGACGGCCTCGTCGGTGGAGTTCAGCAGGGCCCGGACCGTGGCCAGCAGAGCGGTCGCGTCGGGCCAGCGCTGGGCCTGGCGTGCCGTCCGGGCCTCGGTGAGCTTCTGCTCGGCCTGGCGGACGTTCTCCGCGGCCTGGGCGGGCACGGGCTGCAGGTCCTGCCAGCACGCGGCCGTGAACCGGCGCCGCAGCTCACTGAGCACCGGCTCGACCTGCCCGGCACGGGTGGTCAGGGCCTCGGCGCGGGTGCGCAGGGAGACCAGGCGGCGGTCGATCTCGGCGGCCCGCTCGGGCAGCCGTTCGGCCTCCGAGCGGATGGCCTCGGCCTCCCGGGCGACCCGCTCGGCCCGTTCCAGGGTCTGGGGGACGCCGTGCTGGCCGGCGCCCTGGTTCAGCTTGGTCAGTTCGGGGGCGAGGGCGGCGAGACGGGCGGCGAGGCCGTCCGCCTTCAGCCCCGATCCTCGTACGGTGTCGAGGGCGTTCGAGGCGGCGAGCAGGGACTGGCGGGCGCGTTCGACGGCGGGGGCCAGGCGGGCGAGCTGGGTCTCGGCCTTGCCGAGCAGGGGTCCGAGGCCGTCGGAGAAGCGGTCCAGGTCCTGCTTGACCCGGCCGAGCTCGTCCTTGGCCTCGGTGAGCTCGGTGCGGGCGCGGGCCGCGGCCGAGGCCTCCAGGTCGTCACGGTCGAGGTCGTGGGCGTCGACGGCGTTGATGTAGCGGTGGCTGGCCTCGTCGATGCGGTGGCCGAGCGCCACGAAGTCGGCGGCCGCGCGGCGGGCGGCGGGGGAGTCGTCGACGGCCGCGATCGTCTCGATGGAGATGCGCAGATCGCGCTGAGCGGTGTCGAGTTCGTAGAACGCGGCCGCGGCGGCGTCCTTCGCGGCCTGCGCCTCGGCGCGCTGATTCTCGGCCCGCCCGCCGAACCAGCGCCGGGTGCCGCCGCCGGCGAACGCGGCGGGCAGCACGAGAGCGGCGGCCAGCGGCAGGCTCATCAGGGTGAGGGCGTCACGGACACCCGCTGGGACACGGCGGCGCACAGGCGCTCTCGACGGCGAGTCCGGCTGAGGTGGTGTCGCCGTCACATCCCTCTCCCGTGCTGTCATCCGCCCTGCCCGGTGGTGTCATTCTCCCACCCGTTAAGGACGAACACACGGGGTGGTTAGTTCGCGGTCCGTACGGTGACTTTGCCGTCGCCGGTACGGACGGACACGATGTGGCGGCCGGCGTCGTCGCGGGGCACGGACACCTCGACCCCGCCGTCGCCGGTCTCGGTCGTCACGCGGTAGGTGGCCCGGGGCACCGAGACGGTGACGGATCCGTCGCCGCTGCTGGAGTCCACCAGGTCGGGTACGGCGCCCAGTTCGAGGTGGGTGGAGCCGTCGGAGGTGTGGGTGCGGACCTGGCGGGAGGTGACGTCGGCGCGGATGGAACCGTCCTGGGTGCGCAGGTCCAGCGGTCCGCTCGCGGAGCCGACGCGCACCGACCCGTCGCCGGTGGAGACCCGCACGGCGCCGGTGGCGTCGTCGACGCGGACGGAACCGTCACCGCTGTGCACCCGCACGGCACCGGTGACGTCCTGGACGCGCACCGAGCCGTCGCCGGTACGGATGTCCAGCGCCTCCTCGAAGCCGCCGGCGCGCACGCTGCCGTCGCCGTCCTTGACCTCGAGGGCGACGCCGCGCGGCACCTCGATGCGGTGCTTGGCGGCGCAGTCGGCGACGAAGCCGGAGCACCTCAACCGCAGGACCAGCCGGTCACCGTCCATGGCCCAGGTCACCTCGGGATCCCTGCCCATGACGACCGAGCCCTCGAACCAGCGGGTGACCTGGACACGGCCGTCGGGGGCCGCGTCCGAGGTGACGAGTTCCAGGGCCGAGTCGTCGGAGTCCACGGTGAGCGTGGAGCCCCGCAACGGGAAGGACCGCCGCTCGGGCTCCTGGTCGTCCCCGGCGGCCGCGCAGCCGGTGACACCCGCGACGACGACCATGACGGCCCCGGCCAGGGCGGCGGTGCGGGCGGACACGGAAGCGGACACGGAAACGGTACGGGCCATGAGATCTCCCCCTGCGGCGGTCTGCGGAACGCCTTCCGGCCGGGCCGCGGCAGCGGCCGGGAAGGCGACCACTCGACCGTACGGACCCGCCCGTCACCAGGGGATCCGGTCCGCTCCCGCATCCGGGGTGGGGATATCCCCCGGCCCTCGGACGCCGCGGCAATACGGGATTGCAGGGCACTGCCTCCGGCAAGGTAGGCTGTCGACTCGTCCTGGGCGCGTAGCTCAGCGGTAGAGCGCCGCCCTTACAAGGCGGATGTCGGCGGTTCGAAACCGTCCGCGCCCACCAGTTGCAGGACATATCGAAGGCCCAGGTCAGCGGGTAAGTACCCGGGGATCTGGGCCTTGATCTTTGTCGGCGGTTCGGGCTGCCGTGCCAGTCGCGTGCCAGATGGGCCGCGTGGGGGCCGCTTCACCTTCCGGATCTGCCCGTCGGCGTAGTCGGCGATCTGGTGGAAGTTGTTGCGGCGGAGACGCCGCCCTCCGGCGGGGGATCGGCCGGCACCGGGAGGGAGGGGCGCCGTACCCGGCTGCGGGCCGATAGGGGCGTGCGCGTCCGGGTCGTTCGCACAGCGGCGTGCTCCACCTGGACGCCGGGAACCACACCCGCTCCACGGTGTGTGGGTCGACGGCGGACTGGGAGCTGGGGAAAGTGGTGGGTTGAGGAGGAGGGCTGCTGACCGCTTCTTTCCGAAGGCCCACGAGGTGACCAACAGGAAGCCGCTGGTCCAGACGGATCACGCGCCACGCATCGTCCTGCTGTGCCACCGGGTGGTCAGGTGAGGAGGCCACAGGCCTCGGCGGAACCTGTCCCCGGCGGGGCGCCGCCTTCCGCCGATGGGCGACGTCCCGCCGTTGACTCGCCCTTGAGATTCCACCGTTCTCACTTTCCGCTGCTGTGTCATGACCGATGCAAGGTCCGGTCACTGCGCAGCGGCACGAAGTCCCAGCGCAGCCTCTGTTCCTCGTCCACCACCGGCGTGTAACCGTTCACGGGCTGGGAGGTCTCAAGAGACGTGGCGATCGCCTCCATCAGTAGCGGCAGGGACGTCCACATCTCGTGCGATACGCGCATGATGCCTTCCACGGCCTCGGCTTCGTGGACGCGCCCCCGGTCGATCTCGGGACGGTGGTCCAGCACGAGATGACCCCCGCCGACGGCTCGCGCGATGGGGATCAACTGCGGGTGTCCGTACAGGACGCTGCTGGTCCCGATCTTCATGAAGTCGTTGTCCGCCTCTTGTCCCATCTCATCCATCGTGCGCTCGTCGTGGAAGCCGGTGAGAAGTTGCCACGCAGCCGCTATCTCGCGTGCACTCATCGGTCTGTAGAACCCTGGCAGCAGTGAGCCCCGCTGGTCGAGGAGACCGTCGTGCCGCAACAGCGAGCTCACCAAGGGCTTCAGCAGTGGCCGGCCGATGACGCGATCGATCGCGGCGATGTCCGCCGGATCCGCGGGCGGCGCCAGCGCGGCGTAGGTCGCCGGGGCGTGCCCGGCCAGCCAGTCCTCGATGCGTGTCCACGACTCACTGATCGGTGTGGTCATGACACGGCATCCTGCCACCCGGTGCCGACAACTCCCGAGGACCGGCCTCGGCAACTCGTTGCGACCGTCGCACACGGGCCGCATTACCGGCCGGGCTCCGCGTGCACGCGGAGCCCGAACTCACCGTTCGGCAGCCGGATGCAGGCCGGTGTGAGGTGCAACTCCCGTCAGCGGTAGGCATTGCGGCGGGTGATGCCGCCCAGTTCGTCGAGAGCCTGCCGCGTGGTGAGCAGCTCGGCTGCCTTCGTACGGGTGGTACACCGGCCGACCGTAGGCGTTAAGGCCTCGGCCTGGCCCAGGGGGACCGGCCGGCTCGGGTCTGGCGTGCCCGGCGGGTCGGCGCAGTCCCGGTGGCTTCCCCGGCCCCTGCGCGCGAGCGCCCCGCGGCGCGCCTTGAAGGGTCTAGTCGATCTGCTCCCCGTCTTGCGTGCCGCCCTTGCAGTAGTTGCCCTCCTCGTTGATCGCGGGCGTTCCGCCGCCCTGCCTGCACTCGGAAGGGGTGACGACGGAGGGGGCACCCTGTGCGGTGGCGGCTCCTGTGAGGCCGAGTCCGGCGAGGGCTGCCGTGGTGAAGACGGCGGCGAGGATTCGTCGAATGCGCATGTGGTTCCCCTTTCAAGAGTTGCCTCGGTTGGGGCACTAGTCCGTTCGATCTTCGCCCAGGTGGGTGATGGGTGGCGCGTTATGCTGCGCCATTCGGGTGAAATTGCTGTCGGATGCGGGGTCGGTGACGCGACCCGTTGAACAGGCATGGAGCGAAAAAGCCATCCCGTCAGGGAGGAGTGGTCTCTTCGTTGTTCCGCAACTCGGCGCGGACCCTCGGTGCCCAGGACGGGCGGGGGAGGGGATGCGACGCTGGAGTGAGGGGCCCGGGAGCGAGTGGAGGTCCGAGTGCGTCTCCGTCTCGTGCGGTCCGGGGCCCTGTCCTTCGGTCTGGCGCCAGGTTTTGGGGCGGCTCAAAGGATGCGACGCAGCATCGTGCGGTCAGTCTGTGAACCCGCCGGCCGGAGGTGCCACTCATCGAGCGTCGCCATGCGGCCTGAGCACGTTGATCCGGCCCGCCGGAACCAGGACCGCGTGGCCAACCCATGAGGCAGGTGTGTCCTATGCGTACGCAGACCCGTATCGCCGGTGCCGTCGCCGGCTTGACGCTCACCTTCGGCGGTGCGGTCCTCGCCGCCCCCGCGGTTCGGGCGGACATCCCCGCCTGTACGCGGATGGCCGAGCTGGCCGGTGCCACCGCGTCCGACTCCGTCACAGCGGCCTGCGGCCGTGGCGTGGTCGGAGACCTGCAAGGTTGCGTGACCGGGCTGACCGGGGCCGGAGTGGCGGGCGGCGCCGCGACCGGTGCCTGCCGGGCGGCGGCCCACGAACCGCGTTAGAGGTGCCGATGCGGACGGTCGAGGCCGGTGACATCAGGCCGCTCCGCCGCCGGGCAGTCGTCGCCGGGCGCGGCGCCGAGCCTCGCCTCGCCTCGCCTCGCGGGCCTCATACGCAGCGCCCATGCTGAGTAACACGGGTTCTTGTCCGCAACGCCCGTGGATTCCGGCGGGCATCGGGAGACGAAAGGTCACTCATGCCTCACTCCATGCGCGCGCTCGTGGCCGCGAAGGTCGGCGAGCCCACCGATGTCCTGCGGCTGGAATCCCGGCCTGTTCCCACGCCGCAAGCCGGTCAGGCGCTGATCCGTGTGAAGGCGACGCCGGTGCACGCCAGTGATCTGCACGTGCTGCGCGGCCGCTACGGTTTCTCCCCCGAATTTCCCACTGTCGGGGGCCACATGGAATGCGTCGGCCATGTGGAGGCCCTGGGCCCGGACACCGAGGGTCCGGAGATCGGCGAGCGCGTGGTGGTCGCCGCGGTCCCGGCGGTACCCGGACCCCCTGTGTCCGGCACCTGGCAGGAATACCGTGTCGCCGACATCCGACGGATCGTCCCGGTCCCCGACCGGCTGAGCGACTCCAGCGCCTGCCAGCTCGCCGTCAATCCGCTGACCGCGCTGCTCCTGGTGACCCACGAACCCGACGCACAGCCGGGTGATTGGCTGTTGCAGACGGCCGCGGGCTCCACCGTCGGCAGGCTCGTCATCCAGCTGTCCCGGCATCTGGGCATTCGCACGATCAATGTCGTGCGGCGCCGCGACGCCGTCGAGGAGACCAAGGCGTTCGGTGGCGACGAGGTCATCTGCACCGAGGACGAGGACCTGTTGCAGCGGGTGGCCGAGACAGCTGGTCCGGCCGGCGTGCGCAAGGCCGTCGACTGCGTGGCGGGGCCCGTGGGAGCCCAGGTGTCCCAGGCGCTGGCTCCTGGGGGAGAGGCCGTGGTGTACGGGGCGCTGTCCACCCATCGGCATACCGACCCGGCGGCATTGACGATCCCGCTGCAGGCACGCTCGGTCATCTAGGAGACCAAAAGGGTCCGTGGCTTCTGGCTGAACCGCTGGTTCGGCGCCGCCTCGCCCGAGGATGCGCTGCAGGCGCTGTCCCGGGTCCGCAGTCTCGTCACTGACGAGGTGCTGAGCGTTCCCCAGGGTCAGCCCTTCCCGCTGGAACGCTTCACGGAAGCCATCGCTCTCGCCGAAGCACCCGCACATGGCGGCAAACCACTTCTCGTCTTCGAAGACGACCGGGACGAACAGGCCGCGTAGGCAACGGCCCTGCCCGACGGGCTCGAAAACCGGTGGAGCGGCGCCGCCGTGCGCCGTTACCGTGCAGCCGAGCCAAGTCGTCCAGCCAAAGGCCTGCCGTTGTACACCGTGTGAGACCTCCCAAGCGCTGAATCGTCGCGCGTCGCGCAGCTGCGCCGCGCTCCTTTTTGCTGCGGATTTCTCACTGGAACCGGTGTACTTCTGTGCTCTTCACCTGGGTGGTCATGCCCACCTGCCTGCCGCTCGTTCTCCGCCGTTGCCACGCATGCGTGTCCGGGCGCTTCCGGGCAAGCGGCAAGTTCCGTGTCAACGCGAACCACAAGCTCATCGACGCCTGGCTCCTCGTGCTGTGTTCCACGTGCGGGGAGACGGCGAAGCTCACGGTCCTGGAGCGGGTCAATGTGCGCTCCGTACGGCCCGAGTTGCTGGACCGGCTGCACGACAACGACCCCGGGCTGACAGCCGAGCTGCTCCGGGACCCGGTCGTGCGGCGCCGTAACCGCATCGCCCTCGACTGGGGCGACGCCTGGCGCCTCGACACCGGGGGAGCGGATCATCTGGATCGCGAGGTGATCGACGTCTCGGTGCGCTTCGCGGCGCGCATCCCTGTCCGGCCGGTGCGGCTGATCGCCGAAGGCTGCGCGCTTTCGCGGGCCGAGGCCGGGAGACTGATCACGGAGGGGAAGCTCGTCTCGGCAGTCCGGCTGAACGGCAAGCTCTCCGGCGACTTCACCTTCACGCTCAAGCGCTGAACCCCGCTCGGGGCCAGGGCGGTCCGGCGACTGCGGCCGGACCGCCCTGGTCGCCGGGCAACCGGGGGCGCTCACCAGGCGCTCAGGCATCGGTAGTCGGCGTTGGCGCCGGCGAGGCGGGTACGGCTGCTGCGGGTTCCGCTGAGGTCAGCTCGGTGCGGGGCCCTGCGAGTGCTTCAGTTCGGCTCGGGCGTCCACGCGGTCCGGGCCCGTTACTTCCGACCAGTAGCGGTGGGTGGTGACGAAGATCGCGAGTTCGCGTTCGCGGCGGCGGAGCTTCTCGACCTCTGCCTGCTCGTCGGCCGTCCAGCCGGGGGAGGCGGGGCGTTCGATCTTGCGCCAGCCGCCCGCGTCGCTGAAGCCGTCCAGGGGCTCGACCGACCAGGGGAGCCGCTTCAGCAGGGCCGTCAGCTCGGCCCGGACCTGATGCAGCTCCTCCTGACCGGCACGGAGGTCGCTAGGGAAGTCATAGGTCGTCGCCACGGCCGCAATGGTACGCCTGTTCGATTTAGCGTGGCGAGTCGGTCGCCGTTGTTCATGCGAACGGGTGTACGTGCGGGAGGCGTGGGGCCGTGAGCTGCGGGTGGTGAGTCAACCGGGCGGGTCGGGTCAGGGGCTGGTCTCGCCCAGGACCCTCGCCGTGAAGGCGGCCAGCTCGGTTCGCAGATGCCCCCGGGAGAGCTTCCGCGGGCCCGCCAGGTGGTCGACGAGGTCCGCGCGGACCGCGGCCAGCAGGGCGTGTGCCGTGAAGTCGCTGCCGGTGAAGCCAGGGAGCCGGTCCAGGGTGTCCCGGAGTGTGGCGTGCCACCAGTCGTAGTGCGGGGTGCGGTACGGGCTGCTGCCGGCGCCCGCCTCCTCCAGGGCCAGGGAGAGGTGGCGGTGGTCGAGCTTGAAGCTCAGGAGGGTGTCGAGGAGAGCCGGAACGCGTTCCCGGGGTGGGGTGCCGGGGCCGAGGGGGCGGGGCCCTTCCGCGACGGCGCGGCGGATCGGTTCCAGGCGCGCCTCGTACAGGGCGCGGATCAGGCCCGGGCGGTCGCCGAAGCCACGGAACAGCGTGCCCTTGCCGACGCCGGCGGCGGTCGCGATGTGGGCCATGGTGACCTGCTCCGGGCTGTCGCTCTCGGCGAACAGCCGGTCGGCTGCCGCGAGGACGGCCTCGCGGTTGCGCGCGGCATCCGCGCGGGGTTTGCGTTCGGGCACGCCACATCCTCCAGGGTCGTGCGGGCGGGTCGACGGCTTTGACGGGTTGCTAAGCGGACCAGCGGTCCGTATTGTGGCCGGCGCGGTAAGCGGACCTGCGGTCCGTATAAGCCGCCATCGTATCCGAGAGGACTCCCATGACCCCACCCGTGCAACCGGCGGAGCTGTACCGACACGGTCTGCGGCTGCTGCTCGACAAGGACATCCCCGCGTGGGTCGACCTCTGGGCCGAGGACGGGGTGTTCGAGTTCCCGTTCGCGCCCCAGGGATGGCCGAGGCGACTGGAGGGCAAGGCCGCCGTCGCCGCGTACATGCGTGACTATCCCGACCACATCGACCTCCAGGACTTCGCCGATGTGAAGATCCACCGGACCGACGACGTCAGGACCGTCGTGGTCGAGATGCGGGGCGTGGGGCGGCTGGTGAAGAGCGGAGCGCCCTTCGACATGACGTACATCGCCGTCGTGACGGTCGCCGACGGCCGGATCACGCACTACCGCGACTACTGGAACCCGCTCGCCCTGCCCCAGGGCGGCGCGGCCGACTTCGCGAGGGCGGACGGCCGATGACGACGACTCTGGTGATCGGAGCGACCGGCACCACCGGCAGCCGCGTGTGCGCACAACTGGCCGCGCGGGGAGTGCGGGTCAGGGCGGCCGGCCGGCGGGCCCCCGGCGGGCCGGGGACGGTGCGCTTCGACTGGTACGACCCCAGCACCCACGACGCCGCGCTCGACGGCGCCGACCGGGTCTACCTCGTCCCGCCCGTCGGGACCGCCACGCCCGCCGAGATCATGCTGCCCTTCCTGGAGAAGGCCCGGGTGGCGGGCGTACGCCGGGCGGTGCTGCTCAGTTCCTCGGCGATCCCGCCAGGAGGCCCGGCCGTGGGGCAGGTGCACGAGGCGCTGCCCTCGCTGTTCGAGGAGTGGGCGGTGCTGCGGCCGTCCTGGTTCATGCAGAACTTCACCGGCCACCACCTGCACGCCCGGACGATCCGCGAAGAGGGCGTGATCAGGACCGCGGCGGGCGAGGGGCGGGTCGCGTTCGTGGACGCCGACGACATCGCGGCCGTCGCCGCGCACGCCCTGACCGATGCCGAGGCACCCGGCACCGACCTCGTCGTCACCGGCCCGCGGGCGCTCAGCCACGCCGACGTCGCCGCGGTCCTCACCGAGGTCACCGGGCGTGAGGTCACCCACCAGCGGCTGACGTACGACGAGATGCGCGAACGCCTGGCGGCCGGCATGCCGCAGGAGTTCGCCGCCATGCTCGCCGGGATGGATCGCGCGATCGCCGAGGGCGCGGAGGACCGGACCACCGGTACCGTCCTGCGCCTCACCGGCCGTCCGCCGCGTGACTTCCGGACCCATGTGGAGCGCGCCGTACGTCGGTAGGCTCGGGGTCATGGTGCAGAGCAAGGCCGAAGACGTCGACACGTATCTCGCCGAGGTGCCGCAGGAGCGCCGGGAGGCGCTGAGCCGGCTGCGGGCGCTGTGCGTCGGGGAGTTGGCGGGGTTCCGTGAGGTGATGGCGTACGGGATGCCCGCCTATGAGCGGGACGGCACCGCCGAGATCGCCTTCGCCGGCCAGAAGCAGTACATCTCCTTCTATCTGATGCGCGGCGACGTCCGCGAGGCCTTCGAGGAACGGCTCGCCGCGCAGGACATGGGCAAGGGGTGCCTGCGCTTCCGCAAGCCCGAGCTGATCGACTTCGAGCTGGTGCGTGATCTGCTGAAGGCGACGGCCGCCGGGCCCGGGCAGGTCTGCTGATCGCTGCGCCGGGGTCCCATGTGGCGCCGGCGGGGTGTCAGTGGCCGGCTGCCCGCAACTCCCGCACCAGCTTCGCCGCCACGGGGGTGGGTACGTCGTGCTGCTCGCCCGCGCGCAGCAGCGCGCCGCCGATCGCGTCCAGCTCCAGCGGCCGTCCTGCCTCGGCGTCGCGCTGCATGGAGGACTTGGTGCCCGGCGGGAAGGCGTCGAAGCGGGCGAGTGCCTCGGCCGGGTCGGCGGGGCCGCCGCAGGCGCGGCTGACGGCGGCCGTTTCGGCGACCAGGGCGGTGAGTTCGTCGCGGTGGTGGACGCGGATGTCGCCGAGGGGGCGGGCGTAGCGGGTGGTGAGCAGGGCGAAGGGGGCGAGGAACGACATCTTCGCCCACAGGGCGGCCGCCTCGTCGTCCAGGACGCGGGTGGTGAGGCCGGCGCCGGCGAAGGCGGCGGCCAGTGTGTCGAGGCGGGGGCGGGGGACGGGGCCGCCGGTGAGGTCGATCTCGGCGAAGGGGCTGGTGTGCTCGATCTCGCCGGGGGCCACGCGGGTCGACTCGACGCGGATGACGGCCGGGGCGACCTGGCCGGGGCGGTAGCGGGAGCGGAGGCGGGCGGGGTGCTCGACGCCGTTGAGGAAGGGGACGAGCACGGCGCCGCCGAGGGCGGGGGCGGGGACGCGGGGCAGCGCCGCGTCGAGGGTGGTGGCCTTGACGGTGATCAGGCAGGCGTCGACCGGTTCACGGAGTTCGGTGTCGGCTTCCACGGGGACGGTGAACTCGCCGTGACGGGAGCTGCGGACGTGGATGCCGGTGGTGCGCAGGGTGTGGGCCGTGGTGTCGCCGGCCAGGCAGATCACCCGATGGCCCGCGCGGGCGAGCAGGGCGGCCAGCAGACCGCCCACGCCGCCGGGGCCCAGCACGGCGACGGTGAGATCGCGCGGTGTGGTGGGAGTGGTGTCCTTGCCGTACGCCATGTCTCGCTCCTCCTGCCGGTCGGCCCCGGAGGGTGGCCGCCTGGGAGCCGATCATGACAGGCGGGCGGGCCCGGCGGTGGCGCCGCTTCGGACCGGGAGGTACGGACTGCGAGACGCACGGGGGCGGACGGGGTGAGACTGGAGCCATGTGCCGCAGTATCAAGACGCTCCGTCCGCCCGTGCTGCCCGAGGAGGCGACGGAGGAGGACATCCGGGCCGCCGCGTTGCAGTACGTGAGGAAGGTGTCCGGTTTCCGGGCGCCCGCCGCCCACAACCGCGAGGTCTTCGACCGGGCCGTGGACGCGATCACCGAGGCCACGGCCGAACTCCTGTCCGGCCTCGAGGTCCGAGGCCAGACCGCCCGCCCGGCGGGTTAGCGGTCCGGGATCGCCGGGCGGGGGGCTGGGCCGGGGTCGGCCGCCGGTCGCGGTCGGGCTCGGTAATCCGCCGTCCGTCGGTCGCGGGCTCGGCCGTCCGCCGGCCGGGGGATCAGCAAGGCCGTCAGGCGCACCGGCGTCCTTCGCCCCGCCGGGGCACGGGCCGGCAGCCCACCGCGCGTCGGTGAGGAGGGCGGGCGGCTCGTGATTCGCCGTCGTTCACGGGGGGCCGGGGTGCAGGCGATGAACCCGTCGGTACGGGTCACCACGCCGCCGGTCAGTACCGCTGCGCCTTCGTGATCGCCGCCGTCAGGCTCTGGCCGGCGGGGATGCGGCTGATGGCGAGGGGCTGCGCCTTGTCCCCGGGTGCGAGGTCCTCCGCGCCGACGTAACGGGTCTCGACGACCTTGCCGTCGGAGTCGCGGAAGTCGACCCGCACCGCGAAGGACGCGGTCTCGTCCGTGCGGTTGGTGATGTTCACGGCGACGGCGAGCAGGCCCCCGGTGTCGGCCCGCGGCTTCCCGGTGAGGGACACGTCCGCCATGGCGTTGCCCTGGCCCTTGAGGTCCTTCAGCTCCCGCTGCGCGGCCTCGTTGGCGCGGGCGACCTCCGCGGACACCGACGCCTCGAACTCCGAGGCGCGGGCCGAGGCGGAGGAGGCCGCGGCCGAGGCGCGGGCCCGCGCGGATTCCGCCAGCGAGGCGAGAGCGGAGGCCGGGGTGCCGGAGAACGAGGCCGTGTAGGGGCCCGACAGGGCGGGTCGCACGGAGGCCGTGCCGTCGTCGCCGCCGCCGTCGTCCCCGCCGCCGCAGGAGACGAGGGCCGCCGCACCCGCGGCCGCGAGCAGCAGCCCGGCCAGCGCGGTCCGTACCTGGGCCCGCTGCGATGGTGTGGTCCCCATGAGGTCCCTTCCCTGGTGGCCGCGGGCGGGGACGTGCGCGTGACACGGTCCGCCACTGTTTGCCCGCTTTCAGCCTGACTATGGCCATACATACCTGTATGTGACCCATCGTGCACGCACCGTAGCGGCTTGGCCATTCCAGGGCTCCGGTGCGCGGACCCGGCCTCGGGCGAGCGCCCCGGCGAGACTCAGGCCCGCCGCATCAGATGCGTGGCCGCCGCCCCCGCCGCGAACAGGGCGAGCAGCGAGACGCCCGTGGCCAGCCATGTCGTGCCCAGCCAGTGGGCGCCGAAGTAGCCGAGGGCGACGCTGTACGTGGCCCAGGTGAGGCCGGCCAGGGCCGACCAGGGGACGAAGTCGCGGGGGCGGCGGTGGGCGGCGCCGGCGGTGAGGGAGACGACGGAGCGCCCCGCGGGGGCGAAGCGGGCGAGGACGACCAGAGCGCCGCCGCCCCGGGCCAGGGCCGTGCCGAGACGTTCCTGCGCAGTGCTGAGGCGAGGCAGGCGGGCCAGCGCGCGGTCCAGGCGGGCGCCGCCGCTCCAGGCGAGGCGGTACGCCACCAGGTCACCCAGCACGGACGCGGTGGTGGCGCAGAGAGTGAGGAGCAGGATGTCGGGGACGTCGGCCGGGACATGTCCGGTGGCCGCGCCGGAGCCGGCGGCCGCGGCCGTCGCCGCCATGATGACCAGCACCCCGCTCGGCAGTACCGGAACGAACACGTCGAGCAGGACCGACGCGGCCACCATGGCGTAGATCCATGGACTGCCCGTCAGTGACCCCACACTCTCCAGCACCGCGACTCCCCGTCATCCCCCGTGAGCATCACAGAGTACGCCGGGGGTGTGACAAGAGATTCACGGGGGGCTCGTGTGTTCGGTGCCGGATGTTCACGTACACACCGAAGAACGGCGCCCGGCCAGGTCGGCCGCGCTCACCCCGCTGCCCGGTTCCGCGCCCGCCGCCGCCCCCGGCTCCGCCGCCACCCGCAGCACCGCCCGCGCCACCGCGTCGGTGTCCGACAGCGTCACCGAGTCCACGCCGGGCCGCGCGCCCGCCGCCGTCACCCAGTGCACGCCCTCCGTGGGCACCCCGATCGCGAACCGCCGCTCGTGCGGCACTCCTTGACGGTCCATCAGGTGGTACGGCCGCCGGGTCACGTCCAGCCCGCCGGTCTCGTACCCGTCGACCGTGTGCGGCCGGCACTGCCCGGTGCCGAGGAGCCCGGTGAGCAACTCGTCGGCGGTGCGGCGCAGGTCGGGTTCCGGGAGCCGTGCCTCCACGAGGGTCGTCACGCGTACCGCCGACCCCGGCACCTCGGGCGAGTGCGCCACCCACGCGCCGTCCGCGCACCGCACCTCCAGCCGCGGGCCCAGTACTTCCACCACGCCGGACGCCGTCAGCGCCGCCAGTTCCTCGATGCGGCGCCGGGGTGGGCCGATCGAGAGGAAGGCGTTGAGCGGGGTGTACCAGCGGTCCAGGTGGTCCCGGCGGGAGGCGCCCGTCAGCCCGGCGTGGTCGACGATCAGCCGGATCTCGTTGCGCAGGTCGCGCAGCACGTCCAGGGCCGCCTTCAGCGGGCCGCGCACATTGCCCAGGGCGGCCTGCGCGGCGTCCTCGCGCAGATAGGTCAGGAGCCAGTCACGCCACGCGCCGGGTCCGTCGAACGTCCGGTCGGCGTGCGGCCGGGAGATCCGCCGCCACGACCAGCGTTCGGCTGCCGGGATCCCGAACTCGTCCAGCAGACGGGCCTCCTGCGGATCGCCGTGCGGTACGGCGAGATAGCGTGCGGTGAACGCGCGTGACCCGTCCAGCAGCGTGGCGTAGTGGACCGTCTCGACCTCCTTCGCCACCAGCGGCCATATCTCCGTCAGGAAGTCCGGCGCGTCCCCCGAGTCCGCGCGCTTGCGAAAGCCCGCGATCACCTCCGGCGTGAGCACGAGGGGCTCGTGGCGGCCGTAGGGGCCCTTGGCGTTGTCGCCGCGCGCCTGGTACGGGACCCCGCGCCGGGAGCCGGCGTAAAGGCGGGGCTCACGGCCGGAGGGGAGGTAGCGCAGGCCGTCCTCGGTGCGGACGAAGCGGCCGCCCCGTCCGGTGGTCAGCAGTGCCATGTGGTCGAAGAAGTTCAGGCCCAGGCCGCGCAGCAGCACCGGTTCGCCGGGGGAGAGGGGGTCCAGGTCGACGTCCGCCGGATTGGCGGGCGGGACGTACCGCAGGCCGTTGCGGTCGGCGTACGACGTCTGCCGGCGCTGTTCCTCGTCCGGTGCCGTCGGCAGGTGGCCCTGTGCGAGGACGACGGCCGCGAGTCCGGTCAGCAGCCGGCCGTCGTCGAGCGCGAGGACCTGATGGCCGTCGGGGCCGTCGTCGAGCCGGACCGCGCGGGCCGTGTGGACCTCGACGCGCACTCCGGGCGGCGCCTGACGCATCGTCCGCGCGAACACCCATGCAAGGTAGCGGCCGTACTGCGCCCGGGTCGGGTAGTCGTCCGGCCCGAGTTCGCCGCGCGCCCACTCGAACAGGCTCGGGCCCGGCCGGATCGGCCCCGAGCAGTCCACACTCTCGTCCGTGAACAGCGTCACCTGCGAGGCGACGGTGTTCATCAGCAGCTCGGCGGACTGGGTGGTGCGCCAGACCTGTCCGGGGCCGGGTGCCGCCGGGTCGATCACGTGCACCGTCAGCGGCGTACCGGGCGGCAGGAGTTCGGTGGCGGAGGCGCACAGGCGCTCCAGCACGCTGGTGCCGCGTGGCCCGGCACCGACGAGGGCGACGGAGACCGGGGCGGGGGCGGACCTGGTCCCGGGTGGCAGCGACCCTTCCGGAGAAGTCCCGCGTGGAGCCTCCGCCAGGGGGGCCTCCGGTATGGATTCCGCGGTCGGTGCAGACAAAGGGGTGACTCCCGGGCATGTGGGGCGCAGTGCGGCGGACCGTCCAGGGGGTAAGCGGACGGTCCGCTTCATCATGCCGTCGCGAACATCAGAAGCCAACGCGGGTCCCACAGGTCCCGGATGTACCTCATGAGGTGGTGAGAACCGACTCCTCCACGGTCGTGAGCCGTGCGCCGCCCTGCCCGTCCTGCGCGGTGTGCTCCAGCAGCAGCCGCGCCGAACGCCCGTTCATCGTCAGCGTCATGAGCTGGTTGCCGAACCACGGCCCGCTCGTGCAGCGCCAGTCGATCGGCGGCTGCGGCACCTTGCCGTGGCCCGCGATCCGGCGGCCCAGGAACCGCGCGAAGCGGCTCCAGCCGAATCGGAAGCCCATCTGCATCACCGGCGGGATGGAGTTGTGCACGGGCGAGCAGGTGAGCTGGAGCACGCGTGCGTCCGGGCCGCCGGCGGGCCACGTCGGCTCCGCCACATAAGCGTGATGCACATCCCCCGACAGCACGCACACGGTCGCCGGTGCCGCGTCTCCCGAGCCGACCTCGGCGATCAGCGCCGCCAGCGCGTCGAAGGACTCCGGGAAGGCCGACCAGTGCTCCAGGTCCGCCCCCCGCCGCATCTTCTCGCCCCACCGCGCCCAGCGTTCGCCCTTCTCGCCCCGGCACAGCGCCGCGTTCCACCCCTCGGCGTCGTGCACCAGGTGCGGCAGCAGCCAGGGCAGGGAGGTGCCGATCAGGAGGTGGTCGAACGATCCCGGCTCGTCCAGCGCCTCGGTGCGCAGCCACTCCTGCTCGCCGGCGTCGAGCATCGAACGGCTGCCCTCCGCGAGGACGCGGGCGGCGCGGCTGTCCACCATCAGCAGCCGGACCCGCCCGAAGTCGCGCCGGTAGCTCCACCGCACGGTCGTCGGGTCGGCGTCGGCTTCGGTGGCGAAGGTGCGCAGCAGATCGGTGGCGTCCGGGGTGTCCCGTACGGCCGCGTAGAGCGGGTCGGCGGCCAGTTCGGCCGGTGACAGGTTCCCCAGGTGCTGGTGGACCCAGTACGACATCAGGCCGCTGACCACCCGCTCCTGCCACCAGTCGGTGGTGCGCATCTCGGCGAGCCAGGCGGCGGAGGTGTTCCAGTCGTCGATGACGTCGTGGTCGTCGAAGATCATGCAGGTGGGCACGGTGGACAGCAGCCAGCGCACCTCGGAGTCGCGCCAGGACTCGTAGTACAGCTCGGTGTACTCCTCGTAGTCCGCCACCCCGTTGCCCGGCGGCTCCTTCAGGTCGCGGCGGGCGGCCAGCCGGCGCCGGGTCGCCTCGGAAGTCTCGTCGGCGTAGACCTGGTCGCCCAGGAGCAGCAGGACGTCCGGCCGTTCGGCCGTGGGGTCGGCCGCGATGCGGGCGGCCAGGGTGTCCAGGGCGTCGGGGCCGACGGGGTCCTTGCCGTCGGCCGGGGGCGCGGCCCAGCGGCAGGAGCCGAAGGCGACCCGGACGGTGCCGTCGGCCCATCCGGCGCGGATCACCGAGGGCGGGTACGGCGAGTCGGGCAGCGGCCACACGGGGGTGCCGTCGAGCAGCACCTGGTACTCCGTGGTCGTGCCGGCCGTCAGGCCCGTCACCGGCACCAGGGCGTAGTGGTGGCCCGCGACCTGGAAGGTGCGGGCCGTGCCGTGGGCGCCGTCGGCGCAGCGCACCTCGGCGGTGCAGGGGCGGCTCGCCTCGACCCAGACGGTCGCCGTCGAGCCGTCGACGTACCTCAGCAGTGGTCCCAGGCGCAGTGCCGCCACGTGATCTTCCGCCTTCTCTCTGGTCGGCCCGTCCCGAGGGCGCTCCGCGCCCTCTTCACCGGCTTCCTCCGTCGCCCCGTACGGTACGGAACGACGGAGGCCGGCGGGGAGGTTCCGCGCCGGAAAAGTGGCGCGTCGGAGTCAGCCGGAGGCCGGGTGGGTCAGCAGGAGGCCAGGTGGTTGGTGAGCGCGCTCTTCTCGGTGGAGTCGACCGAGAGACCGTAGTAGTACTTCACCTGGACCCAGGCCCGCACGTAGGTGCAGCGGTAGGTGGTGCGGGACGGCATCCAGGTGGCCGGGTCCTGGTCGCCCTTGGCCTGGTTGACGTTGTCGGTGACCGCTATGAGCTGCGGGCGGGTCAGGTCGTTGGCGAAGGACTGGCGCTTGGAGGTGGTCCAGCTGCCGGCGCCGGAGTCCCAGGCCTCGGCGAGCGGGACGAGGTGGTCGATGTCGACGTCGGCGGCGGCGTACCAGGTGGCGCCGTCGTACGGGGAGTACCAGCTGCCGCTGGTGGCGGCGCAGGAGGAGTCGGTGACGACACCCGAGCCGTCGCGCTTGAGGACGGTCTCACGGGTGTTGCAGGCGCCGGACTGCGTGATCCAGTGCGGGAAGAGGTCACGGTCGTAGCCCGTGCGGTCCTCGGCCCGCACGGGGAGCTGCGCGAGGTAGGAGCGGGCGGTGGCGCCGCTGACCGGGGTGGGGAGGGCGGCGGAGGCGGTGGGGGCGCTGAACAGTGCGACGGAGGCGGCGAAGGCGCTGATCGCCGCGACTGCGCTGAGCCGTCGACGCGCGTAGAACCTGGGCATGCGAACTCCCTTGGAGTGTGGGGGTGTTGGCGTACGAGCGAGGGAATGCTGTCGATGCCGTATTGCGAACGGGTGTGCGTTCGGTGAGAAGCTAGTGACACGTGCATGACACGACAAGATTCAAGACGGAACTTTTCCGTCCGAGGGGCCGGTGGGGCCGTCGCGTACCATGGGGGGCGCAGAAGGGGAGTAGCTCTTCGCCGGTCCGTCGACATACTGCTCAGCCCGCGAGGGATCCGAGCCGGCGCCCGGAGGCGGGTCTCGATGACGAGGCCGGCCAGCGAGACCTTCGGCAAGCAGTGCACGCCCGTGCCCCACGGCACGGGTGCCATGTGTGCTGCCGTGCCGAGGTCTGACGTTTCACCGCGACTCTCGGCCGGTGGCCCCGACCGATTGAGGAACCTTGATCAGCCTGACCGTCACGGCGCTCGTCTTCGGCGTCGTCTTCCTCGCCGAACTGCCCGACAAGACCGCGCTCGCCGGGCTCGTCCTCGGCACCCGCTACCGCGCCTCGTACGTCTTCGCCGGGGTCGCCGCGGCCTTCGCGCTGCACGTCGCGCTCGCCGTAGCGGCGGGCAGCGTGCTGACGCTGCTGCCGCAGCAGCTGGTGCACGCGCTCACCGGTGTGCTCTTCCTGGGGGGAGCGGCGGTGCTGCTGTTCAGGAAGGGCGACGGGGAGGAGGAGATCCGCAGGCCGCAGGACCAGTCCTTCTGGAAGGTCTCCGGCGCCGGCTTCATGCTCATCCTGGTCGCCGAGTTCGGTGACCTGACTCAGATCATGACGGCGAACCTCGCCGCCCGGTACGACGACCCGCTGTCCGTCGGTCTCGGTGCGGTGCTGGCGCTGTGGGCGGTGGCCGGACTGGGCATCGTCGGTGGCAGGGCGCTGATGACGCGGGTGCCGCTGAGGCTGATCACCAAGGTGACGGCGCTGCTGATGCTCGGTCTCGGGGTGTGGAGCCTCTGGGAGGCCGTCACCGGCTGAGCTGAACGGTAAGTGAAGGCTTGGCTACGGCGCTGGCGGTCGCGCGACTTGTTTTGTACCGTGGAGGAACAAAGTGGCTCCCGCCCGTTTTCCCTGACCGGCGGGCGGGGCCGCCTTGTTCCCCCGGGCTCGCCCTGTTCCCGGGCCGGCGCTTCCCCGCCGCCCCCACCCGCGTACTGGAGCTGCCGATGACGGCCACCACCGTGCTCACCGCCCGCGCCCTCCTGCTCGACATGGACGGCACCCTCGTCAACTCCGACGCCGTCGTGGAGCGCATCTGGCGACGGTGGGCCGAGCGGCACGGACTGGACGGGGACGAGGTCATGAAGGTCGTCCACGGGCGGCAGGGGTACGCGTCCATGGCGGTGCTGCTGCCGGACCGGCCGATGGAGCAGAACCTGGCGGACAACGCGCGGATGCTCGCGGAGGAGACCGCCGACATGGACGGCGTCGTGGCGATCCCCGGCGCGGCGGATCTTCTGGCCTCCCTGCGCGGGCTGCCGCATGCCCTGGTGACCTCCGCGGATGTGCCGCTGTCCACGGCGCGGATGGCCGCGGCGGGGCTGGCGCTGCCGGACGTACGGGTGACCGCGGAGTCCGTGGGCGCCAGCAAGCCCGACCCCGAGGGGTTCCTGAAGGGCGCCGCCGAGCTCGGCGTGGCTCCCGCCGACTGTCTGGTCTTCGAGGACTCCGGCGCGGGGATCGCGGCGGGGCGCGCCGCGGGGATGCGGGTGGTCGGGGTGGGGCCGCGGGCCTCGGCGCATCGGCCGGACGTGCTGGTGGGGGATCTGAGCGGGGTGCGGGTGGAGGGTGTTGCGGGTAGGGGGATACGGGTTTCGTTCGAGTGAGGGGTGCTGGCCGCCGGGGGGCGGGGCGTTGGGGTGTCGGGGTGTGGGTGTTGACTCGCAGTGGTGTCTGCGGGGGGCTGGGGTGTTGACTCGCAGTGGTGTCTGCGGGGCGCGGGTGCTGCGTTGGGGGCGGGGGTGCTGACTGCGCGGGGCGGGCGTGCTGACCGCGTGGCGGGGCCTGGGTTCCGTGTGGCTGAGGGGGCGGTGGGGGCCGCCCGCCGGGTGCGGCGAGTGGGGGCCGTCGCGGTTTCGGGCGGTGGGGCGCGTTGAGTTTCGCGCGGCGAGCGGGGCGGGTGGGTTTTCGGGCGCGTCAGGGTTCTGACGTCTCCGACTCCAGCTTCTGGCGGGTCTCCTCGCCGTAGACACCCAGTTCGTCCGTCCGTACGCCGCGGGCCCACTGGTAGTTGCGCACGGCGTACTCGACCTCTTGCGTGTAGTGGCCGTGCGGGTCGTCGTTGTAGAGGTACAGCTGGCGCAGGCGGAGCTGGAGCTCTGTGACCTCGGGGCCGGAGTCACCCCGGCGGAGCGTCGGGGGCGGCTCGTCGCGGTCCGCGGGGGCCTGGGTGTTCGTGGCGGGGGCGGTGGGTGAGGACGAGCGCGTCGCCGTCGGTGACGGGGGCGGGGCCGATGGTGACGTGCTGAGCGTGGGCGACGGGGTGGGCGTGGCCGACGGTGCGGGGGACGGGGATTGCGGGGTGGAGGTGGCCGACGTGGCCGCGGTCGAGGGCGCCGGGACCGGCGCGGTCGTGCGGGCCTGCGGGACCGCCTCCCGTACGGGCTCCGGAGCCGCGCTGTCCCTCGCCGGGGGATCGTAGGAGAACAGGCCGCCGGCGAAGCCCGCCGTGGCGGCCACCGTGACGATCGCGGCGGTCGCGAGGAGAGTCGTGCGGCGGCGACGACGGGGGTGGGGGTGGGTGTCGGGGTCGGGATTCGCGGTGGCTTCGGGTGTGGGGGGTTCGGCGGGGGCGTGGTGGTCGCCGGGTGCCTCGGGCTCGCCGGGTTCGGGAGGTTCAGGGAACTCGGTCGATGCCGGCGGCGGCTCGGTCGGCGCGCTCAGGGCCACGTAGGGGCGTATGCGCAGGGGGTCGAAGTCTTCCGCCGCCGCCTGTTCCGCCGTGCGCGCGTCACGCAGGGCCTCGGCGGCCCGCTCGCCGCACTCACAGGACGGGGTGTTGTCCGCCCCCCTGGGCGTCCCGCACTCCGGGCACCGGTGTTCGTTCGGATGCGCCACGCTTGCGTCCCTCCCCTCGCGGCTTCGTGGTCCCAGAGATTATGCAGATTCCGTATACGCCCCGTAGGCGGCGCCCCCGGAATCGCTGGGGAACGACCGTTTTCCCGCGGGCTCGACAGGCCATAACGGGGCACACCGCCCACGATGGAGGAGGTAATGCAGGCCGGGCGAGGCAGCCTCGGGAGGTGTGCATGGCCGGGCGGACGCACAGCGGCAGGGCCGCTCAGATACCGGGCGCCGTGGACCGCGAGCAGGTGCCGGGGAACGTCCTCGTGTCGATCGGCGCGCTGCTGCTCGGCATGCTGCTCGCCTCGCTGGACCAGACGATCGTGGCGACCGCCCTGCCGACGATCGTCAGCGAACTGGGCGGTCTGCAGCATCTGTCCTGGGTGGTCACCGCCTATCTGCTGGCGTCGACCGCCGCGACCCCGCTGTGGGGCAAGCTCGGCGACCAGTACGGGCGCAAACGGCTGTTCCAGATCGCCGTCGTGATCTTTCTCATCGGCTCCGCGCTGTGCGGCATCGCGCAGAACATGCCGCAGCTGATCGCCTACCGGGGGATCCAGGGGCTGGGTGGCGGCGGGCTGATCGTGCTGTCGATGGCGATGGCCGGGGATCTGGTCCCGCCGCGCGACCGCGGTCGCTACCAGGGGCTGTTCGGCGCGGTGTTCGGGGCGTCGAGCGTGCTCGGGCCGTTGCTGGGCGGGGTGTTCACCGAGCATCTGAGCTGGCGCTGGGTCTTCTACGTCAACCTGCCCGTCGGGGTGGTCGCGCTGGTCGTGATCGCCACCGTGCTGCATCTGCCGCGCACCGTCACCAAGCACGTCATCGACTACCTCGGCACCTTCCTCATCGCCGCCGTGGCCACCTGCCTGGTCCTGGTGGCCTCCCTCGGGGGCACCACCTGGGGCTGGGGCTCGGCGCAGATCGTCGGGCTGCTGGTGCTGGCGGCCGTGCTCGCCGTGGGATTCGTCGCGGCGGAACGGCGGGCGGCGGAACCGGTGCTGCCACTGCGGCTGTTCCGTGTCCGCACCTTCAGCCTCGCCGCCGCGATCAGCCTGATCATCGGTTTCGCGATGTTCGGCGCGATGACGTATCTGCCGACGTTCCTCCAGGTCGTGCAGGGTGTGTCGCCGACCTGGTCGGGTGTGCACCTGCTGCCGATGGTGCTGGGGCTGCTGCTCGCCTCGACCGGTTCCGGGCAGATCGTCAGCCGCACCGGGCGCTGGAAGGTCTTCCCCGTCGCGGGGACCTTTGTCACCACGCTCGGGCTGCTGTTGCTCCACCACCTCGACGAGCACAGCTCCGACGCCGTGATCAGCGGGACCTTCTTCGTCTTCGGCTTCGGGCTCGGGCTGGTCATGCAGGTGCTCGTGCTCATCGTGCAGAACGCCGTCCCGTACGAGGACCTGGGCGTCGCCACGTCCGGTGCGACCTTCTTCCGGTCGATCGGGGCGGCGTTCGGGGTCGCCGTCTTCGGATCCCTCTTCGCCGGGCGCCTCGGCGAGCAACTGGCGTCCGCCTTCCGTGGCGTGCCGCTGCCGCCCGGTGTGTCCGTGGAGAGTCTGGCGGCCGACTCGCGGGGGATCGCCGCCCTGCCGGGCGAGTTGCGGGCGCGGGCGCTGGGCGCGTACTCGTCCGCCATCACCGATGTGTTCCTGTACAGCGCTCCTGTCGCGTTCGTCGCGTTCGTGCTGGCGTGGTTCCTGAAGGAGGACCGGCTGCGGGTGTCCGTCACCGCGCCCGACGTCTCCGAGACGCTGGCCAGCAATCCGGTCGAGCGGTCGTCGTACGACGAGGTGTGCCGGGCGTTGTCGGTGCTCGGTACGCGGGAGGGGCGGCACGAGGTGTACCGGAAGATCTCCGTGCGTGCGGGGTACGACCTCGTGCCGGCGGCCAGTTGGCTGTTGCTCCGGATCAAGAGGTACGGGCGGGTGGAGCCGGGCGTGCTCGCCGAGCGCAGCTCGGTGCCGCTGGGGGTGATCCGCGACGGTGCCCGTCAGGTCGAGGAACGGCGGCTCGCCGTGCGCGAGGGGCTCGACCTGGTGCTGACCGAACAGGGGCGGGTGGTCGCTGAGCGGCTGGCCTCGGCCCGTGAGGAGTCGCTGGCGGAGTTGCTCGGTGACTGGTGGGGGCCGGAGCGGCCCACGGATCTGGTGCAGTTGGTGCGGGAGCTGAACGAGGAACTGTGCGGGTCGGATCGGGAGGAGCCGCATGAGGCGCGGCCGGTGGCTCGGTTCCGGTGAGGTTCGGGGGTGGTTCGGGGATGCCTGCGGCGGCCGTGTGCGTGGGGTGGGGGTTGTTGCAGCGCCGGGGGGCGGCGGGTGGGTCGGGGCCGCGCCGGGGGTGTCCGTCCTCGGGAACGGCGCGGAATCGGTCACTTGCCGACTCGCCAGGGTTGACGCGCCGGCCGCTGCGGGCGGACACCCCCCGGCACGGCCCCGTCTCGCCGCACGCGGGTGCGGCTTCGCGGCTCAGGCGAGTGGCTTCGTGAACCAGTGGTCGGCGTACGGGGCCGTGTTGTGCGGTGGGGTCTCCTCGTAGCCGAGGCGGGCGTACAGGGCCCGGGCCTCGGTGAGGTCGCTTCTGGTGTCGAGGATCATCCGGGTGGCGCCGAGGTCGCGGGCGGCCTGCTCGGCGGCGGTGACCAGGCGGGCCGCTCCACCGCTGCCGCGCAGGCGGGGCAGGAGGAAGACCCGGGTCAGTTCGGCGGTGGCCGGGTCGGTCAGGCGGATGCCCGCCATGCCGGCCGGGGTGCCCTCGTGGCGTGCGAGGAGAAGCAGGGTGAGGTCCGTGCCCGGGTCGGCGGCGATCTCCCGTTCCAGTTCGGCCGGCTCGGTCGTGCGACCGTGGTGCAGCAGGTACCAGCGGTCGCTGACCTCCGTGTAGTACGCCCGCCAGAGCGCGCCGGCGGTCGGGGAGTCGGTGGGTTCGGGGGTGATCGTCCAGGTCATGCCCAGCATCCTCGTGGGTTGCGACGAGCGTGCCGCTCACCGGACTGCCCTAAGCTGACAGCCCAGTTGACGGCCGGCAAGGAGACAGACGCATGGCGGGCGCACGCGAACTGCCGCCGGACGAGGTCCTGGTCCAGCGGCTGCGTGACCGTGACGAGGAGACGTTCGCCCTCGTGCTGGACACCTGGTCGGGTGGCATGCTGCGGCTGGCGATGTCGTTCGTGCCGACCAAGGCGTCCGCGGAGGAGGCCGTCCAGGACACCTGGCTTGCGGTCATCAGGGGGATCGGCGACTTCGAAGGCCGTTCCTCCCTGAAGACCTGGGTGTACCGGATCCTGGTCCGCACCGCCAAGGCGCGCGGTACCAAGGAGAGCAGGACCGTTCCCTTCACCAGCCTGCTGCCGGAGGACGAAGGGCCGACGGTCGAGGCCTCGCGGTTCCGCGCCCCCGGCGAGCGGTACGCGGGGCACTGGGCCGTCGGGCAGGAACCGCGGTCCTGGCACATCCCCGAGGACCATGTGCTGCGGGGCGAGGTCCGCGAGGTGATAGCCCGGGCCCTCGACGAACTCCCGCCCCGCCTCCGCAGGGTGATCACGCTTCGTGACGTCGACGGGTACGGCTCCGAAGAGGTGTGCTCCCTGCTGGAGATCTCGCCGGGCAACCAGCGCGTCCTCCTCCATAGGGCGAGGGCTTTGTTGCGGCTTAAACTGGAGGACTACTTGTCCGGTGTTCAGGACGTCGCAGCGGGAGGGGACGACCGTGGACTGCGTTGACTTCGTGGAGCTGGTGACCGAACTCCTCGAGGGCGCCCTGCCCGAAGGCGATGAGCGGCGCTTCATCGAGCACCTGGCGGAGTGCTCCGGGTGCGAGCGCTACCTCGATCAGTTCCGTCAGACGATCACCACGACGGGCGAACTGACGCCGGACAGCATCTCTCCGGACGCCCGGCAGCAGCTGCTCACCGCCTTCAGGGACTGGCCGCGGCAGTGACCTGCTTCAGCTCGGCCGCGCCGAACGAGACGCTGAAGCGTTCACACCAGATCGTCACCGTGGAGAACCGGTCCAGGTCGGTGCCTGCCGGGATCGCGTAGTTCTGGTTGCCCTCGTTGCCCTTGAGGTCGCCGAGGTCGATGTGGGTGCCGTCGTCGAGGTTGCCGCCACCGTCCTGCTCTACCGGCTGGTCGCTGAGCCAGACGTGCAGGGCCGGTCCGTCGGAGGTGCGCAGGTTCGTCAGGCGCAGGTTGGTCCGTCCGTCCGCGAGCTGCTGGACCTCCACCGAGCCGCTGGTCTCGTGCTCGTGGGAGATGAAGCTGCCGGAGACCGACGGCTGCGCCTGTCGGGACGCGGGAACCGCCTCATCCACACGGTTCGTGGTGAACAGCCGCCAGGGCTGGAAGAGGTAGAGCCCGACGGCCGCCACGACTACGACGGCGGCGGTGCTGATCCACAGGACAGGGCGCTTGATTCGGCTCATGGGGGTCCGTTTCTGTGAGGTGCTCGGTGGTCCTGGGGCGTACGGGCCGGTTCGGGGCGGACCCGAACCGGCCCGGACTTTCCCTAACGCCAGCTCCAGTTGACGGCGCCGTAGGTTCCCGACGTGGTGATGTCGATGCCTCGCCGGTCGTCGTAGCTGAACCCGGCGAAGACGTAGCTGCGGGAGCCCTTCCACGCCCCCTGGACCGCGTGGAGGGTGACCGCCTGGTTGGAGGACGGGACAGGGGCCCCGACGGTCTGGCACTTTCCGGCGAGCACGCGGAACGCGTAACCGCCGTGGCTCGGGAACTCGACGACGGTGTCGTAGCCGCGGCCGTTGTTGCAGAGACGGAACTGATGGGGGGTGCCCGCCTGGGCGCCGGCCGCCGGGACGAGGGCGGCGGTCGCGGCGATCACCGTGGCGGCCGCGATCCGGGCGGACCACTTCTTCCTGAGCGCGCTGTTCTGCATGCGTTTTCCTTTGTCTGATCAGTGCGGGATCGATGCCGGCGCAGGGGACGGCATCGCGGGTTCGTGCCGACGGTCGTTCAGCACCCCTGGCCGTCGGGGCGCGGCCGGTCGTGTCCGGTGGCGCGCGCGGCCTTCTCCCGGCGCAGCTCGTCGGCCTCGTCACGGACGGCGTCGAGGCGGGCCTCGAGCATGCCCACCCGCTCGCGGTAGCGCTCCAGCTCGGCCCGGACGAACGCGGCGTCCGCCACCTGGCGGGCCGTCTCCTCTCGGATCGCGGCGGTCTCCTCGGTGAACTTCTCCTGTGCGGCGTCGAGCGCGGCGACGGCCATGTCGCCCGCCTCCTCGGCGAGCACGGCACGCTCCTCCGCGGCCAGGATGCGCTGCGCGCCGGCGCGGGTGACCGCCTCTATGCGGGCCTCGGCCGCCGCGGAGTCGGTGATGATCGCCAACTCCTCGATGTAGGTGGGGAGTTCGGCGGCGAGCCGCTCGATGAGGGCGACCAGGGCATCGCGTGACTGGGCGGCCGGCGCCTGCTCGGACGGCTCGGGCATCGTCTCCGGGGCGAGTGTGTGCCCCGGCGCACCGTGAGCCATGACGGCAGCGGAGGCGACTGGCCAGGGCTGTCCGGTGACCGGAGCCTGGGCCTGCTTTGCCGCCTTCTTGGCCTCGGCTGCCGCGCGCTTGTCCTCCTTGCGCTGCTGACGCTTGGCGCGGAACTTCCGGAACGCGCCGAGTGCGTTGTGCTCCGGGTGCGGGCAGTAGCGGGGCGCCGGCCCCTGCGCGCCGGGCGCGGGCGCCTCGGGCGGATTGGTGCAGCCCGGGTAGGCGCAGGTGGGGACGGTTTCGACGGACTCGACGGTCATGTTGGCTCTCTCGTCGCTGTGTTGCTGTTTGGTCGGGCTGAGTGGCAATGGGGCTCGGTGGTGGCGGCCACGGTGGTGGCCGGGCTCGGTGGTGGCCGGGCTCGGCTGTCGTCGGGCACCTGCGGCTTTGCGGCACCTGCGGCTCCGGGCACCTGCGGCTTTCGGGCACGGCGGTGCCTCGGCTCAGCGGTGTCCGGGCTCAGCGGTACTCGGGTGCTCGACCGGCACCCCGGTGGCTGAGGTCGATCAGGCCCTGGGTGCGGCCGCGCTGGGGGCTCTTCTGCGGCGTGCGGTCGGGGAACAGCGCACGCGGGTCGTGAAGGCTCATACTCCTCAGTGCGGCCCGGGCGCCGAACGTTACAAGCGGCATCCGAAGATTTCGGGGCGGGCTCGTTCGGGTGGGGGTTCTCGTTTGGGTGGGGCTTTGCGGGCAACCCGGTCAGCGGACCGGCCCGGTGAGGGGTCGGTCGGGTCGAGAACCCGGAAGGCATTCATGTCCACTGGCTGGATCATTGCTCTGATCGTGATTGTGGCGGCGGTCGCCCTCATCGCGGCCGCCCTGACCTTGCGCGGCCGTGGCGCGGGCGGCGGACGGGACCTGAGGCGGCGCTTCGGACCTGAGTACGACCGGGCGGTGGCCCGGCACGACGGGGATGCCACGGCCGCCGAACGTGAGCTCGCCGAGCGCGTGGAGCGGCACGGCAAGCTGCGTGAGCGGCCGCTCGAACCGGCGGACCGCGAGCGGTTCGAGGCCCGCTGGACGGCGGCCCAGGAGCGCTTCGTCGACTCGCCGCAGGACGCCGTGACCGAGGCGGACCGGCTGCTCGCCGAGCTCGCCGGGGTCCGGGGCTTCCCGGACGGCGGGCAGTACGAGGAGCAGCTCGCCGCCCTGTCCGTCCACCACGCGCACCACGTGCACGGCTACCGGCGCGTCCACCGCATCGCCCGCACGCCCGCGAGCGGTGCGCAGGACGGCCGTACCGGCGCCGTGCAGGACGGGGGCGCCGCCACCGAGGAGATGCGCGAGGCCATGGTCGAGGCCCGCGCCCTGTTCGACGACCTGCTGCGTCCGGCGCGTGACGACCGCCACGGACGTCCGCCCGCCGAACGGACCAGGACGACAGCCCACGCAGGCTCCGGCCGGCTGCATCTGCCGGCGGCCTTCGGGCGCCACGCGAAGGGGAGTTGAGACACATGACCGACGTGACACGGCCCATGGGCGGCGGCGAGCCGCCGGAGCCGGACCGCACCGCGCGGCGTGACGACCTCATAGGGCGGGACACGGCGCCGGGGACGGCGAGGGAGGTTCCGGACGGGTCCGGTGCTTCGCTTCGTGCGGGTTCTGTGGCGCCCGGTGGTTTCGGGGACGGTGGGGCACAGGAGTCTCGTGGCGCTCAGGAGACTCTTGATGCTCAGGAGGCTCGTGGGGCCGCCCCCACCGCCGGTGGCTCCGCCGCGGTGCCCACGGGTTCCGCGCGGCCCCCGGCCGACCCCTCCGCGCCCACCTCCCGCATGTCCCCGCTGCTGTCGGGTGAGGAGACCGGCAAGCTGGAGTTGCGCATGCAGCAGGCGGTGTCCTCGTTCGTGGACGGTCCCCGGGCCGCCATCGAGGAGGCGGACCATGTGCTGGAGGAGATCGCGGCCCGGTTCACGGAGGCCGTGACCCAGCGGCGCCGCACCCTGCGCAGGTCCTGGGAGTCGACCGACGAGGCCACCACGGCGACCTCCGACACCGAACAGCTCCGCCTCGCCCTGCGGGACTACCGCGAGCTCGCGGAGCGGCTCCTGCGTCACTGAGCGCAGGCAGCCGGAAAAAGAGCTATCCGGCCGCTGCCCGGCCCTCCCGCCAGCGCCGTACGACCTCGTCGACGTCGTACGGCTTCAGACCCAGCGGGGGGCCGGGCGGCGGCTTGAACATGACGTCGCGGATCTTGACGTTGATATCCTCGACGATCTTCCGCACGAGCCGCTCCGAGGGCGCCCGCATGGCGGCGAGCAGCGCGTCCTCCGCCTCCTTGCGCAGGGCGAGGGTGGGCGGCAGGACCGAGATGCCCTCGCGCGCCAACTTCCGCTTGATCCACCACTGTTCGTCGTAGGTTCCCTCGACGTCCTTCGGCAGGGGCTTGCCCGCGCCCGGCAGGTGGGCGAAGTCGCCGCGCGCCTCGGCGTCCCGGATCTGCTTGTCGGTCCAGGACTCGAAGCTGACGCCCGGTGGCTTTCGCTCGGTCATGAGGCCATTGTGCCGGACGCCGCCGCGCCGGGCGATTTATCATTCGGCGGCGGCAGGCCAACCGGGCTGCCGTATCTGGACGTTGCAAGGGAGCGCACGTGCTCGAACTGACCATGGCCTCCGTCTCCGGGGCGGACGCGGGTGTCACGGCCGGCATGATCATGGCCGACGCGCCCAGCGAGCCGGGAACGGTGCTGCGGGTGGGCCGGGACAACACCGTGTGCCGGCTCGCGACGCCCGAGGACTGGCTGTTCGTCTCGCGGGTGCACCTGGAGTTCCTGTGCGGGCCGGACGGCGACTGGCAGGTGACCTGGTTGCGCGGCTCACAGCCGGACCCCTCCTCCGAGGTCCGGCTGGTGTCCGGCGAGTACGCGCAGCCGCTCGCGTACGGCGGCACGATGCCGTTGCCCAAGGGCGGCAACGGCGAGATCGTCATCCAGGACCGCACCGGGCCGCGCAGCGTGAACGTGGGCTTCTACCACGAGGTCTGACGCGGCCCGGCCGGCGTCACCCGAGGACGCGCGCCAGGGCGAAGCCGTCGTAGCCCTTGCTGCCCACCGTCTGGATGGCGGTGCCGGTGAGCCTCGGGTGGGAGCCGATGAGCTCGATGGCGGCGCGGGTGCCCTGGACGTCGGGGGTGGAGGCGCCCGCCTCGGCGACGCGGCCGCCCCGGACGACGTTGTCGACCACGATCAGGCTGCCCTCCCGCGTGAGCCGCAGCGCCCACTCGACGTAGTGGGCGTTGTTCGCCTTGTCGGCGTCGATGAAGACCAGGTCGAAGGGCGGGGGGTTCTCGTCGGCGAGCTGCGGCAGGCACTCCAGTGCCGCGCCGACGCGCACGTCGACGACCTTGTCCAGGCCTGCGCGGGCGATGTTGCGCGACGCCACCTCGGCGTGCTTCGGGCTGTACTCCAGTGAGATCAGCCGGCCGTCGGCCGGGAGGGCGCGGGCCA
The DNA here is from genome assembly GCF_044548465.1 of Streptomyces sp. NPDC052023. Classification (NCBI taxonomy): domain Bacteria; kingdom Bacillati; phylum Actinomycetota; class Actinomycetes; order Kitasatosporales; family Streptomycetaceae; genus Streptomyces; species Streptomyces sp. NPDC052023. Next base: position 507,075 of record NZ_JBIUBW010000001.1, on the reverse strand, counting down.
GCCAGATCGTGCTGTAGCCGCCGAGCGTGCCGATCTCCAGGATGGCGCGGGCGCCCTGCACTTCGGCGAGCAGCTGGAGGAACTTGCCCTGGCTCGCCGTGACGCCGATGGGGGGCAGACCGGCCGCGTCGCTGTCCCGCAGGGCCGCCTGGAGGGCCTCGTCGTCACGGGCGAGGTGGGTGGTGAAGTACGCGTCGACGTTGTCCCAGACCTGCGACTCGCTCATGCGCTCTGCCTCTCATAAGACGGTCCTCATTAGCGCACCTAACTAGATGCCCTAACGAAGGTAGTCCTACGGCGGTTCCACGGAGAGGAGGGCACGCCGTCCCCGGCCGTCCCTTGCCGGCCGGGCCGCCGCATGCATCCCGCGGCGGCCCTGTCCGGACGTCCGGTCACGGTCGGCGCAGCTCCGCCGGTTCCACCGAGGGCGCAGACCCCGGCAGTGGTCGGCCTGCCGACTCCGTCATGAGCCAGACCGCCACGCCGCCGATCACGGCCGCGGCCATCATGTAGTACGCGGGCATCATCATGTCGCCCGTCGCGCCGATCAGTGCCGTGACCACCAGCGGCGTCGTACCGCCGAAGAGCGAGACCGAGACGTTGAAGCCGATGGACAGGGAGCCGTAGCGGACCCGGGTCGGGAACAGCGCCGGCAGGGCGGACGGCATCGCCGCGGTGAAGCAGACCAGCAGCAGGCCCAGCGCGCCCATGCCCAGGCCGATGGCCAGCAGGCTGCCCTGGCGGATCAGCAGCAGTGCGGGGATGGAGAGGAACAGGAAGCCCGCGCAGCCGACGGCGATGACCGGGCGGCGGCCGACGCGGTCGGTCAGGGCGCCGGTGAACGGCTGGGCGATCATCATCAGTGCCATCACTGCCAGGACGACCAGCAGTCCGTGCGTCTCGTCGTAGTGCAGCTCACTGGTGAGGTAGCTGGGCATGTACGACAGCAGCATGTAGTCGGTGACGTTGAAGACCAGGACCAGGCCCATGCAGAGCAGCAGCGCCTTCCACTGGCCCGTGACCATCTCGCGCAGCGGCACCTTCGGCCGCTCGGTCTCCGCCTTCTCGAGCTCCGCCGCGAACGCGGGGGTCTCCTCCAGGCGCATCCGCAGGTACAGGCCGATGATGCCCATCGGGCCCGCGATCAGGAACGGGATCCGCCAGCCCCAGGACAGCAGGTCCTCGGAGGAGAGCAGTGCGGTCATCAGGGTGACCAGGCCCGCGCCGCCGATGTAGCCGGCGAGCGTGCCGAATTCGAGCCAGCTGCCGAGGAAGCCGCGCCGCTTGTCGGGGGCGTACTCGGCGATGAAGGTGGACGCGCCGGCGTACTCACCGCCGGTGGAGAAGCCCTGCACGAGGCGCGCGGCGAGCAGCAGGATCGGGGCGCCGACGCCGATCGCGGCGTACGAGGGGATCAGGCCGATCGCGAAGGTGCCGGCGGCCATCATGATCATCGTGAGCGCCAGGACCTTCTGGCGGCCGACGCGGTCGCCCAGCGGGCCGAAGACCATGCCGCCCAGCGGGCGGACCAGGAAGGCCGCGGCGAAGGCGCCGAAGGTGGACAGGAGCTGCGCCGTCGGGTTGCCGGACGGGAAGAAGACCTTGCCGAGCGTCACCGCGATGTAGCTGTAGACACCGAAGTCGAACCACTCCATGGCGTTGCCGAGGGCCGCCGCCTTCACGGCCCGCTTGACCAGGGCGGGGTCGGTGACGGTGACGTCCTGCACCGGCGGGCGGGTGGGGACGGGGAACGGGTTCGGTGCGGCGACGGTGGCACTGGACAAGACTTCGCTCGCCTACCTCTCGACGGGGACAGGGACGGGCCCACGCGGCAGCGTCGGCGGCAGGCCGAAATTCGACGATAGGTGCTCTTGTCCCGATTACGCAGGGTGGCCATTTCGGTGCATGGGGCACGTAAATACGCCCTGTCCAGGCGTGTCGGCGGACGTCCGGACGCCGCTCCCGGACGGGCCTTGTGATCTATCTCGCGCCCGGCCGAAGCAACCCGACCCCCCGCCCACTATCGTCTTCCGGACGAAAGGAGGGCGGACGTCAGGTGAATCAGGGGTTGCCTGCGTCTCCCTCCGGGGGCGGTGCGACCCCTCAAGGTGCGCAGAACGATGGGGCGGAGGCCGCGGGGCGTGGCGAATGCGGAACACGGCGGAAGACCGGTGGGGACTTTCGAGGCGACGGCGGGTGCCCGGCTGCGCGCCGCGCGCCTGGCCCTGTGGCTGGTCGCCGCGGTCCTCGGCATACGGCAGATCGCGGTCGTCCTCGGCACGCCCAGGGGCGAGCGGCTGACCGACCTGGAGACCTGGGTCGGCCCGGCCGGCGTGCTGCACGTCGAGGGCTCGCTGTACGACTCCACCCGCTTCACCGGCACGCCCTTCGGCGGCCTGGTGCTCAAGCCCCTGACGCGGACCGCGGAACAGGCGCTCGGCTGGGGCTGGACGTTCGGCACGCTGCTGCTGGTGGTCGTGCTCGGCCTGGTCGCGGCCCGCGCCCTGCCGCGCCCGGTCAGCCGCCGTACGGCGCTGGTCGCCGCGCCCGTCGCGATCTGCCTGCTGATGCTGTCGCTGCCGGTGCGCAACGCGTTCTGGCTGGGCCAGACCGGCGTCATCCCGGTCCTGCTGGTGCTGCTCGGCTGCTTCGCCGTGCGCGGCGGGCGGGCGGGCGGCGCGCTGATCGGCGTCGCCGCCGCGTTGCAGCCGACGGTGCTGCTCTTCGCCCCGCTGCTGTGGTTCACCGGCCGTCGTGACGCGGCGGCCTCCGTGGGCGCGACCTTCGCCGGCACCACCGCGCTGACGTGGCTGGCGATGCCGCGCGACTCGTACACCTACTGGGTGCACCACATGGCCGGCGTCGGACTCGGCGGCCGGGCCGACGACCTCGCCAACCAGTCCCTGCACGGCGCGCTGCTCCGGCTCGGCCTGTCCGGCCCGCTGGAGATAGCCCTCTTCCTGACCCTGGGCGCGGTGATCGCCGCACTGGGCCTGCGCCGGGCCGTCCGGTACGCCCGTGACGGGCAGCTGCTGCTGGCCGTCGCCCTCACCGGCTGCGCCGCGATCGTCGTCGCGCCGACGGCATGGCAGCACCAGTTGCTGTGGGTGCTGCTCGCGGTGGTCGGCCGGGTCGGCCGGCGTGCCTCCGACCGCCTGGTGTGGCCGGTGGCGGTCGTGCTGGTCATGACGCTTCCGGCCAGGATGCTCCTGCCGAATGTGGCCGCGCTGCACCCGCTGCGTGACAACGTCGTCCTCCTCGCCGCGATCGCCGCGGCCACGGCCGTGCCGTTCCTGTCGCGGACCTCCCCCTACTACCGCGCGCCCGTCCCCACGGAGTACGCGGCACCGGTCCCCGCACGCTGGAAGCACATACCGCTGCTGCCCTTCCTGCGCCGGGTCCTGAACCGGCCCAACCTGCTGCTGGAACTGCTGCTCATCCGCGTCACCTACGCCGCGTACTCGCAGGTCCGGCTGGCGGCGACCGGCGGCACGATATCCGGCGGCCGGGAGCGGGCCGAGGCGCACGGCGAGCAGATCCTCTCCGTGGAGCGGATCCTCCACATCGACATCGAGCACACGCTCAACCACGCGATAGTGAAGGTCGACTGGGCCCGCCAGTTCTTCGACTTCTACTACACGTCGTTCCACTTCGTGATCCCGCTGACCGTCCTCGGCGTCCTGTACTGGCGCCGCCCGGTCGACTACCGCTGGGCCCGCTCGACGCTCGGCCTGACGACCCTGCTGGCCCTGATCGGCTTCTGGCTCTACCCGCTCGCCCCGCCGCGCCTGATGCCGGGCTTCGGCATCATCGACACCGTCCACGGCGTCCAGGACTTCTCCCAGCCGGACTACGGCACCCTGACCTCCCTCACCAACCAGTACGCGGCGATGCCCTCCCTGCACTTCGGGTGGTCCCTGTGGTGCGGCGTGGTGATCGCGATCGTCGCGCCCAAGATGTGGATGAAGGCGCTGGGTCTGCTGCATCCGGCCTTCACGGTGACCGCGATCGTCGTGACCGGCAACCACTGGGTGCTGGACGCCGCCGGCGGCGCGCTGGTGGTGGGCGCGGGCTTCGGACTGGCGTACGTCTTCCAGGGCCCGCGGGCGCGCGCCCCGAAACCGGCCGCCGCGCCCGGCACGGACCGGCAGCCCGACCCGCAGAAGGCGCCCAGCGTGTAGTGCGGCCGGGGCGAAGGGCGAGGGCGGCCTAGCGGCGCAGCCGGGTGACGAGGCGGCGGACCTCGGCGGACGGCGCGACGCCGAGTTCCCTCATCCGTGAGACGTAGCGGTGGTAGAGCGCCGGCACCGTGTCCTCGCCGCCGCCGGCGGACTCGAGCTGGATCGCGAGCTGCCAGGCCTGCTCGCGGTAGGGATCGTCGCGCAGCACGCGGTCGACCAGGTCCTTCGCCTCACGAAGCCGGTTCAGCCGGTGGGCCAGCCTGGCCGCGTCGACCCTGGCGGACAGCAGGACCTCGCTCACAGCCACGCGACGCTCCGCGGCCCAGTTCCCCGACACCGTCGCCAGGAAGGGGCCCCGCTCGGCGCCGGCGAGGGCCTGCAGGAGCGTCCGGAGCCGGATCTCGCCGTCCTGTCTGCCGGCCTGCGCGACCGTGTCGACGGCCCGCTGTGCCGAGCCCGCCGCCAGCTCCGGACCGACCAGACTGAAGACGTCCCCGTCCTGCGAGGGCCCGAGGTCCGCGGGGAGCGCCTGGCGAAGCCGGAAGAGGGCCTGACGCAGGTAGCTCCGGCTGGCGGCATCGTTGCGGCCGCCGAAGAGCGCGCCGAGCAGCTCGTCGCGGGTGGCCCTGCGGTCAGGGGTGCCGAGCAGATAGCTGAGCAGTTCCACACTCTTCGTCAGGCGGGGCTGGACCACCTTCCCGTCGACCGTGAGCGTCGGCTCCCCGAACTCCTCGAGGACGAGACGGGGCGCGATCGCGTTCACGCGCACGGGGTGGCGTCCGGACAGCACGGTGAGGATCTCGTGACACTGCGACATGCGGCTGGACTTGGTGTCCGCCGCCCTGGGCGCGACCGACGGCGCGTCCGCCAGGGCTGTCAGCAGCAAGTGCTGGGTGCCGTGGGCCGAGGCGGAGCCGATGGCCAGCTCCGCCGTGGCGTCGGACTCGTCCTCCAGACCGAGCCGCCACTGCGCCTCGGCCAAGTACACCGCGGCCGTCGGGAGATCGAGCCCGCGGTCTCCTCGCTGCATGCTCAGCAGGCACGCCGACAGATGCTCCCGCGCCTCGGCGTCCCTGCGCTGCAGCAGCAGCGAAAGACCGGTCCACAGCTGCCATGTCTCGCGCGTCAGGGCGTAGTCCGCGGCGCCGTTGGCGGCGGCCGCCGCCAGTACGCCGTCGGCCCGCCGCCAGTCGCCTTCGAGACGCAGCCACATCTTGGCCTCGGTGAGCAGGCTCATGTTCTGGTACACCCTCGAGCCTGTTGACGCGACGAGGTCCCGCCCCCTCCTGAGCAAGGACCAGGCTTCCTCTCCGCGTCCCACGTCGAGCATGAGGTCGACGGCGTCGACGGCGTGCAGCCAGACCGGCTGCGACGAAGCACGACGAGGCTCGTAGAGGGCCATCGCGGCGTCCAGGCGCCCGGTGGCACGTGACGCGGCGACGACCCAGGGACCCCCGAGGACCGTGCGCCACGGGTCGAAGGAGATCGGGTTGTCGAGTCCGTCGAGGCGACCGCGGATGAAGGCCAGCCGCATCAGCAGGCCGTCGAGGGGGCCGGAGGGCATCGTCGAGTACTCCGGGAAGGGCGGCGGCTCCTCGCCGGTCGCGCCCGCGATCAACGAGTCGGCGAGACGCCGGTTGCGGCCGGGTGGCAGCTGGTCGCCGAGGGACCGGGCCTCGCCGACCCGCCCGGAGTGCCAAAGGCTCCAGCACGCCAGGACGCGCGCCTCCTCGGAGCCTGGAGCCCCCAGTTCCGGAAGCCAGCCGTAGCCGTGCCGGTCGATGAACTCGACTCCGCGTCCCCACTGCTCCAGCGCGAAGGCCACGTGCAGGACGACGGATCCGATCTCCGGCGTCGGGGTCCGGGCCGACGCGCCCAGCGCTTCGAGCCACCGTGCCGCCTGCGCGAAGTCCATGCGCGCCACCAGGCTCGGGAGGGCGGCGGCGGCCAGCCGCCCGGCCGTCTCCAGGTCGCCGAGCCGGAGCAGTTCGTCCACCGCTTGCTCGCGTGCGCCGCCCTTGATCAGGACTTCCGCGTGTCTGCGACGCACCTCGCCGAGCGTCCTGGCGTCCTCCCGTTCGAGGGCCACCCGCAGGAAGTCGCGGAACATGGGGTGGGGCGTCATGCGCGAACCGTCGGCGGACCACGTCACCGGCAGATGCCGGCGCCGCAGGCCCGCGATGAGGTGCGCCGCGTTCTCCTGGCCCAGTGCCCGGGCCGCGTCGACCGATATCTCGTCCAGCGGGCTCGTATGGAGCAGGAAGGTTCGTTCCGTCGGGGAAAGGGAGTCGAATATGTTGGCGGCGACGTAGGAGTGCAGCGCGTCGGGGTCCATCTCGCCGGAGCGGGTGTGGCGCCAGCCGTTGAACAGGACGCCGGTCACCCATCCCCCCGTCGCGGCCACCGCCTGCCCGGGGTCGACGTCGGGGCCGCCGGCCGTTCGCAGCGCGTCGCCCGCCTCCTGGACGTCGAAGGCGAGGTCGGCCTCGACCAGCTCGCCGACCCGGTCGCGCTCGCTGGTGGAGCCCACGTCGAGCTGGACGTCGACGCGCGAGATCAGGACGAGGTTCGCGTCGGACGGCAGGTAGCGGGCGAAGGAGGACAGCACCGCGGCGCAGCTCTCGTCGGAGGCGACGCGCTCCACGTTGTCGCAGACCACGACGAGCCGGCCGCCCTGCAGGCTTTCGGCGAGCAGTCCGGCCGCCTCACCGATCTGAAGGCCGCTGCTCAGGGCGTCCGAGGCGACACCCGCCGCCCCGGAGACCTTCTCCTCGACGGCCGCCTCGACATAGACGAGCAGACGTCCCGCGGCCTGCTCCGTCCCGTCCAGGGAGACCCAGGCGACGGGCCTGTCGAGGTCGCGAAGAGCCAGCACGACCGCGGTCGTCTTGCCGGCGCCCGCGGTCGCACAGACCTTCACCACCGTGTGGCGGTCGAGGAGTTCGTGGATACGCCGGCTGAGCCTGCGGCGGTGGACCGTCTCCTTCGCCGGCTCGGGTACGGCGAGTTTGCGTCTGATGATCGTGCGGTGGTGACGGCCTGGTGCCTTGGGGCCGGTCGACCGGCCGGTACCGGATTCAGCCATCGGAGCAACTTCCGTGACGTCCGGGGGAGCAGGCTCCTCTCCCGGCACTCCAGGCCATGTGGTCCGACATCGCCCAACCTCCGCGCTTCCTGGCTCCTGCTGGAGTCTAAGCCGGTTGTCCGAAAAGAGCGCCTGACAAGTCGGGGAGATCGTCCCTAGCTCATGACACCGAACTCGCCCGCGAAGTAGACCAGCGGACGGCTCGCGGATTTGTGCGTGAAGTGCCGTGCGTCGCCGACGAAGATGGTGTGGTCGCCGCCGGGCAGGGCCTGGGAGACCTGGCAGACCACGGTGGCGATGGCGTCCTGGAGGACCGGAACGCCGTGGCTGTCGTCGACGGCCACGCCGGCGAACCGGTCGGGCACCGGCGCGGCGAAGGTGCGGGCCAGGTCCTCGCCGTCCTCGCCCAGGATGTTGACGGCGAAGCGTCCGTGCTCGGCGATCGCGGTGCGGGTGAACAGGTGGTTGCCGACGCACACGATCAACTGCAGCGGGTCCAGCGACAAGGCGGAGACCGCGCTGGCCGTCATGCCGATGGGCGTGCTTCCGGTCCGGGTCGTGATGACGCTGACACCGCTGGCGAGACGGCCCATGGTGGCCCGGAACGCGACGGTCGTGTCGAGGGTCTCAGTCATGGAAAACCTCCGAAAGGGCGGGTGTGGCGCTCTGCCGGTGCGCCCGGCCCGCGGGATCCTGTGGGCCGGGCACACCGGAGGCGGTCACGCGTCCTGGGTCTTGATGTAGTCGGGCTGATCCTTGTCGTCCAGCGAGAAGCCCTGGTTGGCCGCGGCGGCACCGGTGGGGACGGCCCCGGTGGCGACGGGAGCCACCGAGCCGAACAGCTCCTTCCGCTCGGCGACGGCGCGTGCGGTCATCTCCTCGGAGGTGCCGAGACCGACGGCCTGGCGGGCCAGTTCGGTGATGGAGCCGCCGGGGTCGGTCGAGATGCGCTGCATCGTCAGCAGCTTGATGAGGAACAGCGGCGTGCCCTGGAACCTCTCGAACGACCTGAAGCGTCCGGCCCAGTCGCTGAGGAACCGGTCCTGGACGAACTTGAACAGCCGCACCCGGTCGTGCGCGCTCAACGTCGTGCCGTGGAACATCTCCAGAAGCCGGGTGCCGATCCCGGGAACCTCGAAGTCCTTCGCGCTCGGCGACAGCACCGCGGAGCGGCCGCACATCTCCACGAGCTTCTCCGTCAGCCGGCTCACGTTCTCGAGGTAGTGGGCGCGGCCGAAGTCGTAGAAAATGTTGTTGGGCTTGCACAGCCCCCTGGGCGTGACGAACGCGGTCGCCTCCGACGCGATGCTGAAGGCGCGCAGCGTCTCGTGGAAGCGGACGAGGTCGGCGATGTCGGATCCGACGACCGGGTGCTGAGCCGTTCCGGTGGACTGTGCGACGAGGACCGCAAGTCCGGTCATGAGCTCCGCGTTGACGATCATGTGGTGCAGGGTGTCGGCGTGCTCGAAGTCGAACGTACGCTGCGCGTACAGCCTGGAGTGATCGACGTTGCCCAGGTGGTAGACGTGCTCCCACGGGATGAGCACGTTGTCGAAGTACGCCATGGAGTCGAGCTCGTCGCCGAGGCTCGACAGCGGCCGCTCGAAGCCGGCGTCGGGGGGTGTGGCGTTGGAACGGCGTCCCACGTGCGTGACGTCGGGGTGGTTGACGGGGACGCTCGCCCAGACGATGTGCTCCGGTTCCGTCCCGGGCTTCACTATGTTGCCGAGCAGAATCGTGTCGGCGAAGATGACCGCGGTGGAGACGCCCTTCCAGCCCTCGACCACGATGCCTTCGTCGTTTCGCTCCTTGACGCGGAGCATCGGGTTGCGTGCGGCCACCGAGGGGTCCGAGCGGTCGCGCTGGACGTCGTTGAGCAGGGGGACCGTCCAGAGGTCCGCGTCGCGGTTGGCCTCGAAGTCCGCGACGATGTTGCGGGCGAGGTCGACGGTCTCGGGCGTGTCCACGGACAGCTCGGCCCAGGGGGCGGTGTCGTCCACGAGCGCGTACCAGTTGCCGTTGTTGCTCTGGGGGAGGCGGCCGAACGCGCCGCCCCCGAAGCTGCGGATCACCGTGTTCGCGTAGTCGCGCCGTCGTTCGAGGTCGCCCTGGCTACGCGGATACAGCCAGCCGATGGGGCGCCGCTTGCCGTCCTCGTCGACGAAGGTCAGGGAATCCTGGTTCCCGGGCTCGTGGTGCAGGTCGTAGAAGCGGGCGGCCTGTTCGGCGTAGCCACGGGTCAGAGGGTGCTTCGTCACATCCTCGATGCGCTCGCCGTCGATGATGACGTTACGCCCGTCACGCAGAGATTCCAGGTACTCGGAACCGGTCCTCATGGTCACGTCTGCCTCCAGTTCTCCAGGGACGGGGCTCATCGTGGTGGTCACGGCGTTAACACTCCGCGAACAGGGTGTTTATGGTCCTGCGAACGGGCACCGCCGTGCCGCCCGACGGCGGGGTGCCCGCGGGCGGCTCGCTCACCGTGCGCCGAGCCCGCTCTCCGTCGGCCCGCACTCGAACCACACGGTCTTGCCTCCCAGGGGCCCCTGATCCACACCCCACTTGTCGACCAGCGCGTCCAGCAGAACGAGCCCCCGCCCGCCCTCCGCGTCCGCCGACAACTCTCGGCGCATGCGCGGAAGTTGGGGAGAGGAGTCGGTCACCTCCACCCGCACCCCCGTCTTCAGCCGCAGCACCAGCAGTACACAGCGCCGGTCCCGGACATGCCGTACGACGTTGGCGACCAGCTCCGTCACGCCGAGTTCCACCGCGTCGGTCAGCTCCGTCATCTCCCACTCCGACAGGAGCGAGCGGACGATACGGCGGACATGCCGCGCCGAGTGCTCACCCACGGCGAGGCTCATGCGGTACTGGACGGGACGAGGGGCCAGGTAGGCCGGCGGAATGTATTCGTTCACGCTACGAGGCTGGCCAGCCGTGACTACTGTGGGCAACGGATCGGATACAACCCGTCCCGCTGTGGGCGGAGTTGCGTGAGAGGGGACCGAGCATGACCCACATCAACGTCCTCGACCCGGGTGCGTCGCCGCTGGACTACTACGGCTACGAACTGCGGCGACATCGCGAGGCGGCCGGACTGACGCAGCGGCAGCTCGGCGAGATCATCAACTACACCGGCTCGCTGGTGGGGCAGATCGAGACCGCGCGCAAGCTGCCGACGCCCGCGTTCAGCGAGCGGGTGGACGCGGCGCTGGGGACGGGCGGTCTGCTCTCCCGGCTGACCGAGCTGGTGCTGCGCAGCCAACTTCCGGCCTGGTTTCAGCAGACGGCGGAACTTCAATCGCGGGCCACGGAGATCTGCTGCTTCGAGATGAACCTCGTGCACGGTTTGGTGCAGGCCGACGGGTATGCGCGTGCGGTGCTCGGCGTGCTGGACCAGACCGACCTCGACGACCGCACAGCCGTCCGACTGGCTCGACAACACATCTTCGAACAGGCCGAGCCGCCGATCTTCTGGCTCATCCTCAGTGAGGCAGCGCTGTATCAGGAGATCGGCGGCCGGGAGCCCATGCGGCAACAACTCGCCCACCTGTTGTCCTTCGAGGGCAACCCACGGATCAACATGCAGGTGCTGCCGTTCACGGCAGGAGCTCACGCGGGACTGCAAGGCTCGTTCGACATCTATCGCTTTCCAAGCGATCCGGCGATCGTCTACACCGAGGGCTACGGCAGCGGGCATCCGACCGCCAATCCGGACACCGTCAGGGACTGCTCGCTCCGTTACGATCATCTCCAGGCCGCCGCTCTCTCCCTCAGGGACTCGGCGGAGTTGATCCGGCGCGTGATGGAGGAACGCTATGGCGAGCAACGCGATCAAGACGGTGGCCGAGTGGCGTAAGTCCAGCTACAGCGGGGACCAAGGGGGCGAGTGTGTCGAGTGCGCTCCTCTCGGTCTGACATGGCGCAAGTCGACGTACAGCGGTGACCAGGGCGGCAATTGCGTCGAGATCTCCGAATCCTCGTGCGCCACCGTCGCCATCCGCGACTCGAAGATCCCGGCCGGCCCCATACTCACCGTCGCCCCCGCCGCCTTCAACACGTTCATCTCCTGGTCGGCTGCTACAACCGCTGAATGATCGTGCCGGTGGCGAGCGCACCGCCCGCGCACATCGTCACCAGCGCGAACTCCTTGTCCGTGCGCTCCAGTTCGTGCAGCGCCGTCGTGATGAGCCGGGCGCCCGTCGCCCCGACCGGGTGCCCGAGCGCGATCGCGCCGCCGTTGACGTTGACCTTCTCCAGGTCCTGCTCGAAGACCTGCGCCCAGCTCAGCACCACCGACGCGAACGCCTCGTTGATCTCGACCACGTCGATGTCCCTCAGTGACATCCCCGCCTTGCCGAGCACCGCGCGAGTGGCGTCGATCGGGCCGTCCAGGTGGAAGTGCGGGTCGGCGCCGACCAGGGCCTGAGCCACGATCCGGGCCCTCGGCCTCAGCTTCAGCGCACGCGCCATGCGTTTCGAGGCCCACATGATGGCCGCCGCCCCGTCCGAGATCTGCGAGGAGTTGCCGGCCGTGTGCACGGCCGTCGGCATGATCGGTTTCAGCCCCGCCAGCGCGTCGGCCGACGTGTCGCGCAGCCCCTCGTCGCGGTCGACGAGCCGCCACATGCCCTGCCCGGCGTGCTGCTCCTCCTCGGTGGTGGGGACCTGGACGGCGAACGTCTCACGCTTGAAACGCTCCTCCGACCAGGCGGCCGCGGCGCGTTCCTGGGAGAGCAGGCCGAGGGCGTCGACGTTCTCGCGGGTCAGCCCGCGGTGGTTGGCGATGCGCTCGGCCGCCACGAACTGGTTGGGCAGGTCGACGTTCCACTCGTCGGGGAACGGCTTCCCGGGCCCGTGCTTGGAGCCCGACCCGAGCGGTACGCGGGACATCGCCTCGACGCCGCAGGAGATGCCGACGTCGATCACGCCGGCCGCGATGAGGTTGGCGGTCATGTGGGACGCCTGCTGCGAGGAGCCGCACTGGCAGTCGACCGTCGTCGCCGCCGTCTCGTACGGCAGGCCCATGGTCAGCCAGGCGGTCCGCGCGGGGTTCATGGACTGTTCCCCGGCGTGGGTGACCGTGCCGCCGACGATCTGTTCGACGCAGTCGGCGGGGATGCCGGTGCGGCCGAGGAGTTCGCGGTACGTCTCGCCCAGCAGATAGGCGGGATGCAGATTGGCCAGCGCGCCGCCGCGCTTGCCGATGGGGGTGCGCACGGCTTCGACGATGACGGGTTCGGCGGCCATGAAGGCGGTCCTCTCGTCCAGAACCAGCAACTGATACGTGTTCTAGTTCTGTGTGCAGTCTGCGGACGGGACGCCGGTCACCGCAAGGGTCTTGCAGTCTTCGGAGTCCGCCGTTACGTTCACGGCACTTCCTGACTGTTCGTCAGATGGCTGGAGCCGCCATGCCCTGTCCAGCGCTTCCCGAAGGGTTCGACTTCACCGACCCCGATCTGCTGCACCACCGCGTGCCCCTGCCGGAGTTCGCCGAACTGCGCCGCGCCGAACCGGTCACCTGGATCTCCCAGCCCGCGAACCTGGCCGGATTCCAGGACGAGGGGTACTGGGCGGTCACGCGGCACGCCGACGTCAAGTACGTCTCCACCCACCCCGAGCTGTTCTCCTCCACCGTCAACACGGCGATCATCCGCTTCAACGAGCACATCGAACGGGACGCGATCGACGCGCAACGGCTGATCCTGCTGAACATGGACCCGCCGGAGCACACCCGGGTACGGCAGATCGTGCAACGCGGGTTCACGCCACGGGCCATCCGGGCGCTGGAGGAACGGCTGCGCGCCCGGGCGCACGCCATAGTCGAGGGCGCCCGCGCGCACTCCGGGCCGTTCGACTTCGTCACGGAGGTCGCGTGCGAGCTGCCGCTCCAGGCGATCGCGGAGCTGATCGGCGTACCGCAGGACGACCGGGCCAAGCTCTTCGACTGGTCCAACAAGATGATCGCGTACGACGATCCCGAGTACGCCATCACGGAGGAGGCCGGCAAGGAGTCGGCCACCGAGCTGATCGCGTACGCCATGAACATGGCCGCCGACCGCAAGCAGTGCCCGGCAAAGGACATCGTCACCACGCTGGTGGCCGCGGAGGACGAGGGCAACCTGGGGTCGGACGAGTTCGGGTTCTTCGTGCTGATGCTGGCGGTGGCGGGCAACGAGACGACCCGCAACGCCATCACGCACGGCATGCACGGCTTCCTCACGCACCCCGCGCAGTGGGACCTCTACAAGCGGGAGCGGCCCTCGACGGCCGCCGAGGAGATCGTGCGCTGGGCGACGCCGGTGGTGTCCTTCCAGCGGACGGCGACGCAGGACACCGAGCTGGGCGGCAAGCTGATCCGGAAGGGTGACCGGGTCGGCATCTTCTACTCCTCGGCCAACCACGACCCCGAGGTGTTCGACAGGCCGGACGTCTTCGACATCACCCGGGACCCCAATCCGCACCTCGGCTTCGGCGGCGGTGGCCCGCACTACTGCCTCGGCAAGTCCCTGGCCGTCCTGGAGATCGACCTCATCTTCAACGCCCTCGCCGACGCCATGCCGAACCTGCGGCTGGCGGGGGATCCCCGGCGGCTGCGCTCGGCGTGGATCAACGGTGTGAAGGAACTGCGGGTCAGCGCGGGCTGAGCACACAGACGGCGGCGGCCCCGGGGATCGGGGGCCGCCGCCTGCTTGGGGGCTGGGTTCTCAGCACCAGCCGATGCTGTGGGTGCCGGTCGCCGGCACGGTGGGGCCGGCTCAGTACCAGCCGTTGGCCTGCCAGAAGTTCCAGGCGCCGACCGGGCTGCCGTAGCGGGACTTCATGTAGTCCAGGCCCCACTCGATCTGGGTCTGGGCGTTGGTCTTCCAGTCGGAGCCGGCGGTGGCCATCTTGTTGCCGGGCAGGGCCTGGACCAGGCCGTAGGCGCCGGAGGACGCGTTGGTGGCGTCCACGTCCCAGCCGCTCTCGTGCTCGACGATCTTGCTGAAGGCCTTGTACTGGGTGGCGTCCGGGATCATCTTCTTCGCGATCGCCTGGGCCTGGGCGGGGGTGGCGGCCGGCGCGGCGTGGGCCGGGGCGGCGGAGAGCGCCATGCCGGCGGTGGCTGCGGCGACGGCGACTCCGGTGAGGGCCTTCTTCGGGGCGGCGATGCGGCGGAGGATGGAGGCGGACACAGGCGAACCTTTTCGTCGGGGACGGGGGTGTCGCGGCAAGCCGGAACCACACGGTGCGTGGTGGGGATGCCTGGATGCCGGGACCCTGTGGGCCGGTCGGCGCCCTGCGACGTCATCCAGAGAAACAGCCGAACGAACTGTCCGCAATGACCCCTTTTACTAGTTGCGGCCGCATCCGAGCCAAAAGTCCATCGTGTGACGTGGCTCTCATTGTGCAGGTCAGAGGCCATGATGCGGCGTGCATGACAGGCTTTCGGATCTACGAACGGGGATCGTTGGTGACGTAGGTCATGTGGGGTGGTTCACCGTCCGGGTGACCGTCCGTGCGTGCGCCCTCACCGCCCGGTGACGCCGCGGGCGGGTCGAATGTGACCGGCGTCTCGAAGGCGGCCCGGCGGGTGGCCCGGCGCAGCGCCTTGAGGACGGCCGGGCCGAGGGTGACGGTGAGGACGACCGTGACGACCGCCCGGCCCAGATCCCAGCCGAGGGACGTGGCCAGGCAGTACGCCAGGAAGCGGGCCAGGTTGGCGGCGACCGGCGCGTCCGGGTCGAAGGCGATGTTCGAGGCCAGCGCGCCCATGAAGGGCCAGCCCGCGAGATTCATGATCGTGCCGTAGGCGAAGGCCGCGAGGAAGCCGTAGCAGGCCAGCAGGAGAAGCTCGGCGCGGCCGCGGAGGCGGTCCGGCGCCGGGAGCAGGCCCGCCGCCATCGTGAACCAGCCCATCGCCAGCATCTGGAACGGCATCCACGGACCCACCCCGCCCGTGAGCAGCGCCGACGCGAACATCGTGATCGCGCCGAGCACGAAGCCGAAGCCCGGCCCGAGCACCCGCCCGCTCAGCACCATCAGGAAGAACATCGGCTCGATGCCCGCCGTGCCCGCACCGATGGGCCGCAGCGCCGCACCCGTGGCCGCCAGCACACCGAGCATCGCCACGGCCTTCGGGCCCAGTCCCGACTCCGAGATCGTCGCCGCGACCACGCCCATCAGGAGGACCAGCAGACCCGCGAAGAGCCACGGCGCGTCCTGGGCGTGGGCCGCCACCTGGGAGGTGGGCGGGGCGAGGAAGGGCCAGAAGAAGGCGGCGGCACCGACCGCGCTGGTGAGGGCGAGCGCGACGAGCGAACGCGGGCCGAGGCGGACGGGACCGGTCACGACAGGGCCTCCCGGACCTGGGGCACCGTGAGCCACCGCTGCGGGGCCAGGATCTTGGTGACCTGCGGGGCGAACGAGGGGGACGAGACGACCACGTCGGCCGTCGGGCCGTCCGCGATCACCTCGCCCTGGGCCAGCAGGACCACCCGGTGGGCCAGTTCGGCGGCGAGCTCGACGTCGTGGGTGGCCAGGACGATCGCATGGCCCTCGGCGGCCAGCTCGCGCAACAGCGTGACCAGGCGGGACTTGGCGGCGTAGTCCAGCCCCCGGGTCGGTTCGTCGAGGAGCAGCAGTGGCGGGCGGGCGGTGAGGACGACCGCCAGCGCGAGGGTGAGGCGCTGGCCCTCCGAGAGGTCGCGGGGGTGCGTGCCGTCGGTGATGCCGGGAAGCAGGTCGGACACCAGCGCCCGGCACGTCCCGGCCGCGGCGCCCGCGTCGGCGTCGGCGGCCGCGCACTCGGCCGCGACCGTGTCGGCGTAGAGCAGGTCGCGCGGCTCCTGCGGTACGAGGCCGACCCGGCGTACGAGTTCCGGGGGCGCCGTGCGGTGCGGCGTCACGCCGCCGACGCGGACGCTCCCGGAGGACGGCCGGACCAGGCCGACCAGCGCGGAGAGCAGCGTGGACTTTCCGGCGCCGTTGCGGCCCATGAGGGCGACGGTCTCGCCGGGGGAGACGGTGAGGCCGACGCGGTGCAGGGCGCGGACGCGGCCGCGGGTGACGGCGAGGGCGTGTACTTCGGCAGCGTGGAGGGAGGGCGCGGGGGTGGTTTCGCGTCTGCCCCGGAGGCGGCGGAGGGGGGTGACGCCCCCTGTCCCGGGGGGTGCGGACCGCTCGCGGGTGCGGGTCCGCTGCGGCTGCTCGCGTGGTTCCCCGCGTCCCTCCAGAGCGATGCCGTCCCGTCCGTCGAGCTGTCGCCGTAGGTCCGTGGCCCGGCGGCGTGCGTCCCTGACCGTCAGGGGAAGCGGGTCCCAGCCCGCCAGGCGGCCGAGGTCCACCACCGGTGGGTACACCGGGGACACGGCCATCATCTCGGCCGGGGTGCCGAGGCGCGGGGCCGCGCCGGGCCCCGGGAGGAGGGCGACCTGGTCGGCGTACTGGACGACCCGCTCCAGACGGTGCTCGGCCATCAGGACCGTCGTACCGAGGTCGTGCACGAGCCGCTGGAGGACGGCGAGGACCTCTTCGGCGGCGGCCGGGTCGAGCGCCGAGGTCGGCTCGTCCAGGACGAGCACCCTCGGGTGCGGGGTGAGCACCGAGCCGATCGCGACGCGCTGCCGCTGGCCGCCGGAGAGGGTGGCGATCGGGCGGTGGCGCAGATCGGCGAGGCCGAGCAGGTCGAGGGTCTCCTCCACACGGCGGCGCATCACGTCCGGGGCGAGGCCCAGCGACTCCATGCCGTAGGCGAGTTCGTCCTCGACGGTGTCCGTGACGAAGTGGGAGAGCGGGTCCTGGCCGACCGTGCCCACGACGTCGGCCAGTTCGCGCGGCTTGTGGGTGCGGGTGTCGCGGCCCGCGACCGTGACCCGGCCGCGCAGGGTGCCGCCGGTGAAGTGCGGGACCAGACCGCTGACCGCGCCGAGCAGGGTGGACTTGCCGGCGCCGGACGGGCCGACCAGGAGGACGAGTTCGCCTTCCGGAACCTCGAAGTCAACTCCGCGCACGGTGGGTTCGGCCGCTCCGTCGTAGGTCACGGAGACGTCCTCGAAGCGGATCATGAGGGCTTCTCCTCGGCTTCCTCGGGAGCGAGTGGTTCTGGAGCGAGCGGTTCCGGGGCGGGTACTTCCGGGGCGGGCGTGACGAACGCGGGGAGCAGACCGAGGAGTACGGCCGCGGCGGGCCAGAGCGGCAGGGTGGGGGCGACCAGCGGAATCACGCCCGGGTGCAGGGCCGCGGGGTCGACGGACGCGGCGAGGGCGAGCAGGGCGGCCACCGCGACGCCGGAGGCGGCGACCAGGCAGGAACGGGCGTTCCAGGTGTCGGGCCGGTAGCGGGTGCGGGGGGTGCGACGGCCGCCCAGCCGCAGGCCGGCGAGCGCGGCGGCGAGGCCGGTGAGCAGGACGGGCAGACCGTAGGTGCCGCCCGCGGCGGTGAGCAGGCCGTACGTTCCGGCGCAGACGCCGAGCAGACCGGTGAGCGTGAGGGCGGCGGTCGTACGCCGGACCGCCGGCGGGACCTGCGCGGTACGGCCGTAGCCGCGGGCGTCCATGGCGGCGGCGAGGGCGACGGAGCGTTCCAGGGCGCCTTCGAGGACGGGGAGGCCCACCTGGAGCAGCCCCCGTACACCCCGGTCCGGGCGGCCGCGCAGACGGCGGGCGGCGCGCAGGCGCTGGGCGTCGGCGATGAGGTGCGGGGCGAAGGTGAGGGCGACGACCACGGCCACGCCCATCTCGTAGAGGGCGCCGGGGAGGGACTTGAGCAGGCGGGTGGGGCTGGCGAGGGCGTTGGCCGACCCCACGCAGATCAGCAGCGCCGCCAGCTTCAGGCCGTCGTAGAGGGCGAAGACGAGCGTCTCGGCGGTGACCCGGCCGCCCAGGCGGATGCCCTGCGCCCAGTCCGGCAGCGGGACTTCGGGGAGCGTGAGAAGGGTGTGCGTGCCCGGCAGGGGCGAGCCGAGGGCGACGGCGAACAGGAGCCGGACCACGAGGACGGCGAGGGCCAGCTTGACGAAGGCGCCGTAAGAGCGGGCCCACGGGGTGTGAGGGCGGCGGGTGGTGACGACGTAGGCCGTGACCGCGACGAGGAGGGCGAGCAGGAGCGGGTTGGTGGTGCGGGTCGCCGCGGTGCCGAGGGCCAGGGACCAGAGCCACCAGGCGCCCGGGTGGACGGGTGCGCCCCGCCGGTGCGGGGGAGCCGGGGCACCTTCCGGCACCGGGTGGGACCGGCCGCGCCCACCCCGGCCGGCGGCGCCCCGGCGGCGGTCCGTGTCAGTCATGCCTGCGCCGGCGGGCCTGCCAGCCGGCCGCCGCGCCCAGTACCGCCACCGCGGCCAGCCCGGCGACCACGCCCAGCGACGGGCCGCTGCCGCTCTCCTCCCCGGCCTCCCGCGCCGGCTTCCGCTCCGCGGAGACCTGCTCGCCGCAGCCCTTCTGCGGGTAGCCCGAGATGGCGCACAGCAGGGCGTTGGTGTCGTAGCGCAGGGGCCTGGCCACCGCCGCCAGGGCCTCGGCCGTCGTCGCGTCGTGGGCCACCTGGGCGCAGGCCGTGCGGGCGGGCGGCGGGGTTTCGCCGGAGGGGGCGTCCGGCGCCGTACCGAAGTCGATGACCAGGGCCACCCGCTTCCTGCCGTCCCGGGCCGGGGTGTCGGCGCAGATCGTCGCGAAGTCGGCCGTGCCGCGCGGCCGGGACGCGTCCTGGGAGTCCTCGCTGATCGAGAAGCGGAAGCCCTGGACGTCGCCGTCGGCGGGGCGGGCGGTGGCGGGGCCCTCGGTGGCGTACGTCCACGCGTCGCCGCCGCGCTCCCAGAACGACCAGTAGCGGTAGCCGGCGGCCTGCGCCTGGCCGGTGTTCAGCAGCAGGAACAGCGCGGCCAGGAGCAGGGCGGCGATACGGCGGAACCTCACGGCTGCTGCCTCTTGTTGCGGCCGCTGAGCAGGAAGCCGATGCCGATGCCGACGACGAGGAAGACACCGACGTACCACCACGCGCCGAAGGTGGTGTCCTCGTCCTTCGCCTGGTCCTTCGCCTCGACCCGGTTCTCGACCACGGCCTGCGGCGCCGGGCCCGTCGCGTTGAGCCGGCTGACGAGGTCCGTGCCGCCGAACTCGCGCGGGTCGGCGCCGGCGGCATGGGCGGCGAGGATCAGCTGGGCGTAGGCGGCGGGGCCGCTCTGCCTGGCCCAGGCCGTCGCGTTCTGCTCCAGCCAGGTCAGGGGCTTCTTCGCCTGCTCGGCGCCGCCCTGCGCGGCCAGCGCGACCACCGCGTCGGCGGTGTTGCCGTAGTCGGGCTGGTCCTCGGCGCCGGGGAGGGCGGAGGTGAGGTGGCCGTCCTTGGCGAGGGTCTCGGCGAGGTGGGCGGCGCCGTTGGCGGCGGCCTGCTCGGGAGTGCCGGCGTCGGCGCACTTCGGCTCGGCCTTCTTGCCCGCCTCGGCCGCCAGGCCCTTGCCCAGCGCGCCCAGGACGGCCGCCGCGGTCGCGTCCGCGTTGGCCGCCGGCTCGCCCTTCTTGCCGGGCTGGTAGGCGAAGGCGCCGCCGTCCTTCTCGTCGCAGGGTATGGACAGCTTCAGCAGAGCGTCGTACGGGGACTTGCCGTCCTTGACGACGGCGTCCGGCTTCTCGCCCACCGCCGCGAGGGCGCCGACGACGACGGCGGTGGAGTTGGCGTCGCTGGGGCCGCCGGGGGTGTAGCCCCAGCCGCCGTCCTTGTTCTGCACGGACTTCAGCCAGTCGACGGCCTTGCCGGTGGCGGCGTCGTGGTCGCCGAGCGCGGCGAGGGCCTGGACGGCGGCGGCCGTGCTGTTGGTGTCGACCATGGTCTTGGCGTCGCAGTCCTTGCCGGGCTCGGCCCGGAAGGCGGCGAAGCCGCCGTTGTCGCACTGCTGCCGGGCCAGCCAGTCCGTGGCCTCCGAGGCGGGCTCGACGCCCACGGTGTCCTGGGCGAGCAGGGCGAGCGACTGCCGCCAGACGCCGTCGTAAGTCGGGTCGGACGTGCCGTACAGACCCGAGGGCAGCGACGGCGAGGGGCTCGCGGCGTGGGCGGCGGGGGTCGCGGCGGCACCGATCACTGCGGTGACGGCCAGGGCCGCGGCGCTGCGGCGGACGACGTTCATGATCGGCGGGTGCCTCTCCCTGCGGGGAGCCGCGCAGCACGGGCACCCCCGGGCGGCCCGGCTCCGTATACCTCGACGGTGCCGTGCACCCGCCGGTTGCCGGTGCACTCGAGCCGGTCACGATTCCGTGCGGGGCGGTCCGGCTCACAGCTTCGGCTGCTCACGGTGGGGGCACCGCCCAGGCCTTTGAGGCACTGGGGGGAGGGTCAGCGCCGGATTCGCACCGGCTTTCCCCCGTACGGGTGTGATGACGACCGGGCCACTCTACCCGGCCTGAGCAGCACCTCTCATGGGGCGCCGGTCACACCCCGGCCGGGTCCACGTGGGGGTCGCGGGCATCTGCGCGGCCCGCCGCACGGCAGCGGGCGAGCGGGCCGGACTCGTGGCGGAACCAGATCGCGTGGATCTCGCGGCCGTCGCGCAGGGTGTGCCGGGGTGGCCCTTCCGCGGCGACGAAGCCCGCGCGCGACAGGGCGCCCCGGCAGGCCGCGTTCGTCGCCTCGGTGCCGGCGTGGACGGTGTCCATGCCGAAGTGGGCGTGGCCGAGCAGGGCGCCCGCGGCGAACAGCTCCGCGCCGAGGCCCTGGCCGCGTGCGTGGGGCGCGAGCCAGCCGCCCGTCTGGCCCGTGACGTGGTCCAGTTGGAGCGCCCCGGCATAGCGGCCGTCGTCCCGGCGCACCGCCACCAGGACCGCACTGCCCTCGGGGTCGAGCTCGAACGCGGCGAGCAACTCCGCGGGGAGGCGCCGGTGATCGCCGCCGGGGCGCATCCGCACCAGGGTCCTGCGGAACCGGGCGTCGGCCACGATCTCCTCGTCCCGCATCCCGAGCCACCGCTGCGCCGCGTCGTCCGAACCGGCGGCGACCGCCGCGAGCAGGTCCAGCTGGGTCTGCGGGGTGTAGAGCAGCAGACGCCCCGTGTGCACCGTGTGCCGGCCGGGCGCGCACGGCCCTGGCGCGGGGAGCGGCCCCGCGGCCCCGCGGCGCCGCAGTCGCGCCCACAGCATGCGAACTCCTCTGCAGAGACGGGCCCGTGACGAGGCCCCGTGAAGCGGCCTCGTGAAGTGCCCCCGTGGGAGCCCCGTGAAGAGGCCGGTGAAGAGAAAGGGATGAGAGATGGTGCGGGACGGGACGGCCCGGTGGCCGCCACCGCCCAGGGGTCCCGGCCGAATCTACCGCCGGGCCCCGGCGGAGTCGCGCCCCGGTGCCACGCGGGCGTCACACCGCCACGTACGTCACCGGGTCGCTGCCCGGCACGGCCTCCGCCCGCCCCAGTTTGACCAGGCGGCGCAGATGGGCCTCCGCCTCCGAGACGGCGATGGTGCGGGAGCCGTAGGGGATTTCGGCCCAGGGGCGGTTCCAGTCCATGCGCTCGGCGAGCTGCCAGGGGGTGAGCGGCTGCGTCAGAAGCGCCAGCAGGCCGGTGAGGCGGGCCTCGTGGTGGGTGAGCAACTCGGCCACCCGGGCGGCGGCGCCGGTGAACGCGTACTGGTGCGCGGGGAGGACTTCGGCGGGCGCGAGACGGGCGACGCGCTCCAGCGAGGCCAGGTAGTCGCCGAGCGGGTCGGTGACGGTCGTGTCGTCCGGGTCCTCGTACAGGCCGATGTGCGGGGTGATCCCGGGCAGCACGTGGTCGCCGGAGAACAGGCGCCCGTGACCCGGCAGCCGGGCGGGGTGCTCCTCCTCCAGGTGCAGGCAGACATGGCCCGGCGTGTGGCCCGGCGTCCAGATCGCCCGCAGCCGGCGGCCGGGGAGGCCGACCAGTTCGCCGGGGACGATCTCGCGGTCGGGCAGGGCGGGGGAGAGGCCGGGGAGGCGGCCGCGGGCGGTGCGCAGGGGGGCGACATGGGCCTCGGGAGCGCCGGCCGCGGTGAGCTTGTCCGCCATGTACGAGAACCACCGCTCGGGACGGGCCTCGCTGGTGCGCCGCACCACCGCCGCGTCCGCCGCGTGCATGGCGATCCACGCCCCCGAAGCTTCCCGCACCCGGCCCGAGAGGCCGTGGTGGTCGGGGTGGTGGTGGGTGACGACCACGCCGTGCACCTCGGCGGCCGAGGTGCCGCACGCCGCGAGCCCGGCGACGAGGGTGTCCCAGGAGGCCGGGTCGTCCCAGCCGGTGTCGATCAGTACCGGGCCGGCGTCGGTGTCGACGACGTGGACGAGGGTGTGGCCGAGCGGATTGTCCGGGATGGGGACCTTCAGGGACCGTACGCCGCCGCCGTGGTCGTGCACCTGCGTCATGGGTTCCCCCGATCGCCGCCGTGCGGCCACTATAACTAGAACACGTTTCCATGGGAGCCCGAGTCACCGGTTCCGGGCCGTGGACTCCTCCGGGGGGAGCTGGTATCAGTCTTCGTAGTCCGCATACCTGATGGAGTGTCAGGGAGGGCGGCGCCGGGGATCAGGGAGGCAGTCGCCATGACCGAGCTCGTGGAACACGGACAGCTGTTCATCGGCGGGGAGTTGACCGACCCCCTCGGCAAGGACGTCATCGAGGTGGTCTCCCCGCACACCGAGGAGGTGCTCGGGCGGGTGCCGCACGCCTCGGCGCAGGACGTGGACCGGGCGCTCGCGGCCGCCCGCGGGGCCTTCGACGAAGGACCCTGGCCCCGGATGTCCCTCGACGAGCGGATCGACGTCGTCGGGCGGATCAAGGACGGCATCGCCGCCCGGCACGAGGAGATCGCCCGGGTGATCTCGTCCCAGAACGGGTCGCCGTATTCCTGGAGCGTCCTCGCGCAGGCGCTCGGCGCGATGATGGTCTGGGACGCTGCGATCCGGGTCGCCCGCGGCTTCACCTACGAGGAGGCGCGCGACGGCGTGCTCGGGCGGCTGCTGGTGCGGCGCGAGCCGGTGGGCGTCGTCGCGGCGGTCGTGCCCTGGAACGTCCCGCAGTTCGTCGCCGCCGCCAAGCTCGCGCCCGCGCTGCTGACCGGGTGCACGGTCGTCCTCAAGCCGTCTCCGGAGTCGCCGCTGGACGCGTACCTGCTCGGCGAGATCGCGCAGGAGGCCGGGCTCCCGGACGGAGTGCTGTCGATCCTGCCCGCGGAGCGCGAGGTGAGCGAGTACCTCGTCGGCCACCCCGCGGTCGACAAGGTGTCGTTCACCGGATCGGTGGCGGCGGGCCGCCGCGTGATGGAGGTCGCCGCCCGCAACCTGACCCGCGTCACCCTGGAGCTGGGCGGCAAGTCGGCGGCGGTCGTGCTGCCGGACGCGGACGTCGAGACGGCCGTGGCGGGAATCGTGCCGGCGGCCTGGATGAACAACGGGCAGGCGTGCGTGGCGCAGACGCGCATCCTGCTGCCGCGCTCGCGCTACGCGGAGTTCGCGGAGGCGTTCGCGGCGGCCGCGGGCGCGCTCGTCGTCGGGGACCCGCTGGACCCGGCCACACAGGTGGGGCCACTGGTCGCACAGCGCCAGCAGCGGCGCAACCTCGACTACATCCGCATCGGCCAGGAGGAGGGCGCGAAGATCCTGACGGGCGGCGGGCGCCCGGCCGGCCTGGAGCGCGGCTGGTACGTCGAACCGACCCTCTTCGGCGACGTCGGCAACTCCATGCGGATCGCCCGCGAGGAGATCTTCGGCCCGGTGATCTGCCTGCTGCCGTACGGCGACGAGACGGAGGCCGTGAAGATCGCGAACGACTCCGCGTACGGGCTCAGCGGCAGCGTGTGGACGGCCGACGTGGAGCGTGGCATCGAGGTCGCCCGCCAGGTCCGCACCGGGACCTACTCGGTCAACACCTTCAGCCTCGACATGCTCGGCCCGTTCGGCGGCTACAAGAACTCCGGTCTGGGACGGGAGTTCGGCCCGGAGGGCTACGGCGAGTACCTGGAGCACAAGATGATCCATCTGCCGTCCGGTTGGGAGGGCTGAGGGATGGGTGACCGCTGGCAGGTCGGCGTCGACCGCTCCCTGTGCATCGGCTCCGCCCAGTGCGTCCACCATGCCCCGGACGCCTTCCGGCTCGACGCGGGGCGCCAGTCCCGCCCCATCGAGCCCGCGACGGACGCCGGCGAGGGCGTCCTGGCGGCCGCCGAGAACTGCCCCGTCGAGGCGATCACCATCACGCTGCGGGACAGCGGGGAGGCGGTGTTCCCGCCGGAGGAGTAGCGGGCGGAGGAGCAGGGGGGATTTCGGGTAAAAAATTCCGGTTCGGGGGTTCCCATTGCGCGCGGAGGACTTAATCTGATTACAGGCCTACGAGGCGAGTGAGGGAGTTCGACCGGAGTAGCCGACTCCTGCGAGAGGCTTCGGCTTCCGCTGGTGCCGACGTCGACGGTCGGGCTGAGAGGCCGGAAGGACGTACGACCGAGAGGCCGTGCGACCGGAAGGCGACCCCCAGCCACCTGATCCGGGCAATACCGGCGAAGGGAACCCGTCTCGTAGGTCCTTCTCATGCCCGTTCCCGGGCCGTGCGGGCCTGAGCGCGCCGGGCGGGCCCGGCTACGCGTCCTCGGGGGTCGTCAGGTCGATCAGGCGGCAGACCGTCTCGATGTCGATCTTGACCTGGGCGATGGAGGCGCGGCCCGAGAGCCAGGTGATCAGCGCCGAGTGCCAGGTGTGCTCGATGACGCGGACCGCGGAGAGCTGGGCGGGGGTGGGGTCGTCCAGGCCCATGGCGTCCAGGATGATCGCCGTGGTCTGCCGGGAGACCTGGTCCACCTCGGGGCTCACGCTGCGGTCCGCGAAGGTGAGGGCGCGGACCATCGCGTCGGCCAGATGCGGCTCGCGCTGGAGCGCGCGGAAGGCGCGCATCAGGGTCTCCGCGACCCGCTCCGCCGCCGTCTCGCCCGTCGGGGGCTTCTTGCGCAGCGTGCCGTGCATGTGCTCCAACTGGTCCTGCATGGTGGCGACCAGCAGATGGATCTTCGACGGGAAGTAGCGGTAGAGAGTGCCGAGTGCGACCTGTGAGGACTCCGCGACCTCGCGCATCTGCACCGCGTCGAAACCTCCCCGGCTGGCCAACTGGGCGCAGGCCCGCAGGATGCGGCGCCGGCGCGCCTCCTGCCGCTCGGTGAGGGGCGGCGCGGCGGGGGCGGCGGACCGCGCTCTACTGGCTTCCACCTTGGCTTCCGCAGGCATGAGGTCCCGTTTCGTGACAGTCCGTGAGGGCGTGCGATCAGACAGCATGGCAGGCGCGGACCGCCGCCGCGTGCCCCGGCGAGCCGTGGCGTGAATCACCTGATCCACTGCTCACAGCGGCGCTACCTGCCGGTAGATTCAGAGCCTCTTGAACGATCAAGTCTGTAACTTGTTCTAGGTTAGCGTCCCGGCGTAATCTCGCGGGACAGTGCAGGGAGAAGGGGGCCCAGAGTGACCGCTGAGGCCAGTCAGGCGGGCTCTTTGGAGGCCCTCGCCGCCGACGGCTTGCGACCGCTCCGCATCGCGCTCCTGACATACAAGGGAAACCCGTTCTGCGGCGGCCAGGGCGTCTACGTCCGGCACCTCTCCCGCGAACTGGCCCGCCTCGGCCACCACGTCGAGGTCATCGGCGCCCAGCCCTACCCCGTCCTCGACGAGGGCTACGACGGCCTGAGCCTCACGGAGCTGCCGAGCCTCGACCTCTACCGCCAGCCCGACCCCTTCCGCACGCCGGGGCGTGACGAGTACCGGGACTGGATCGACGCCCTCGAAGTCGCGACCATGTGGACCGGCGGCTTCCCCGAGCCGCTGACCTTCTCCCTGCGGGCACGCCGTCATCTGCGGGCGCGCCGCGGCGACTTCGACGTCGTGCACGACAACCAGACGCTCGGGTACGGGCTGCTGGGCGACGTCGGCGCGCCCCTGGTGACGACGATCCACCACCCCATCACCGTCGACCGGCAGTTGGAGCTGGACGCGGCGGAGGGCTTCAAGCGGCGGCTGTCCGTGAAGCGGTGGTACGGCTTCACGCGCATGCAGAAGCGGGTGGCGCGGCGCCTGCCGTCCGTCCTCACCGTCTCCGGCACCTCACGCCAGGAGATCGCCGGCCATCTCGGCGTCCGCGCGGACCGGGTCCACGTCGTGCACATCGGCGCCGACACCGACCTGTTCTCGCCAGACCCGTCGGTGCCGCAGGTGCCGGGGAGAATCGTCACGACGTCCAGCGCGGACGTGCCGCTGAAGGGGCTGGTCTTCCTCGTCGAGGCGCTGGCCAAGGCGCGCACCGAGCATCCCGGGGCCCACCTCGTCGTCGTCGGGAAGCGGCCCACCGAGGGGCCGGTCGCGCAGGCCGTGAAGCGGTACGGGCTCGAAGGCGCCGTCGAGTTCGTCAAGGGGATCTCGGACGCCGAACTCGTCGACCTGGTGCGCTCGGCGCAGGTCGCGTGCGTGCCGTCGCTGTACGAGGGCTTCTCACTGCCGGCGGCCGAGGCGATGGCCACGGGCACACCGCTCCTCGCCACGACCGGCGGGGCGATTCCCGAGGTGGCGGGCCAGGACGGGCAGACCTGCCTCGCCGTGCCGCCGGGCGACGCGGACGCGCTGGCCGCCGGGCTGAGCCGGCTCCTCGGCGACGCGGAGCTGCGCGCGCGGCTCGGCGCGGCCGGACGCGAGCGGGTCCTGAGCCACTTCACGTGGGCGCGCGCCGCCGAGGGCACGGTGGCCCGGTACCGGGAGGCGATCGCCCGCGCCGGGAGTCCCCGGCGGCCCGGCAGCGACGCGGTGACCGGCCCCTGCGCAGGCCCGGAGCGACGCCCCGCCCCGATGGCGGGCGCGGGTTCGCGGGCGGGCGCGGCCGGCGGTGTCGTGAGCGGCGCCGAGAACCCCGTGGGCCAGGTCGCCGGCGGAGCTTCGCCGAGCCCCGCTGCCACGCCCTCCGAGGCCACCCCCACCCGTACCACCGGCGTCTACCGCGAAAGCAGGACCACGTGCTGACCGTCGACTTCTCCCGGTTCCCGCTCGCCCCGGGCGACCGCGTCCTGGACCTCGGCTGCGGTGCGGGACGGCACGCGTTCGAGTGCTACCGGCGCGGCGCGCAGGTCGTCGCGCTGGACCAGAACGGCGAGGAGATCCGCGAGGTCGCCAAGTGGTTCGCGGCGATGAAGGAGGCGGGGGAGGCACCCGCGGGCGCCACCGCGACCGCCATGGAGGGCGACGCCCTCGCCCTGCCCTTCCCCGACGAGTCCTTCGACGTCGTCATCATCTCCGAGGTGATGGAGCACATCCCCGACGACAAGGGCGTACTCGCCGAGATGGTGCGGGTCCTCAAGCCCGGCGGCCGGATCGCGATCACCGTCCCGCGCTACGGCCCCGAGAAGGTCTGCTGGGCCCTCTCCGACGCCTACCACGAGGTCGAGGGCGGCCACATCCGCATCTACAAGGCGGACGAACTCCTCGCGAGGATCCGCGAGGCCGGCCTCAAGCCGTACGGCACGCACCACGCCCACGCCCTGCACTCCCCGTACTGGTGGCTGAAGTGCGCGTTCGGCGTCGACAACGACAAGGCGCTGCCGGTCCGGGCGTACCACAAGCTGCTGGTCTGGGACATCATGAAGAAGCCGCTGGCCACCCGGGTCGCCGAGCAGGCGCTGAACCCGCTCATCGGCAAGAGCTTCGTGGCCTACGCGACCAAGCCGCACCTGCCCCCGGTGGGCGCCGCGTGACGACACCCCGGACGGAACACCTGGTCCTGCCCGGGGTCCTCACCGCCGACGAGGCCGCCGCGACCGTACGCGGCATCCTCGCCGTGCAGCGGGAGGACGGGGCGATCCCGTGGTTCCGCGGACACCACCTGGACCCCTGGGACCATGTCGAGGCCGCGATGGCGCTCGACGCGGCGGGCGAGCACGACGCCGCCGAGCGGGCGTACCTGTGGCTCGCGGCCCATCAGAGCAAGGACGGCTCCTGGTACGCGGCGTACGCCGACGGCGCGCACGACGACGTCACCGACCCCGGGCGCGAGACCAACTTCGTCGCCTACACCGCCGTGGGCGTCTGGCACCACTACCTCTCCACCGGCGACGACACCTTCCTCGACCAAATGTGGCCCGTGGTCCACGCGGCCGTCGAATGGGTGCTGTCGCTCCAGCAGCCCGGCGGGCAGATCGGCTGGAAGCGACAGGACGACGGGACGCCCGTCACGGACGCGCTGCTCACCGGATGCTCGTCCATCCACCACGCGCTGCGCTGCGCGCTCGCCATCGCCGAGCAGCGGGAGGAGCCGCAGCCGGACTGGGAGCTGGCGCTGGGCATGCTGCGTCACGCGATATGCCGGCACCCCGAGCGGTTCCTGGACAAGGACCGCTACTCGATGGACTGGTACTACCCGGTGCTCGGCGGCGCGGTGACCGGCGCGGAGGCCAAGGCCCGGGTGGAGGAGGGCTGGGAGCGGTTCGTCGTACCCGGCCTCGGGGTGCGGTGCGTGGTACCCAATCCGTGGGTGACCGGCGGCGAATCGGCCGAACTCGCCCTGACCCTGTGGGTGATGGGCGAGTCCGACCGTGCGCTGGAGATCCTGCAGTCCATCCAGCATCTGCGTGACCCGGGAACCGGGCTGTACTGGACGGGTTACGTGTACGAGGACGATGCGATCTGGCCACGTGAGCTGACCACGTGGACGGCGGGCTCACTCCTGCTCGCCGTCGCGGCGCTGGGTGGGCACGAGGCCACCTGCGCGGTGTTCGGCGGGGAGCTGCTGCCGGCGGGGCTGGATCCGGACTGCTGCGGCTGACGGGGTTCGGACGCGCCCGGGGGCTCGGCCCGTCCGGTGGGAGCGCGGGTCGTGCGGGGCTGAACGCCCAGTTCCCCGCGCCCCTGCGGGCGAGTCAGTGCTGGCGGCGCATGCGGCCCGCGATCGCGTGGCCCACGAACAGGTACACGACGGCCGCCAGACCGTAGCCCGCGACGACGCGTGCCCATGCCGCGTCGAAGGTGAAGAGGTCGTGGGACCAGCCGGCCAGCCAGCGCGCGGCGTCGTGCACGAACTGCACGAAGTCGTTGCCTGGGTTGGCGTCCAGCAAGTACATGAGGATCCACAGGCCCAGGATGAGGGCCATGATGTCGGCGACGATCGCTATGACCGTGCCTGCCTGGTTGGCACCATTGCGATATCTGGGAGACATGCCCTACGGATTGCCGCTCGTCCCTGGCTGAAACCCACAAGTCCCGCGCCCGCGGCCGGCGCTCATTTCTCCCGTGTTCGGGTGGAGTTGACCACTCCGGGGGATGATGTTCCACGGGGTCACTGATGATCCTGGCCCCTTGAGCGGCAGGAGGGCCGTTGTCCGCGACCGTGGAACCGAGACTGACCATCCGCAGAACCACACACCGCCGCGTCCCGCGGCTCGTCGTCGTCGCGCTGCCGCTCGCCCTCGCCGGACTGCTGTCCCTGCTGATCTCCGGCAACACCCTGCGGCCGTTCGAACGCATCACGGTCATCGAGTCGCGGATGGCGTCCAAGTCCGACTACTTCAAGGACCCCGAGGTCCAGCGGCTGCTGCTCAAGCACGGCATCCGCGTGGACATCCGCCGCCTCGGCTCCCGCGGCATCGCCACCCGCTCCCTGAAGGGCCTGGACGTCGTCTTCCCCTCCGGCCAGCCCGCCGCGAAGCAGATCCTGGACCGCCCGGACGACACCGGGCAGACGGTGCGCCCCTTCGTCTCCCCGCTGGTCCTCGGCAGCTTCCGCGACTACGCGGAGGCCCTGGTGAAGGCGGGCGTCGCCACCCCGCAGCGGTCCACGGGCGCGCCGACCCTCTACTACGACCTCGACATGGCGAAGTTCATGACCCTGCTCAACGGCGTGGACGACCGCGACGATCCCGAGGACGGTCCCAGGGACGGCGACGGCAAGGAGGCCGACACCTGGAACGGCATCGGCTACGACGAGGTGGCCGAGGGCGAGCGCAACAGCGGCAGCGTCCTGGTGCGCACGTCCAACGTCTGCGAGTCCAACTCCGCCGGCACCTACCTCAGCATGCTCGCCTTCGTCGCGGGCGGCGAGAAGACGCCCGGATCCAGCCACCCCAACGACCCCGAGCGCGCCCGCGCCGAGGTGGCCCGGATCTCCGCCGAGATCAAGCCCCTCGTCACCCTCCAGGGCATGTGGGCCGACGAGCAGGCCGACAGCTACTTCTCCGCCCTCGGTGAGTCCCTGGCGCCCATCGCCCTGATCTACGAGCACCAGTACCTCGCCCACCAGATAGCCCACGAGGCCAAGCAGAGCACCCAGGACACCAGCCGCGTCCTGCTCTACCCCAAGCCCTACGCCCTCACCGAGCCGCAGCTCATCTCCCTGAGCCCGCGGGGCGACCGGCTGGTCGAGCTGATCGAACACGACGCGGAACTGCGCCGCCGCGCCCTGGAACTCGGCTTCCGGATCCGCTTCTCCGGTGAGGACGGCGCCAGCCAGGAACTCGACAACTACCTGCGCGCGCACGGCATCCAGGTCCCGGTCCCGAACCCCGACCGGACGAAGGCGCTCGAACCCGGCCTGCAGGTCCTGGACGACATCATCACCTACGTCGGCGACTGCCCGCCGCCCGACCTGGACGACGTCTCATGACCCGCCTCGGACGCGCCCTGACCGCCTCGCTCGTCCTGGCCCTCCTCGCCGGCCTCACCTCCTGCACACAGGACGAGGCACCGGTCACCCTGCGCGTCCTCGCCAGCCCCGAACTCGCCGACCTCGCCCCGCTGCTCGACGACCTGCGACAGGACACGGGCGTGGAGCTGGAGATGACCTACGAGGCCAACGCCGACCTCGAAGGGCAGTACCCGGGCGGGGCGGGGTACGACCTGGCGTGGCTCGCCTCCGACCGCTCCTTCCAGCTGCGCGTCCAGGACTCCGAGGGCCGGCTGACCCGCCCCGAGTCCACCCCGATCATGCGCTCGCCGGTCGTCGTCGGCCTCGAACCCGACGTCGCCGACACCCTGCGCGAGGCCGCTCCCGGGGGCCGGATCTCCTGGGCCGACGTGGCGGACGCCGCCGCAGACGGAACCTTACGGTTCGGGATGGCCGACCCCCGGCACAGCGACACCGGCCGCGCCGCGCTCGTCGGGGTCGCCACCGCGGCCGCCGGTACGGGACGCGCGCTGCGCGCGGAGGACGTCTCCTGCGACCGGCTGCGCGGCTTCCGCTCCGGCCAGACCCTCACGGCGGCCGGCTCCCGGGCCCTGATCGACGCCTATCTGGCCAAGCCGGGCAGGACCAACGCGCTGATCGCGCACGAGGCGGAGCTGCTCGCGCTGAACGCCGGCGACCGGCGGGCCGAACCCCTGCGGATCGTGCACCCCGACGACGGCATGGTGCTCTCCGACTTCCCGCTGCTGCTGCTCGACCGGGAACAGCGGGAGGCGTACCGCAGGGTGGTGGACTGGCTGCTGAGCTCCGGCACCCAGCGCGCGCTCATGGAGCGGACCTTCCGGCGCCCGGTCCACCCGGACGTCGAGCCCTCCGGGCAACTGCGCGCGGACGTCGGCAACGCCCTGTCGTTCCCCGACAGGCTCTCCGTCGTCGAGCAGCTCGTCACCGACTACGGCGACCCCCGGAGCCGCACCGCCGACCAGGTCGTCTTCGTCCTCGACTTCTCCACCTCCATGCGCGGCGAGCGGATGGCCGGCCTGCGCGCCGCCTTCGCGGGACTGAGCGGCGCCGACGACACCGCCACCGGCAAGTTCGCCCGCTTCTACCGGGGCGAGCGGCTCTCGGTCGTCCGGTTCGGCGGCCGGGTGCTGGAGGAGACCACGGTGACCGTGCGCGGCGACGCCGAACTGCGCACCCTGAACCAGCTGGTCGCCGACGGCGGCTACGACGACGCCACCGCCGTGTGGACCGCCCTCGACCGGGGCTACCGCATCGCCACCGCCGCCGTACGCGACGAGCCCGCGCGTCCCGTCGCCATCGTGCTGATGACCGACGGCGAGAACAACGCGGGCATCGGCTACGAGGAGTTCCTGCGCCGCCACGAGGCCCTCGGTGCCGACGCGGAGGCGGTGCCCACCTTCCCCGTCCTTTTCGGAGAGGCCGACGCGGCCGCCCTGGAACGCGCCGCCAGGGCCACCGGTGGCCGCATGGTCGACGCGGGCCTCTCCTCCCTCTCCGACGCGTTCAAGGAGATCCGTGGGTGTCATTGATGGTCAGTGGTGGGGCCTGTGGTGGCCGTGGCTGCTCGTCTGGGCCGTCACGGCGATCTGTGCCGTCCTGGTGCTCGGATACGGCCGGCAGCGGCTGCGCGGCCGGCGAGGTCTCGGCGGGACGCATCTCGACATGTGCTTCTACCTGCACAAACAGCGGGTCATGGACATCTACGAGGTCGGTGGCTTCGCCCAGTCCCTGAGCCAGGAGGTCGCGCACCGGCTCCAGGTCCAGAACAACTTCGGGCTGTGGGGCAAGCTCTTCCTCTGGCTGGGCAGGGCGGAACGGGGCGTCACCCGCGAGCAGGTCACCACCTACCTCCGCGAGGCCAACCCCATGAACGTCATCGGCGTGGTCATGGACGCCATGCGCAAGGAGGACCGCGTGGTGGACGCCGACCTCATCGAGGGCGACCTCGTCCTCAACCGGGCCAGCGCGGACAGGCTGAGCCGCCGCTACCCCGACGGGGACATACCGCTGAGCGCGCTCGGTCTGGAGTACGTCTCCGTCACCGGCGGCTTCACCGCGAAACGGGAGGAGAACGGCGTCCGGCTGAGCGCCCCGTACGGCGCCGGCGCCCATGTGGAGATCATGTGCTTCGAGGCGCAGGGCCGGGGCGACTTCCGCGAGGAGCACTACTACACCGGCCGGTTCACCGCCCGCTGCCTGGGCAAGGTGCTGGCCTGGGACGAGGGGCAGCGCAGGCTCACCCTCGACCCGGTCGCCATCTTCCGCTGAGCCGTCAGGAGTTCAGCTCGGCCAGCACCCGCAGGGTGTGCGGGTCCGGGGCCAGCACGAGCAGATCGGTCACCGGGCCCTTGCGCCACAACTCCAGCCGCTGCGCGACGCGTTCCCGTGGCCCGACGAGGGAGATCTCGTCCGCGAACGCGTCGGGCACGGCCCGCACGGCCTCCTCCCGCCGCCCGGCGAGGAACAACTCCTGGACGCGCCGGGCCTCCTCCTCGTACCCCATGCGCGCCATCAGCTCGGCGTGGAAGTTGCGCCGGGCGTGCCCCATGCCGCCGATGTAGAAGCCGAGCATCGCCTTGACCGGCAGCAGGCCCTCGGCGACGTCCCGGCAGACCCGCGCCTGCGCCAGCGGGGCGACCAGGAAGCCCTCGGGGGCGCCGGCGAGGGAGGGCTCGTAGACCTCGGTGCGCAGCGGTGACCAGTACAGGGGCAGCCAGCCGTCGGCGATCCGCGCGGTCTGCGCGATGTTCTTCGGGCCCTCCGCGCCGAGCAGCACCGGCAGCCCCGGGCGCAGCGGATGCGTGATGGCCTTGAGGGCCTTGCCGAGCCCGGTGCCGTCCGCGCCCCGGTACGGGTGGGGGTGGAACCGGCCGTCGAGTTCGACGGGGGCCCGCCGCCTCAGGACCTGCCGTACCACGTCCACGTACTCCCGGGTCGCGGTCAGCGGTGAGGACGGGAACGGCCGCCCGTACCAGCCTTCCACCACCTGCGGCCCCGACAGGCCCAGCCCCAGCATCATCCGGCCGCCGGAAAGGTGGTCGAGCGTGAGGGCGTGCATGGCGGTGGTCGTCGGCGGGCGGGCGGCCATCTGGGCAACCGCCGTCCCCAGCTTGATGGTCGAGGTGTGGGCGGCGATCCAGGTCAACGGGGTGAAGGCGTCCGAGCCCCAGGACTCTGCCGTCCACACCGAGTCGTACCCGAGCCGCTCGGCCTCCCGGGCCAGCGTGAGGTGGTCGGGGGAGGGGCCGCGGCCCCAGTAGCCGAGCGCGAGACCGAGCCGCATAGCGCCGCCTCCTGACGAAGTGTCAGCTCAACGAGGGACGACTGTACGACAACGGCCCCCCGCCCGGAAGGGCGAGGGGCCGGACGTACGGCGGGCGGATCAGCCGCGCTGGATGCCGCTGGTGTCCTGGAGCACGCCGCGGCGGCCGTCCTGCGTCTGCGCGACCAGCGCCTGCCCGCGCTGCTCGACGGCCAGGTACCAGGTGCCCGGGGCGAGTTCGGCGATCGGGGACGGCGAGCCGTCCTCACCGAACAGCGGGCGCGGCACCGGCACCGCGAACCAGAACGGGGAGAAGTCGCCGGCGGGCGGCTGCGGCTGCTGCTGCTGCGGCTGGCCGTAGGGCTGACCGGGCTGCCCCGGCTGCGGCTGACCGTACCCGGCGGGCTGCTGCGCGCCCGGGTAGCCGTAACCACCCTGCGGCGGACCGCCGTAGGGCTGGGGGGCGGCCGGGCGGGGGGCCGGGAGGAGGGCGCCCTTGAGGGCGGGGACCAGCGGGGTGGCGACGGCCGCGGCGGCCATCACGAGGGTGGCGACCAGGGCCAGGATCAGGCCGATGCCGGCGTCGGGGCCGGATTCGTCGCCGCCGAAGTTGTTGGCGCCACCGCTCGGGTCGAAGACGTTGCCGAGGGCGCTCCACGCGGCGAACACCGTGAAGGCCACGCCGAACTGGCCGAGCTCCAGGCCCGCGACCTTCGGGGTCTGCGGCAGCCCCCGGGCCACGACGACGAGCGCGGCGCCGATGATCCCCGCCAGCACCACACCGAGCACGACCGGCCCGCTGGACCAGAGGCTCGGGATCTCGATGCTGTCGGGGGCGCCGTCGATCGAGTACAGGTCGAGGAACGACGCGATGAACAGCAACACCGCTGCTCCGATCACCACGCCGTCGCCTCGAGTGAGGGAGCGGATATTCACTTCAGGTCCTTCGCAGGTCGTCTCGTCGTCGGTAGAGGCGTCGCTGTCACCGAGTGGCCCTCAGGCCCAAGGTGCGAAGCGCGGGGGTGGCCCCTCATCGTAGGGACGACACTATCGTCCGTACGAACGACCTGTCCGCCGGGATGATCGCGCCGGTCACTACCCGCGCAGGAAACTCACAATTCCCTCTGAGATCCCTTGCGCCGCCTTCTGCCGCCAGGCTCCGCTGATCAGCAGTGCCGCGTCCTTGCTATCGCGCATGTTGCCGCACTCGATGAACACCTTCGGAACTGTTGACAGATTGAGACCGCCCAGGTCCTGACGCGTGACGAGACCGGTGCCGCCCCCGACGTAGTTGGAGGGCGCGCTGCCCGTGACGCGTACGAAACTCCCCGCGATGCGCTCGCCGAGTTCGCGCGAGGGCGCGACGATCGGCCGGGTGTCGGCGGCACCCGCGTGCACGGAGGCCGGGAGGATGACATGGAACCCGCGGTTGCCGAGCCCGGACCCGTCCGCGTGGATGGACACCACCGCGTCGGCCTTCGCCTCGTTGCCGATGCGCGCCCGCTCGTCGATGCACGGGCCGTAGGTCCGGTCGCCGTTCTGCGTCAGCTTCACCGTGGCGCCCTGGTCCTGAAGGACCGCGCGCAGGCGGCGGGCGACGTCGAGCGTGAACTCGGCCTCCGTATACCCCGCGTTGGTCGCCGTGCCGGTCGTGTCGCACTCCTTCTTGCCCGTCCCGATGTCCACCTTGCTGTTGATCTCGGCCGGGTGCTCGAAGTTGTGCGGGTTGTGACCGGGGTCGATGACGACGACCTTGCCCTTGAGGGTGTCCCCGCCCGAGGGCGCGGGGGCGGGCTTGTCACCGTCGGACGACGGGGTCGTGCGCGACGGCTCAGCGGACGAGGGGGACGGCCGGCTCGTGGCGGGCGCCTTGGCCTCCGCTCGCCCCCCTCCCGAACCGCCGGTGCCACCCACTGCTTCGTACACCGCCCACCCGAGCAGGGCGCCGGGCACGAGGGCCGCGACGGCGACGGTCATCACCCGGCGGCGGGAGCGGCGGGGCGTGGGCGAATCGAACTCCGGACCTGTGTACGACACGCTTGCCACCCTAGCGGCCGGGGCGCCGCCACCCCGGTTTGTGTACGTCCCTCCGGGTGGCGGCCGGGCCGGATCCCGGCCGGGAACTCACCGGCGCAGTCGGGGAAGACGCCGTGGACGACGAGCGGGCCGGCGCCCGCGGAGCGCCCAGCGCTCGCAGCCGGCGTCGATGTCTCCTCCGGGCCGGCCCTGTGCGGGGTGTGGCGGACGGTGGGCAGGGTCCAGGGTCCATCAGGCCTGACCGGGGGTGCGGGTGGGCAGTGGGGAGAGGGGCTCAGGCCGTGACCGTCTCGCCGGGGAGAAGGAGGTCCAGGTCGATCGGGCCGGCGTCGCCGGAGTGGGTCGCGGCGGAGGCCAGCGGACCGTGTCCGGCCGCTTGGGCGGCGAGGACGTAGGAGCCCCCGGCCGGGACTGTCAGCGCGTAGCCGCCGTCCTCGCCGGACAGGGTCGCGCCCGCGTGCCGGCCCCGGCGGTCGATCAGTGTGACCTTGGCGCGGGCGACCGGTGTCCCGTCGGCGGCCAGGACCCGGCCGCGGAAGCCCCCCAGCGCCGTGACCGCGTGTTCCAGGTTCGCCTCCTCCTCGCTGCTCGCCCGCGGCTGCGGCAGGTCCGAGGGGCGGCGTCGGGGCAGGCAGAGGGCGAGGACCAGGCCGACGGCGACGGCGGCGGTGGCGACCAGGAACGAGACCTGGAAGCCGTGCCTGGTGGGGACGGCGACGCCCCCGACGATGTCCGCGGTGTCGGCCAGCACCATGCCGATGACGGCGCTGGAGACGGAGGTGCCGATGGACCGCATCAGGGTGTTGAGGCCGTTGGCCGCGCCGGTCTCCGAGGCCGGGACCGCGCCGATGATCAGTGCGGGAAGTGAGGAGTAGGCGAGGCCGATGCCCGCGCCGATCACCACCGAGATGACGACGGTCTGCCAGGCGGCGTTCATCAGGCCGAGGCCGCCGGCGTAGCCGAGGGCGATGACGAGCAGGCCGATGATCAGGGTGGTGCGGGGGCCGTAGCGGGCGGAGAGCCGGGCGTAGACCGGCGCGGTGAACATCATCGTCAGGCCCAGCGGGGCCACGCACAGGCCCGCGACGACCATCGACTGCCCCAGACCGTGGCCGGTGGCGGACGGGAGCTGCAGGAGCTGGGGCAGGACGAGGGAGACGACGAAGAAGGAGACGCCGACCATGATCGACGCGAGGTTGGTGAGAAGGACCTCGCGGCGGGCCGTGGTGCGCAGGTCCACCAGCGGCGAGGATATGCGCAGTTCCAGCACGCCCCACAGCAGCAGGACGGCGGCGGCGGCCCCGAACAGGCCGAGCGTGGTGGGCGAGGACCAGCCCCAGTCACTGCCCTTGGTGATCGGCAGCAGGAACAGCACCAGCCCCAGGGACAGCCCCAGCGCGCCCAGCACGTCGAAGCGGCCCTTGGCGCGGACCGGGGACTCGGGTACGGCGAGGAAGGTCAGGGCGATGGCGGCGACGCCGAGTCCCGCGGCGCCGTAAAAGAGGACGTGCCAGTCGGCGTTCTGGGCGACCAGAGCCGCGGCCGGCAGGGCGAGGCCGCCGCCGACGCCGATGGAGGAGCTCATCAGCGCCATCGCCGAGCCGAGGCGCTCGCGCGGCAGCATGTCGCGCATCAGCCCGATGCCGAGCGGGATCGCGCCCATCGCGAAGCCCTGGAGCGTACGGCCGATGATCATCGGGACCAGGGTGCTGGTGAACGCGCTGACCAGGGCGCCGAACACCATCACCGTCAGGCTGAGCACCAGCAGGCGCCGCTTGCCGTACAGGTCGCCGAGGCGGCCCATGATCGGGGTGGCCACGGCCCCGGACAGGAGGGTGGAGGTCAGGACCCAGGTGGCGTTGCTGGGGGAGGTGTCCAGCAGTTGCGGCAGGTCCTTGATGACCGGGACGAGCAGGGTCTGCATCACCGCGACAACGATGCCCGCGAAGGCGAGCACGGGGACGACGGCTCCGCCCGCTCTCGCGGTGGGCCGGCCGGTCGTCGTGAGCGTCATGGGGTGGGGCCTCCGGGCCGGAAGAAGATCGTGGATACGTTCAAGGTGAACCCCGTGCGCTCGGGCAACTATTCCGGTGCTTCGCGTCGCTAAGGAAACTTGACCGTCTCATGGGGATCTGATCTTTCGTCAGTGCGCCCGGAGGCCGTCGGGTCAGGCGAAGGGCCTGCCCGCGCCGAAGGCGAGCTCGGCGAAACGCTCGCCCATGCGGCGGTGGGTGGCGGCGTCGGGGTGCAGGTCGTCGGGGAGCGGGAGCTCGGCGTGGTCGGCCTCGCCGTACAGTTCACGGCCGTCGAGGTGGTGGAGGTGGGGGTCGTCGGCCGAGCGCTGCCGCACGATCCGGGACAGTTCGGTGCGGATGACGTTCAGGGTGAGCTTCCCCGCGGCCGTCTCCGCCGGGTCGCCCGCCGCCCGGAACCGGAGCCGGCCGTCACCGAGGGCGCCGAGGTCGAAGACGCAGGGGCCCGGGGTGTCCTCGTGCATGGGGCACAGGATGGGCGAGACCACCAGCAGGGGCGTGGCGGGATGTCCCTCGCGGATCGTGTCGAGGAAGCCGTGGACGGCGGGCGTGAAGGCGCGCAGCCGCATCACGTCGAGATTGACCAGATTGATCCCGATCTTGACGCTGATCAGGTCCGCGGGGGTGTCCCGCAGGGCGCGCGCGGTGAACGGGTCCAGTACGGCGTTGCCGCTCAGGCCCAGGTTGACGAGTTCGGCACCGCCGAGGGAGGCGGCGAGGGCGGGCCAGGTGGTGGTGGGGCTCGCCGCGTCGGAGCCGTGACTGATCGAACTGCCGTGGTGCAGCCAGACCCGGCGGCCGGAGTCGGGGGCGGGTTCGACGGGCGCGTCCGTGCGCAGGGCGACGAGTTCGGTGATCTCGTTGTGCGGCAGCCAGATCTCGACGGTCTTGTCGCCCTCGGGCAGACCGCCGAAGCGGACGGCGGCGGGCTCCCCGGAGCGCAGCGCGGTGGCCCCGGTGGTCATGTCCGTCGTGACGAGGTTGCCGCCGGGCGCGGTGGCCTGGGCGGTCAGCCGGCCGTCGACCAGCAGGTCGTACACACCGTCCGGGCGCGGCGGGGCGCCGGTGTAGGCCCGTTTGGTCGGGAGCGTGTCCAGCTCGATCACGGTGGCGCGGGTGCGCAGGGCCAGGCGCACGCCGGAGGGCTGGGACTCGGCCATCTCCAGCTGCGCGTCGGTGTTCTGGGCGCGGGCGGCGGCGGGCAGCCGGTGCGGGAGCAGGCCGTGCGGGGTGCGCTCGACATCGAGGGCGCCGCGGAGGTGGGCGGGCGTGAGGGGGGTGGTGATCCAGGAGTCCATGGCCTCTGCCTGTGTCGTCTCGGGGGCTTGCGGGGGCGCGGTCGCGGGGTCAGGTCGTGGGCCAGTTGCGCAGGAGGGCGTCGAGGGCGTCCATGATCCGGTTCCAGGACTCCTGGGAGTCGGGGGCGCTGTGGCTGAAGCCGCCCGCCAGCTCCAGGCTGACGTAACCGTGGAAGACGCTGCTCAGCATGCGGACCGCGTGGGTCTGGTCGGGTTCCGTGAGGTCGTAGCCGCGCAGGATGGCGCGGGTCATGGCGGAGTGCCGGACGCCCGCGCCGGCGGCGGCCGTCTCGGGGTCGAGTCTGAGCTGGGCGGCGGCGTAGCGGCCGGGGTGTTCGCGGGCGTAGTCGCGGTAGACGCCGGCGAAGGCGGTCAGGGCGTCCTTGCCGGCGCGTCCGGCCAGCGCGTCGGCGGCGCGGTCGGCCATCTCCTCCAGGGCCAGCAGGGCGATTCGTGTCCGCAGGTCCTGGGAGTTGCGCACGTGCGAGTAGAGGCTCGCGACCTTGACGTCGAAGCGGCGGGCGAGCGCGGAGACGGTCACCTGGTCGAAGCCGACCTCGTCGGCGAGCTCGGCGCCGGCCTGGGTGAGGCGTTCGGCGGTCAGTCCTGCGCGAGCCATCAGCTTCCTTCCCTTCGCCAACCGAATGCGATTGTGCACTTGCCTAAAGATATTAGGCAAGTGCCGATGGCTTACAGCAAGTACTGACGGCCTTGGAGGGATCCTTCGCGGAACCTGATGCCTACGCCGCAGGACCGAGGAACTGTGGGGCGAATTCCCGATGCGCCGGGCGCGCGGCGGTTGAGACCATGGCCCCCATGCTCCGAGCCGCAGCGGACCCCCGCATATCCCGTCGTACCGGCGTCCCCACCTGGATGGTGGTCGCGCTCGCCTGTTCCGGGCAGTTCCTCGTCGTGCTCGACGTGTCCGTGGTGAACGTGGCGCTGCCCTCGATGCGGGCCGAACTCGGGCTGAGCGGCTCCGGGCTGCAGTGGGTGGTGAACGCCTACGCGATCGCCTTCGCCGGCTTCATGCTGCTCGGTGGACGCGCCGGTGATCTGTACGGGCGCAAGCGGATGTTCCTCGTCGGGCTCGCGCTGTTCACGCTGGCCTCGCTGGGCGGCGGGCTGGCACGGGAGGGGTGGGAACTGCTGGCCGCCCGGGCGCTGCAGGGACTGGGCGCGGCGGTGCTGGCGCCCTCGACGCTGACCATCCTCACGGCCGCGGTGCCGGAGGGGGCGGCCCGCGCGCGGGCGATCGCCACCTGGACGGCGGTCGGCGCGGGCGGCGGCGCCGCGGGCGGACTGGTCGGCGGGCTGCTGGTCGACGGCCTGTCCTGGCGCTGGGTGCTGCTGATCAACGTGCCGGTCGGGGCGATCGTCCTGCTCGGCGCGCTGCGCGGGCTGCCGGAGAGCCGGGCCGGGGAGCGGCGGCGGCTGGACCTGCCGGGCGCGCTGCTGGTGACGGCCGGGCTGGGCGTGCTGGCGTTCGGCATCTCGCAGACCGAGGCCGAGGGGTGGACGGCGGCGGCGACGCTGGTGCCGCTGGTCGTGGGGCTGGCGCTGATCGGGGTGTTCCTGCTGGTCGAGGCCCGTACGGCGGCTCCGCTGATGCCGCTGGGGCTGTTCCGGCTGCGGTCCGTGGCGTCGGCGAACGTCGCCATGCTGCTCAGCGGGTCGGCGATGTTCTGCATGTGGTTCTTCATGACCCTCTACGCCCAGAACGTGCTCGGGTACACGCCGCTGGAGGCCGGACTCGCCCTGGTGCCCAGCTCCCTGGCGGTGGTGGCCGGCTCCAAGCTCGCGCCGCGGCTGATGCGGTTCGCGGGCGCGCGGAACGTGGCCGTCCTCGGGACCGTCGTCGCGGCGGTGGGCTTCGGCTGGCAGTCGACGATCACCGCGGAGGGCGCGTATCTGACGGCGATCATGATCCCGGGGATCCTGATGATGCTGGGGGCCGGCCTGGCGGCCACGCCCCTTGCCGCGCTGGCCACGTCGGGGGCGGCGCCGGGGGACGCCGGTCTGGTCTCCGGCCTGGTCAACACCTCACGCACGATGGGCGGTTCGCTCGGCCTGGCCGTGATGTCCACCCTGGCGGCGGCCCGCACCGAGGACAGCTCGCCCCTGGAGGCAGCCACCGCGAGCCCCGCCGCACTGGTCGAGGGCTACGCCCTGGCGTTCCGCGCGAGCGCGGGGGTGCTGGTGGCGGGGGCGGTGCTGATGGCGGTCTGGCTGCCGCGGAAGGTGGCGGTCCGCACCGGGTGACCCCCCCCGGGGTGGGGCGAGTCGGGATTCCCGGCGTGACGGGGCAACGGTTCGTGGGGCTCGTGGACTCCTCCGTGTATCCAGGAGGTGCACATGGGGGATCGTGACAGGGCCGGGGACGAGGAGTTCCAGGCTTTCGTCATCGGCCGCCGGCCGCGGCTGATGCGTACGGCGTTTCTCCTCACGGGGGAGCAGCACGCGGCGGAGGACCTCGTCCGGTCGACGCTCGAACAGGTCTATGCCGCCTGGCGCAGGGTGGGAGTCCGACGCGCTGATGACGGGCTTCCAGCCGGACCGGGATCCACCGGCGGGACGGGACGTCCAGGCGGCCGCGTTTCCCCTGGGCTCGGGGTCCGGCGCTTCGAGTCGCCTGGTCATCGGCCAGGTCGCCACGACCGCCCGGCAGGTCACCTGCACCTGAAGGACGGCACGACGGAGGACGTCGAGAGGGCCCCCGCGGACTCGTCGGCGAGCGTCGACGACCCATGGATCCGGCCCGCCGCGGGCTCCTCGGTCCACTGGTTCGTGTGCCTGGCGCCGGAAGGCTCTGCGTACGAGTCCGTGAGGGTCACGGGGTAGGCGGTACGAGACCGTGCGGGCGCCGCGTCAGGCGCAACGAGTCCGGGCGAGTGACGGCGCGGGGTCGCCGGGGTGAGGGGTCAGGCCGCCGGTGGCCGGGGTTCTGCCGGGGGTGTCGTGATCGCGAGAGTCGGGTCGATCACCGTTTCGCCGGTGAGGGCGCGGCGGATCGCGGTGGTGAGGTCCTCCAGGGGGCCGTCCTTGACCAGGAGGCCGGCGGCGCCCGACGCCAGGGCTTGGGGGAGCAGGCCGGGGCGGGCGTAGGTGGTGAGGAGCAGTACCCGGCAGTCCGGCACCTGCTCGCGCAGGGCGGCCGCCGCGTCCGGGCCGCTGATGCCGGGGAGTTCCACGTCGAGGAGGGCGACGTCGGGGCGGTGCACCAGGGCGGCGTCCACCAGGGCGTCCCCCGTGTGCACCTGGGCGACCACGTGGAGGTCCGTCACCAGGCCGAGGAGCGCGGCGAGCCCTCCGCCGCTGATCGTCCCGTCCCCGGCGAGCAGCACCCTGACGGACCTCGCGGGCCGGTGGTCACGGGGCATCTCGTTCACGGGCTCAGCGTAGGCGCAGGGAGTGGCCGCCGCCCGTGCGAGAAGCTGAACAAAGCTCACCTGACATGCCGTCAGGAGCCTTCCCAACTCCGACCGGCTCGGCTATACAGAGGTTCGCCGTACTGGAACGCGTTCTAGATCTGGCGGGTTTCACGGCCTCGTGACGACCTCGGTGCGGCCGACGGTGCGGACGGTCGCACCGAGGTTCCCAGCCCCGCGAGCACTCAGGAGCCCCATGCCCATCGACGCAGCCAAGGCGCTCGCCGCCGAACCCCGGACCGGCGAGATCGCCTGGACCGCCAAGGACGTCCTGCTCTACCACCTCGGCATCGGTGCCGGGCTCCCCGCCACGGACCCCGACGAACTGCGCTACACCCTGGAATCCCGCCTGCACGTGCTGCCGAGCTTCGCCACCGTCGCGGGCTCCGGCGCACCCGGGGTGATCAGCGGGCTGTCCATGCCCGGTGTGGAGGTCGACCTGGCCCGGGTCCTGCACGGCGGCCAGTCGCTCCAGGTGCACCGGCCGATCCCGGCGACGGGCAGCGCGACCGCCACCTCGCGCATCGCCGGCGTGTACGACAAGGGCAAGGCGGCCGTCCTCGTCCTGCGCACCGAGGCCGCCGACGCCGACGGCCCGCTGTGGACCAACGACGCGCAGATCTTCCTGCGGGGGGAGGGCGGCTTCGGGGGCGACCGCGGCCCGTCCCCGCGCCTCGACCCACCCGCCGGGCCGCCCGAGCGGACGGTGGAGCGGGCCGTCCGCGAGGACCAGGCCCTGCTCTACCGCCTCTCCGGCGACTGGAACCCGCTGCACGCCGACCCCGAGTTCGCCAAGGTCGCCGGGTTCGAGCGGCCCATCCTGCACGGGCTGTGCACCTACGGCATGGCGCTCAAGGCGGTCGTGGACACGCTGCTCGGCGGCGACGTGACCCGGGTGCGCTCGTACACCACACGGTTCGCGGGCGTGGTCTACCCGGGCGAGACCCTGCGCATC
This sequence comes from Streptomyces sp. NPDC052023, assembly GCF_044548465.1. Lineage (NCBI taxonomy): Bacteria > Bacillati > Actinomycetota > Actinomycetes > Kitasatosporales > Streptomycetaceae > Streptomyces > Streptomyces sp. NPDC052023. The sequence goes on along the minus strand of NZ_JBIUBW010000001.1, from coordinate 463,173 downwards.
CGTATGTGGCGGCAGGAAGCGGGCGTCCGGGTCGCCGTGAGCTCGGCCGAACGGGACGACGCGCCGGTCCTGGCCGACACCGTCGTCCAGCACACGTGAAGGACTCTTGAGGGGAGCCGCACCATGCGCGCAGCCGTACTGCACGAGATCGGCCAGGAGAAGCTCGAGATACTCGACGACGTCGAGGCGGTGGGCTTCGGCCCGGGCAAGGTGAGGATCCGGGTGCGCGCCACGGGGCTGTGCCACTCGGATCTCTCCGCGATGAACGGGGTACTGCCGCAGCCGGCACCGTTCGTGCCGGGACACGAGGGCGCGGGCGAGATCGCCGAGGTCGGCGAGGGGGTCACCGGCCTGAAGCCCGGCGACCGGGTCGTCGTCTGCTGGCTGCCCGCCTGCGGCACCTGCCCGGCGTGCAGGCGCGGCCAGACCCAGCTGTGCCTGGCCGGCTTCATGAACGCGGGCACCCCCAACTACCGGCGCCCCGGCGGAGACCTGTTCGGCTTCGCCGGTACCGGCACCTTCACGGAGGAGGTCGTCGTCGACGCCCGCTGTGCCGTGCCCATCCCCGACGACGTGCCCTACGACATCGCCGCCCTCATCGGCTGCGGGGTCACCACCGGCCTCGGCGCCGCCCTCAACACGGCCGACGTGCAGGCCGGCGCGTCGGTCGCCGTCATCGGCTGCGGCGGTGTCGGGATCTGTGCGATCCAGGGCGCGCGGCTGAAGGGCGCCGCCGAGATCGTCGCCGTCGATCCCGTCGCCGGGCGCCGCGAGGCCGCGCTGCGGTTCGGGGCCACCCGGGCCGTGCCGCCGGAGGAACTGGCCGACGTCAAGCAGCAGCTCACGGCCGGCGAGGGCTTCGACCACGTCTTCGAGGTCGTCGGGAAGTCGGCCACCGCCCGGACGGCGTACGAGTCCACCCGGCGCGGCGGCACCCTGGTCGTCGTCGGCGCGGGCGCCATGGACGACTTCCTCCAGCTCAACATGTTCGAGCTGTTCTTCGACGAGAAGCGGATCCTGCCGTCGATGTACGGCGGCGGCGACGTGCTGCGCTCCTATGAGCGGACGATCGCGCTGTGGCGCGCGGGCCGGATCGACCTCGCGGGCCTGATCACCCACCGGGTACCGCTCGCCGGGATCAACGAGGCCCTCGACCAGATGCGCACCGGCACCTCCCTGCGTACCTGCATCGAGATCTGAGCATCCGCTGCCCAAGGGCTCGTACGTTCACCGAAGGGGCTCGTATGTCACTGCCACTCGCGGGGCTGTCCGCGATCGTCACCGGCGCCGGGCGCGGCCTCGGCCGGGCCGAGGCGCTGGAGCTGGCCCGGCTGGGCGCGGCCGTCGTCGTCAACGACTACGGGCAGCCCGGCCGGGACGGCACGGGACAGGCCTCGGCCGGTCCCGCCGAGGAGACCGCCGCCGAGATCCGCGCGGCGGGCGGCACGGCCGTCGCCCACACCGGGGACGTCTCGGACCACCGACAGGCGCAGGAACTGGTCGAGTCGGCCGTGGAGGAGTTCGGCAAGCTCGACATCCTGGTGAACAACGCGGGCATCCTGCGCGACCGCATGGTCTTCTCCATGACGGAGGAGGAGTGGGACTCGGTGATACGGGTCCACCTCAAGGGCCACTTCAACACCACCCGGTTCGCCGCCGCGTACTGGCGGGAGCGGGCGAAGGCGGCGGGCGGCACCGTGTACGGGCGGATCGTGAACACCTCCTCGGAGGCCTTCCTCGCGGGCTCCGCCGGACAGCCCAACTACGCGGCGGCCAAGGGCGGCGTCGTCGGGCTGACGACGTCCACCGCGCACGCCCTGGCGAAGTACGGCGTCACGGCGAACGCCATCTGCCCGCGCGCACGGACCCGGATGACCGAGGACGTGTTCACCGACGTACCCACCGGACCCGACCCGCTCGCACCCGAGCACGTCGCCCCGCTCGTCGGCTATCTGGCGGCACCGGCCGCCGGGCGGATCAGCGGACAGCTCCTCGTCGTGCACGGCGGCATGGTGGCCGTGGTCGAACGGCCCCGGGTGCGGGCGAAGTTCGACAGCAAGCAGGAGACGTTCACGTACGACGAACTGGACACGCTGCTCACCGCGCACTTCGCCGAGCGGGAGCGGGGGGAGACGTTCGCGGCGACGGAGGTGCTCGGTCTCCGGCGCGAACACGGGGCGGCACACGGCGAGGCCCCGCTCACCGGAAGGTGAACGGGGCCCTGGTTCCAGCCGATCGACATACCGTCAGGCCGCCGACTCGGTCTGCTGCTCCACCGGCTTGCGGTGCCGGCCGCGAGGAGCCGACTCGGTGTCGTGCGTCGCGACCGGACCCCGGTGCCGGCCGTGGCCGGTGGAGTCCTGGACGTCGGGCAGCGGCTGGGACGTGCTGGCGTCGCTCATCGGAAGAAGTCACCCCGTCAACATGATCTTTTTTGCTCAAGCCGGGCGAGTTTAACCAGGGCACCTCCGGCCGGATCCAGGCGCACACGCCAACCGCCACTACTTCGTTACCTAGTTGCCGTACGACCTGCCAGCGGCGCCTGCTGCAAGGGCACCGGACGTGGCGCGGCAGGCTCCGGAGGACCCGGTTCCGACGGCTCCGCAGCTGTTCGAGCCGTCGAAGCCGCGCCGTCCGGAACCGGATCCTCCGGGCTCGTGTCCCCCGAGCCCCCCGCCCGCCCGCCCCCGTCGCCCGCGCGCGGCGCCTCCCGGGGCACCGCCCACTCCGCCACCCCGCACGCGGCCCCCTCGGTGGCGTACGGCAGCCGCAGCACACCGTCCCTGGTCCACAGGCCGGCGCCCGCCAGCCACCCCTGCGGCGCCGGAAGATGCCGTACCTGACGCTCGGCCGGCCGCCACACGCCCACCCAGCTGCCGTCCGGACCGTCGATGCGCAGCGCCACACCGCAGCTCTCCGGCGTCAGCACCTGTCCCGGCTGGATCGCGAACGGCGTCACCGCACACTCGGCCGCCGCCCGCAGACAGTCCGGGAAGCGCACCGGCAGCGTGCTGCCCAGCACCCCCCAGCCCAGCCGGCCGCCGTCGCCGGGGCAGGGCGCGTCGGACCGGATGAGCAGCAGCCCGCTGTCGGGGTCCGCGAGCAGCAGCCGGTCGTCGCTGCCCGCGGCGATCTGGAGCAGCGGCGACACCTCACCACCGCGCCCGAGGTCCACCACGACCGTCTTGGTACGGCCACCGGACTCCCGGTCCAGGGCGAGCAGCCGCCCCGTCCGGTCCAGCCAGACCCCGCCCGAGCACCGCCCGGGGAGCTGGGCGACGTGCTCCGGCCCGAACGCGCCGCCCGCGACCAGCCACACGGAGCTGGAGTCCGGGCCGACCGCGAGCGCGTACGCCACGTCGCCGCCCGGCGCGGGCGGCAACAGCCGCAGCCGGGTGCCGGGGCCGGGGCACTCGACCGCGCCGAGGGGGAGCTCGCCGGTGCCGGGGCCGGTCGGGTAGAGCAGCGAGAAGGCGTGCCGCCCGGCGGTGAGGCGGCGGATGAGCACCCGGCCGTCGCCCATCGGCTGCACCTCGGTGCCGGGCTCCTCCGGCTGGTTGCCGGGCAGTGGCACGGCGTAGGGCTCGGGGCCGTCCAGCGTCCAGCGCTCCGGGAACCAGGAGTCGCCGCTGCGGGCGAGGCGGGCCGCGTACGCGCCGTCCACCGTGATCACGCAGCCGGGCTGCGGGGAGGACGCGTCCTCGTCCCCGGCCGTGGCCTCGACAACACATGCAGTCATCGTTCGGTCACCTCCGGTAACGAAGCTAGTTTTCGGATGCACAGGCGGGGCACCGGCCGACCGCGGCTTCACACATAAGGGTGGCGGTCCGGCGGTTCCGCGGAGGGAACAGGGGCCGGTGTGCTGAGCGTGGCGGGGGCGGCGGCACAGGTTCAACGGCACAGAACAGCCAGGTAGCCTGTGTTCCGTGCCCCGTCTGTCTGAAGTCATCGCCGCGCTGGAGAACCTGTGGCCCGCCGAGCGGGCCGAGTCCTGGGACGCGGTCGGCACCGTCGTGGGCGAACCGGACCGGCAGGTCACCCGGGTGCTGTTCGCCGTCGACCCGCTGCAGGAGACCGTGGACGAGGCGGTGAAGCTGGGCGCCGACCTGCTGGTCACCCACCACCCGCTCTACCTGCGCGGTACGACGACGGTCGCGGCGGACCACTTCAAGGGCCGCGTCGTGCACACCCTCATCAAGAACGACATCGCGCTGCACGTCGCCCACACCAACGCCGACACCGCCGACCCCGGGGTCAGCGACGCGCTGGCCGGCGCGCTGGACCTGCGCGTCGTACGGCCCCTCGTCCCCGACGCGAGCGACCCCGAGGGGCGCCGCGGCCTCGGCCGGGTCTGCGAACTGGACCACCCGCTGACCGTCCGCGAGTTCGCCGCCCTCGCCGCCGAACGGCTGCCCGCCACCGCGCAGGGCATCCGGGTCGCCGGCGACCCCGGGGCCACCGTCCGCACGGTCGCCGTCAGCGGCGGCTCCGGCGACAGCCTCTTCGACGCCGTCCGGGCGGCCGGCGTGGACGCCTTCCTCACCGCGGACCTGCGCCACCACCCGGCGTCCGAGGCCCGCGCCCACAGTCCCCTCGCGCTGCTCGACGCGGCGCACTGGGCCACCGAGTGGCCCTGGTGCGAGCTGGGCGCCGCCCAGCTCGACGAGATCTCCGACCGCCACGGCTGGGACCTGCGCGTCCACGTCTCGAAGACGGTCACCGACCCATGGACCGCCCACGCGGCGTCCAACCCGACGACAACTCCTGGAGCCCCCAACTGAACGCCGCGCCCGCCGACCAGATCCGACTCCTCGACGTCCAGGACCTCGACGTCCGTCTCCAGCAGCTCGCGCACCGCCGGAAGTCGCTGTCCGAGCACGCCGAGATCGAGTCGCTGACCAAGGACCTGACCCAGCTGCGCGACCTGCTGGTGGCCGCGCAGACCGAGGAGAGCGACTGCGCCCGCGAGCAGACCAAGGCCGAGCAGGACGTCGACCAGGTGCGCCAGCGGGCCGTCCGTGACCAGCAGCGCCTCGACTCCGGCGCGGTGACGTCCCCGAAGGACCTGGAGAACCTCCAGCGCGAGATCGCCTCCCTCGCCAAGCGGCAGGGCGACCTGGAGGACGTCGTGCTGGAGGTCATGGAGCGCCGGGAGTCCGCGCAGGAGCGGGTCGCCGAGCTGACCGAGCGGGTCGGCTCCGTCCAGGCGAAGATCGACGACGCGAGCGCGCGCCGGGACGCCGCGTTCGAGGAGATCGACGGCGAGACGGCGTCGGTGACGAAGGAGCGCGAGGTCGTCTCGGGCTCGGTCCCGGCGGACCTGCTGGGGCTCTACGACAAGCTGCGCGCGCAGCAGGGCGGCATCGGCGCGGCCAAGCTCTACCAGCGGACCTGCCAGGGCTGCCGCCAGGAGCTCGCCATCACCGAGCTGAGCGAGATCCGCCAGGCGGCGCCGGACACGGTGGTGCGGTGCGAGAACTGCCGCCGCATCCTGGTGCGCACGTCCGAGTCGGGGCTGTAGGGGACGCTGCGGTGCGGGAGTTCATCATCGAGGCCGACGGCGGATCGCGGGGCAACCCGGGGCCCGCGGGTTACGGCGCCGTGGTCATCGACGCGGCGACCGGCGAGACGCTGGCGGAGACGGCGCAGTACCTGGGCGTCGCCACGAACAACGTCGCCGAGTACCGGGGGCTCCTGGCCGGCCTGCGCGCGGCCCACGCCCTCGACCCCGGCGCGTCGGTGCGTGTCCGGATGGACTCCAAGCTGGTCGTGGAACAGATGTCCGGCCGCTGGAAGATCAAGCACCCCGACATGAAGCCCCTGGCCATGGAGGCGGGCCGGGTCTTCACGGCGGGGCGGGTGACGTACGAGTGGATCCCGCGGGAGCGGAACAAGCAGGCGGACCGCCTGGCCAACGAGGCGATGGACGCGGGGGCGCGAGGCGAGACCTGGACGCCTTCCCCGGCGGCCGCGACACCGGCGGTTGCCGAGCCCGAGGGGCCGCCCGGGGACGCGGCGGCGGGCGCGGCGAAGCGTGCGGCGCCGGCGGGGCGGTCCGGTACGGCGGCTCCTGAGCCCGATGCCTCCGGTTCCACGGGCTACGGCTCCGAGGGCTCGGGCTCCGCGGGCTCCCATGCCGGGGGCTCCGTTTCCGGGGGTGCCGAAGGTTCCGGGGAGGGCGCCGACATGAACGCCGCGCGGAACGTCGCCACGCCGCAGGTCGGCTGGGGTGCCCCCGACATGGGCGCACCCGCCACCTTCGTGCTGCTCCGGCACGGCGAGACGCCCCTCACGCCGGAGAAGCGCTTCTCGGGCAGCGGCGGCAGCGACCCCTCCCTCTCCGACATCGGCCGCGAGCAGGCCGAGCGGGTCGCCCTCGCGCTGGCGCGGCGCGGCACGATCCAGGCGGTCGTCGCCTCTCCGCTCGCACGGACCCGCGAGACCGCCGCCATCGTCGCCGCACGGCTCGGCCTGGAGGTCGGCATCGACGACGGCCTGCGCGAGACCGACTTCGGCGCGTGGGAGGGCCTGACCTTCGCCGAGGTGCACCAGCGTCACCCCGACGACCTCAGCGCCTGGCTGGGCTCGCCGGACGCCGAACCCACCGGCGGCGGCGAGAGCTTCGCGGCGACCGCCACGCGGATCGCCGCCACCCGCGACAAGCTGATCGCGGCGTACGCCGGCCGCACGGTCCTGCTCGTCACGCACGTCACCCCGGTCAAGACCCTCGTACGGCTCGCCCTGGGCGCCCCGCCGGAGTCCCTGTTCCGCATGGAACTGTCGGCGGCGTCCCTGTCGGTCGTCGCGTACTACGCCGACGGCAACGCCAGCGTGCGCCTGCTCAACGACACCTCTCACCTGCGCTGAGGGAGGCGGCCTCCCGGGCCAGCTGCTCGATCCGCCCCCAGTCCCGCGCCGCCACCGCGTCCGCCGGGACCATCCAACTCCCGCCGACGCAGCCGACGTTGGGCAGCGCCAGATACTCCGGTGCCGACGCGAACCCGATTCCGCCCGTCGGGCAGAACCGCGCCTGCGGCAACGGCCCGGCGAGCGACTTCAGATACGCCGTACCGCCCGCGGCGGCCGCGGGGAAGAACTTCATCTCCCGCACCCCGCGCTCCAGCAGCGCCACCACCTCGGACGTCGTCGACACCCCCGGCAGACACGGCACCCCGGACCGCCGCATCGCCCCCAGCAGTACGTCCGTCCAGCCCGGGCTCACCACAAAGCGCGCCCCGGCCTCGACCGCGTCCTCGACCTGTCCCGGAGTGATCACCGTCCCGGCCCCGACCACCGCGTCCGGCACCGCCCCGCCGATCGCCCGGATCGCGTCGAGCGCGGCCGGCGTCCGCAGGGTCACCTCGATCGCCGGCAGCCCCCCGGCGACCAGCGCCCGCGCGAGCGGTACGGCGTCGGCGGCGTCCTGGAGGACGACCACGGGAACGACAGGGGCGAGATCGAGCACGGAGTCGGTCATGCGGCACATCGTGCCTGGGCGATGCAGTATGCGCAAAGGTCGTTGCGCATACTGCAACAGTCGAGTGCGGGGTCTCAGTGGATCTCGTCCACCAGCACATCCAGCGACCAAGGCCGCCCCGCCCCGGCGGGTGCCTCGGCCTCCACCACATACCCGAGTTCCCGCAGCACCTCCACCAGCTCCGCCGGTCCCTTCGGCGCCGCCCCGGCCGTCAGCAGGCTGCGCACGATGCGCCCCTTCGTCGCCTTGTTGAAGTGGCTGACCACCTTGCGCGTCGGCGCGTGCAGCACCCGTACCGTCGCCGTCCGCCCCGCGATCCCGCCCTTCGGCTTCCACGCCGCCGCGTACGCCGACGACCGCAGGTCCAGCACCAGCCCGCTCCCGGCCACCTCGGGCAACGCGGAGGCCATCGCCGAACGCCAGTGCGCGCCCAGCGCGCCCAGCGCGGGCAGCTTCACCCCCATCGAGCAGCGGTACGACGGGATCCGGTCCGTCACCCGGACCGCGCCCCACAACCCCGAGAACACCAGCAGGGAGCGCCCGGCGCGCCGCTTGGCGGCCGTGTCCAGCGACGCCAGGTCCAGGGCGTCGTACAGCACGCCCGTGTAGATCTCACCGGCCGGCCGGGCCCCGGCGGTGTGCAGGGCGGTGTTCTTGGCGACCTCGCCGCGCAGTCCCTCGCTCAGTCCCAGTACCTCGCGCGCCTTGTCCTCGTCGCCGGAGCACAGCTCGACCAGTTCGCCGAGGACGGCTTGCCGGGCGTCGTTCAGCTCGGGCAGCGCGAGCGACTCCAGCTTGAGCGGTGCGCCCCGGCCGGAGGACGCCTTCCCCTCCGAGGGCGGCAGCAGGACCAGCACGGATTCTCCTTCTCTAGACCTCCGCGCCAGGGTACGGCCTGGTGTCCGCACCGCTGAGCGCCCGGGTGAGGGCACCGACGAGGTCGTCGGCCCCGTCGGTGTACACCCGCACCAGACTCACTTCCCGCCGCCGGCCGAGGAAGGTCGTGTACGTGATGGGCTCGGCGAGCTCCAGCGTGACCGTCGTCTGCCCGCCGATCTCGACGTCGAGCACGCCGTCGGCCTTCTCGTGGGTCAGACGCAGCTCCCGCCGGACGGCCGCGATCCGCTCCAGCGGTATCCGCAGGTCGAGGTGGGCGGCCTTACGGACGCGCAGGGCTCCCGGCTCCAGCACGTGCGGCCGTACGACGGACGCGGCGTGCAGACCGATCACGAAGAGCACGGTGTACACGTCCAGGACCAGCACCACATGGTGCACGGCCGGCCACCGGGACAGCAGCACGGACATCACGACGGTCTCGACGACGCACACGAACGCGAACCCCATCAGCAGCGCGCTCTGCCCACCCGCGTAGCCGAACGCCCGCCCGCCGCGGGTGCCCTGGGTCCGACGGGCCACCCACAGCGCGAGGCACACGTAGAGCTGCACCTCATGCCACGCGAGCCGGTACGCCGTTCTCGCCGTGGCCCTCATCGCGGCCCCCGTGAGGCCAGCCGCAGCGCCCGGCGGATGGCCTCCGCCTGGGCCGGTGCGAGGTCGGCGTACATGGCGCGCAGAAAGCCGTGCTCGTGCTCGACGGGTTCCGCGGCGACCAGCTCGGGCGGCATCAGCCCCGCGAGCGCGCGCGCCGCCTCTTCCACCCGCGGGTCGTCGGTCGCGGCCTCGGCGAGCGCGTCGAGCAGGGCGTACGCCTCGTGCGCCCGCGCGACGGCGTCGGGCCCGGTCAGCGCGCCCCCGACGGCGGCCAGCAGCCGCTCGCGCTCCTCCGGGCCGGCCGCGGTCTCCAGCAGCGCGAAGATCTCCCGGTCCTTCGCGGCCATCGGGGAGTCGGAGGCGGGCGCCAGCCCCGCGAACAGCTCCGCCAGCTCGGGCGAGACCGGCCCCTCGGCGGGCAGCTCGGCCGCGTCGAGCAGAGCTTTCAACCGTTCCCGGCGCTCCCGGAGCGCCGCCTCCTGCCGCGCGAGATCCGCGTCCAGCTCCTCCAGCACCTCACTCAGATCCCGGCCCGCGTCCTCGGCGAGCACGTCCCGCACCTCGGCGAGCCCCAGCCCCAGCTCCGTCAGCCGCCGGATCCGCGCCAGCACGACGGCGTGCCGCAGGGTGTAGTCCCGATACCCGTTCGCCAGCCGCTCCGGCTCGGGCAGCAGGCCCAGATGGTGGTAGTGCCGCACGGTCCGCGTGGTGACGCCGACGGCGGCGGCGAGTTCTCCGATTCGCATGGGTTCAGTAGAGACGTTGACGTTGCGGCAGGGTCAAGCGGACACGATCGGGGGAACGATCCGGGATCCCCGGTGCGGTGATCAGCCGCTTGCCCCACGCTGACGGACGACCGAGACAGGAGGCGCTCGCCACGGTGGCAACGGCTATGGATCCGATCACGCAGGAGATCCTGCTGGACTGGTTCGTGGACCTGGAGACCCCCGAGGGGCTCAGGGCGGAACTCATCGAGGCGGACCTTGTCATCACTCCCGTGCCCGACGGGCACCATGAACACTGCATCAGCCGCATCGTGGGCCAGATGCACCGGCGATCCGGGGCGGAGATCCAGTTCTCCGGTAACAAGGGCCTGAGCTGCGGAACGCGGAAGGCCATCCGCAGGACCACGTCATCCCGGACGGCACGTTCGTCCCGCGAGAACTCCGCCTCTTCCGGGGCGCCGACCCCTGGATGCCCTGCGACGGCGTCGCCATGGTCCTGGAGGTCACGTCCACCAGGCCCGGGGCGGACCGCGAGACCAAGCGCCGCTGCTACGCCCGCGGCGGCATTCCCCTCTACCTCCTGGTCGACCGCGACGACTCCGCGATCACCCTGTTCAGCACACCGCAAAGGGGCGACTACCGGGAACACCTCACCCGCCCCCTTGGCAAACCCCTCACCCTCCCGGCACCCTTCGCCTTCGACCTGGAGACCGCGGACTTCCTCTGACCGCTCGCCCGGTACCATGGGCGACACGGCAGACGAGCCGGGCGGGCGGCCGCGTGGAGGTCCTTGTGGATCTCCCCGAGGAACGTCCGGGCTCCACAGGGCAGGGTGGTGGCTAACGGCCACCCGGGGTGACCCGCGGGACAGTGCCACAGAGAACAGACCGCCGGGGACCTCGGTCCTCGGTAAGGGTGAAACGGTGGTGTAAGAGACCACCAGTGCCCAGGGTGACCTGGGCAGCTAGGTAAACCCCACCCGGAGCAAGGTCAAAAGGAACGCTGTAAAAAGCGCTCTGCGCGGACGTTCGAGGGCTGCCCGCCCGAGTCCGCGGGTAGACCGCACGAGGCCGGTGGCAACACCGGTCCTAGATGGATGGCCGTCACCGGGGGCTCCGCGAGGAACCCCCGGAACAGAACCCGGCGTACAGCCCGACTCGTCTGCCGCTACCTGCGGCTTTGTCCCTCGGGCAGCGCTGAAAGTCCCTGAAAAGTCCCAGGAGAACAGGCGCAGGGGATTCCCGTGAGTTGCGACGAGGCCGGGGTTCGACGAGTTGAGTGGACCGTAGGTGGCCTACAGGCCGGTGATGGGCTGCCATGTTCAGACGCCCGGCACCCGGCGCTCGCCGCAGTGCCGCGCGCCGGGCGGGGCGCCTGCTTCTTCTCCTTCGAGCCCGCCTCAGCGCGTACGGACGCGGAGCAACACCCCGTGGATCACCTCGACGGCGCCCAGCGCGATGAGCCAGACACCGGTCAGCAGGGTGAGCGCGGCGATGGAGCCGAGCGGCGAGACGATCAGGACGACTCCGGCCAGCACGCTGACGACGCCGGAGAAGATCTGCCAGCCGCGGGCGGGTACCCCGCGGTCGGAGATCGCCACGGAGATCTGCATCACGCCCCGCATCAGCCAGCCGATGCCGATCCACAGCGCGAGCAGCAGGACCGACTGCGCGGGCCCACGGAAGCACAGCAGGCCGAGCAGCACCCCGAGCGCGCCGCTGATCACTCCCAGGGCCCGCAGATATCCCGGGACATGGGGTGCGAAGGCACCGGCGAGCTGGAACACCCCGCCGGCGAGCAGGGCCACGCCGAACAGTGCGCCCGCGACCGCCAGGCTCGGTCCCGGCCAGGCCAGCACCAGCACGCCCACCGTGATGGCCGCGGCACCGCCGGTCACCAGCAACTGCCAGCCTGCCCGGGTCCACCCGGCCGTGACATCGTCGGTGGATACGGTCGCCGTTGTGTCCATCGTTCCTCCTCGGCCTCCTCTCGGTCCGGGGTCAGCGGGCGGTGGCCCGTGCGGCGGTGGTGATCAGGGCGGTGACCGCGTCCGGGTGGCTCACCATCACCGCGTGCGAGCTGTTCACCTCGACCGTGCGCGAGCCCGCGCGGCGCGCTTCGAAACGCTCCAGGTCGGGGGCTATCGCCTTGTCCTGAGCGGCGACCAGGGCCCAGGAGGGGATCGTCCGCCAGGCCGCGGCCTGCGGGACGTCCGTGAACGACGAAGCGCTCAGCGGGCGCTGGGTCGCCGCCATCACCGACGTCGTCCGGCGGGGCAGGTCCGCTGCGAACACCGAGCGGAACTTGTCGGGCTTGATGGTGAGTTCCAGACCCTGGCTGCCGTCGGCGTTGCTGAACGGCAGCGTGTTCAGCGCGGGTTGCAGCTCCGACCCGGGGAACTTGGCGGCCAGCTCGCCGAGAACCTCGCCCTTGTCGGGCATGAACGCCGCCACGTACACCAGCGCCTTGACGTTCGGCATCCCCGCGGCGGCACTGCTGATCACCGCACCCCCGTAGGAGTGGCCGACCAGCACCACCGGGCCGTCGAGGTTGCGCAGGACCCCCGCGAGATACGCCGAGTCCGTCGGCAGACCGCGCAGCGGGTTGGCGACCGCGACGACCGGATACCCACGCCACTGCAGCCGCTGCACCACGCCGCCCCAGCCCGAGCTGTCCGCGAACGCGCCGTGCACCAGGACCACGGTGGGCTTGGGCGCGGACTTCTCCGACTTCGCGGACTGTGCGGACTGCGCTGTCCCGTCCGTCTCGCCGGCCGAGGCCATCGGCGTCAGCAAGGCCGCGAACACGACTCCTGTCGCGGCGAGCGCGGCCAGTCCCCGGGCCGTGGTGAGGTGACGGACTCTCGTATCCTTCATGTGCTCTCCCGGAATTCCGTCGGCCGATTTCGGCCGGTCTGCTTTCCAAGGGAGAGGCTATTCTGCTGCCGGGTGGTCGACTTGACCGCCCGCGCATCCGTGGAATTCCGAGAATGCACATCTCCGGGGCGGTTCAGAACACCCCGGGACGGCCCCGGAAATAACGGATCAGTCCACCACTTCCTTTCGCATGACCATCAACTGCTCGATGTATCCCTCGTAGTCGGCGGCCTTCTGCTGGAATTGCCGAAGCGTCGAGGAATGCGTGGCGATCATGAACCGCTCGTCGTGCAGCGCCTCGACCACGGTGTCGGCGAGTTCCTCGACGGTGATCGCGTTGTGCAGCAGATACGGCGCGTCGTCCAGAATCGGCGTGCGCACACCCTCCGGGCAGAGCACCGAAACCCGGATGCCCCGATCGGCATAGGCGAAGGCGAGCCATTCGGCCAGACCGACACACGCGTGTTTGGTCGCCGCATATCCGGGATTGCCGAGTTCGGTCAGCAGACCCGCCGCGGAAGCGGTGTTGAGCAGATAGCCCTGACCGCGTTCCAGCATATGCGGCAGCACATGGCGGGCGGCCCACAGCTGGCTGTTGAAATTGACGTTCACAATGGCGTCCCAGAGCGACTGGTCCGACATCGGGTCCATGTGCGGGGCGAAACCGGCGTTCGAGCAGAAGAGGTCGATCCGGCCCTCACGACCGAGCACGCACTCGACCAGCGCCTTGACCTCCGCCTCCGTCCCGACGTCCGCCGGGACGAAGCGCGCGCCGATCCGCTCGGCCTGCTCCGTCCCGGCCTCCACCGCGATGTCGGAGGCGACGACGGTCGCGCCCTCCGCGACGAACCGGGCGGCCAGACCCAGCCCGATGCCGCTCGCCGCGCCGGTGACGACGACCACCTTGTCCTTGAGCTCCATCGTCGTACTGTCTCCCGGCCGCGCTCTAGTGGAAGCGCTGGACGAAGGCCAGGGCGGTGTCGGCGACCTCACGCCAGCCGTTGTCGATGGTCAGCGCGTGGCCCCGGTCGGGGATCTCGGTGATCTCCGTTACGGCGTGCTCGTTGCGCATCTGCTTCTTGTACGAGGCGTTGGCGATCGCCCACGGCACGGTGTTGTCCTTCTCGCCGGAGATCAGCAGCAGCGGACCGCGCTCGGCGTTGGTGCTGTCGACCTTCACCTCGCTCCACGGGTTGAGGTTCGCGACCGCCGCCTGGAACAGCGGCTCGCCCGGGGCCGGAACGGCGAAGGTCTCGTACAGCTCCCGGGCCTCCTCCTCGCTCACCGCGTTGGCGAAGGAGTAGCGGAACTGCTCGTAGGTGAGCGGCACGGCCCGGTGGAAGTTGGCCGGGTTGCCGAGCACGGGGCGGGCGGCGCGCAGCGAGGACACCGGCAGCGGCAGCACGCCCTGGAAGGGGGCGGGGTCGATCGCCACCGACGCCGCCGACAGGCCGCGTCCGGCGAGTATCTGCGTGATCAGGCCGCCGAAGGAGTGGCCGACGACGGCCGGCTTGCGCTCCAGCTTGCCGATGAGCCCGGCGAAGTGGTCGGCGACCTCCGCGACGCCCTTCCCGGCGAAGACCTCGGGGTGCGCGTTGGCCTCCTCGACGGTCTCCGGGTCGTCCGGCCAGCCGGGGGCGATCGGCGCATAGCCGGCCTCCGCGAAGACCGCGGCCCAGCGGTCCCAGCTGCTGGGCAGCAGCCACAGACCGTGGACGAAGACGACCGGCGGCCGACCGGACGCATTGGCCTGTTCGATCAGCTCGGCGTCGTGTGCAGCGGACACGGGGATCACCTCTCGATCAACGAAATACGGGCTCCCAGAATCACCGTGCGCGGGCGCCGGAAACAGCGCCCGGCGGCAGGTGTGCCCGTTCGGAACAGCGCTGGGCGCTGAGAAGCAGAACGTGGGCAGCAAATCGTTCGGCGACCGTGGCGGGGGCTGCTTGCTGGGCATGCACACCCATGTGCTGACCGCGAACCACACCCGCCGCGGATCGATGACGCGCCGTCGGGTGAGCCCACAGCAACGGGCTGTCCGGGGCCACGCTCGCGAGTTTCCCCGAGGTGTTCCGCGAGCGCACGGCCGCGCGCGGACCTGCTGGGCCTGGTCCGGGACAGAGCCCCGCCCGTCTGTGCGTCGTCGGTATCCGGATGTGCGCTCACGGGCAACCCGGCACCGGGCCGCATCCCCGAGGGTGGGCTCACTGCAAGCAGGCGGCCCCCCGGGGTCGGGACACGCCACAGGCCTTCGGGCCTGCTATTCCAAGGGAGTTGCCCATGGATGTCACGGTCAACGGAACCACGCACCAGGTCGCGAGCGGACCGGAGGCCACAGCGGTCCAGCTTCTGCGCGAGACCCTGGATCTGACGGGGACGAAGCTGGTCTGCGGGCAGGGCGTGTGCGGGGCGTGCACCGTGCAGGTCGACGGTGTTCCCAGGGTGTCGTGCCTGACCCCGGCGGCCGCACTTGAGGGCACGTCCGTCACCACGGTGGAGGGGCTGGGGGGCAAGCACCCGGTGCAACGGGCGTTCGCCGCGCACGACGCCCTGCAGTGCGGGTACTGCACGCCCGGGTTCGTCATGGAGGCGTCGGCCTTCGTGGACCGGTGGCGGGCCGAGCACGGCGACGTAGCCCCGTCTAGGGCCGAGATCGCCGCCGCACTGGCGGGGCACCTGTGCCGCTGCGGTGCCTACGAGGGGATCTACCGCGCGGTCGCCGCGGCCTGCACCGGAGCCCACGACGGCGATGAGGTTCCGCCGGCCCGCGTGGAGGCCATGGAGAAGGTCACCGGTGCCGCGCGGTACACGACAGACGTCCGCCCGGAGGGCCTCCTCGAAGGTGTCATCATCCGCTCCCGGCACGCACACGCCCGCGTCACGTCCGTGACCGGCGGCGGTCGGCAACTGGCCGACCTGCTGCCCGAGGGCCGTATCGTCCGCTATGCCGGCCAGCCGATCGCCGCCGTCGCCGCCGAGACCCTCGACGCGGCCCTGGCCGCCGCCGAACAGGTCCAGGTGGTCTACGAGATCCTGCCGGCCGTCATCGACGTGAGCCACGCCGAGCAACCCGACAGCCCGGTCGTCTACCCCACCAAACGGGAGTCGAGGAACGCGCCGAGCTCCGCCGAGGGGCCGTTGATACCGGCCGGATGGGACGGCAACATACGCGGCCCGGTGCAGCTGCACTGGCGCGGCGGGACCGCCCAGCGGCGGATCGAGCAGGCCCGCACGCAGGGGGAGCAACGACGGCTGGTCGAGGCCACGTTCACGACCGAACCGCAGACCCACACGGCACTGGAACCACACGCCGCGCTGGCCTCGTGGGACGGCGACGGCGGCCTGCGGCTGTGGGTGTCCACCCAGAACATCATGGTGATCGCCGAACGGGCGGCCGAGCACTTCGGGCTTCGGCCGCAGCAGGTGGAAGTCCACGCGGTGCACGTGGGAGGCGGATTCGGCTCCAAGCTCACCATCAGCATCGAGACCATCGCCGCGGCCGAACTCGCCCGCCTCTACGCCGCCCCGGTCCGGGTCGTACTGAGCCGGGCCGAGGAGCTCACCGACGGCGGCCACCGGCCCGGCACCCGCTCCGAGATCGCCATGCTCACTGACGAGGAGGGCAACCTGGCCGCCCTGACGCTCGACGTCCACGGCGACGGCGGCGTCTCCGTCGGATCCGGGGTGGCGGCCCTGGCGAAGTTCATCTACGGACACGCCCCCAGGCGGCTGCGGGACTACGACATCGTCACCAACCGCCCGCCCGGCACCCCGTTCCGCGCGCCCGGCGGACCGCCGCTGGCCTGGGTGCTGGAGCAGACCATCGACGAGACGGCCCACCGCATCGGAGAGGACCCCATCGCGCTGCGCCAACGCTGGGACGGCAATGCCAGGCGCCAGGCCCTGTACGAGGTGGCGGCCGCTCTTCCGCTGTGGACCGATCGGCCCGCCACTGGTTCCCAGACCGGCCGGTTCCGGCGCGGCGTGGGCGTCGCCGCCGCCAACTGGGTGTACTTCGTCGATCCCGGCAGCCAGGTCGAGCTGACCGTCGAGGACGGTGTCGTCGTCGCCCGCTCGGCCACCCAGGACATCGGACAGGGCTCCCGGTCCGTGATCGCCGGAGTCGTCGCCGCCGAACTCGGCCTGCCCCCCGAGCGGGTGCGCGTCGACATAGGGCGCACCACCACCGTCCACGGACCCGGCTCCGGCGGCAGCCGCACCACGACCTCGGTCGCGCCCGCCGCCCGCGACGCCGCCGCCCGTCTGCGCTCCGCCCTCATGGCGGGGGCCCCGGCCGGACCCGGCGGCACGGGCTCGGTGGAGCGCCTGCTCCCCGGCGCCGACGGCCTCCGCGTGGTCGGGAAGCGGCCACGGGACCGCCACGGCTACATCACTCCCGCCGTCGACCACGTGGCCCTCGGCCGGGGATTCACCGGATCCGTCCATGTCACTGAGGTCGAGGTCGACACCCGCCTCGGAAAGACCAGGGTCACGCGCGTGTGGGGCGGCATCGCCGCCGGCCGGATCTACCAGCCCGCCCTGGCCCGCAGCCAGTGCCAGGGCGGCATCATCCAGGGCATCGGCTACGCCCTGTACGAGGAGCGAGTCGCCGACCCGGTCACCGGTGTCGTACTGAGCGACAACCTCGAGGACTACCGCATCCCCGGCATCGGGGACATCCCCGAGATAGAGATCCACTTCCACGAGGAGGGCTTCGAGCACGTCGACGGCGGCGGCGTGGGCCTGGCCGAGATCTCCGGACTGCCCGTCGCCGCGTCCATCGGCAACGCGGTGCACGCCGCCACCGGCCGGCGCCCTCTTCATCTGCCGATCCGCCCGGACCGCCTCCTGGAAGGACTGCGCCCGTGAACCAGCCCAGCACCCTCGACGAGGCCGCGGCCCTCGTACTCGACCACGGCGGCGAACTGCGCGCCGGAGGCACGGACACCACCGCCCGCCGGCGCGGCGGAGTCACACGCGGCGGCTCGGTCCTGATCCCCCTGCTGCCCGCCCTGCACGGCATCACCCGCCAGGACGACGGGACCACGCGGATAGGCGCGCTGACCGGTGTCGCCGAGCTCTCCGAGGACCCCGGCCTGCGGGCCGACTACCCGGCCCTGACCATGACCTCGGGCGCCCTGGCGACACCGCAGATCCGCACCGCCGGGACGCTGGGCGGCAACCTCCTCCAGCACAACCGCTGTGTGTACTACCGCAATCCGCACTTCAGCTGCCACCGCGACGGCGGCGACGGCTGCCCCGCCCGCACCGGCGTCCACCTGCACGCCGCGGTGATCGACCAGGGCCCCTGCGTCGCCCCGCACCCCTCGTCGATCGCGATCGCCCTGCTCGCCTACGACGCCGTGATCGACGTACACGCACAGGGCCTGATGCCGGTCGCCGATCTGTACGGCGACGGATCCGACCCCACGCGTGACCATCTGCTCGGCCCCGAGCAGATCCTCACCGCCGTCACCCTGCCCGCTCCGCTCGCCGGCGAACTGGCCGCGTACAACAGGGCGATCAGCCGGGCCAAGGCGGAATGGCCGCTCGTCGAGGCGGTGGCCAGGGTGGCGGTGTCCGACGGCATCGTCACCTCGGTCGCGGTCGCGGTGGGCGGCGTCGCCCACACCCCCCTGCGGCTGCCCGAGGTGGAGGACGCACTGCTCGGCCGCGAGCCGACCCCGGACCGCCTCCTCACCGCCGCGAGCGCGGCCATGGCCCGCTGTGCTCCGTTGCCGCAGACCCGCTTCAAGGTGGAACTGCTCCGCGACACCGTCCTCGATGTGCTCGAAACGGCGACCCGCGCCGAGCACCTCTGACACCCGCTCAGAACCGACCTGGGAAAGACGGACTCCGCCGATGCACGACATCGCCGAGCAACTGCGGGCCTGGCGAGCCGCAGGCCAAGGCTTCGCCGTGGCCACCGTGGTCGCGGTCTCCGGCAGCGCCCCCCGCCCGCCCGGTGCCGCCCTGGCGGTCAACACGGAGGGCGAGGCCGTGGGCAGCGTCTCCGGAGGCTGTGTGGAGGCGGCCGTGTACGAACTGTGTCTCGAGGTGATCCGCACCGGACAACCTGTGCGCCAGCGCTTCGGATACAGCGACGAGGACGCCTTCGCCGCAGCCCTGACCTGCGGCGGCGTCATCGACGTCCTCGTCCGGCCGGTACCGCCGGAAGAAGAGCCGGCCTTCGACGCCGCGCTGGCCGCCCTCACCGGTGACGAGCCCGTGGCGGTCCTGCGGGTCATCGAGGCGCCGGCCCCCCTGCTGGACGCGACGCTCACGGTTCACCCCGACCGCCACTTCGGGGCGCTGCCCTTCGGACCCGGGGAAGACCCGCGGCGTCACGGTCTCCAACGCACCGCGGTGGCACAGGCCCGCGCCCTGCTCGAAGCGGGCAGGACGGGGGTGTTCTCACTCGCGCCGGACGGCCGGTCCTGCGATCCGCACTCCGGGCAGGCCGTCACCTTCTTCGTCGAATCCCATACGCCGCCTCCGCGGATGCTCGTCTTCGGCGCCATCGACTTCGCCGGCGCCCTCGCCCGACAAGGCGGATTCCTGGGCTACCGGGTGACGATCTGCGACGCCCGGCCCGTCTTCGCCACCAAGGCCCGCTTCCCGCACGCCGACG
Organism: Streptomyces sp. NPDC052023; assembly: GCF_044548465.1. Lineage (NCBI taxonomy): Bacteria > Bacillati > Actinomycetota > Actinomycetes > Kitasatosporales > Streptomycetaceae > Streptomyces > Streptomyces sp. NPDC052023. The sequence continues at coordinate 443,973 of NZ_JBIUBW010000001.1, read as the reverse complement.
AGGTCGTCGTCAGCTGGCCGCACCACTACCTCGACCGCGAGATCGCCGCCGGCACGCTGGACGGCCGCACGGCGATCTGCGTCCTCACCCACGACCCCAAGTTCGACATCCCGCTCCTGGAGCGTGCCCTGCGGACACCGGTGGGCTACATCGGGGCCATGGGCTCGCGGCGTACCCACCACGACCGCCTCACCAGGCTGCGCGAGGCCGGACTCGGCCAGGCCGAACTCGGCAGACTCCGTTCCCCCATCGGCCTCGACCTGGGTGCCCGCACCCCCGAGGAGACCGCCGTCGCCATCGTGGCCGAGATCGTCGCGCGCAACCGCGGGGGCGACTGCCTGCCGCTCACCGACGGCGACGGCCCCATTCACCGGTGACTCAACCGCCGTCCGGCAGTCAACTGACCGATTCTCCCTGAGCGGCCCGGCCATACGTTCCTGTCGTGCCACCTCCCCGCACATCCGGAAGGACCACCATGCCCGCCCACGCCTCCCGTACCCGACCGCCCCTCATCGCCGCCGTGGCGGCCGCCGCCGCGGCCGGACTCGTCGCCCTGGCCATCGCGCCCGGGGCCCTGGCCGAGGAGACCACGCAGTCCGCCGGGTCCTCGCCCAAGCCCACAGTGGTCCTGGTGCACGGCGCCTTCGCCGACGCGTCCGGCTGGGGCGGCGTCGCCAAGCGGCTCCAGGACGACGGCTACACCGTGATCGCGCCGGCCAACCCCCTGCGCGGGCTGCCGCAGGACGCCACGTACGTCTCCAGTGTGCTGGCCAACATCGACGGCCCGGTCGTCCTCGTGGGCCACTCCTACGGCGGCGCCGTGATCACCCAGGCCGCGGCCGGGAACCCGAACATCAAGGCCCTCGTGTACATCGCCGCGATGATGCCCGACAACGGCGAGAACCTGGCCGCCCTCACGTCGAAGTTCTCCGACGCCCAGCTGCGGCCCGCGCTGCGGCCGGCGCCGTTCAGCAACGCCGACGGGACGAGCGGCTACGAACTGACCATCGACCCCGTCCAGTTCCGGGCCGTCTTCGCGGCCGACGTACCGTCCACCCAGGCCCGGATCATGGCCGCCTCGCAGCGCCCGATCAGCGCCTCCGCCTTCGGTGACTCCGCCACCGCAGCGGCCTGGCGGGACATCCCGTCCTGGGCGCTCGTCGCAAAGCAGGACAAGACGCTGGGCGCGCAGCTGGAGCGCTTCGAAGCCGAGCGTGCCGGCTCCCACACCGTCGAGATCGACAGCTCGCACGTCCCGATGGTCTCCCACCCCGGCGCCGTGACCAGCCTGATCGAGAGCGCCGCCCGCTCGACGTCCTCCTGAGCCACACCCCCTCCCGACACGCCCCGGCAGTCGCACCTGCTGCCGGGGCGCGTTCGTGTCTCCGCACGGCCGGGGCCTGCCGGTTGGGTAGCGCGGTGCAGTCATCCGACCGATCCGGGCACGGACAGCCGGGCGCACCATCGGTGTATGAACGACCACGATCCCCTGACGCCCGACACGACACCGCTCCCGACCGGGGGGAAGCCTCCGAAGGTGGTCGTCGTGCCCCTGCTGGCCGTGTGGAAGTGGCAGTCCCTGGCCGCCTGCCGCGACATGGACACCTCGGTCTTCTTCTCGCCGCCCGGCGAACGCGGCAGCGCCCGCCGGCACCGGGAGAGCACCGCACGAGCGGTGTGCGCGGCCTGCCCGGTCCGTACGCAGTGCGCCCGCTTCGCCGTCGCCTGCGGCCAGCGCTACGGGGTGTGGGGCGGACTCACCGAGGCCGACCGCCGCTCCCTCGCCCCCACCGACCCGGTCGGTCGGCCGGTGGCGCGGACTCCCGGAGGAAGCGGCGAACGCAGCTCAAGGACGCCATAAGTCAACTGACCTACGTCATGCCCCTGCCGCGTCCGAAGAATGGTGTGCATGACGACAGCGCAGCCGCTCATGGGCCGCGACCCCGAGCTCGCCGAACTGAGGCGCCTCTTTGACGAGGCCGCCGCCGGGCGCGGATCCTCACTGGTTGTGCGGGGCGAGGCCGGAATGGGCAAGACCGCACTGCTGGACGCCCTCCGGCGGGAAGCCGTGGCACGAGACGCCTTGATCATCACAGCAGCCGGCGTCGAGTCGGAGTGCGAGCTGGCGTACGCGGTCCTGCACCAGGCCCTGCACCCGCTCCTCGACCGGACGGCCGGGCTTCCGGAACTGCAACGCCTCGCCCTTCGGCGCGCGTTCGGTCAGGAGGACGGACCGGCCGACCTGTACACCGTCGCGCTGGCGGCGCTTGAGCTGATCACCGACGCGGCGGTCGACAGGACGGTCGTCGCCCTCTTCGACGACGTGCACTGGATCGACACCCCGTCCGCCGACGTGCTCGCCTTCATCGGGCGGCGGATCGGCGGAGAGCGGGTCTTCGCGATGGGCACCACGAGGACCGTGAGCCTCACCGACCCGCTGCGCCGCACCGGCCTGCCCGAGCTCTATCTGCGGCCGCTGGACGCCGAGTCCGCCGCAGCCCTGCTCGACTCGACCGCACCGACGCTCGCGGCACCGGTACGGGACCGGCTGCTCGCCGAGGCCGCGGGAAGTCCGCTGGCCCTGGTCGAGCTGCCGCGCGTGTGGGACGGCTCGGCCGTGGACCAGGAGATGATGCCGCTCACGACCCGTCTGGAGACGGCGTTCGCGGCCCGCACGGCACAACTCGGCGATGCGGCCCGGGTGCTGCTGACAGTGCTCGCCGCCGACGTCACCTGTGACACGGGGCGCCTGCTCGCCGCCGCGAGCACCGTCGCCCGGCGCGAGGTCGGGACGCCCGAGCTGCAGGAAGCCCTCGACGCCGACCTCGTCGAACTCGCCCGTACCGGGCTGAGGTTCCTTCACCCGCTGATGCGCTCCGCCATCTACTCCCGCGCCCCGCTGACGGTCCGGCTCGACGCCCACACCGCCCTGGCCGACCAGCTCACCGACCTTCCCGACCGCGAGCTGTGGCACCGTGCCTCGGCCGTGCTGGGCACCGACGAGGACATGGCCGTACGGCTGGAGGCCTATGCCACCCGGTGCCGTTCGCGGGGCGCGCTGATGTCCGCTGTCACCGGTCTGCGCCGGGCCGCGGACCTCGCCGAGAGCGGCACCCGCCGCACCTCGCTGCTGCTCCACGCCGCCGAGCTGGCCTGCGAGGTCGGGCGGCGCAGCGATGCCGCCGACCTTGCCGCGCAGGCTGACACCCGGCTGCTGGGGCCGGTCGAGTCGGGCCGGCTGGCGGCAGTGCAGGAGGTCGTCGCGCCCGGCCTCCTGGGTGATGTCAGACGGATCCGGGCGCTGGTCGAGCAGTCCGGCGACGCCCGGGAGGCCGGTGACACCACCCTCGCCGTGCACCTGCTGTGGCGGGCCGCCTCGCGCTGCTGGTGGGCCTGTGCGGCACCGGACGTACGGCAGGCCGTGGCCGACGCGGTGCCCGCCATCGGACTCGACCCGGACGACCCGCGCCGCCTCGGGATCCTCGCCTTCGCGCAGCCCGAGGTGCACGGCCGCGAGGTGCTGACCCGTACGGCCGGCATCGCTCCCGAGCGGGCGCGCGGGCCGATGACACACTTCCTGTCCAGCGCCGCCGTGATCCTCGGCGACTACCACCGGGCATCCGGATACGTCCGCGCCGCGGCCGCCGCCTGCCGGGACTCCGGACAACTCGCGCTGCTCGCCCGCGTGCTGGGCGCCGGGAACTGGGGCCGGATCTGGACGGGCGAGTGGGACCTGGTGCGCACCGAGGCTAAGGAGGCCGCTCGGCTGGCGGAGGAGACGGGCGACTCGTTCTGGGTGCTCTCCGCCAACGCCGACCTGGCGATGCTGGCCGCCCAGCGTGGGGAGAGCGCCGAGGCGGAGGCCGTGGCGCTGGAGGGACTGGCGAGCCCGCTGCTGAAGGGAGTCGGGTTCATGCACTGCGCGCTGCAGCACGCCCGAGGCGTGGCGGCGTTGTCCGCGGGACGGTACGAGGAGGCGTTCGCGCTGCTGCGCCGCCTCTACGAGCCGTCCGATCCCGCCTTCCACGACATGCGCTGGCACGCGGCACCCGACCTCGCGGACGCCGCGCGCCACCTCGGCCGCCAGGACGAGGCCCAGGTGATCCTCGGCGGTCTGGAAGAGATGGCGCAGCGCCTCCCCTCGCCGATGCTGCGCATGTGCCGGGCCTACGTCCGCGCGGTCCTCGCCCCCGACGACACAGCCGAGCAGCTGTTCAAGGACGCCCTCGCGGAGGACGTGCCGCCCTGGCCGCCCTACCACGGCAGGCTCCTCCTCGCCGAGGGCGTCTGGCTACGGCGCCGGCACCGGGCCGCCCGGGCACGGGAGTCGCTGCGGGCGGCCCGGGACCGCTTCGACGCCCTGGGCGCCCGGCACTGGAGCGAGCGGGCCCGCCAGGAGCTGCGGGCCGCCGGTGAGCGCAGCGGGAGCTCCACGCGGCCGGTACGGGAGACGCTCAGCGCGCAGGAACTGCAGATCGCGAACCTGGCGGCCGAGGGGCTCACCAACCGGCAGATCGCGGACCGCCTCTTCCTGTCGCACCGCACCGTGGGCTCGCACCTGTACCGGATCTTCCCGAAACTCGGGATCACCACGCGAGCCCAGCTGGGCGCCGCCCTCGGCACCGTCCTCGTGGGGGCCTCCGCTTCGGGCAGGCCCTGAACAGGGGCTCCACCGGCTCTCTGCAGAACCGTTACGCCTATTACACTCACGCCAGTCTTTCTGTGGCACAGCCCCGCCCCCCATGAACGCGCTCTTGCACGGCGGGCCGTTCGGGTGCCGTCCGCAGCGCCGGATGTGAGGGGCAGGGATGGCTGAGGCGACGGGTGCGCGGCTGGTCGGCCGTAGTTCCGAGCAGGAGATCTTGGCGGAGGCGCTGACATCGTCCGCCGGCACCGCGGTGCTGGTGCGCGGAGCGGCGGGAATCGGCAAGACCGCGCTGCTGGACTGGGCGGCCGAGCAGGGGGACCGCCAGGGCGCGCGGGTGCTTCGGGTGACGGGCGTCGAGACGGAGTCGGAGCACGCGTTCGCGGCACTGCACCAGCTGACTTGGCCGCTGATGCCGCTCGCCGACGAACTGACGGCCGCCCAACGCGGCGCGCTGGAGCGGGTGCTGGGCATGGCGGACGCCGCACCGCCGAGCGCGTCCGTCGTGTCCGTCGCTGTACTGACGCTGCTTGAGTCGGCGGCGGCCCGGGAGCCGCTGCTGCTGATCGTGGACGACCTGCACTGGGTCGACGCGTCGAGCGCCGGAGTCTTCGCGTTCGTCCAGCGCCGGCTCGGCCCGGCGCCGATCACCATGGTCGGCGCCGCGCGGCCGGACGGGACGCGGGTGGACACCGCGGGGGCGCGGGTGCTGAACCTGCCGCCGCTGGACGAGGAGCAGGCTCTTGAGCTGCTGGCGGAGCGTCGCCCGGAGCTCTCCACGCCGGGCCGGCGGCAGGTCGTGGAGCATTCGGCGGGCTATCCGCTCGCCCTGGTCGAACTGCCGCCCGATCTGTTCAAGGAGAGCGGGAGTGGCCGTCCGGTGGGCGGCATCCCCCTCGCCGAACGCCTGGAGCGGACGTTCGGGCGTCAGCTGCGGCAGCTGACGCCCGGGGCACGGCGGGTGCTGCTGCTGACCGTGCTCGCCGGTGCGGGTGCCCATGCTGCCGACCTGGTGCACAGCGCGGCCGAGGTCGCCGGGACGCCGGTGACCGCGGAAGACCGGGACGTTGTCGCGGGCAGCGGACTCGCCGCACCGGACCCCGTGACCGCCGCGCTGACCTTCCGCCATCCGCTGGTCCGCGAGGCGCTGCTGAACAGCACACCACGGGCCGAACTGCGCCAGGCGCACGCGGCCCTGTCCGCCGCCCTCCCCGAGGACGACCCGCGCCACGTCATGCATCTGGCCGCCGCCACGCTCCCCCCGGACGACACGGTCGCGGCCCTCCTCGACGAGGCCGCGATGCGCATCATGCGCCGCCAAGGTGCGGCGGAGGCCGCCGTGATGCTGGCCCGGGCCGCAGAGCTGGGAACCGATCCGGCCGCGCGCAACCGGCGCCTGACCGACGCCGCCGTCGCGGCTACGCGCGGCGGACGTCCGGAACTCGCCGAGCGGCTCATCGGCCTGGTCGAACGGGACGAACTGAGCCCGGCACACGAGGTCCTGTACGCCTACACGCTCTCCTACCTGCGCGCGCTGCTGCACGCCGACTACTCCATCACCATGCAGCTCTTCCCGAAGGCCCTGCGCGAGTTGGGCGAGGCGGGGAACGCGCCGTGGGCGGCGGCGATCCGGGAGATCTTCCTCTACAAGGCGATCTTCTCCGCCACGTACACCGGCTGCAGGCACCTGTGGACCGACATCGAGCCGGTCCTGGAGTGGGGGTCCGAACAGCTCAGGCTCTGCGCCGACCTGTGGCGCGACCCGGCCCGCGGCGCACACGACGGCGCCCGGCGCTTCGCCGACCTGGTCGCCGCTCTGGAGTCCGAGCCGGAAGGGGAGGCGATCTGGCCGCTGCTGTGGTCCGCGGTCGCGATCGACGCGTTCGGGGACTACGACGGGCTGTGGCAGCGCATCGCCGCGAAGGCCCCGGACGCGACGCTGGCCTTCCTCGGGCTGTGCACGGCCCACGACGATGTCCTGCGCGGCCACTGGGACCGCTGCCTGCGGATCAGCCAGGAGGGCGCGGCCGAGGCCGGCGAGCGCGCCAATCTCCTGAACAGCCTCGCCTTCCTCGTCATCACCGGCTACGTACACGCCGGCCGTGGTGACGCCGCCGCCCTGGAGGAACTCGGCCGCTCCCTCGGCCCCTACAGCCGGGGCGCAGCGCCGCTGTTCGTGGAGCACCAGCTGGGCGCCGCGCGGGCGCTGTGCCGGCTGAGCCTCGGGGACTACGAGGGGGCCTATCATCTGGCCGCGGCCATCACCCCGCCCGGGGAGTTTCCGCCCGAGGCGGTCCAGTTCCAGTACGTCTTCCTCACCCTGGTCGAGTCCGCCGTGCACATCGGCCTGATCGACCAGGCCCGCCTGCATGTCCGGGCCGGTGAGGACACGGGCATCGCCACCATCTCCCAACACCACGCCTTCGTCCTGGCCGCCGCCCGCGCGTTCACGGCCGATGACGCCGAGGTGGGCGCGGCATGCGAGGCGGCCTACGCCGTCCCCGGCAGCGAGAAGTGGCCCTTCGAGCTGGCCCGGGTCCGCCTGGCGCACGGCACCTGGCTGCGCCGCGGCCGCAGCCGCCAGGAGGCCAGGGAACAGCTCCTTCAGGCGCACGCCGCCTTCACCCGGCTCAAGGCGGAGCCATGGATCCGCCGGGCCGCCGAGGAACTGCGCGCCGGTGGCTACGACATCGCCGATGAACCGGCGTCGGCGCCGCAGACGCCGGCGACGCAGGGCCCGGCGGCCCTCACCGCGCAGGAGCGGCGGATCGCCGAACTCGCCGCGAAGGGGCTGACGAACAAGGAGATCGGTGCGCGGCTGCGGCTCTCGCCGCGCACCGTGGGCGCCCATCTGTACAAGATCTTCCCCAAGCTGGGGGTCACCTCACGCGGGGGCCTGGCCGACGCCCTCCGCAAACCAGCGTGAACCGTCGACGGAACTTCTCAGGCTCGCCGGCGCAGGGCGTCGGCGAGCGCCGCCCGGGACGCCACACCGAGCTTGGGGAAGATCTTGTAGAGGTGCGAGCCAACCGTGCGCGGTGACAGTTGCAGCCTCGCGGCTATCTGTTTGTTCGACAGGCCCTTCGCGGCGAGCTCCGCTATGCGGCGCTCCTGCGCCGTCAGAGACTCGGTCTCGGCGGGTGGCACCGGCTCCTCAGCCAGGGTGTATCCGGCGGCCCGCAGTTCCTCCGTGGTCCTGCGGATCCATGGCTCGGCCTTGAGCCCGCGGTAGACGATCAGGGCGGCCATCAGCTGGTCCCGTGCCTCGCTGCGACTCTGCCGCCGGCGCAGCCAGGTGCCGTGCGCCAGGCGGACCCGGGCCAGCTCGAAGGGCCACTTCTCGCTGCCGGGGACGGCGTACGCCGCCTCGCACGCCGCGCCGACTTCGTCCTCTTCAGCGCTCAGCGCCGCGGCGGCGGCCAGGACGAAGGCGTGGTGCTCGGAGATCGTGCCGATGTCCGCCGCCACCCCCGCCGCGACGTGACGGCGGGCCTCGGCGACCCGTCCGGAGTGCATCGCCGCGTCGACCAGGATGAGAAAGACCCGCTGGAACTGCTCTGCCGTACACGGGAATTCACCGGGTGCGGTGATCGAACTCGCCAGCGCGTACGCCGTCTCGTAGTCGCCGTGGCCCAAGGCGCACAGGGCCTTCGCGGTGTGCCACTGGTTGGCGGCGAAAACCGGGGCGTCGTCACGCCAGGGGCCGAGTGCGTCCTCGACGGCGGCCAGCGCGGCGGTGTCGCCCCGGCCGCCGTGCACATACGCGCTCGTCACGGTGAAGGACCGCAGGCTGAGCAGATTGCCATGCTCCTGGCTGCGCGCCACGCCTTCCGCTGCCGTCGCCAGGGCTCGGTCCCAGCGGCCGCGCAGGTTGTCGTCATCGACCGCCAGCGTGTCGATGTACGCGGTCGTGAAGTTGGGGGACCGGTCCCTGATCCTCCGCCACAACGCCTCGTGCTCGCCGAAGGAGTCGACGGCAGACGCGCACCACAGCAGCAGCCACGCCTTCTGCACCTCCTCGTCCGGGGTGAGCGAGGCGACGAACTCCGCGAAACGTCGGGCACCGTGGTGCGCCGTGCGTGCCGGGTCGCGGGACAGGTCGCCGCACAGCCTGGGCAGTTCGTAGGCCCGCTTCAGCTCGGCGTCCGTCTCCTCCCAGAGCGTGATGGTGCCGGTGTAGACGGCGACGAAGATCAGTTTGAACTGGAGCAGTTCCCGGACGGGCTCCATCGCCGGCTGGTCGGCCAGCGCGCGCAGCGTCTGCAGGGCCTGCGGATACAGCCGCAACGGGATCGAGAAATCCGCGTACAGCTTCTCGTGGACGTAGGACAGCGTGAAGATGAAGACCGCCTGGTGCGGCGGGCTCAGCCGGTCGCGGTCGATGGCGTGCAGCAATTGCTCGGCGAGTTCCGCGCGCCCTCCCCGGGCCGCCGCGGCGGCCGCGTCGGTGAGCCGGCGCGCCCGCGCGTCCGGGTCGGTGCCCAGCTCCGCGGCACGGGCCAGCATCAAGGCGGCCTCGGCGTCACCGCCGCGGCGCAGGGTCCGCTCGGCCCCGGCGTCGAGCAGCGCGGCGACCTCGTCGTCGGGTGCCTGCGCGGCGGCGGCCAGATGCGTGAGGTGACGCGCGTCGTCGCTGGGGATCGTCCGCGCCAGCACGGCGTGCACGCGGCGCAGCACGGCCGGCCCGACGGTGTTGATCAGGGCGGCGCGCACCAGCGGGTGCCGGAAGGCCAGCGAGCCGGTCACCGGATCCGGTGCGGCGAGCCCGCTTCCGGCCACCAGGTCCAGGTCGTCGGAGGTCACCGCGGCACTGGAGACCGCGGAGGCCGCCGAGAGCAGGTCCGGTGTGCGCAGGCCCGCACCGGCGAGGGCCGCCACGAGCAGGATCTGGCGTGCCCCGGGCGCCAGGTCCCGCAGCTGGCTGCCGAAGGCGCGCTCCAGCCGGTCGGCCAGCGCACCGTCCAGCGCCCCGGTCGTCCCGTCGACGCCCCGGGGCCGCGAGGGGAGTTCGACCAGGGCCAGCGGGTAGCCGGACGAGTCCGCGAGCACCTGCCGGCGTGCCTCCGGTGACAGGTCGGGGCGGCGTTCGTCGAGCAGCGCCAGCGCCTTGTCGTCGTCCAGCGGCGACAGATCGAGTACCTGGGCGCCGCTGGTGTCGACGCGGGAGCCGTCGGCCCGCATGGCGCCGACGATCGCGACCGGGATCTGCCGCACCCTGAGCTGGACGAACGCCAGCACGGCGGCACTCGACGGGTCCACCCAGTGCAGATCGTCCAGGACCAGCAGCAGCGGCTGCCGGCTGCCGGCCAGCTCCATCAGCCGGAATACGGCGGCGGACAGGATGAACCCGGTGGGCGGAGCGTTCTCGGTGATCCCGAGCGCACATTCCAGGGCGGCCCGCTGGGTGGCGGTCAGTTCCTGCGCGAACGGCATCAGCGGCCACAGCGCCTGGTGCAGCGCGGCGAAGGCGTGCCGGGACTCCGTCTCGGATCCGGTGACCCGAAGCACCCGCAGACCGTCGAGCTCCCCGCGGGCCGCCGCCCAGTCCAGCAGTGCCGTCTTCCCGATGCCCGCCCCGCCGCGCAGCAGCACCGCCGAGCCGAGGTCCGGTACCGAAGCCAGGGCCTCGGCGAGGATCTCCTGCTCGGCATTGCGCCCGACCAACTGTGGAACCGCGATACCGGACACCACCGTGTGCCTCCCCAGCCCTGGCCCGCCCCGACACCCCGTTCGACCGGGTTCGCGGCCATCGTAACGTTGCGTCCCCTGCAATGAGCCAGTCGAGGCGGGGGTCAGTCCCCGATGACAGCGTCAGCCCCTGGGGGCGGAGGCGTGCAGCGCCATGTGCAAGGTGTCGGTGGTCTGGATGAGGGCGGCGCGGGCCGCGTCGGTGGTCCGCAGCGAGTCGAGGACCATGAAGCCGTGCGGGGCGCCGTGATAGCGCACGCACGTCGCGCTGCCCCCGGCGGCGCGCAGTCCCGCCGCGTACGCCTCGCCCCCGTCCCGCAGCACGTCGGCCTCGGCGGTGACGATCAGGGCCCGCGGGAGCCCGGCGAGCTGCCCGGACGTGGCCCGCAGCGGCGAGGCTGTGATCTCGGCCCGCTGGGCGTGGTCCACGGTGTACAGGTCCCAGAACCGGCGCATCGCGTCTCTGCCGAGGACGTAGCCGTCGGCGAACTCGTCGTAGGAAGGGGTGTCCTGGGCCGCGTCGGTGACCGGGCAGAGCAGCACCTGGCAGAGCGGGCGGACGGCGCCGCGCTGCCGGGCCAGCAGGGTGAGGGCGGCGGCCAGGTTCCCCCCGGCGCCGTCGCCGGCGACCGCCAGCCGGGTGCCGTCCAGGGCCGCCGCACTGCCCTCGGCGGTGATCCACTCCGCCACCCCGTAAGCCTGCAGGAGAGCGACCGGATAGCGGGCCTCGGGCGGCCGGGCGTATTCGGGGAACACCACGGCCGCGTCCGCGCCGAGGGCGAGCTGGCGGACCAGACGGTCGTGGGTGCGGGCGTCGCCGAAACCCCATCCCGGTCCGTGCAGATAGAGGATCACGGGCAGTCGCTCCTCCCGGCTGCCGACGGGCCGGACCACCCGTACCCGGACCGGCGCGACGGGCCCCACCGCGAGGGTCAGCCACTCGTCCTCGGTCTCCGGGTCGTCGACCGGATTCTCCTGCAGCTCCGCGAAGGCATTGCGCGCCGCAGCCGGGTCCGGCCCCCAGGGCAGACCGCCGTTCCCGAGCGTGCTGAGGAAATCCCGCGCCGATGGCTCCAGTACGGGCTTCGGCGGTGTTGCATCCTCGGGCACGGATTCTCCTCGAAGCACGTAAGGGCGCGTACGTGACGCCGTCCGTGACCCCACACCGTAGTGCCTGCCGGCAGCCGGCCCGCCGCGGCGCCGCGAGCGGTGCACGGGCAGGACATCGCCCGTGCCGGTGCGGGCAAGGCGGCGCCTCGCAGCTGCGCAAACGTGGCGCGGGGCGACTGCACCGCGCTTCGTCGGTCAGATGACTTACCTCACGGTTCACGCGAAGGCCGACGCTGAATGAGTAGCCGCCGGCCGACCTGATCGGAGCGCCCGATGAGCCTGATCGCGAGTACCGACGCCGTTCCGGACGCGGAGAAGCTCTCGTACTGGAACCAACTCGTCACCCGTGCCTTCGTGCCGGTGAACGTCACGGCCCTGAGCGGCGCTCCGTTCCACGGCCGGATCGCGACCGACAGCCTGGGCTGTCTGCGGCTGTCGACCGTGGAGGCCGATCCCGAGCGGGTCGTCCGCAGCCGGCGCCTGATCGACCGCGAGGGCGGACAGGGCGGCTCCGTGATGATCACTCAGCAGGTGGCCGGTACGGCGGTGATCGAGCAGGACGACCGGCAGGCCCGGCTCACGCCCGGCAGCCTGGTGGTCTGCGACACCGCGCGCCCGTATCTGCTGGACAGCGCCGACCGGTCCACCCGGCGCGTCTTCCAGCTGCCCCGGCGCGCACTGCACGTGGCGCAGGACGACCTGGACGTCATCACCGCCACCGAGCTGCGCAGCGACTCCGGTGTGGGGGCGCTGCTCCCGCCGTTCCTGGCCTCGCTGGCCCGGACGGCCCCGCAGTGCGCGAAGGGCGTCGGCGAACTGCTGGCGGGGAACGTGGCGGACCTCCTGACGACGCTCGTTGCGGAGCGCACGGAGCCCCGGCACGCCGACCCGGACAGCGCGCGCCGGGCCCTGGCCCAGCGGATCCGGCACTTCATCGACCAGAACCTGGGAGACAGCGAACTCGCGCCCGAGGCGATCGCCGCGGCCCACCACATCTCGGTGCGCTACCTGCACAAGATCTTCGCGCGGGACGGCACGACCGTCGGCCGCTGGATCCAGCGCCGTCGGCTGGAGGAGTGCAGCCGGGAGCTGGCCCGCCGGGGGAGCGTGAGCCCCACCGTGTCGGCGGTGGCGATGCGCTGGGGGTTCGTCAACCCCGCCCATTTCAGCCGGTCCTTCCGTGCCGCGTACGGCATGTCCCCGAGCGAGTGGCGTGCGCTGCGGGCGCCTCAGGAGAGCTGCGTCTGAGACACCGGGGCTGCTGAGCCTGCCGTACCCCGGCCGCCGGGGTACGGCAGGCTCAGCAGCTCCTCAGGAGCGGACCAGCGGGGTGTCGACCAGATGCTCCGCGAGGAACCAGGCCTGCAGTTCGCCGGTGCGGATGATCTGGGAGACCAGCAGGTCGTTGGTGCCGTCGTCGCCGAGCTCGGCGGTACGGGCGGCGGCGTCATGGGCCTGCGTCAGGATCGTCTCGTGGGCTTCGAGCAGCCGCGACAGCATCGCCGGGACTCCCTCCACACCGTCCGGCGGGCGCGGGATCGAGGTGATCTCGGCGACGTGCCGGGGATCGCCCACTGCGACGCCGCCCAGGGTCTGGACCCGCTCGGCGAGGGTGTCGACCAGCTCCAGCTGTTCCCCGGCGTGCTTGTCCAGCAGCAGATGCAGCTGATAGAAGGTCGCACCCCGCATGATCCAGTGGTGCTTCTTGTAGAGGCCGTAGAGGATCTGGGTGTCCGCCAGCATCTGGTTCAGGCGCTGGCAGGAGTACATGCGCGCCTCGTAGGACAGCGCGACGGGGAACTGCTTGACGGTTCCGAACTCCTGGATGACGGGGCCCTTCTGATGCAGCCACGGCTGGCTGCCGGTGGCCTGGGAGCTGATGGTCATGACGTACCTCCGGGGATGACGTGCGGTGAATCAGGACGGCGGCCGGGTCCAGGCGGCGTCGGTGCGGGACAGCAGGTGCGTCGCCACGGACGTGAGCGCCAGGAGCAGCAGGGCGAGGCCCAGCGTGAGGACGAGATGGCCGTGCAGGACGAGCGCGGCTCCGGCGAGGGCGCCGAGCAGCATGGCCAGTACGGACAGGATCCGGCGGCCGGGCCTCGGCGCCGCGCCGCCCGCCGAGGTGGAGTCCGCTGCCAGCCCCGTGAGGGTCAGCGTCAGGACGGTCGTGGTGAGGTCGGGGACACCGAGCCGCCTGGCGACCGCGTTCTGCAGTCCCATCGCCAGCCCCAGGAGCACGATCAGCGCGTAGAGGACGGCGGTGGTGACCCGGCCGCCGGTGACCGCGGCAGCGGCTGAGGCGACGGCGACCAGGAGCGTCTCCACGGCCGTGGCCGTCCGCAGCAGGCGTCCGCGGTGCGCCGCGAGACGTGTACCGAGCCTCCCGCCGGCCAGCGCACCGAGGAGGAACGCCGCCAGCGCGGCGACAGAGGCGAGCGCGGACAGGCTCTCGGCGCCCGCCAGCGCGAAGCCGAGGAAGACCACGTTGCCGGTCATGTTGGCGACGAAGACATGCTCAAGGGACAGATAGCTCACGGCGTCGACCAGACCGGTGACCACGGTCAGCGTCAGCAGCAGTGGTGGCAGCGGGCCGTGGCGGTCCCCTCGGGGCGGCACGAGGGTGTGGAACGCGTCAGTCAGCAGCCTGCGCATGGCGTTTCCCTTCCGACGCGGCGGGCGCACGGTGCAGCACGAGGCGGGTCAGCAGCCCGCTGACGGGGCCGACCGCGATCGCGGCTCCGGACACCCACAGCGGCCACGGGTCGAGCCCCAGCGCGTGGTCGAGGGACCACCGGCCGGGCCCGGTCAGGGCCAGCGCCGCACACCCGGCAACGAGGACCAGCGGGTACTCGTAGCCGTCGTTCTGCACCCACAGGCCCTTGGGCCACTTGACCGTGGCGGCGACCGTCATCACGCCCATGGCGGCCATCGCGGCCAGGGGCGTGAGCAGGCCGACCGCCAGGAACAGGCCGGAACCGATCTGGCTGGCTCCCGCGGTGAGAGCCGTGAGCCGGCCGCCGCGGAATCCGTCGCGGCGGAACTCCTCGGTCCCGCCCGCCACACCGTTGCCTCCGAGTCGGAAGCTCACTTTCTGCACTCCGTGTCCGGCGATGAGCAGCCCCACCACCAGCCGGAGGACCAACAGTCCAGCGTCCATCGTGTTCCAGCCTGTTCGCGGTCGTCGCGTGCCGTGAGGGTCAGCCTGCGGCGTGGGCGCCGATGACGGTCTGCGCGTAGACGATGCCGAGGCCGTAGGCGCCGCCGTTCTCCATCACCACGCCGGTCACCGCTTCGTACGTCTCGCCGCGGGCCCAGTCGCGCTGGAGCTCCAGGAGCACCTGCACCCAGGTGACCGGGACGGCCCCGGCCTGGACCATGCGCTGGATCGCGTGCTCGTGGGCCTGCGGGCTGACACCACCGGACGCGTCGGTGACGACGTAGACCTCGTAGCCCTGCGCGAGGGCGGAGAGCACGGGCAGGACGACGCAGACCTCGGTCCACAGGCCGGCGATGACGAGTTTCTCGCGGCCGGTTGCCTTGACGGCGTCGACGAAGGCGACGTCCTCCCAGGCGTTCATCGTGGTGCGGTCGATGATCTTCTGCTCGGGGAGGACGTCCGGGAGCTGGGGCATGATCGGGCCGGAGAAGGACTCGGCGGCGACGGTGCTCAGCACGACCGGCACGTCGAACACCTTGGCGGCCTTCGCCAGGCCCACGGTCGCGTTGATGATCGCGGTCCGGTCACCGCTGCCGGCGCCGAAGAACATCTGCGGCTGATGGTCGACGAACAGCACCGCGCAGTTGTCCGGGGTGAGCAGGTCGGGGCTGGGGGCGGGGGTGACCTCAGCGATGTTGACCATGGTGGGAGCCTTTCTGGGCAGGGACGGCGCGGACCGCTGTCCGGGCCGTGGGGCGAGGGGTGGTGCCGTCCGGCGGATGGAGCCGGTGGCTGGTGTCCCGGAAGGGGCGGCTCAAGTGCCTGGCTCCTTCCGGGAGTTCAGAGGACGAAGCAGGGATCGAAGGGTGTGGTCGCGATGTCCGGGGTCAGACCGCGCGCGGCACGCCATTGCCGGTGCTGCTCCGATTCGGCGACGACCTCGCCGAGCGACGCCGCTTGGCGGGCGCCGGCGCCGGCCGCCCGGCGGGATGCCTGGTAGCCGCCGAAGTGGGCCACCGGGCTCCAGGCCGGGCTCACCGGGGGAAGTTCCTCGTCGAGCCCCTCGTACTCGCCGGCGGCGTAGACGATCCGGCCCCCGGTGACGGTGAGCAGCGACTCGATGTGCGCGATCTCCGGCTCGGGCACGGTGAAGTAGTCCCCGGACAGGATCGCCAGGTCCGCGTAACTTCCCGGCCGCAGCACGCCCTTGACGTCGTCCTCGCCGGTGAGCGCCGCTCCGGCACGGGTGAACATGTCCAGCGCGGTCTGCCGGTCGACGCGGTTCGCCGGCGGGCGCAGGGCCAGATCGCCGACGGTGCGGCCACTGACCAGCCAGTGCAGGGCGACCCAGGGGTTGTACGTCGAGACCCGGGTGGCGTCGGTGCCGGCGCCCACGGTGAGGCCGCGGTCCAGCATGGCGCGGATCGGCGGGGCGTCGGCGGCTCTGCCCGGACCGTAGCGCCGTACGAACGCCTCACCCTGGAAGGACAGGCGGTTCTGCACGGACATGGCGCCGCCGAGCGCGGCGATGCGGTCCAGGCTCTCGGCGGAGACGGTCTCCGCGTGGTCGAACAGCCACCGGTTCCCGGCCGGGAAGAGCCCTTCCGCGGCGAGCTTCTCGAACACCGCGAGATCCCGGCGGATGGTCTCGTCATACGTGGCGTGCAGTCGGAACCCCCACCCGCTCTCCATGAGCAGGCGCACCGCCTTCTCGAACTCCGCCTCGTAACCGGCGGCCAGTTCCGGACGAGGCTGGGTGAAGTTCTCGAAGTCGGCCGCCGCCCAGGTGAGGTTCTCGCCCGCTCCGTTCAGCCGCAGCCATTCGTCCCCGTCCTCGGGGCGGGCCGTCTCCGTCCAGCGGGTGAGGTCGTCGATCTCCTGGCCCGGTGTCTGCGGGAACAGGTGGTAGGCGATGCGCAGCGACAGCTGTCCGGCCTCGGCCAGTTCGATGACGGTGGCGTAGTTGTCGGGGAAGTTCTGGAAGCCGCCGGCAGCGTCGATCGCCGAGGTCAGCCCGAACCTGTTCAGCTCGCGCAGGAAGTGGCGGGTGGAGGTCTTGCGGTCCCCGCCCTCGAGCGCCGGCGCCTTGGCCAGGGTCGAGTAGAGGATCAGGGCGCTGGGCGCGGCCAGCAGCATGCCCGTCGGCTCGCCGTCCCGGCCGCGGACGATCTGTCCGCCCTTGGGGTCGGGCGTGTCCCTGTCGAATCCGGCGGCCTTCAGCGCCGCCCGGTTCAGGACGGCCGACTGGTACAGGTGCAGCACGAACACCGGGGTGTCGGGGGCGGCGGCGTTCAGTTCGGCGACGGTCGGCAGCCGCCGCTCGGCGAACTGCTCGGCCGACCAGCCGCCCACCACCCGCACCCATTGGCCCTTCGGGGTACGCGCCGCCTGTTCCCGCAGCATCGCCAGACCCTGGCGCAGCGTGGGAACCCCGTCCCAGCGCAGTTCCAGTACGTAGTTGAGGCCGCCGCGGATCACGTGCAGATGGGCGTCGTTGAGGCCCGGGACCATGCGCCGGCCGAGCGCGTCGATCACTTTCGTGGCCGCGCCGATGTGCGGGGCCACGTCCTTGTCGTCACCGACGACCGTGATGACACCGTCCCGGACGGCGAGCGCCTCGGCGTGCGGGCGGCTCGGGTCCCCGGTATGGATTCTGGCGTTGCGGACGACGAGTTCCGCGGCGTCGTCGGTGGCCTGGGGAACCAGTCCGCCGACAGGCATTGCACACACGTTGCAGGCCCCCTCGGGGATGAGCGTCTTCGATGTCCGCCGCGTTGGCACCGGCGGACCAGGGATGCGGTGCCGGCGTGCCTGTTCGCTTTCGATGGCGGGGCGAACCGCGTCCGCCGAGCCGACGCTAGGCGCGGCGGACGCGGTCGTGTGTCCCGTCCGTGCACTGGAACGGTGCTCGCAGCGCACTGCGCGTCACGGCAGTTGGCGGCCTCGTCTCGGGACAGGGGGCAGTGCGCTGTGGGACATCAGGCGTGCACCTGTGGACAACCGGCGTTTCCCCGGTGGCCCTACCGTGAAGATCAGCGGCGCCGGAGTGCCCTTGGCGACGATCCGCGTCGTGTGCCGGAACGACTGACGTACCCGACGAAATTGCAGGAGCCCCGCATGTCTGATGCCTTCGCGCCGGTCCAGCCGGTGCTGGAACCCGCCGCAGCCGCGTTCGCCGAGGCGACCGCCAACCCGCCCTACCTCTTCGAACTGCCCCCGGCGGAGGGGCGCAAGGGCGTCGACGAGGTGCAGTCCGGCGAGATCGAGAAGCCGGCCGTCGACGAGGAGTGGATCACGGTCGAAGGGGGCCCCACCGGCAGCGTCCGGGCCCGGATCGTCAAGCCCGCCGACGCCGAGGGCACCCTGCCGGTGATCGTCTACATCCACGGCGCGGGCTGGGTGTTCGGCAACGCCCACACCCACGACCGCCTGGTGCGCGAGCTGGCCGTCGGCGCGAACGCCGCGGTCGTGTTCCCCGAGTACGACCTGTCGCCCGAGGCCCGCTACCCGGTCGCCATCGAGCAGAACTGGACCGTCGCGCGATGGGTCGTCGAGCAGGGCGCCACCAAGGGCCTCGACGCCACGCGCATGGCCGTGGCGGGCGACTCCGTCGGCGGCAACATGTCGGCCGCGCTGACCCTGATGGCCAAGGAGCGCGGCGGCCTGCCGCTGGTCCAGCAGGTGCTGTTCTACCCGGTCACCGACGCCAGTTTCGACACCGGCTCCTACCACCAGTTCGCGACCGGCTACTTCCTGCGCCGCGACGGCATGCAGTGGTTCTGGGACCAGTACACGACCGACGAGGCCGCCCGCGCCCAGATCACTGCCTCCCCGCTGCGCGCCACCACCGAGCAGCTCACCGGCCTGCCCCCGGCGCTGGTCATCACCGCCGAGGCCGACGTGCTCCGGGACGAGGGTGAGGCGTACGCCAACAAGCTGCGCGAGGCCGGTGTCCCGGTCACCGCCGCGCGGTTCCAGGGCATCATCCACGACTTCGTGATGCTCAACGCCCTGCGCGAGACCCACGCCGCCGAAGCCGCCATCACCATGGCCGTGCGCACCCTGCAGGCGGCCTTGCACACCGACTGACCCCTTCGACGGCCCCGGTGCGGCGCGCTGCCGTCAGGCCGGGGAGAGAACGGGTGACACACCGAGGCCGGGCCCTGAAGCGGAATCCCGCCTCGGGCGGTTGCACCGGCACCCGGCCCCGGTGGTGGTCTCGAACAGCCCCGCCTACGGCTGTCCCTGGTGCAGAGAACCGACGGACACTGCTGTCCGCAGGGCCGCCCGGGACGCCCCGTAGGCGGCTGGCGGCATCGCGGTGGTCGATGCCGCCGGATCGGGGAGGTCACGGGCGTCGCCGGTGTCGTTCATCTCACGCTCCAGCCCGCTGCCGTTCGAGGGTAGTCGCACCGAACCGTGCCGCCAGTGTTTTCCTGTTCTCCCGTTCGCTGCGGGCCTCGAAGCACACTCGGGGCCCGTTGGGCGTGTCGACTCTGGCCTGGCCACGTTTGGCACGGTCGAACGGTCCTTTGCCGCAGGGGCCTGAGCATGGACGGTTCCATGACCCAGCGCAGGCGGTGCAGCCGGCAGACGTCTCCGGGAAGCTGGTAGTACTGGATGATGCCCCGGTAAACGGCCTCGAACGTGGCAACGATCGCGTGATCGCTGCTGTTGACGAGGTCGGGTGACCAGGCACTACCCCGGTGAGCCGAAGCCCGGCCACGTCACACCGTGGGACGAGACGCCGGAGTGGGAGCGCGAGGCTGCCACCGCCGTGTACGGACGGGTGCGCGACTTCATCAGGATCAGCGAAGGGTACGCCGCGCGGCTCACCCGTGAGCAGAAGGGCGGCTTCGTCGCGATCTGCTGGACTGCCCAGATGCTCAAGCACTTCGAGGAGCCGAAGCCCGGGTACGTCGCCGACTGGGTCGACCTTCCGGCCTGGCAACAGGAGACGGACTCGGACATCTTCGAGCGCATCGAGCAGACCGTCTGAACCCCGAGAAACGACGAACCCCCGTCCGGACGGTGCCGGGCGGGGCGTCTCCTTACGTAGCCATCAAGGTAGCCACGGAGCCGTCCTCCCTTCACGTTTGTGCAGGTCATAGCGTTTTGGAACCAGTCCCCGGCGTACAGCCCGACTCGTCTGCCGCTCTCTATTTCCGCGGGTCAGAGGATATGTTTCATAGTTGAACAAATGGTTCGGGTCGAATCCGGGCCGAATTTGCCCTCGCGTATCGCCCGCCCTGTCCGATCCGCTGATGGGCAGGAAGGGTATATCGGGCGCCATGTGGGTGTGGGGGGCGTCGGAATTCAGCGAACAGCGGGACGGAAGACCTCGGACGGACTCGAAAGTATCGTCTGGCGTGTCCCCCCTCGGGCTGATGCCCGTTGGCGGCGTCGGGTCGGATACGGCGCTGCTCAACGGACTCTCGTGGCTCTCGCGCGCTTCGGGCCTCATCTTCCTGTCTATAGGCGAGGGGCTCCTGCCGGGAGGGGCTTCCGTCCGCGTAATGGACGTACTCGCGGACCAGGCGGAAGCCCGCGTTCCAGGCGAGCAGGCGGCCGGGGCGGTTGTGGAGTGAGCAGTTCCAACTGGGCAGGTGGCCGCCAGCGGTGATGTCCCCGCACAGGGCGGTGATGCAGGCGAGAGTCAGGCGGTGACGGCGGTTTTCAGGCACGGTGTACACGGCCACGGCCCCGTAGCGGGCGCCCCGGAAGTGCGTGCAGGCGAGCCCCGGCGGTCCGCCCCAGGTGTCAGTGATCCAGGACGCCTCAGGACCGAGGGGCCGCAGGGCACTGCGTCCGCCGTCTCCAGGCGGCGGACGGTGACGCCGCTGTGAGCGCATGGGTTGGGGTGTGGCCTGGAGAGTCCAGATCATGCGCTCCCGTGGGGTGAGGCGGCCGAACGCGCATCTGGCGCGGGCGGGAAACGGGCGGGCTTGTCCATGCGATGGTCGGCCAGAGGCGCGAAGTTCGGGGGTGAGGGCGTCCGGGGAGCCGCGCAGCACGGCGTGGCCCGCACAGGTGGCCGCGACAACGCGCGGTTCGGCCGGGCGGTCGGCCCACCTGGGGGAGGCCGACTCCCGTGATCGGCACATGCTGGCCGATGGCTGCCGGGCCGGAGACCGGGTGGGAACCGGCGGGTGAATGAGGTCGTGCAGCGCGTGAGTTCGATCATCGATGCCCCGTGGGTGGCCGGTGGGGGACAAGGGCGGGCGGGGCCTGGTGCGGGGTGGGGCAACCGCCCGTCCCTGTCGGTCGGATCAGCGCTGGCCGGCCTTGCTGCCGTGGTTCGCCTTCTTCTTGCGGCGGGCCTTCTTCTTGCGGGCGCGCTTCGACACTCGGGTCAACTCCCTTGAAATGGACAGAGGTTCAAGCGGTGCGACCGACCAGGAGGTCGGCGAGTCTGATGAGGCGCTTCACCGTGCGGTCCTCCGTGGCGGCCGGGGCCGGGTCCACGCGCTCGGTGCGGTCGTAGTAGGCGCCGTTGACGATCTCGACCGCCGGGTCGCACAGCCGGACCACATGCGCGGCGCCCTCGGCGGGACTGACGCCCTCGTGGGCGTACAGCGGGAGCAGCGCGGTGTCGCAGACGCCCGGGTGCACGGAGACCGCGGTGACGCGTGGGTCCGCCGCGAACACCGTCAGGGCCAGCTGGGACTGGGCGTACGCGGCGAGGCGCGAGTAGCGGCGGGCGCGGTTCGGGTCGGACCACTGGATGGAGGCGGTGCGGTGCAGGGAGGAGGACACATTGACGACCCGGCCGCCAGGGTCGCTGGTCAGCGCGGGCTCCAGCAGGCAGGTGAGCAGGTAGTGGGCGAGGAAGTTGACCTGGAAGGCGATCTCGTTGCCGTCGGCGGTGACGGTGTGCCGCTCGGGTGCGGCCATGCCCGCGTTGTTGACGAGGACGTCCAGATGAGGGTGCTCGGCGACTGCCTTGTGGGCGAGGGCCTCGACCTCGTCGAGACGTGCGAAGTCTGCGGCGTACGTGCACAGTTGGTTGGCGTCGATGCCGGCGGTGGCGATGAGGCTGTCGGCGGCGGCTCGGGCGTCCTCGGCGGTACGACCGTGCAGCAGCACGGTGGCACCGCGCTCGGCGAGCTGCCGTGCGGTCTCGTAGCCGATGCCGGCCGTGGCACCGGTGACCAGGGCCGTGCGGGATGAAAGAGTGGTGTCGGACATGATCCAATCCGGGGTTGACGGCACGCGACGCAGGCCCCGATGCGGGGCGGTGGGCGTGCGGTACACAACGGGGCGGGACGCCGGACGGGAGTCACGGCGCCCGGGGGATGCGGAACGCGTCAGTGGGACACGGACGCGGGCATTTCCGCACAGCGCGGCGCACGACTGGACGGCCGAGCGGGACTCGGCGGTCGGTCGAAGAGAAGCCAGGCGCTGTTCACGTCATCCATGGAAGCCGTACCGCAGAGCGGGGGCAAGCCCGACTCTCGTTCTCTTACACCCTTCTGACGTGCGCATATGCGTCCTTGACGGCCGGGGTGCCACAACAGAGGGCGAGGCTCAGCCAAGGCCGGGCACCCCGGAGACCAACAGGTCGATCAGCTTGATGCCGACGAAGGGCAGCACCAGTCCTCCGAGGCCGTACACGAGCAGGTTGCGGCGCAGGAGGTCGTGCGCCGACGCGGGCGTGTAGCGGACGCCGCGCAGGGCGAGCGGGATCAGAGCCACGATGATCAGGGCGTTGAAGATGATCGCCGAGGTGATCGCGGAGGTCGGGCTGTGCAGGCCCATCACGTTGAGTGCTCCCAGACCGGGGTAGGCGCTCGCGAACATGGCCGGGATGATCGCGAAGTACTTGGCGACGTCGTTGGTGATGGAGAACGTGGTCAGCGCGCCCCGGGTGATGAGGAGTTGCTTACCGATCTCGACGATCTCGATGAGCTTGGTCGGGTTGGAGTCGAGGTCGACCATGTTGCCGGCCTCCTTGGCGGCCGACGTACCCGTGTTCATCGCGACGCCGACATCCGCCTGTGCGAGCGCGGGCGCGTCGTTGGTGCCGTCACCGGTCATCGCCACCAGCTTCCCGCCCTCCTGCTCGCGCCTGATCAGCGCGAGTTTGTCCTCGGGGGTCGCCTCGGCCAAGTAATCGTCCACGCCCGCCTCTTCGGCGATCGCGCGGGCGGTGAGCGGGTTGTCACCGGTGATCATCACCGTCCGGATGCCCATGCGGCGCAGTTCCGCGAAGCGCTCGCGGATGCCGTCCTTGACCACGTCCTTGAGGTGGACCAGGCCGAGGACACGTGGGCCGTTCCAGTCGTGCACGGCCACCAGCAGCGGCGTCCCGCCGGACGCGGCCACCGAGTCCGCGTAGTGCCGTGCCTGGGACGGGACTTCGCCGCCGTACATCTCGACCCACTCGATCACCTGTTGGGCGGCGCCCTTGCGGATGGCGCACACCGCGCCGTTGCCCCAGCGCAGATCGACGCCGCTCATCCGGGTCTGTGCGCTGAAGGCGACCCAGCGGGCGTTCGCCAACTCACCCTCGGCGGGCTCGCGCAGCCCGTGCCTGTGCTTCGCGAGGACCACGATCGAACGGCCCTCGGGTGTCTCGTCGGCCAGCGACGAGAGCTGGGCCGCGTCCGCGAGCTGCCGTTCGTCGACGCCGGGCATCGGCACGAAGGCGGCGGCCTCGCGGTTGCCCAGGGTGATGGTGCCGGTCTTGTCGAGAAGCAGGGTGCCCACGTCCCCCGCCGCCTCGACGGCCCGGCCGGACATGGCCAGGACGTTCCGCTGGACCAGGCGGTCCATGCCCGCGATGCCGATCGCGGAGAGCAGGGCGCCGATCGTGGTCGGGATCAGCGTGACCAGCAGAGCCACCAGCACGGTCGTCGACTGGGCGGCGTCCGCGTACGAGGCCATCGGCTGCAGGGTGACCACGACCAGGACGAAGATGATCGTGAGCGACGTCAGCAGGATGTTAAGGGCGATCTCGTTCGGCGTCTTCTGCCGGGACGCGCCCTCGACCAGGGCGATCATCCGGTCCAGGAAGCTGTGGCCGGGGCGGGCGCCGACCCGCACGACGATCCGGTCGGAAAGGACCGTCGTACCGCCTGTGACGCCGCTGCGGTCGCCGCCCGACTCGCGGATGACCGGGGCCGACTCTCCGGTGACGGCGGACTCGTCGATCGCCGCCACCCCGTCGACGACATCGCCGTCGGCCGGGATCATCTCGCCCGTCTCGACCAGCACGACGTCGAGCGGTCTCAGGTCGGTGGCGGCGACGGCCTCCGAGCGGGCGGTGCGCACATCGGTGCCCCAGCGCCAGTCCAGCAGGCGCAGCGCCACCGTGTCCGTACGGGCCCTGCGCAGCGACTCGGCCTGAGCCTTGCCGCGGCCTTCGGCGACGGCCTCGGCGAGGTTGGCGAAGATCACCGTCAGCCACAGCCAGGCGCTGATGACCCAGGTGAAGACCGCCGGGTGGAACAGAGCCGACAGTGTGGTCAGGACCGCTCCCGCGGAGACGACGAGCAGCACCGGTTTGCGCACCAGAACTTTGGGGTGCAGCTTGCGCAGCGCTTCGGGGAAGGACCGGACGAGCTGGGCGGGCTCGAAGATCCCGCTCGGGGCACGCCGTCGGGCACTCGGTCTTGCTCCGGGCCGCGTCGGGCGCTGGTGGCGGGACGGTGGGGCCTGCTCGCGAGCGGCGGGAAACATGGGGACCTTCGGGTCTCGTCGACGACATGACAGTGGCCGCAGGAGCCGTGCGGGGCCGGGGGCCCCGGCCCCGCACGGCGGGCGCGCACGGACGTCGGCGGTGGGACGACGACAGAACGCCGTGCGCCGATGCGTGCCCCTCGACACGCCCCGCGCCGCCTCGACCGGTTCCGGACGATCGGTCCGGAACCGTGAGGCCACTGACGCCCGTGGCCTCTTCGGCGGCCGACAGGGAATCTAACCGCGCCCGAGGCTCGAACCACCGCGCTCGCAAAGGAATTTGCGGCTCCCATACGGGCCGGCCGTAAGAGGCGTCAAACCTCTGTCAAGAAACCTGAGTTGGCGTCATGAGGGCGTCAAGTGCCTGAGCGGCTCTCTCAGCGCCCGTCGCGCCCACGCGTATCTCGGCGCGTACAGGGACGCCCTGGGGAGGCTGATCGCCATCAAGTGACAGCACTTCGCGGCGTCGGTGCGGTCCGGCCGTTCGACCCTCGCCGATCTGCTCCCCTGCGCTGCGGCCTGCGGCCTGCGGCCTGCGGCCTGCGGCGGGCGCGCTGACCGTCCTGGGGCCACGGCCACCGCTCGCCGAGTTCCGCTGACCCCTGGACGGTTCGCCGCGCCGTCAACGTCACGTCAAGGTCCTCGGGCGCGGCACCAGAGATGTGTCAAAACAGTGCCGGGCAGCCGGGAGAAACGCTTTGGTGAGGGAAAACAGGCCGGAGCGGCACGGGACGGGTCCGGCCCGGGAGCCCGAGGAGCTGAGTGCCGGTGAGTATCGAGAACGTCGTGGGCCTGATCGTCGCGGGCTGTCTGGTCGGGTACCTCGTCCTGGCTCTGAAGTTCCCGGAGAGGTTCTGAGACGACCCGATGAACGACGTACGGCCGGGACGGCTGAAGGTCTACCTCGGGGCGGCACCCGGGGTCGGCAAGACCTACCGGATGCTCGACGAGGCGCGGCGCAGGGCGGCGCGGGGCGCCGACGTGGTGGTCGGGTTCGTGGCGTGCCATGGACGGCCGCACACCGAGGCCATGCTCGACGGACTGGAGGTCGTCGGCCGGCTCGACTGCGGCTACGGGGGCGGGGGTTTCCCCGAGATGGACCTGGCCGCCGTCCTCGGCCGGCGCCCGCAGGTTGCGGTCGTGGACGAGCTCGCCCACACCAACATTCCCGGCGAGGGCCGCAATGCCAAGCGGTGGCAGGACATCGAGGAGTTGCTGGCGGCGGGCATCGACGTCCTCACCGCCGTCGACGTCCAGCATCTGGAGTCCCTCAACGACGTCGTCGAGAAGATCACCGGGGTGCCGCAGCACGAGACGGTGCCCGACGAGGTCGTACGGCGCGCCCAGCAGATCGAACTGGTCGACATCCCGCCGGAAGGGCTGCGGCGGCGGTTGGCGCACGGCAACATCCGTGAGCCCGAGAAGATCGACGCCGCGTTCGCCAACTACTTCCGGCCCGGCAATCTGACCGCCCTGCGGCAGTTGGCGCTGCTGTGGGTGGCGGACCGGGTCGACGAGGCGCTGCAGTCGTATCGCAACGAGCACGGTATCGGCGGGGTGTGGGAGACCCGGGAGCGAGTGGTGGTCGCGCTGACCGGCGGGCCGGAGGGCGACACCCTGATCCGTCGGGGTGCCCGGATCGCGGACCGGTCGGCGGGCGGTGACCTGCTCGCGGTGCACGTCGCCCGCAGCGACGGGCTGGCCGCCGGTGCCTCGCACGCCTCGCTCGCCCGGCAGCGGGGGCTCGTGGAGGATCTGGGCGGCAGCTACCACTCTGTGGTCGGGGACGACGTGCCCACCGCGCTGGTGGAGTTCGCGCGCGCCGAGAACGCCACGCAACTGGTGCTCGGTACCAGCCGCCGGGGCCGCCTGGAACAGTTTCTCACCGGCCGGGGCATCGGTGAGACGACCGTCGCGCTCTCCGGCGACATCGACGTCCACATGGTCACCCACGAGCGGGCCGGGCGGGGCAGGCTGCTGCCGTCCCGGCGGCGCACTCTCACGACCGGGCGTCGGATCGCGGGTCCGGTTGCCGGGTTCGCGTTGCCGGTACTGCTCACCCTGCTGCTGGAGCAGGTACGCGGCACCCTCAACCTCACCAGCGAGGCGCTGCTGTATCTGCTGACCGTGGTGGGCGTCGCCTGCATAGGCGGGGTCACCTCCGCCGTGGTCGCCTCGGTCACGGCGTCCCTGCTGCTCAATTACTGGTTCGTGCCGCCCACAGGACACTTCACGCTGGGCGACACCGACAACTTCCTGGCGCTCGTCGTCTTCGCGATCGTCGCCGCCACCGTCGCGGCCGTCGTCGACCGCTCGCTGAGACTGTCCCGGCGCTCGGCGCGGGCCGCCGCCGAAGCGGAGACGATGTCGTCGTTGGCAGGGACGATCGTGCGCGGCGGCGCGACGATCCCGGCGCTGCTGGAGCGCACGCGCGAGACGTTCGGCATGGAGTCGGCGGAACTTGTCGAGCAGCCGCCCGGCCCCGGCACGTACGACGGGGTCACCGTCCCGGTCGGCTCCCGCTCCTACCTACTGCTGCGCGGCCGTACACTCCCCTCCTCCGAGCGGCGGGTGCTGGCCGCCTTCGCCGCGCACGTCGGGTCGGCGGTGGAGCGGGCCCGGCTGGCCGAAGCCGCCGCCGAGATAGAGCCGGTCAAGGCCGTAGACCGGCTCCGCACCGCCCTGCTGCGGGCCGTCGGCCACGACCTGCGCACCCCGCTTGCCGCGGGCTGGGCCGCCATCACTTCGCTGCGCAGCCGCGATGTCGCATTCTCGGACGAGGACCGCGAGGAACTCCTGGCCACCGCCGACGAGTCCATGGCCAAGCTGAACCGGCTGCTGGAGAACCTCCTCGACCTCAGCCGCCTCCAGGCCGGCGCCCTCCCCCTGAACCTGCGGCCCACGACCTTGGAGGAAGTCCTGCCGTCGGCGCTCGGAGATGCGACCGGCGTCGAGGCGGCGAACCTGGAAGGGATCCCCGAGATCCTGGCCGACCCGCCGCTTTTGGAGCGGGTCATCGCCAACCTGGTCGCCAACGCGGCCCGGCACACCCCGCCGGGGACTAAGGCGCTCGTCAGCGCCAGCGCCCTGGCCGACCGGGTCGAGGTGCGGGTCGTCGACCGGGGGCCCGGCCTGCCGGCCGAAGACCGGGAGCGGATCTTCGAACCCTTCCAGCGGCTGGGCGACACGGACAACACCGCCGGCCTCGGCCTCGGTCTCGCCCTCTCGCGGGGCCTGGCCGAGGCCATGGACGGAACACTCACGCCGGAGGACACTCCCGGCGGGGGACTGACCATGGTCCTTTCCCTGCCGGCCGCCGTCGGCGAGCAGAGGGCACGGGCTCGTGGTGCGCAGAGCACACAAGGCGCCGTATGAGCGCGGGAGCCGAGGAGAGATGACCGGGTTCGCGCTCCGGGACCGGGTTGCGGCGGTCGCCGCGCTGCTGGGGCCGCTCCTGGCGGCCCTCGCCCCCGTGCCGTTCCGCACCGGCTTGTCGAACACCAACGGGGCCCCTGATCCTGGTCGTGGTGGTCGTGGTGGTCGTGGTGGTCGTGGTGGTCGTGGTGGTCGTGGTGGTCGTGGTGGTCGTGGTGGTCGTGGTGGTCGTCGCCGTCGCGGCCGTCGGCGACCGGATCGCGGGCGCGGTCGCGTCACTGTCGGCTGCGGTGTGGTTCGCCCGCGGCGCAGCCGCACTCTGATACAGCTTCCTCACCCGTCCGTACCAGCGGTTCACCATGACCGAAACGGACGACATCGAGACCGCCGTGCTGCTCTTGGCCGTCGGCCTGATCGTCTCCCAGCTGGCCGCCCACGCCAGGCGGCTGGAGGTGGTGACGGTGACCGACGCCGAACACCTCCGGCGTATCCATGAGACGGCCGACCTGGCCAGGACCACCAGCTCGGCCGACGCGGTGGTCGAGCATGTTCGGCGTCAGCTGGTCGAGCTGCTCGACCTGCGCACCTGCCGCTTCGAGTACGGCACGCTCATGGGGCGGCCGCCGAGGCTGGAGCAGGACGGCGCGGTTGCGGTCGGCCGCCGGCGCTGGGACGTCGACGCCGCCGGCCGGCCCGAGGGCCGGATCGAACTGCGCGCGTACGGAAACGGGCACTACTTCGGACGGTTCATGATGACCCCCGGACCGGGCGGCGCTCCCTCGCTCAAGGCCCGGCTGGTCGCGGTGACGCTCGCCGACCAGGCGGGCGCCGCCCTGGACACGGCCGGCCTGGCGAACGGACACACCTCGGGCTGACGCCGGGGCACGGACACGCCTCGGCCGTGCGGGGCCCCGCGCGGCCGCACACGCAACCCCGGCCAGGCCGAGCGCTCCGCCGGCTGTGCCGGTGTGCGGCTCGGGAGCGGGGCGGCGATGGACCGGCGTGCGGCGGCGCCGCTGCGGCTGGACCCGCCCGCGCGGTGGCGGCCGCACATCGGACACGGCCCCGCACCCCTTCAGGGCGCCGCCGAACCGCGCCGGGTCTCACCCGGACCGTTTCAGGCGGCGGGGCGCTCGTCGGTCGCGGCCGTCATCCCGGAGACCTTGAACACGGCCAACGCGGTTTCGCGGTCGATGCGGTCCGACAACGTGCGCAACGCGGCCAGGCGAGGGGCGTGGCGCTTCCCGTCGGCCGATGTCCGGGCGTCCGTGTCGAGGCGGTGCCACAGGGCGGGGTTGGTGATCAGCACCTGGATGTCGCATTCGGCCTGCCCGCCCAGGGCGTCCCGCAGGAGCAGGCGCTGGCAGGCGTGACCGGTGACACGGGCGGCGACCAGGCGGTCGGTACGCACCCGGTGGGTGCCCCTGAGGGTCCGTACGGCCAGCCATCCCTCGCCCGCCGTGACGCGGGGAGGCATCAGGACCAGGAACAACAGCAGGGCGAGCCCGCTCCACAGAACGGCACGCGCGGCGGTGAACGTACCGGCCGCCGCGTCCACCAGGACGAGCAGCCCGAGGAGGGAACCGGCACACAGCTGCGCGGTGCGCAGGTCCGCGGCCCACTCGCAGTCGACGATCTCGTTCCCGTGCGGTGCGAGGCGCCCCGCGGTACCGTCGGCCCCGGGGCCGGACGGGCCGGTACCGTGCCTTTCCCCGTGCCCATGAGTGCGGTCTCCCATGGCCGGGACGATAGGCGGGAGACGTCGCCCGGACACCCTTCCTGACGGGCCGCTAACGGGTTGCCGACCGATCCCTGACGCCTTGGCGCGGGCTGCGGAGGCCGGCTGGGAGGACCGGCCCGTTCCGCGCAAGGCCATGATCACCCGAACGGCGGGCGCGGCGCGGCGTAAGAGGTGTGTCAAGGCCGTCGGAGTCGCCGTAAGAGGGCCGTTAAGGACGCTGGAATCCGGCCGAGTGGCGGGTTTCCTGTACTGGTCCGATCCGTTCCGAACCTCATCCAGGAGCTTGCGATGGCCGATATGGCCTTCGTCGTCGCCACGATCGCGGTGTTCGCGCTGGTGGCTCTCGTCGCCAAGGGGGTGGCGAAGCTGTGACTGCCGAGAACATCGTCGGCCTGGTCGTGGCCGTCACCCTGCTGGGCTATCTCGTCCTCGCCCTCGTCTTCCCGGAGAGGTTCTGAGCCGCCGTCATGGGTTCCGTATTTGCTGACGTGCTCGTGGTGACCGCGCTGATCGGCGCGCTCGCCCTGGTGCACCGTCCCCTCGGCGACTACATGGCCGCCGTCTTCCAGTCCAAGAGGCACCTGCGGGTCGAGAAGTGGATCTACCGGTCCGTGGGTGCCAACCCGGACGCCGAGATGCGCTGGCCCGCCTACCTGCGCGGGGTGCTGGCCTTCTCCGCGGTCGGTGTGCTCTTCCTCTACGTGATGCAGCGGGTGCAGGACAAGCTGCCGCTGTCGCTGGGCTTCGAGCCGATCACCCCGGACCAGGCGTTCAACACGGCCGCCTCCTTCGTGTCCAACACCAACTGGCAGTCGTACTCGGGCGAGGTGGCCATGAGCCACGTCACCCAGACGATGGGCCTGGCCGTGCAGAACTTCGTCTCCGCGGCCGTCGGCATCGCCGTCGCGGTGGCGCTGGTCCGCGGCTTCGCCCGCTCCCGCACCGGTGAGCTGGGCAACTTCTGGGCGGACCTGGTGCGCGGCACCGTCCGCATCCTGGTCCCGATCTCGGTGGTCGCGGCCTTGGTCCTCATCGCCTGCGGCGCCATCCAGAACTTCGGCGACATCCACACGATCACCACGCTGACCGGTGACAAGCAGGCCATCAGCCCCGGCGCGGTCGCCTCCCAGGAGGCCATCAAGGACCTGGGCACGAACGGCGGCGGCTACTTCAACGCCAACTCCTCGCACCCGTTCGAGAACCCCAACGGCTTCACCAACTGGCTGGAGATCTTCCTGCTGCTGGTGATCCCGTTCTCGCTGCCGCGCACCTTCGGCAAGATGGTCGGCTCGGTCAAGCAGGGCTACGCGATCGTCGGCGCCATGGCCACCATCTGGTTCCTCGGCGTCATCGCCGTGACCTGGCTGGAGTACGCCCACCCGGGCACCGCCTCCCAGCTGGCGGGCGGCGCGATGGAAGGCAAGGAGCAGCGCTTCGGCGAGGGCAACTCCTCGCTGTTCGCGGTCTCCACGACCATGACCTCGACCGGGTCGGTCAACTCCTTCCACGACTCCTACAGCGGCCTGTCCGGCGGGGTGCTGCTGCTCGGCATGATGCTGGGCGAGATCGCACCCGGCGGTACCGGCTCCGGGCTCTACGGAATGCTGATCATGGCGATCATCGCGGTGTTCATCGCCGGTCTGATGGTCGGCCGTACGCCCGAGTACCTGGGCAAGAAGATCGGCTCCCGTGAGATCAAGCTGGCCGCCTGCTACATCCTCATCACCCCGGCGCTGGTGCTGATCGGCACGGCGCTGGCGATGGCGCTGGGCAAGGGCGAGTCGTCGATGACGAACATCGGCGCGCACGGCTTCTCCGAGGTGCTCTACGCCTACACGTCCGCCTCCAACAACAACGGCTCCGCCTTCGCCGGCTTCGCCGCCAACACCGAGTACCACAACACCATGCTCGGGCTGTGCATGCTCTTCGGCCGCTTCCTGCCGATGGTGTTCGTGCTGGCGCTCGCCGGCTCGCTCGCCGAGCAGAAACCGGTACCGGCCACGGCGGGCACGCTGCGCACCGAGAAGCCGCTGTTCACCGGTCTGCTGGTCGGCGCGATCCTGATCATCACCGGTCTGACGTTCTTCCCGGCCCTCGCGCTGGGCCCGCTGGCCGAAGGGTTGGCGTGATGACCACCAACACGCAGAAGACCGACGTACAGAAGCAGGACTCCATGTCCACACCCACCCTCGCGCCCCACCAGGACGCGCCCACCGGGCACAAGTCGTCCGATGGCCGTGTCGGCGGCGGGCTGTTCGACCCCAAGCAGCTGATCAGGTCGCTGCCGGACGCCTGCCGCAAGCTCGACCCCCGGGTGATGATCAAGTCCCCCGTGATGTTCGTGGTCCTCGTCGGCTCGGTCCTCACGACGATCTTCTCGTTCAAGGACCCGGGCGACTGGTTCGGCTGGGTGATCAGCGCCTGGCTGTGGCTGACGGTGATCTTCGCCAACCTGGCGGAGGCCGTCGCCGAAGGCCGCGGCAAGGCCCAGGCCGACACACTCCGCAAGGCCAAGACCGACACGGTCGCGCGCCGCCTCGTGGGCGACCGCGAGGAGCAGGTGCCCGGCACCGAGCTGAAGATCGGCGACCTGGTCGTCTGCGAGGCCGGCGACATCATCCCCGGCGACGGCGACGTCGTCGAAGGCGTCGCCTCCGTCGACGAGTCGGCGATCACCGGTGAGTCCGCGCCGGTCATCCGCGAGTCCGGCGGTGACAGGAGCGCCGTCACCGGCGGTACGAAGGTGCTCTCCGACCGCATCGTCATCAAGATCACGACGAAGCCCGGCGAGACCTTCATCGACCGGATGATCAACCTGGTCGAGGGCGCGGCACGGCAGAAGACGCCGAACGAGATAGCCCTGAACATCCTGCTCGCGTCGCTGACGATCGTCTTCCTGCTGGCGGTGGCGACCCTGCCGCCGTTCGCGGACTACGCGGGCAGCGATCTGACGATGGTCGTGCTGGTGGCCCTGCTGGTCTGCCTCATCCCGACGACGATCGGCGCGCTTCTCTCCGCGATCGGCATCGCCGGCATGGACCGCCTGGTCCAGCGCAATGTGCTGGCCATGTCCGGCCGTGCGGTCGAGGCCGCCGGTGACGTATCCACGCTGCTGCTCGACAAGACTGGCACCATCACGCTCGGCAACCGCCAGGCATCCGAGTTCGTGCCGGTGCGCGGGACGACGGAGGCCGAGGTCGCCGACGCCGCGCAGCTCTCCTCGCTGGCCGACGAGACGCCCGAGGGCCGCTCGGTCGTCGTACTGGCGAAGGAGAACTACGGGCTGCGCGAGCGCCACCAGGGCGAGCTGGCGCATGCCACGTGGATCGAGTTCACCGCCCAGACCCGCATGTCGGGTGTGGACGTGGACGGCAGGAAGGTGCGCAAGGGCGCCACGGCGTCCGTCATCGCCTGGGTGCGGGAGGAGGGCGGCACGGTCGCCGAGGACGCGGACACGATCGCCAACCGGATCTCCGAGGCGGGCGGAACCCCGCTGCTGGTCGCGGTCCACGACGCCAAGGGTGCCCGGGTCCTGGGTGTCATCCACCTCAAGGACGTCGTCAAGGACGGCATGCGGGAGCGGTTCGATGAGCTGCGCCGCATGGGCATCAAGACGATCATGATCACGGGTGACAACCCGCTGACCGCCAAGGCGATCGCCGAGGAGGCGGGCGTCGACGACTTCCTCGCGGAGGCGACTCCCGAGGACAAGATGGCGCTGATCAAGCGGGAGCAGGCCGGCGGCAAGCTGGTCGCGATGACCGGTGACGGCACCAACGACGCACCCGCGCTCGCGCAGGCGGACGTCGGCGTGGCGATGAACACCGGCACGTCGGCCGCCAAGGAGGCCGGCAACATGGTCGACCTCGACTCCAACCCGACCAAGCTGATCGAGATCGTCGAGATCGGCAAACAACTCCTCATCACCCGAGGCGCTTTGACGACGTTCTCCATCGCCAACGACGTCGCGAAGTACTTCGCGATCATCCCGGCGCTGTTCGCGGCCGTCTACCCGGGCCTGGACAAGCTCAACATCATGAACCTGTCCTCGCCGGACTCCGCGATCCTGTCCGCGGTCATCTTCAACGCGCTGATCATCATCGCGCTGGTGCCGCTCGCCCTGAAGGGCGTCCAGTACCGGCCCGTCAGCGCCGACAAGATGCTGCGCCGCAACCTCACGATCTACGGCCTCGGCGGCCTGATCGCCCCGTTCCTCGGAATCAAGATCATCGACCTGCTCATCTCGCTCATCCCCGGGATCGGGTGAAGGACATGAACACCTCTCTCGCAAGCTCCGCACGCATGGCGTGGGCCGCCCTGCGCATGCTCCTCGTCCTCACCGTGGTGACCGGCATCGCCTACCCCCTGCTGGTCACCGGCATCGGCCAGGCCCTGTTCAACGACAAGGCCAACGGCTCGATGGTCGAGGCCGAGGGCAAGGAGGTCGGCTCCCGTCTGATCGGCCAGAGCTGGAACCTGCCCGGCACCGACAATCCGGACCCGAAGTGGTTCCAGGGCCGCCCTTCCAACAGCGGCTACGACCCGCTGGCCACCGGCTCCAGCCAGCTGGGCGCCAGCGACCCGACCCTCGTCAAGAACGTCAAGGCCGCCAAGGCACAGGTCGCCGAGTTCAACGGCGTACCCGCGTCCGAGGTGCCCAAGGACGCGGTGACCGGCTCGTCCTCCGCGATCGACCCGCACATCTCCCCGGAGTACGCGGACCTCCAAGTCGAGCGGGTGGCCGAGAACAACGGGCTGACCGCGGCCCAGGTGCAGAAGCTGGTCGACGAGCACACCGACGGCCGCACCCTCGGCTTCATGGGCGAGCCGCACGTCAACGTCCTGGAACTGAACATCGCGCTCAAGGAACTCGCGGCGAAGAGCTGATGAGTTTACCCGAACCGCACGGGAGCCGACGGCCCGGGACACCTTCCGGGGCCGTCGGCTCCCACCGGCATCCAGCCCCCGGTGGGCTGTCCCGCCCCGCGCATGACAGGAAAGGCGCACACCGATGACCCGGGTGCTGGTCGTGGAGGACGACCCCCAGCTCGTACGCGCGCTCGTCATCAACATGCAGGCCCGCCACTACGGCGTCGACGCGGCCCCGGACGGCGCCACGGCCCTGCGCCTGGCGGCCGCCCGCCAGCCCGACGTGGTCGTCCTCGACCTGGGCCTGCCCGACATGGACGGCGTCGACGTCATCAAGGCCCTGCGCGGCTGGACCAGGGTCCCGATACTCGTGCTGTCCGCACGGCGGGCGTCCGACGAGAAGGTCGCCGCCCTGGACGCGGGCGCCGACGACTACATCACCAAGCCGTTCAGCATGGACGAGCTGCTCGCCCGCCTGCGCGCCGCCGTCCGCCGTACCGAAGCCATGCCGATCGAACCCGAGACGAAGCTGGTCACGACGGACGAGTTCACCATCGACCTGGCCGCCAAGAAGGTCCACCGCGGCGGACACGACGTCCGCCTCACCCCGACCGAGTGGCACCTGCTGGAGATCCTGGTGACCAGCCCCGGACGGCTCGTCACACAGAAGCACCTTCTCCAGGAGGTCTGGGGAGTGTCGCAGAGCAGCAAGACCAACTACCTGCGGGTGTACATGGCCCAGCTGCGCCGCAAACTGGAGGCCGACCCGTCCCACCCCCGTTACCTCATCACCGAACCCGGCATGGGCTACCGCTTCGAGGCGTGAGCCCGATCCCCGGCCGGCCCACCGCCCGCACGAGACGAGAGCAGAGACGAGACAATGGCACGCGGCAAGCTTCGGATCTACCTGGGTGCGGCACCGGGCGTCGGCAAGACGTACGCGATGCTGTCGGAGGCGCACCGGCGGGTGGAACGCGGCACCGACTGCGTGGTCGCGTTCGTCGAGCATCACGGCCGGCCGCGCACGGAGGTGATGCTGCACGGCCTGGAGGAGATGCCGCGCAAGGAGCTGGAGTACCGCGGCAGCGTCTTCACGGAGATGGACGTCGACGCGGTCCTGGCGCGTCGCCCGCAGGTCGCCCTGGTCGACGAGCTCGCCCACACGAACATCCCGGGCTCTCGCAACACCAAACGCTGGCAGGACGTGGAGGAACTGCTCGCGGCCGGCGTCGACGTCATATCCACGGTGAACATCCAGCACCTGGAGTCACTCGGTGACGTCGTCGAGTCCATCACCGGCATCCGGCAGCAGGAGACCGTGCCGGACGAGGTGGTGCGCCGGGCGGACCAGATCGAGCTGGTCGACATGTCGCCGCAGGCACTGCGCCGGCGCATGGCCCACGGCAACATCTACAAGCCCGACAAGGTCGACGCCGCTCTGTCGAACTACTTCCGCCCCGGAAACCTCACCGCGCTGCGGGAGCTGGCGCTGCTGTGGGTGGCCGACCGGGTCGACGAGTACCTGCAGCAGTACCGCAGCGAACACCGGGTCTCCAAGATCTGGGGCTCCCGCGAGCGGATCGTGGTGGGCCTGACCGGCGGCCCGGAGGGGCGCACGCTGATCCGGCGGGCCGCGCGGCTGGCGGAGAAGGGCGCCGGCGGCGAGGTCCTGGCGGTCTACATCGCCCGCAGCGACGGACTGACCTCGGCCTCCCCGAAGGAACTGGCAGTCCAGCGCACCCTTGTGGAGGACCTCGGCGGCACCTTCCACCACGTCGTCGGCGACGACGTCCCCGCCGCGCTGCTGGAGTTCGCGCGCGCCGTCAACGCCACCCAGATCGTCCTCGGCGTCTCCCGCCGCAAGAGCTGGCAGTACATCTTCGGGCCCGGTGTCGGCGCCACCGTCGCCCGCGACTCGGGGCCCGACCTGGACGTCCACCTGATCACCCACGACGAGGCCGGCAAGGGGCGCGGGCTGCCGGTCGCCAGGGGCGCACGGCTAGGTCGGCAGCGGATCGTCTGGGGCTGGCTGACCGGTGTGGCGGGCCCCGTGCTCCTCACCGTGCTGCTCAGCCATGTCGTGCCCGATGTGGGCCTGGCCAACGACATGCTGCTGTTCCTGACGCTGACGGTGGCGGCGGCGCTGCTGGGTGGCCTGCTTCCCGCCCTGGCCTCCGCCGCGGTGGGGTCGTTGCTGCTCAACTGGTTCTTCACGGAGCCGGTCCACACGCTGACGATCGCCGACCCGAAGAACATCGTCGCCATCGCTGTCTTCGTCGGCGTGGCCGTGTCGGTGGCGTCCGTGGTGGACCTGGCCGCGCGCCGCACCGAGCAGGCGGCCCGGCTGCGCGCCGAGTCGGAGATCCTCTCCTTCCTCGCCGGCAGTGTGCTACGCGGCGAGACCGGCCTGGATGAGCTGCTGGAGCGGGTGCGCGAGACCTTCGGCATGCGGTCGGTCGGCCTGCTGGAGCGGGAGAACGACACAGCGCCGTGGACCTGCGCGGGCCGGGTCGGTGACACCCCCGTCGTGGAGCGGCCCGAGGACGCCGACGTGGACGTGCCGGTGGGCGACCACATGGCACTGGCCCTGTCCGGCCGGGTGCTGCCCGCCTCGGACCGACGGGTTCTGTCCGCGTTCGCCGCCCAGGCCGCCGTCGTCCTGGACCGCCAGCGACTGCAGTCCGAGGCCGACCAGGCCAGGGAACTGGCCGAGGGCAACCGCATCCGCACCGCCCTGCTCGCCGCGGTCAGCCACGACCTGCGCACCCCGCTCGCCGGCATCAAGGCATCGGTGTCCAGCCTGCGTTCGGACGACGTCGAATGGTCCGAAGAGGACCGGGCCGATCTCCTGGAGGCGATCGAGGAGGGCGCGGACCGGCTGGACCACCTGGTCGGCAACCTGCTGGACATGTCCCGCCTGCAGACCGGCACCCTCGCCCCGCTCATCCGCGAGATCGACCTGGACGAGGTCGTCCCGCTGGCCCTGGGCGGCATCCCGGAACCCGACGAGACGGTCGACCTGGACATCCCCGAGACCCTGCCCATGGTGGCCACCGACAAGGGTCTGCTGGAGCGGGTCGTCGCCAACATCGTGGAGAACGCGGTCAAGTACAGCCCCGAGGACGAGCCGGTCCTGGTGGCGGCCAGCGCCATCGCCGACCGGGTCGAACTCCGCGTCGTGGACCGCGGACCGGGCGTCCCCGACGAGGCCAAGGACCGCATCTTCGCGCCCTTCCAGCGCTACGGGGACGCCCCGCGCGGCAACGGCGTGGGCCTCGGCCTCGCGGTCGCCCGCGGATTCGCCGAGGCCCTGGGCGGCACCCTCCACGCCGAGGACACCCCGGGCGGTGGTTTGACCATGGTGCTCAGCCTGCCGACCGCCGCAGAGCGTCAGCCGGTTCCCGCGAATCTCCCGGCGACTGCCACCTCGTAGTACACGCCGGGCCGGTGACGGTGACGCCGTCTCACTGGTCCAGCTCCGCGAACGTCTCCACGGCCCGGGTCTTCCCGGTGACGATGATGACGTCGCCCGGGTGGACCACCGTCTCGGCCGTGGCGTGGGTGAAGTCGGCGCCAGGGCGTTTGATGCCGACGACGGTCACGCCGTACGTGCTGCGCACCCGGCTCTCGCCGAGCGGCACTGCGCCGACGACCTTCGGGGCGAGGGTCTTGATGAGGGCGTAGTCGCTGTCGAAGGCGATGAAGTCGAGCATGCGGCCGGTGACGAGGTGGGCCACGCGCTCGCCCATGTCGTGCTCGGGCAGGACGACATGGTGGGCACCGATACGTTCCAGGATCTGGCCGTGCTGGCGGGTGGTGGCCCGGGCCCAGATGTGGGGGACGGCCGCGTCGACGAGGTTGGAGGTGGTCAGGATGCTGGCTTCCAGGTCGGTGCCGATGCCGACCACCACGCGGGAGAACTCCCCGACGCCGAGCTGCGCCAGAGCGGCGGGGTCGGTGCAGTCCGCGGCGGCGGCGTGGGTCAGCTCGTCGCCGACCTTCTGGACGAGGCCGGGGTCGGCGTCGACACCGAGCACGTCCCAGCCACGCCGGATCAGCTCTCCTGCCACGGACTGGCCGAAGCGGCCGAGTCCGATGAC
Source organism: Streptomyces sp. NPDC052023 (assembly GCF_044548465.1). Classification (NCBI taxonomy): domain Bacteria; kingdom Bacillati; phylum Actinomycetota; class Actinomycetes; order Kitasatosporales; family Streptomycetaceae; genus Streptomyces; species Streptomyces sp. NPDC052023. The sequence continues at coordinate 405,604 of NZ_JBIUBW010000001.1, read as the reverse complement.
GGCGACCCGGGAGTCGCGGCGCGTGCGGCGGTCGGCGGCGGAGCGCCGAGGCCGGCGCATACGCAGGAAGTTGAGACGGTCAGCCAATGACGGGTCGCTCCTCGGGCAGGGTGTAGCGGCGGTCGCGCTGCCGCAGAGCGAGCGCGCTGGCGAGTGTGATCGGGCCGACGCGTCCGATGAACATCAGCACGACGATGGTCAGCTGGCCCGCTGCGGGAAGGTCCGCGGTGATGCCGGTGCTCAGGCCGACCGTGCCGAAGGCGGAGACGGCCTCGAACAGGACCGCCCCGGTCGGCAACCCGGTGACGGCGAGCAGGACCAGCGTGCCGAGTATGACGAGGCCCACGCCCAGCAGTGCCACGGTGAGTGCCTGGCGCAGTGTGGCACCGGAGACCCGGCGGCCCATGATGTCCGCCTCGGCGTGCCCGCGGATCTCGGCCAGGATCGCGGCCGCCAGCACCGCGAACGTGGTGACCTTGATGCCGCCCGCGGTGCCCGCGCTGGCGCCGCCGATGAACATCAGCACGCAGATGCCCAGCAGGGTCGCCGGTTCCATGGCACCGGTGTCCACGGTGCTGAAACCCGCGGTACGGGCACTGGCGGCGGTGAAGAACCCGTTCAGTACCTTGTCGCCCGAGCTCATGGGACCGAGGGTCGCCGCGTTGCTCCACTCCAGGCAGCAGGTCATGACCGTGCCGGCGGCGAGCAGGAGGGCGGAGGTGACGAGCGTGAGCCGGGTGTGCAGGGACCAGCGTCCCGTGCCGCCCCCCTGTGCCTTGTGGCTGCGCAGCAGTTCCAGCAGCACGGGGAAGCCGAGGGCGCCGAGCATGCAGGCGAGGGCGATCGGCAGCAGGATCCAGGGATCGTGCGCATAGCCGACGAGGTTGTCGTCGCGCAGGGCGAATCCGGCGTTGTTGAAGGCGGAGATCCCGTAGAAGATCCCGTGGTGGACGGCGTCCGCGACCGTCAGGCCGTGGCCGAAGCGGAAACGGAGCGCGAGCACGGCGGCCGTGGCGAGCTCGACGGCCAGCGTCGTACCGGCGATTCCCAGCAGCACCCGGCGGATACCACCGACACCCAGACCGCTGGTCTCCGTCTCGGCCTGTGTGGTGAGCTGCGTCCGCAGCCGCAGCCGGCCGGATACGAGCAGGGCCAGCAGCGACGCGAGCGTCATGATGCCGAATCCGCCGATCTGGATCAGCGCCAGGACCACGCCTTCGCCGAACGGGGACCAGTGGCTGCCGGTCCCCACGATGGACAGCCCGCCGCTGAGCGCACCCGCGGCGGTGAACAGAGCGGTCAGCGTGCTCGTGTCACGGCCGGGAGCGGTGGCGGCAGGCAGTGTCAGCAGGGCTGTCCCCAGCACGATGGCGAGCGCGAAGCCCGACACGACGCCGCGGGTGGGGTGGACGGCCAGCCGTGACCACCGGGCCCGCGTCGCACCCACGGCCACCAGCCACCTCCGATGTCCCGACGCCACACTTCGGCAGTGGCCTGATCGCATGGGCGGCCGGAAAGAGGCCGTCCTGGGCCAGCATCCCCGTCCGAACCGGAGTACGGAACGCGGCACGGCGTTAAGAAGGCGTCGGAATCCACCGAGGGGCAGGTCACGGCCTCGGATCACTGCGCGGCATCGTGCGTTTCGGCGGGGCGCGTACGGCGGTGCAGGAGCCGACCGTGCGCGGCTTCGGAATGGGTGACGACATAGACGTCGATCTCATCACCCGAGCCTTCGATGATGGTCTCGCCCACGCCTCGGGAGAACAGCTCCTTCAGGCGGCTGCGCCGGGTGGCACCGATGACGATCTGGGTGGCGTTGACCACCCGGGCGAAGTCCAGAACGCCCTGAGCCGTGTCGTCCCCGGTCACGGTATGGAAGCTGCCACCAAGCTCTTCCACCAGCGCACGCTGGTGATCCAGGAGGCCGGGGGAGCCGGTGACGAGCCCGTCACCCCGTACCACGTGGACGGCGAGGAACTCCCCGCCCGCCCCGCGCGAGGCGATCCGTTTGCCACGCCGGATGAGAGTGTCGCCCTCGGGCCCGCCCGACAACGCGACCAGCACCCGTTCCCGGATGCTCCACGGCTGCTGGATGCCGTGGCCCTCGCGGTAGCGCAGCAGGGCTTCCTCGACCCGGTCGGCGGCCCACAGCATGGCCAGCTCGCGCAGAGCGGTGAGATTCCCGAGGCGGAAGTAGTTCGACAGCGCCGCGTCGATCTTCTCCGGCGGGTAGATGTTGCCGTGCGCCATTCGACGGCGCAGCGCCTCGCCGGACATGTCCACCAGTTCGATCTGGTCGGCCTGCCGCACCACGTCGTCGGGGACGGTCTCGCGCTGCTTGACCCCGGCGATCTGCTCGACGACGTCGTTGAGTGATTCCAGGTGCTGGATGTTGACGGTGGAGATGACGTCGATGCCCGCGTCCAGCAGCTCCTTGATGTCCTGCCAGCGCTTCTCGTTGCGGCAGCCGGGGACGTTCGTATGGGCGAGCTCGTCGACCAGCGCGACCTGAGGGCGGCGGGCGAGGACGGCGTCGAGATCCATCTCGCTGAAGGAGGTGCCCCGGTAGGGCATGACTTTGCGGGGCACGGTCTCCAACCCCTCGGCCATCTGCCGGGTGATCGGCCTGCCGTAGTCCTCCACGAACCCGATGACCACGTCGGTGCCCCGCTTCGCCCGGCGCTGCCCTTCGCCGAGCATGTCGTACGTCTTGCCCACCCCGGGAGCCGCCCCGAGATAGACCCGCAGCTTGCCCCGTGGCATACATCCCTCCTTCCGGACGACCCGCCCCCTGCGTGACGCGCAGCGCTTTGGACGTCGCTCCGACGCCGAGCGGAGCACCGCTCTTCACCATGCTCGCTCCTGCAGCCGGCCGATGCGCTCGAGCCCGCAATGCGTGAGGGTGCAGCGACGGCGATGACTGCTCGGCAGCACGCAAGTCTGCCGGAACCACGGCGACCTGCATGACTCGTCAGACGGTCCGGGACAGAGCGGACCGATGTCCGGGTTCACGCGGCCGCCGCTCCGGCGGCACCGCCGCCCACCTGACCTCGGACCGCTGACGCACCGCGAGCCGCTCCTTGGCTGCCGGGAAGGCGTTCATCACCTGCCGCTTCAGGGCGGTGTTCGCCACGGTCAGATGCGCGAGGGCCAGTAGCCGGTCCGGGCCCCGTCGGAAGGATGCGAGGCCGTCGCGCCGCCTCTCCTTGACGGATGCCCGTACCCGCAAGCGTGGCCGGGACTGCGCGGAGGGTGATGAAACGCAGTTCGGTGAAAGGACGAGGGTTGCTCAGGAGATCCGAGCCCGCATCGCTCCCCGTCGGTCATAATGCCCGCAGGAGGTGAGCCGCCATGAGCGTCATGAGTGATCTGATCGAGCGGGGCGCTGTCCCCGAGGGATACCAGATCGAGGTCTTCGACGGAAGAGTGATCATGACGCCGCAGAGTCCGGAGCAGGACTGGACCGTCTCCGACGTCAAGGACGCGGTCAAGACTGCGGGCATTGCCCGCGAGCGGGTTTTCGGAGACGTCCTTATCACCTTCCCCGGGGAGAACGATGCGGCCCCCGACCTGACAGTCATCGGTTTCGACGCTGAACGTCGGAAGAACGGCTACTCGTGCGTCGACGTGCTCGCGGTCGTCGAGGTCCCCTCCGAGCCGGACGATGAGAAGGACTACGTGCGTAACGTCCGCAAGTACGGGCGTTACGGCATCGACGTCTACTTGATCGCCGACCCCTTCAAGAAGGCGGTCACGCTCATGACCGAGCCGCACGCCTCCGGGTACGGGCGGACCGTGGAGATCCCGTACGGCAGCCCGGTCGCCTTCACTCTGGCCACCGGGGAGCGCGTGACGATCGACACCAGCACGTTTCCCTCGCGCGACTCCCACGAGAGCTGACCCGCCCGCCCCAGTTGTCAGGCTGTCCCGGTCACGGCGCTTCTGCCGCGGGCGGCTTCAGCTCGGGCAGGTAGCCCTTTGCTCGGAGCCAGGCATCGAGGGCGAGGGCGACGAGGTCTCCGTGGGGGATGTCGGTTGGCCGGCCGGGCCGCCGGGTACCCGGTGACTTCCGTCGTACGAGACCGCGCCGAGGGACGGTACGCCATGACCGAGTACGAACGTTCACGCACCATGCCCGCGCAGCCGGAGCAGGTCTTCGACGAGGCCGCCGACGTGGGGCGGCTGGACAGCTGGATGCCCGCCGAGCTGCACGTGGAGGCCGAGGAGCTGCCCGCCGTCACCGTGCACGAGGACCGGACGGACGAGGACACCGCCGCCCTGTTGCGGGCCCGGCCGGACCAGATGCGGCTGGAGTGGGGCACCCGTGAGCAGGGGAGCTACGCCGGGTGGCTTCAGGTTGCCGGGATCGGTGCCGGGGCCAGTGAGGTGACGGTGCACCTGTCGTTCTTCGACGACAGCCATGACCCGGGCGAGGAGGCCGTGAGCAGCGCCCTGGACACGAGTCTGGCCCGTCTGGAGGAGCAGGTGCGGTTGCGGGTCGAGCACTCCGCCGGCTGACGGGGGTTCCGTATGTCATGGCAGGGGGAGCGGTACAGCATCGCCGCCCCTGGGCACGCCGGTGGGCGGGCAGCACCGGCCCCAGCCGACCGTGGCGCGGGCTCACCGGCGGGGGCCGACCCCGGCGTTCGGCTTGCGGGAGTGCGGGAAGACGAAAGAGGGAGACGCGGGGTGAGGTGCCCGGTGCCGGCGACGAGCGAGGAGGATGCGATGGAGCAGGTGACCGGAACGACGCGGCCGGAGCAGCGGATCGGCATCCGCACGTACGGCGAGGTCGACTCGGCGCTCAGCGGGCTGGTGGCCCGGCGCGGGGACAGTGCGCAGTTCTCCGCGGGGGAGGCGGTGGCCCTGGAGTGGGCGCTGGGGCGTACCGCCCGCTCGCCGATCACCGGCGTGGGCGCCGGAGACGTGCCGGACCTGCAACTGCTGACGGCGGAGGCCGACGCCACCGCCGTACGGCTGGAGGACCCCACTGCGCCGGCGGGCAACCGCGACTACTTCCGGGGCGTCTACGACGCCCTCGCCTGGATCTGCGGTCTGCGGGGCCGGCCCGTCTGACGGATCCGCGGTCCGCGTCGCCGGCCGGTGGTCCGAGCCGGTGCGCGGAGGCGGGTGGCTACTGCACCCGCCCCGCCGCGGGCTGCTCGTCCTCCTCGTCGGGGAGGTGGACGTCGTCGACGGCGATGTTGACCTCGACGACCTCCAGGCCGGTCATCCGCTCGATCGACGCGATGACGTTCTCGCGGACGTCGGAGGCGACGTCGGGGATGGCCAGCCCGTACTCGACGACGAGGTCGAGGTCCACGGCGCTCTGCCGTTCCCCGACCTCCACCTTGACGCCTCGTGTGACGCCGGGCCGTCGCCCGGGTACCCGTTCGCTCACCGCGCCCATGGTGCGGGCGAGGCCGCCGCCCAGGGCGTGCACGCCGGGCACCTCACGCGCGGCCATCCCGGCGATCTTCGCCACGACGTCGTCCGCGATGGTGGTCCTGCCCCGGGCGCCGGGCTCCGTCCCGCCGCCGCGGGCGGCCCCGCCTGCGCGTACCGCCGTACCGGTCGTCTCCGTCATGTCCAACCCGCCTCCTCGGGGCGCGCGGGGACCCGCCGTGCGGGAGGCCCGCCGCGACGCTCACGACTCCTTTCCAGGGTGCCCCGGGGCCACCTGGCCCGCCACCGCTGGCCGGGGGCCGCGTCGTACGGCAGCGGGAACCGCCGGCCGCCGTCCCCGTGAGGAACCACCGGGCGGTGAACCGGTGGCCCCGGGTCAAACGCCCGGGTGCCCAGGGGCGTTCGGGTCGGCGCGAACACACGTGACCTCCAGCGTCAGGTCCAGAACCCGCCCGGTCATCAGCCGGGAACCGGTGACACCGAAATCGGTGCGGTCGACCGAGGTGGTGGCGCGCACGGTGAACGCGTCGCCGAGAAGCTCGCAGCGCACGACCGTCAGCCGCACCGGCCTGGTCACCGCGCGGACGGTGAGCTGTCCGGAGACGGCGGTGGGGCTCACGTGATCGGAGACGAACGTGATGACGGGGTGGCGTTCGGCATGGAGGAACCGCTGCGACCGCACGGCGGCGTCCCGGACCGCGTTGCCGGTGCGGAAGCCGGCCGCGTCGATCTCGGCGCGCACGCTCGACTCGGCGAGCGGTTCGGCGACGTCGGCCGTGCCGGCGCGGAGGGTGAAGGTGCCGCGTACCGGCAGGAGGTTGAAGAGATGCCTGGTGCCGAAGGTGAGGGAAGAGCGGCCGGTGTCGATCGTGTACCGGCCGAGCCGGGGGATCGTGGTGACGTGGTTGCCGTCTGTCGCGTCCATAACTCCATTGCAGGGCAGGGGACATGGGGCGCGGCAGGGCGAGCGGTCGGTTCCGGGAGCGACGAACGACGGGGCCGCACACGACTTTCGTAGGGTGCGTCGGCGGTAAGGGTTTGCGGTGTTACGGGCGCGGGGAGGGGGCCGTGGTGGATTGCCCTACCGTGAGCGGCGCGAGGAGCGGGCCGTGGCTCCGCCGGCACCGGCTTGCGGTGGACGTGGCGATCGCGGTCGCCTTCGCCGTCGTCGACACCGGCGTGACCCTGGCCGGGGGCAGCTGGTGGCCGGACCGCCCGGACCCGCTCGCCTGGATCCTGCTCGGGGCGCAGGCGCTCGCCTGCGCCTCCCTGGCCCTGCGCCGGATCGCCCCGCTCACCGTCGTCGCTGTGCTCGGCCTGTTCACGCTGACGGTGACGCTGCTCATCGCACCGGCCGGCGTGCTGACCCCCGCCCACGAGGGCAACGTCTGGGCGCCCCACTCGACGGTGCTCGCCGCCTACGGTCCGCTGTTCCACCGGCGCGAGCGCAGGACGGCGTACCTCGCGCTCGCCGCCTTCACGCTCGTGGTCATGCGGCCCTGGGAGCCGTCCTTCACCGTCATGACGATCGGGCTGCTGCGCACCGCGGTCGGGCCGCTGCTCGCGCTGTACTTCGACGCCCGGCGGCGGATGGTCCGCGCCCTCGTCGAACGCGCCGAGCGTGCCGAAAGGGAACGCCATCTGCTGGCGGAGCAGGCCCGCGCCGAGGAACGCGCCCGGCTCGCCGCCGAGATGCACGACGTCGTCACCCACCGGGTGAGCCTCATGGTGCTCCAGGCCGGGGCGCTACGGGTGACCGCGCCGGACGAGCCGACCCGGCGGGCGGCGGAGGAACTGCGCGCCGCGGGCTGCCAGGCGCTGGACGAACTGCGGGATCTGGTGGGCATCCTGCGCACCGCTCCCGACGGCGACCGAACGCCCTCCGTGACCGGCTTCCCCGACCTCGTAGCGGAATCGCGCGCGGTCGGGACGCCCACCGAGCTGATCGAGTCCGGCGACCCGGCGCTCGCCTCCCCGGTGGTGGGCCGCACCGCGTACCGGGTGCTGCGGGAGGCGCTGACCAACGTGCGCAAGCACGCGCCCGGCGCCGAGGTGACCGTACGGGTGGAGTACGACGCCACGCGGGTGCGGCTCACCGTCCACAGCACGCCGCCCACCGCCGGACCGGACAGCGCCCTCACCGGCACCGGCTCCGGTCTGGGCATCGCCCAGCTGCGGCAGCGCATCGAGCTGCTGCACGGGACGCTGCGCGCCGGACCCCGGCCCGACGGCGGGTTCGGCGTCGAGGCGACGCTGCCGTCCTACGTCCCGACCCCGGAATCGGCGGTGTGAGCGTGGTCCGTGTGGTGGTGGTCGACGACGAGCCCATGGTGTGCGTGTTCCTGCGCACCATCCTCGGCTCGGCCGCGGACATCGAGGTCGTCGGCGAGGCGCACGACGGGGCGGCGGGCGTCGAGGCGGTCCGCCGCGGCCGCCCGGACGTCGTCCTGATGGACCTGCGCATGCCCGGCATGGACGGCCTGACCGCGATCGAGCACGTGGTCAGGCTCCCGGACGCGCCGCACATCGTGGTGCTGACGACCTTCGACGCCGATCAGTACGTGCTGCGCGCCCTGCGGGCCGGCGCGACCGGCTTCCTGGTCAAGTCCACCCCGCCCGAGGAGCTCATCGGCCTGGTCCGCACGGCCGCGCAGGGGCACACGGTCCTCTCACCGTCCGCCGCCCGCCGGCTGGTCGCCGCCTCCACGGACAGCCTGTCGGCCAGCGACCGCGCCCGCGAACTGGTCGCGGCCCTCACCGAACGCGAGGTGCAGGTCCTGGTGGGTCTGGGCGAGGGGCTGTCCAACGCGCGGATCGCGGCCCGCCTCCACCTGTCGGAGGCCACCGTGAAGGGGTATGTCTCGCGCACACTGGAGAAGCTGGGCTGCGTCAACCGCACCCAGGCGGGACTGCTGGCCCATGACGCGGGGATCGTCGGGACGTAGCGGGCACGTGGCCGCGCGGGAGACCGGGTTGTTGCTCGAACGACGGGTCCCTGGCGCCCGGTTGCGCCTGGCGGGGCTCTGCGGGGCTACTCCTCGAACAGCGGCTCCTGGCCGCCCAGTTGCGCCTCCTGCCGGACCCGCTTGTTCCGCGTGCCCACCACCACCGCCGTGCCGGCCGCCGCCACGCCGAGGGCGGCCGGGACCATCCAGCCGCGGTTCAGGCGGTCGCCGAGGACATGGTCGAGGGAGAGGCGGCCGGGGCCGGCGAGGGCGAGGCTCGTCGCGGCCAGGCCGAGGGTGGCGGGGTGCTCGTAGCCGCCCTCCTGGTTGAAGAAGCCGTTCGGGGCGTGCACCGCGCACGCGCCCGCCATCCCGCCGGCCGCCGCGGCGCCCGCCGCCGGGGTGGCCAGCCCCAGCGCCAGCAGGGTGCCGCCACCCCACTCCGCCAGTCCGGACATGGTGGCGCTCAGTTTGCCGGGCCGGTACCCGACGGACTCCATGAACTGGCCGGTGCCCTCGAGCCCGGCCCCGCCGAACCAGCCGAACAGCTTCTGCGCGCCGTGTGCGGCCAGTACCCCGCCGGTGCCCAGCCGGAGCAGGAGCAGACCCAGATCACGTCGGTCGTAGCACGTCACGATGTCTCCCGGTGCAGAAGTGGACTCCACCCCAGCCTCGCAGCCCGCCACCCACCCGGCCCTCCCTGGCAGCCGTTCGGGTGGCGGGGTGCCGGGGCCGGTGTGAGGGTGGCGTGCATGACGATTCAGACGGCCAAACTGAGCGATCCGGCGGTCCGCGCCTTCGTCGCCGCTGTCAACTCCCACGACCGCGAGGGCTTCATGACCCTCCTCGCACCCGGCGCCACCATGGCCGACGACGGCACGGACCGTGACCTCGCCGATTGGATCGACAGGGAGATCTTCTCCTCCAACGGCCACATGGATGTCGACAACGAGTCCAAGGGCGGCCGTTCCCTCATCGCCCGCTACCGCAACGACACCTGGGGCGAGATGCGCACGCGCTGGACGTTCAGCGTCGGCGACGACGGCAGGATCACCCGGTTCGAGACCGGACAGGCCTGAGCGTCAGGAGCGGACGGCCGGGCGGCGCCGTGAACGCGGCAGCCGTTCCTCGCCGGCCGGTCCGTCCCCCGCGGTCCCGCGCGAGGTCCCCCCTCCGGTCGCCGTGGAACGGCTGCCGCCCTCCCCCTGGCTGTGGCTGACGGGAGCCGGCTGCTCCAAGTGTGAAGTCCCTGTGTGGAGTTCCTGTGGAGGAGAGTCGAGCATAAGCTTGCCACCGGCGGCTATGGGGCGGACGGTCAAACTCCGCTTGTGCAGGTTGACCGTTCACCTTTTCCTGTCCGGCGGTCAGCCGCGCCCCACGTACGGCATCGTCGTCGCCAGCACCGTCGCGAACTGCACGTTCGCCTCCAGCGGCAGCTCCGCCATGTGCCGCACCGTGCGCGCCACGTCGGCCACGTCCATCACCGGCTCCGGCACCACGTCGCCATTCGCCTGCAGGGCGCCGCTCTTCATGGCCTTCGTCATGTCGGTCGCCGCGTTGCCGATATCGATCTGCCCGACCGCGATCCGGTACGGCCGCCCGTCCAGGGACAGCGCCTTGGTCAGGCCGGTCAGGGCGTGCTTGGTGGCGGTGTAGGCGGCGGAGTGCGGGCGCGGCGCGTGCGCCGAGATCGAGCCGTTGTTGATGATCCGGCCGCCCTGCGGGTCCTGCTCCTTCATCTGCCGGTACGCCGCCCGGGCGCACAGGAACGCCCCGTTGAGGTTCGTGTCCACCACGTGCCGCCAGGCGTCGTAGGCCAGTTCCTCCACCGGCACCCCGCCGGGCCCGAACGTCCCCGCGTTGTTGAACAGCAGGTCCACCCGCCCGAACCGCTCGACGGTCGCCGCGAACAGCGCGTTCACGTCCTGCTCCCGCGACACGTCCGTGGGCAGGGCCATCCAGGAGCCTCCGGGCACCAGGGCCCCCGTCTCCCGGAGCGTCTCCTCCCGGCGGCCCGCCAGCGCGACCGACCAGCCGGCGCGCAGCAGCTCCTCCGTGACCGCCCGGCCGACCCCGGAGCCCGCACCGGTCACGACCGCGATCCTCGACTGCCGTTCGGCAGTTTGCTTGGCATTCATAGCCCTGAAGGGTAGGAGACGGTCCGCCATCCGGAACTCATGAGTCCGCCATGCGAGTGTTGTGTACGCGCCAAGCCGTTGTTGTCCCGGGCCACTCGAATGCCACCTGCACGCATCCGCAGGATCGTCAGGGGAGAACCGGATGACACCCGCAGCCCGTCAGCCCCAGCACGCCCCCGAACTACGCGCCGCGGCCCGGCACATCGGCCGCCGCCGCTTCCTCACCGCCACCGGCGCCGCCGCCGCACTCGCCTTCGCCGTCAACCTGCCCACCGCCGGGGTCGCCGGCGCCGCCGAGCTCGACGCCGCGCAGCTCACGGACGACCCCTTCACGCTCGGCGTCGCCTCCGGCGACCCGCAGCCCACCTCGGTCCTGCTGTGGACCCGGCTGGCCCCCGTCCCCTTCCAGCCCGACAGCGGCCTGCCCGCCGAACGCGTCACCGTGCACTGGGAGCTGGCCCGCGACGAGAACTTCCGCCGCCCGGTCAGACGCGGCACCACCCTCGCGCACCCCGAGTTCCACCACACCGTGCATGTCGAGGTGGGCCACCTGGAGCCCGGCCGCGTCTACTTCTACCGCTTCCGCGCCGGCCGGTGGGTCAGTCCGGCCGGCCGCACCCGCACCGCCCCCGCCCCCCATGACCGGGTCTCGGGGCTCACCCTGGCCGCCGTCTCCTGCCAGGCGTACCACGACGGCTACTTCACGGCGTACGGCCATCTCGCCCAGGACGACGTCGACGTGGTCTTCCACCTCGGGGACTATCTGTACGAGTACGCCGTCGACGCGGTCGGCGGGCAGCGCAAGTACACCGACCGGACCCTGCCCGGCCTGTTCAACCGCGAGACCGTGACGCTGGAGGACTACCGCCTGCGGTACGCCCTCTACAGGTCCGACCCCGACCTGCGCGCCGCCCATGCCGCGCACCCCTTCGTCGTCACCTGGGACGACCACGAGACCGAGAACAACTACGCCGGGGACATCCCCGAGAACTCCGTACCGCCGGAGGAGTTCCTGCTGCGCCGGGCCTCCGCCTACCGCGCCTACTGGGAGAACCAGCCGCTGCGGCTGCCGCAGCGGCCCGAGGGCCCGGACATGCAGCTGTACCGGCGGCTGGGGTGGGGCCGGCTCGCCCAGTTCGACGTGCTCGACACCCGGCAGTACCGCTCCGACCAGGCCTACGGGGACGGCTCCGACGTGCCGGGACCCGACGTCGACGACCCGGCGCGCACGATGACCGGCGCGACGCAGGAGCGCTGGCTGCTCGACGGCTGGCGCCGCTCGCGCGCGCTGTGGAACGTCGTACCGCAGCAGGTCACCTTCTCCCAGCGGAAGTTCGACCTGACGGAGCCCTCGCGGGTGTCCATGGACGCCTGGGACGGCTACCGCGCCTCGCGCCGCCGGGTGCTGGACGGCGCGAAGGCGGCCGGCGTGGAGAACCTGATGGTGCTCACCGGTGACGTGCACGTCGGCTACGCCTTCGACATCAAGGACGACTTCGACGACCCGGCGTCGCGCACGCTCGGCACCGAGATCGTCGCCACCTCGATCGCCAGCGGCCGGGACGGCGCCGACAAGCCGGCCAACTGGGACACGTACATGACCGCCAACCCGCACATGAGGTTCTACAACGGGCGGCGCGGCTACGTGACGGTCGCGCTGGGCCGGGAACAGGCCCGGGCCGACTTCCGGACGGTGCCGTACGTGACCACCCCGGGGGCGCCGGTCACGACGGCCGCGTCCTTCGTGACCGAGGTGGGGGAGCAGGGGCTCAGGCCGGTGTGAGTTCCGCCGTGGGGTCCGCCTCGGGGGCCTCGCCCGGGTAGCGGACGCCGATGCGGTCCCGGATCGCGTCGAGCGTCCGCATCACGGCGAGGGTGCCGTCGAGCGGGACGAGCGGCGACTCGGTCTCACCGGCGCGCAGGGCTCGCATCACCTCGCGGGCCTCGTGCTTGAGGCTGTTGTGCGCGGCGCCGGAGGCCGGGTCGTGGGCGAACTCCTCGGGGTCCCGGCCGTCGCGGTGCAGGACGAATCGCTCGGGGTTGAAGAAGCCGTACGGGATGTCGATCCGGCCGCGGCTGCCGGCGACCGACGCCGCCACGGGCGTACCGCCGACGATGGAGCAGTGCACCGACGCCAGAGCGCCGCTCTCCCAGGAGAGCAGCGCTCCCGTCTGGAGATCGACGCCCTCGTCGGAGAGCACCGCTCTCGCCACGATGTCCGACGGCTCCCCGAGCAGCAGATGCGCGAACGACACCGGATACACACCGAGGTCCAGCAACGCACCCCCGCCCTGCTGCGGGTCCCGCAGCCGGTGCGCGGGAGGGAAGGGCCCGGACAGCCCGAAGTCCGCCTGCACACTGCGGACCTCACCGATCGCCCCGTCGTCCACCAGCGCCTTCAGCCGCCGCATCAGCGGACTGCAGTACATCCACATCGCCTCCATCAGGAAGCGGCCCCGCTCGCGCGCCAGCGCGACCAGCTCCTGCGCCTGACGCACGTTCAGCGTGAACGGCTTCTCCAGCAGCACGTTCCGGCCCGCCGCCAGACACAGGCCGGCGGCCGTCCGGTGCGCCACGTGCGGAGTGGCGACGTACACCACGTCCACGTCCTCGTCGTGCGCCAGCGCCTCCCAGTCCCCGTACGCCCGGGCAATCCCGAACCGTTCCGCGAACGCCTTCGCCGACGCCGGGGTCCGCGACGCCACCGCCACCACCTCGGCGTCCGGCAGGTCCACCAGATCGGCCGTGAAGGCCGCCGCGATCCCGCCCGTCGCCAGAATCCCCCACCGCACGCCGTCCGCGCCCATTCCCGCCCCGCCCTCGTTCTCGTTCGATCTCGTTCGATCTCGTTCGATGTCAGCAGGCACCGTGTTCGAACTGAGAGCATAGGGACCGGACTGCTCGAAGAGGGAGGGGCACATGCCCGAAGGGGCACCGATACCGGACGTGTCACAGGCGGCCGCGGCGGACACGCGGCCGCCCGTTCGTGCGCTGCGCCGCACCGGTCTGCTCGTCACGCTCGTCCTCGGCGGCCTGACCGCCACCCCGCCGCTGGCGATGGACATGTACCTCCCGGCGCTGCCCGAGGTCACCCGCGCGCTGCACGCCCCCGCCGCGACCGTGCAGCTGACGCTCACCGCCTGCCTGGCCGGCATGGCCCTCGGGCAGCTGGTCGTCGGCCCGATGAGCGACCGCTGGGGCCGCCGCCGTCCGCTGCTCGCCGGACTCGCCGTGTACGTCGTCGCCACCGTGCTGTGCGCGCTCGCGCCCACCGTCGAGACACTCGTCGCCTTCCGGCTGGCGCAGGGGCTCGCGGGCGCGGCCGGGATCGTGATCGCCCGGGCGGTGGTCCGCGACCTGTACGACGGCATCGCGATGGCCCGGTTCTTCTCCACCCTGATGCTGGTCTCCGGTGCCGCGCCGATCGTGGCGCCGCTGATCGGCGGGCAGATGCTGCGGGTGACGGACTGGCGGGGGGTGTTCGTGCTGCTCGCGGCGCTCGGTGTGGTGCTCGCCGCGGTCGTGTGGTTCCGGCTGCCGGAGACCCTGCCGGCCGAGGAGCGGCACGGCGGCGGCATCGGCGAGGCCCTGCACGCCATGCGCCGTCTCCTCGCCGACCTGCCCTTCACCGGCTTCATGCTCGCCGGCGGCTTCGCCTTCGCCGCGCTGTTCGCGTACATCTCGGCCTCGCCCTTCGTCGTCCAGGAGATCTACGGGGCCTCCCCGCAGACGTTCAGCCTGCTGTTCGGCCTGAACTCCGTGGGGCTGGTCGTCGCCGGGCAGATCAACGGCAAGGTGCTGGTCGGCCGGGTCCGCCTGGACAAGGTCCTCGCCGCCGGCCTCGGCATCGTCGTGCTGGCCGCGACCGCGCTGCTGCTGATGTCGCTGGGGGTCTTCGGCGAGGTGGGGCTCGCGCCGGTGGCCGGCGCGCTGTTCGTGCTGATGAGCGCGATGGGCATCACCCTGCCCAACACCCAGGCACTGGCCCTGATGCGGGTACGGCACGCGGCCGGGTCCGCGTCCGCGCTGCTCGGTACGTCGTCCTTCCTGATCGGCGCGATCGCCTCCCCGCTCGTCGGGATCGCCGGTGAGCACACCGCCGTTCCGATGGCCGTCGTCCAACTGGCCGCCGCGCTGGTGGCGGTCGGCTGCTTCGTGGGAATGTGCCGTCCCTGGAACACCCGCACGACCGAGAGCATGGGGGAGGAGAGCTGAGCGCACCCAGACTGCGCACCGGCGCCCCGGAACGGGCCGGCCTCGACCCCGGCGAACTGCGTGCCCTGGTCCGCGAGGTCCGGCAGCTGACGACCGGGGAACGCCCGTGGGCGCCGGGCGTCGTGGTCGCCGCCGGGCGGGGGCCGGTGCTCGCGGTGCACGAGGCGGCGGGCCACGCGGTGCGGTACGCGGCGTACGACCCGGAGGCGGACGCGGGCGTGGAGCTGCCGGCCTCCGCGCGCGTGCCGGTGACCGTCGACACCGTCTTCGACCTGGCCTCGCTCACCAAGCTCTTCACGGCCGTCGCCGCGGTGCAGCAGATCGAACGCGGCACGCTGGGCATCGACGGGCAGGTCGGCGCGTACCTCCCCGAGTTCCGGGCCGCCGCCAGGTACGGCATCACGGTCCGCGCCCTGCTCACCCACACGTCGGGCCTGCGCCCCGAACTGCCGCTGTACGACTGCGCGACGGACGCGGAACGCCTGGCCCGGCTCCGGGCGGAGGCCCCGTCAAGCCCGCCGGGCGAGTACCGCTACTCCGACCTGAACCTGCTCCTGCTGCAGCACGTCCTCGAACGTGTCACCGGCCGCCCCCTGGACGTACTGATCCGCGACGGCGTCACCCGGCCCCTGGGGATGACGTCGACCCGCTTCGGCCCGTGCCCGGACGCGGCCGCGACGGAGGACCAGCGCCGCCCGTGGGCGAAGGCGGACCGGGGGATGCTGCGGGGCGAGGTCCACGACGAGAACGCGTGGGCGCTGGGCGGGGTCGCCGGTCACGCGGGTCTGTTCTCGACCGCCCGGGACCTGGCGGTGTTCTGCCGGGCGCTGCTGGCGGGCGGCTCGTACGGGCCGGCGCGCATCCTGGGCCCGGACTTCGTGGACCTGATGCTGACGCCGCCCGGGCTGGGGTTCGCGCTGGACCAGTCGTGGTTCATGGGGGAGCTGGCGGGCAGGGGAGCGGCCGGCCACACCGGCTTCACGGGCACGTCCCTGGTCGTGGACCGGGCGACGGACACGTTCCTGGTCCTGCTGGCCAACACGGTCCACCCGCGACGCCGGCCGCCCGACAGCAGGCCGCGGGCCCGTGCGGGGTCGCGGATGGCCTGGGCGGTACGGGGGGTATGAGCGGGCCGGCGACCTGAGAGAATCGCACGGTGAACGCCCCCCTGCCCGCCTCCGAAACGCTCCGCGCCGCCCTCGCCGGCCTCCTGGACGGGCTGCCGCCCAGGCAGGCCACGCAGGCCGTGGAGCGGCTGATCGCGAGCTATCGGGGGGCCACCCCGACCGACGCGCCGATCCTGCGGGACCGGGCGGACGTGGCCGCGTACGCGGCGTACCGGATGCCGGCCACCTTCGAGGCGGTCTCGGCGGCGCTGGGCGCCCTCGCCGACGCCGCGCCGGACTGGGTGCCCGGCGGGCACGTGGATGTCGGGGGCGGCACGGGGGCGGCCACCTGGGCGGTCACCGCCACCTGGGAGGGCACGCGCCCGGTCACCGTGCTCGACTGGGCCGAGCCCGCGCTGGCGCTGGGCCGGGAGATCGCGGCGGCCAATCCGGCCTTGCGGGAAGCCCGCTGGCAGCGCTCCCGTATCGGAGCGGCGCTCACCGTGGAGAGCACCGATCTCGTCACCGTCTCCTATGTGCTGAACGAGCTCACCGCTCCCGACCGCACCGCCCTCGTCGACGCCGCCGCGGCCGCCGCCCAGGCCGTCGTGATCGTCGAACCCGGCACCCCCGACGGCTACGCCCGTGTCATCGAGGCCCGGGACCGCCTGATCGGCGCCGGCTTCCACATTGCCGCGCCCTGCCCGCACAGCGCCGCCTGCCCCATCGCCCCCGGCGCGGACTGGTGTCACTTCTCGGCCCGGGTCAGCCGTTCCTCCTTGCACCGGCAGGTCAAGGGTGGCTCCCTGGCCTACGAGGACGAGAAGTTCAGCTACGTCGCCGCGACCCGCTTCCGCCCCGCGCCGGCCGCTTCCCGCGTCGTACGCAAGCCGCAGATCCGCAAGGGCCAGGTGCTGCTGGACCTGTGCGAAGGCCTCGACGCGACCGGGCCCGCGCTGCGCCGCACGACGGTCACCAAACGCCACGGGGACCTCTACAAGGCCGCCCGTGACGCCGGCTGGGGCGACCCCTGGCCGCCGTGACGCCGCACTGACGCCCTACCGTCCCGCGTTCTTCTCCTGGAACTTGCGCAGCAGCTCCCGTTTCCGGGCCTGGGTGTCAGGGCCGCCGACGCGGCCGCCCTGGTTGCCGCCGCGCAGTGCCTTGCGGCCGAGCTTCTGGCGCGTGCCGCCGATTCCCAGCATGTTTCCGGCTCCGCCTCGGGTCATGCCCGTCTCCCCTGTTCGTAGCTGTCATGCCTGCTCGCCACCGACTAGAACGATACGTATCGTCTCGCCGTTGCCGCCATCCAGAGTGAAACGAGACGCTCCGTCTTGTCAACCTGATAGATTCGCCGCATGGTGAAGAAGCCCGCTCCCGACTCCGCCCGCCGCAGTGAGAAGTCACGCCGCGCGATCTACGACGCCGCCCTCGCCCTGGTCGCCGAGGCCGGCTACCCGAAGACCACGATCGAGGGCATCGCCGCCCGCGCCGGCGTGGGCAAGCAGACGATCTACCGGTGGTGGTCGTCCAAGGCGGACGTACTCCTGGAGGCCTTCCTCGACCTCGGCGCGCAGGCGGCGGAGCAGGCCGCCGAACAGGCGGGCGGGCCGGGCGCCCGACCGGACGACGAGTACACCATCCCGGACACCGGCGACCTCGCCGCCGATCTCAAGTACGTCCTGCGCGCCACCGTCGACGAACTCCTCGACCCCAAGTTCGAAGCCCCGTCCCGCGCCCTGGCCGCCGAGGGCGTCGTCAACGAGCAGCTCGGGCGGGAGTTCGTCGCCAAGCTCCTCGAACCGCAGCTCCAGTTGTACGTTCGGCGGCTGCGCGCGGCCCAGGCCGCCGGGCAGGTCAGCCTCGACGTCGACCCGCGAATCGCCCTGGAGCTCTTCGTCTCCCCGCTGGCTCAGCGCTGGTTGCAGCGCACGGGTCCGATCTCCTACGAGTACACCGACACCCTCGTCGACTACGCGCTGCACGGCCTCGCACCCCGTGACGGCACGTGATCCACCGTGGCTTTCCGTGATTGCCGGTGTGGAGTATGTCTCCTCCCCCCGGCCCCGGTTGGGGACTCCGGCACCTTGGGGCGCAGGATGGTGGGACCATAGGGCATGGTGACCGTTCGACAGGCGAGGCGAGGGGATAGATGAGCGCGGAGTTCGGCGGCCGCTCCGGCCGGCAGGGCAAACTCTCCCAGTGGCTGCGCGGACGCCGTCCGAAGGACGCCGCCGGCGAGGGCGGCCGGGAGGCCCAGCTGCTGGCCACCGCCGAGGCGGGGCTGCCCCTCGCGCCCGCCGCGTATCCGGCACCCGGCTACCGCTGCTCCTGCGACCGCGTCGGCTGCCCGACCCCCGCCCGGCATCCGGTGTCGTTCGCCTGGCAGACGCAGTCCACCACCGACCGCGCCCAGATCGAGCGCTGGGCCCGCCACCAGCCGCAGGCCAACTTCATCACCGCCACCGGCATGACGCACGACGTCCTCGACGTGCCGCTGGAGGCCGGCCGCGAGGCCCTGGACCGGCTGCTCGCCTCCGGCGTCGAGGTCGGCCCGGTCGCCACCAGCGACGACGGGCGCATGCTGTTCTTCACCCTCACCCGCGGCACGCCCGAGGAGGAGGACGAGTGGTGGCCGTGCGAACTGGACTGCCACCCCGAGACGATGGACGAGCATCCGGGCCTGCGCTGGCACTGCCGCGGCTCCTACGTCCTCGTCCCCCCGGCCCGGCTCCCCGGCGACGAGAAGTCCGTGCGCTGGCTGCGCGGCCCCGAGCATCCGCTGCCCGAGCCGCTGACCCTGCTGGAGGCGCTCACGGACGCCTGCGCCCGGCACGCGGGCACGGAACCAGACCACGCGAACACGGCCTGGCCCCTGCGTCACTGAACGGCCGCTGACCTACGGAGCTCTCAGAGCCCCGGCTCCCACACCACCGAACCCCCGCCACCCGCGCCACCGAACCCCTGGCAGTCCGGCCCCGAGTCCTTGCGCCCCTCCGCCACCGGCCCCGCGCCACTCGACGCCCGGCGGCGAGACCGCGCGCGGCGCGGCATCACCGGCCCCGTGCCCCTCAGTCCTTCCCCGGCGCGAGGTGACGCCGGCCCAGTCCTCGGGCAGCCGGCCCCTTGACCCTCAGCCCAGCGCCCCGCGCGAGTTGACGCCCGGCCCCGAGACCCTGCACGACCGGCCCTGAGGCGCGGCACTGCACCGTCGGGCCCGTGACCCTCAGCCCAGCGCCCCGCGCGACGTGACGCCCACCCCGGAGTCCCTGGGTAACCGGCCCCGTGCCAGTCAGCCCCCGCGCCACTCGGCGCCCGCAGCCGAGCGGCGGGTCGACGTCGGCGAGGGCTGCCGGCCGGGCGCTACTCGCCCTTCGCCGCGGTCAGGCCCTGGATGCGGCCCAGTACGGTGACCTCGTCCTCGGTCGTGCCGGATCCCTTTCTCGGGTCCAGCGCCACCTGGTTGGAGACGAACTCCATCGTCAGCGACTGCTTGATCTCGCCGGTCGTCAGCGCCTCAACGTCCTCGCCGGGCTCCGGCACCGAGGTGCCCGCCGCGGCGGTCTGCTTCTCGTAGTGGTGCGTGGTGAAGAACACCAGCGCCCCGCCGTCCGCGGTGCGCAGCGCGACCGGGGCGTAGTCGCCCTCGGTCAGCGGCTCGTCGAGGTACTGGGTGACCAGACCCGGCCGCTCCCCGTTCTTCTCCCGCTCCTGGCGCCACCCGCTGGTGTGTGTGCCCGACGCGAAGCCGTCCCCGCCGTCCTGGAGGTAGGCGACGTACTTCTCGCTCAACTCGGCCGGCGGCACGGCGAATTCGGCGGAGCCGACGGGCAGGGCCTCCGCCCAGCCGTCCTGGTCCTTCTTGAACTCCGGCACCTTCCCGGGCGCCACGAGGGTCAGGTAGGACACCTCCCACTCGTCGTCCAGTCCGTCCCGGGTGAACACCAGCAGCCAGCGCGCGTCACCGCCCCGGTTCGCCCTGGCGTCCGCGAGGAACCAGCGGGGCCAGCCCGCCTTCTTCGGGATCGTGTACTCGACGTCGCTGAACTCCAGCGGGGAGTGGTTCGGGTTGCCGCCCGGGTTGATGACGTGACCGGCCTTCAGCCGCGCCTCGTCGATGGCGGCCAGCGGCCCGGTGACATGGTCGGCGTCGAGCGAACTGTCGTACGACTTGTCCGCCTTGTTGTACGCGCTCGTGAAGTCCTGGAGCGCCTTGACCGCCTCGTCCTGGGTCGCGCCCGGCAGCACCTCCCGCTCCCCGTGCACCACCACGCACCCGCTCGCCGTCAGCGACAAAGCGGTCACCGAAGCGGCCATGAGCACACTCCGGTCCAGCCTGCGAAGCCTTCGAGGGCCGCGATCCCTGCTCATCGGGTCCTTTCACCGTCCCCTTCCCGGAGGCGAACCCTACCGGGGCGCCCCGGCGCGCGGGCGGCCGGACCGGGTACAGCGGCCACACCGTGACCTGGACCTCACAGGTCCCGTCGCGGAGCCACCAGAACCGCTCCGGTGCGGGGGTGCGGGAGCACCTCGACGGGCTGGTCGTAGACCTCGGAGAGCAGCCGCTCGCCGAACACCTCCGCCGGTGGCCCGTCGGCCGCGACCCGGCCCGCGTGCAGCACGGCGACGCGGTGCGCGCAGGCGGCGGCGAGCCCCAGGTCGTGCAGCACGACCACGAGGGCGTCCCCGGCGCGCGCTGCGCGAGGACCCTGGCGAGGGCGACCCGGGCGCGTTCACCGCCGCTGAGCGCGGAGATGGGCCGGGTGGCGAAAGCTGTCACCTCGGTGGCCGCCATGGCCGCGGCCACGGCCGGGTCGTCCTGGTCCTGGGGGTGAGCCGGTGGCCTGCCGACGGGGCCGGGTCGCCGCGCGCCGGTGATGCTTGAATGCCGGAGTGACTGACTACGACGTGCTGCGTGTCTTCTGCGCGGCGAACGGCGGATACGGGAACGAACTGGGCGTCGTCCGCGACGGTTCGGTCATGCCCGGGCGGAGCGAGCGGCAGGCGTTCGCGGCGAAGCTCGGATTCAGCGAGACCGTGTTCGTGGACGATCCCGAACGCGGCGTCATCGACATCTACACGCCCGGCGCGCGCCTGCCGTTCGCCGGGCACCCCTGCGTCGGCGCGGCCTGGTTGCTCGACGTGCCCGAACTCGTCACGCCCGCCGGGGTGGTGGGGGCCCGGCAGGACGGGGAGTTCAGCTGGATCGAGGCGCGCCCGGAGTGGCCGGAGCCGCGCACCCTGCGCCGGTACGCCACCGCCGCGGACGTCGACGAGCTGCCCGTACCGCCGCCCGGGGAGTGGATCTACGCCTGGGCGTGGGAGGACGAGGCGGCGGGGCGCGTGCGGGCCCGGGGTTTCCCCGGCCGGGGCGACGGCATCGCCGAGGACGAGGCGACCGGCGCCGCCGCCCTTCTGCTCACGGCCGGGCTGGGCCGGGCCCTGAACATCGCGCAGGGCGGCGGCTCACAGATCCTGACGGCGCCTCAGCCCCAGGGGTGGGTGGAGATCGGGGGCCGGGTCCTGCTGGAGCGCTGACCGGCGGTGAGCGCCCGTACGGGTGGAACAGCGTGTGCGTGCGGTGGTGAACGGGGACCGATGGGCGTGACCACTCAGCATCGCGAGAGGAGCCCCATGCGCATCCGATCTGCCCTGGCCGCGACCGTCCTGGCCGCCGCCCTGACCGCCACCGGCGCCGCGACGGCCACCGCCCTCGACCACCGGTCCGCGTCCGACGACGCCGTCCCGTGCAGCCCGTACGAGGGCTCCATCGAAGCCGAGACCGCCGAGCTCGAGTGGTCGGGCGCGGTCTGCCACACCGGAGTCTTCGACTTCTGACCGGATTCCGATCGGAACTCGCCGGGCCCCTGGCCCGGCCGGCCACGGGTCCCTCCCGCCCGCCGCGAGGGGGACCCGCGGCGTTGCCGCGGCCCCGCTCTCACGCGGTGAGCGGGAACTCCTCGCCCAGGGCCCGGAACACGGCGGTGTTCAGCGCGAACGCCTTCTTGCACTCCGTCACGATCCGCTGCTGCTCCAGCTCGTCCGCGTCGATCGCGTCCAGCAGTTCCCGGTAACCGCGCTTGAACGCCGCCGGGTTGCCGATCCCCTCGAAGACGTAGAACCGGACGCCGTCGCCCTTCTTCGCGAAGCCCCAGGCCCGCTCGGCCCTGTCGCGGATGATCTGACCGCCGGAGAGGTCGCCGAGGTACCGGGTGTAGTGGTGGGCCACATAGCCCGCCGGCCACTCGCGTGCGCACCAGGCGACCCGGTCCGCGTACGTCCGGGTGGCGGGCAGCGCGGTCAGGGTCGTCCGCCAGTGGGGGCCCCGCAGGTGGGCGAGGTCCCGCTCCAGGGCGGGCAGCCGGAACAGCCGCGGCTGGATGAAGGGGCCCGCCACCGGGTTCTGGGCCAGCCGGTCCGCGCCGGTCTCCAGGGCCTCGTACACGAACCACAGTTGCTCGGTGTAGCGCGCGTACGCGTCCACCCCCAGCCGGCCGCCCAGCAGATCGCTCATGAACGTCGAGGTCTCCGCCTCCACGTGCTGCTCGTGGGAAGCGGTGCGGATGAGGGTCGAGAAGGAGTCCATGAGGCCAGTTTCTGTGGTTAGGCTTACCTAAGTCAACGGCTTTCCGACAAGCTGTCGGTAACTGTGTACCCCTCCGTCGCGTCCGCCGCACCCGGCCGAACAGGAAAAGGCCCGCCCTCGTGAGGAGGGCGGGCCCGCGACGGATGGGGGACCTACGGCAGCGTGAGGATCTCCGCGCCGGTGTCCGTCACGACCAGTGTGTGCTCGAACTGCGCCGTTCGCCTGCGGTCCTTGGTGACGACCGTCCAGCCGTCGTCCCACATGTCGTACTCGTGTGTCCCGAGCGTGAGCATCGGCTCGATGGTGAAGGTCATGCCCGGCTGCATCACGGTGGTCGCGTGCGGGGCGTCGTAGTGCGGGACGATCAGGCCCGAGTGGAACGACGTGCTGATGCCGTGCCCCGTGAAGTCACGGACCACGCCATAGCCGAAGCGCTTGGCGTACGACTCGATGACCCGCCCGATGACGTTGATCTGCCGGCCCGGCCGGACCGCCTTGATCGCCCGGTTCAGCGACTCCCGCGTGCGCTCGACCAGCAGCCGGCTCTCCTCGTCCACCTCGCCGACCACATACGTGGCGTTGTTGTCGCCGTGCACCCCGCCGATGTACGCGGTCACGTCCAGGTTGACGATGTCGCCGTCCCGCAGGACCGTCGAGTCGGGGATGCCGTGGCAGATCACCTCGTTGACGGAGGTGCACAGGGACTTCGGAAAGCCCCGGTAGCCGAGCGTGGAAGGGTAGGCGCCGTGGTCGCACAGGAACTCGTGGGCGACCCGGTCCAGCTCGTCCGTCGTCACACCCGGCGCGATCGCCTTCGCCGCCTCGGCCATCGCCTGCGCGGCGATCCGCCCCGCGATCCGCATCGCCTCGACGGTCTCGGGCGTCTGCACCTCCGGCCCCGTGTACGGCGCGGGCGCGGGCCTGCCGACGTACTCGGGCCGGCGGATGTTTCCGGGCACGGAACGGGTGGGAGACAGCTCCCCTGGTACGAGCAACGACTGGCCAGACATGCCAGCGAGTCTAACCAGCGGGCATACGAGACCATGTCCCCTGGCGAAAGGAGCCGGTCATGGCCCTGTTCAAGAAGCGCACCGTCGGCAAACCGGGCGAGTGGTACTACTGCCTGGAACACAAGAAGGTCGAGGAGGGGCCGGAGTGCCCCAACAAGGACCGCTTCGGCCCGTACTCCAGCCGCGAGGAGGCCACCCGCGCGATGGACACGGCCCGCGAGCGGAACCTCGAATGGGAGAACGACCCGCGCTGGCACGACACCGTGGGGCGAGGGGAGCGCGACGAGGACTGATCAGGCCGCCGTCGACGCGGCCGCGCGCTGATCGCGCAGCCGCGTCGCGTGCTCGTTCGTCCGTACGTCGTACGTCATCAGCTTCGGCAGGCACAGCGCCAGCAGCCCCACCGCGCCCGCGCACAACAGCCCGCCCGACCAGATCGACGTCCGCACCCCGGCCCACGCCGCCATGCCGCCCGCGCGGACCTGGCCGAGCTGCGGACCCACCGAGTACGACAGCAGCTCGATCCCGGCGAGCCGGCCGCGCAGTTCGTCAGGGATCGTCTGGTTCCACATCGCCGCCCGGAAGATGCCGCTGACCATGTCGAAGGCACCGCCGAGTGCCAGGCACAGCAGCACCAGCCACACGTCGCCGGTGATGCCCGCCGCAGCCATGGCCGCACCCCAGCCGGCCGCCGCCAGCACCACCATCCGCCCGTGCCGGTGCACCCGCGACGTCCAGCCGCTGGTCAGGCTCACCAGCAGGGCACCCGCCGGAATCGCCGCGTACATCAGCCCCAGCGACCACGCCGCGTGCAACTCGTCCGCGAGGAACGGCAGCACGGCGAGCGGCATCGCCAGGAACATCGCCGCGAGGTCGATGGTGTAGGTGCCCAGCAGCTCCTTGCGGCTCCACGCGTACCGGGCGCCCTCCGCGATCGCCGTCCAGGACGGCTTCGCCGCCTCGTGGGACGCGGGGGAGGCGGCGAGGCCGACCGCCAGCGCCACGGAGACGGCGAAGGTGGCCAGGTCCAGCGCGTACGCCCAGCCCAGCCCGGCGTACGCCACCACGACGCCCGCCAGCGCCGGCCCCGCGATCCCGCCGACCTGCCAGCGCAGCGCGTTCAGCGACGCGGCGGCAGGCAGGTGCTCGTGGGCCACGATCCGGGGCGTCAGCGCGTCCAGCGCGGGCCGCTGGACCGCGGCCAGCGCGGAGGACAGGGCGGCGACCACGTACAGCGGCAAAATGGCCGGGTCCGGCAGCAGCGCGTTCGCCAGCAGTGCCGCGCTCAGCAGGCCGAGCCCGGCCTCCGTCCACAGGATCAGCTTGCGCTTGTCCCAGGCGTCGGCGAGCGCCCCGCCGTACAGCCCGAACACGATGAGCGGCACCAGCTCCACGGCCCCGATCGCGCCCACGGCGGCGGCCGATCCGGTGAGCTCCTTGATCTGCACCGGCAGTGCGACGAAGGTCAGAAAACTCCCGAAGTTGGTGATCAGGCCCGCGATCCACAGCCTGCGGAAGTCGGGGGAGGCCCGCCAGGGCGCGAGGTCGGGGAGGAGGGCGCGCAGGCCGGTGGGGGGCCGGGGTGGGGCTTCGTCGTTCACGAGAGGCCATGCTCGAACGGGGTGACGGCCTGAGGCAACCGCTTTTCCCCGGAGGACGCCCGCGTCGGCCCACGGGGCGGGCCCGGGACGCCGGCGGTGGGGACGTCGTCGTCAGGGCGCGAGGCGCCGCAGCCATGCCGGGGACGGCGAGCCGGTCGCGGTGCCGGTTCGGCGGGCCCGGCTCTGTCTGCGTGCCGGTGGCGGTCCGGGGTTCGGTGGTGGGCGTGGTCAGGGGGCGGGGTCGGTGAAGACCGCGTCGGGGCCGGCGACGTGAAGGCCGGGTCACCAGCGGGGCGGCGGCGGGGACGTCAGTTCGTCGGCCAGGCGGGACAGGCGGTCCCGCAGGCGGCGCCGGCCCCTGGCCGCGGGCAGCGCGGTCTCGCCCGCCGCCGCGCTCACCAGGTGCTGCACGGTGTCCAGGTCCAGCTCCGACTCCTCACCGACACCCAGCACGTCGTGCGCCATCGTCGCGAGGTCCCCTTCGGCGGCGCCCAGCGCCAGCACCGTCGCCCCGGCCCGCCGCGCGTCGTGCACCCGCTCCAGCAGCGTCTCTCCGGGTCCCTCCGGCGACACCACCAGCAGCGTCTCGCCCCGCCGGGCCGCCTCGATCCGGCCGAGCCCGACCGCGAGGTGCGCCGGATCCGAGGGGCGCGCGTCATGGCGTACCAGCGTCGGCGCCAGCTCCGGCGTACCGGACCAGGCCGCCTCGTCCACGAGGTGCGCCGCCAGATGCCACGGCTCGTACTCCCGCGTGCCGACCAGCAGCAACCCGCCCCCGTGCGAGACCACGGACCCCCGCAGCACCCCGGCGAACCGCCGCGTGGCCCCCAACCACTCGGTCCCGGCGAGCACTTCGCGCAGCAGCGCGACCCGTACGGCATCCATGCCACCGAATCCTGCCGTAACCGGCCACTCGTGGCCCCGAGTTCACCGCGAATTCGCCCATGCCGGGCACAGGACCGCATTACCGCCGTCCAGCGGAGATCACCGGCGGCGCGGACGGGGAAGCAGTAGAGCGAGGCACACCGGGGAGCCACACCGGCGCCCCGCACCGGTGAACGCACCGGCCGGGCAGGGCCGGAGCAAGGCCAAGCAGAAGGAGAGCCGTCCATGTCCGCAGCCACCGTCCCCTTCCGGGCCGGCCATGAGGGATACGCCAGTTACCGGATCCCGGCCGTCGTCCGCACGCACGAGGGCACGCTCCTCGCCTTCTGCGAGGGCAGGGCCGACTCGGCGAAGGACTGGGGCCACATCGACATCGTGCTGAAGCGCTCCACGGACGGCGGCCGCACCTGGGGCCCGCTCCAGGTCGCCGCCGACAACGGCACCGACCTCGCGGGGAACCCCGCCCCGGTCGTCCTCGACACCGGCCGCGTCCTCCTCGTCCACGTCCGCTCCGCCGCGTCCGCCTCCGAACACCGCATCCTGCGCGGCGAGGTGAGCGAGGCCGACGGCAGAAGGGTCTGGGTGCAGCACAGCGACGACGACGGGCAGAGCTGGTCCGCGCCCCGGGAGATCACCGAGCAGGTCAAGCAATCCGGCTGGCGCTGGTACGCCACCACCCCCGGCCACGGCCTCCAGCTGCGCACCGGCAGGGTCGTCGTCCCCGGCAACCACACCCTCCCGCCCACCGGCACCGACATCGGTGACGAGGCGAAGTACAACAGCGGCCACTGCCTGCTCAGCGACGACCGCGGCGAGAGCTGGTACCTGGGCTACCTGGAGCAGGACACGAGCGGCTACATCAACGCCAACGAGACCACCGCCGCCGAACTCCCCGACGGCCGCGTCTATTTCAACACCCGCAACGACTCCCCGTCCCCCGGCAACCGGGCCGACGCCCACTCCGGGGACGGCGGCAGGACGCTTCGGCAGCCCTTCCGCCCGCAGGCGGGCCTCGCCGGCCCCGTCTGCCAGGGAAGTCTGCTGCACCTCGGCGAGCCCGACGTGCTGCTGTTCTCCGGCCCCGCCTTCCCCGGCGGCCGCGGCCTGATGACGGTCCGCGCCTCCGCCGACCACGGCACCACCTGGCGTGACGCCCACACGATCGACGGACTCCCCGCCGCCTACTCCGACCTGGTCCGCGTCGACGACGACACGGTCGGACTCCTCCACGAGACCGGGGACTTCGGGGCGTACGAACGGATCGCCTTCCGCCGGCTGCCGGTGACGCGCCTCACCTGACCCCGCGGGCCGGCGGGGGCGGACGTAGAGTCTGGCCCATGACCTCTACGGACAGTGCTGCTGCTGACAAGCAGCCCGCGAAGGCCCCCGCCAAGGACCCCTGGGACCTGCCCGACGTCTCCGGGCTGGTCGTCGGTGTGCTCGGCGGGACCGGGCCGCAGGGCAAGGGCCTCGCCTACCGGCTCGCCCGGGCCGGCCAGAAGGTGATCATCGGCTCACGCGCCGCCGAGCGCGCCCAGGCCGCCGCCGGGGAACTGGGGCACGGCGTCGAGGGCGCCGACAACGCCGAGTGCGCCCGGCGCAGCGACGTCGTGATCGTCGCGGTGCCGTGGGAGGGCCACGGCAAGACGCTTCAGGCGCTGCGCGAGGAGCTGGCGGGCAAGCTGGTCGTCGACTGCGTCAACCCGCTCGGCTTCGACAAGAAGGGCGCCTACGCGCTGAAGCCGGAGGAGGGCAGCGCCGCCGAGCAGGCCGCCGCCCTGCTGCCGGACTCCCGGGTCGCCGCCGCCTTCCACCACCTGTCGGCCGTACTGCTCCAGGACCCGGAGATCGCGGAGATCGACACCGACGTCATGGTCCTCGGCGAGGAGCGGGCGGACGTGGAGATCGTGCAGGCGCTGGCCGGCCGGATCCCCGGCATGCGCGGCATCTTCGCCGGACGGCTGCGCAACGCCCACCAGGTCGAGTCCCTGGTCGCGAACCTGATCTCCGTGAACCGCCGCTACAAGGCCCACGCGGGCCTGCGCGTCACCGACGTCTGAGCCGATGGGGGACACTGGTGGCCAGCACCACCCAGCACCATCCCAGCAGTGTCCCCCGACAGGAGCCGACCACCATGCCCCGCCTGGCCCTCTACGCCCTCGTCGTCTGCGTCCTCGCGGTCGCCGCCGCCGTCCTGTCCTTCGTACGGGGCAGCTGGCTGGGCGTGATCTGGGTGCTGCTGGCGGGCCTGTCGTCGAACATGGCCTGGTACTACCTCAAGCGCGGCCGTGCCGGGCGGCGCGGCGACTCGGTCACGGGCTGACCGAGCAGTACTCGTTCGTCCCGAGCCAGAAGCGGTACAGCTCGTACCCGCAGTAGGTGTCCGGCTCGTCGACGCCGAGACCGCGCAGCACGGTGTCGACGAGGTCGAAGAACGCGCCGTTCAGCGCCGGGATCCACAGCAGCGCGAAGACGAACAGCAGCCCGAAGGGCGCGAACGGCTCCACCTGCCGGCGGACGCCGTACGACAGCCAGGGCTCGACCACGCCGTAGCCGTCCAGGCCCGGCACCGGCAGGAAGTTCAGGATCGCCGCCGTCACCTGGAGCAGCGCGAGGAACGCCAGCGCGAACCGGAAGTCCCGCGGCACCCCCTCCAGAGCGTCCAGCCAGAACGGCGCCGTGCACACGAGCGCGAAGAGCAGGTTCGTCAGCGGCCCGGCCGCCGAGATCAGACTGTGCTTCCAGCGCCCCTGGATCCGCCCCCGCTCGATGAACACCGCGCCACCCGGCAGCCCGATCCCGCCCATGATCACGAACAGCACGGGCAGCACGATGCTCAGCAGCGCGTGCGTGTACTTCAGCGGGTTGAGCGTGAGGTACCCCTTCGCCCCCACCGAGATGTCCCCGCCGTGCAGCGCGGTCCGGGCGTGCGCGTACTCGTGCAGGCACAGCGACACGATCCACGCGCCGGTCACGAACAGGAACACGGCCACGCCGGGCTGGGCCGCGAACCCGGTCCACGTGGCCCACCCGGTGACCGCCGTGACGGCCAGTATCCCGAGGAAGACGGGACTGATCCGCCGGTCGGCGCGACGGGAGGCGGCGGTGGTCATGAAAAGGCTCCTGAAGACGTGTCGGGGCGGTGCGGGGTCGACCGTACCGGTGGCGCCGGGGGAACGGCAGCGGGCGGTGGGAGGTTCCTCCGCGGCTCCCGGCCGCCGGGCGCGCGGTCATGCCCGCGTAAACCTGGAGGCGGTGCCGTGGCCGGAGCAGTGACAATGGGTTCCGTGCGCTATCGCATCCTCGGCACCACACAGGCGGTTCGCCCCGACGGTTCGGTCCTCTCGATCGGCGGGGCGCGTTTGCGCGCGCTGCTCACCGTGCTGGCGCTCAGGGCCGGGCGGGCCGTGCCCACGGGTCTGCTGGTGGACGAGGTGTGGGACGGGGACCCACCCACCGACGCGGCCGGGGCCCTCCAGGCGCTGGTCGGACGGCTGCGGCGGGTGCTGGGGCCGGAGGCGATCGCCTCGGCCGATGGCGGGTACCGGCTGGCCGCCGCACCCGACGACGTCGACCTGCACCGGTTCGAGCGGCTCGCCGACGAGGGCGCGCGGGCGCTGGCCGACGGCGACCCCGCCAAGGCCGCCGTCCTCCTCGACGACGCCCTCGCCCTGTGGCACGGCCCCGCCCTCGCCGACCTTCCCGACCGCGGTGTCGAGGCGGCCCGCTGCGCAGCCCGCAGGCTGGACGCCCGCCGGGCCCGGCTCGCCACCGCCCTCGCCCTCGGCGATGCCGAGCACGCGCTGCCCGAGCTGACCGCACTGTGCGGGAGTCATCCTCTCGACGAGCCCCTCCAGGCCCTGCGCCTGCGCGCCCTGCGCGACGCCGGCCGCACGGCGCAGGCACTGGCCGCCTACGAGGACGTGCGGCGGCTGCTCGCCGAGCGGCTCGGCGCCGACCCGGGACCCGAGCTGCGCGCCCTGCACGCGGAGCTGCTGAGCCCGGTGGACGCGCCCACCGGCCGGGCCGCCGTGGCCCAGGAGCCCCGGGTGCCCTCCGCCCCGCCCGCGCCCGCCACCGGCGCGCACCCGCCGGCCCCCGTCCCCGCGCCCGGCGCGGAGGCGGCGGACGACCCCGCGGCCTCCGGACCCGCCGGGTCGTCCCGCGACCGCGCCGCGGCCCCGGGCAACCTGCGCGCCCGCCTCACCTCCTTCGTCGGACGGGCCGACGACATCGAGGCCATCCGCGGCGACCTCGCCACGGCCCGGCTCGTCACGCTGCTCGGGCCCGGCGGGGCGGGCAAGACCCGGCTGTCGCAGGAGGCCGCCGAGAACGTACGGGACGCGGCCCCCGACGGTGTGTGGCTGGCCGAGCTGGCGCCGGTCGACGACCGCGCCGCCGTCCCCGAGGCGGTGCTCACCGCGATCGGCGCCCGGGAGACCGTGCTGCACGGCGCCGGCGCCGAGGAGCTGCGCGCCGCCGTCGCCGACCGGCACGACGACCCCGTCGCCCGCCTCGTCGAGCACTGCGCCCGGCGCCGGATGCTGCTCGTCCTCGACAACTGCGAGCACGTCGTGGACGCCGCCGCCCGCCTGGCGGAGGAACTGCTGGCGCGGTGCCCGCACCTCACCGTCCTCGCGACCAGCCGGGAACCCCTCGGGGTGCCGGGGGAGGTGCTGCGGCCCGTGGAGCCGCTGCCGGAGCCGTACGCCCTGCGGCTGCTCGCCGATCGCGGCGCCGCCGCCCGGCCCGGGTTCCGCGTGGACGACGACCCCGAGGCCTGCGCCGAGATCTGCCGGCGCCTGGACGGTCTGCCCCTCGGCATCGAACTCGCCGCCGCCCGGCTGCGGATGCTGACGCCCCGTCAGATCGCCGACCGGCTCGACGACCGCTTCCGCCTCCTCACCTCCGGCAGCCGGACCGTGCTGCCCCGCCAGCAGACCCTGCGCGCCGTCGTCGACTGGTCCTGGGACCTGCTGGACGAGGGCGAACGGGACGTGCTGCGGCGCCTTTCCGTCTTCGCCGGCGGCTGCGACCTCGCCGCCGCCGAGGCCGTCTGCGGACCCGCCGCCCTGGACGCCCTCGGTTCCCTTGTCGACAAGTCGCTCGTCGTCGCCACCCCGTCCGCCGACGGCGAGATGCGCTACCGGCTGCTGGAGACCGTCGC
This sequence comes from Streptomyces sp. NPDC052023, assembly GCF_044548465.1. NCBI lineage: Bacteria > Bacillati > Actinomycetota > Actinomycetes > Kitasatosporales > Streptomycetaceae > Streptomyces > Streptomyces sp. NPDC052023. The sequence goes on along the minus strand of NZ_JBIUBW010000001.1, from coordinate 374,545 downwards.
CGAGTACGCGGGCGAACGGCTCGACGAAGCCGGGGACCGCGCCGGGAGCGCCCGGGCCCATCTGACGTACTACCGCGAACTCGCGCGCACCACGGACCCGCTGCTGCGCGGCTCCGGCCAGCTCGCGGCCGTCGAACGGCTGGAGCGCGAGTACGAGAACCTGCGCACCGCCCTGCGGCACGCCGTCGCCGAACGCGACGAGCAGGAGGCCCTGTGCCTGGTGCTGTCGCTGGTCTGGTACTGGCAGATGCGCGACCTGCGCATCGAGGCCCGCAACTGGTCCCGCGCGGTGATGGACCTCGGTCCCGACCCCTTCCGTGAGCCGGTGAGCAAGGCCGCCCCCGTGTGGCAGCGCTGCACCGCCGAACCGCCGCCCATGCGCGGCGAGGTCCTGGCGGAGGCCCGGCGCGGGGTCCACCTGGCGCATCTCGCCTGCATGGACACCGAGCTGGACGCCTGGCAGACCCCCGAGGCCCAGCGCAAGCTGCGGGCCATCGCCGACGCCTACGAGCCCGGCCTGCCGCAGACCTGCCGCAGCCCCGGCATGATGTCGTTCTACGCCGTGATGCTCACCGGCGGCATGGACCGGCTGGCCGGGCTGCTGGACGCCGCCGTCGCCACCTGCCGGGCGACCCCCGGCTACGACTGGGAGCTGGCCGCCAGCCTCCAGATCCGCGCCAACATCCTCGCCAACCGGGCCGACCGGGCGGCCGACGCCGGCCGGGACGCGGACGAGTCGCTGGCGATCTACGACCGTCTCGGCGACGCCTGGGGCAGCGCCGAGGCGCTGGCCGCGCGGGCCGAGTCGCTGGAGCGCAAGGGGCGCCACCTGGAGGCCGCCGCCGACTACGAGGCGGCGATGGAACACGCCGAGCTGCTGGGTGCCCGCGCCCAGCACGCCATCCTCACCGCCCGGCTGGCCGGCGCGCTGCTCGAGGCCGGTCGGGCCGAACGGGGCGAGCGGCTGCTACGCGAAGTGCTCGCGGCCACCGAGGGCGGGCACAACGAGGCGATGCCCTTCGCCCGGCTCGTCCTCGCCGGATGGCTCGGCATCACCGGCAGGACCGCCGAGGCGCGCGAGCAACTGCGCTTGCTGCGCGAGGAGTTCGTCATCGCCCACTTCATCGTCTTCGACGCCTTCATCCTCGGCCAGGAGGCGTGGGTGGACGCCGCCGAGGGCCACTACGAGGCGGCCAGGAAGAAGATCCGGCGCGGCCTCGCGCAGGCCGACGACCCGCTGTCGAAGGCGATGGCCCCGCAGCTGTTCTCCGGATACCTCGTCATCGCCGCGCTGGCGCTGGCCCACTGCGACGGCGGCCGCGACGCCCGGGACGCCGCCCGCTGCCTGGGCGCGGCCGACGCGCTGCTGCCCGCCGGCCATGTGAGCTCCTCGCTGGAGCGCAAGGCACGGGAGTGCGCCACGGCCGCCGTCCGGGCCGCGCTGCCCGCCGCCGAGTACGCGGCGGCGTACGCCGAAGGCGGCGGCCTCACCGGCAAGGAGGCCGCCGCCCTGGTGTGACCCCGGTCAGCTCTTGGTCTTGAACTTGTGGATCGCGACCGGCGCCATCACCGCGGTGATCGCCGCCGACCAGGCCAGGGTCACCCACAGGTCGTGCGCGACCGGGCCGCCCACCATCAGGCCGCGGGCCGCGTCCGCGAGCGTGGACAGCGGGTTGTAGTCGGTGAACGCCTGGAGCCAGCCCGGCATCGACGCCGTCGGCGCGAAGATCGACGAGCCGAACTGGAGCGGGAACAGCACCAGGAAGCCCATCGCCTGCACGGACTGCGCGTTCTTCAGGATCACGCCCAGGGTGAGGAACACCCACATGATCGACGAGGCGAACGCCGTGGACAGACCGACGGCCGCGAACACGCCGAGCCAGTTGGTGATGTCGAAGCCGACCAGAACGGCGACGATCATCAGCACGGTCGTCGCGAACAGCATCCGGACCAGCTCGACCGAGATCTTCGCGAACAGCACCGACCCACGCCCGATGGGCAGGGACCGGAAACGGTCCATGACGCCGGAGTTGAAGTCCTGGCTGAATCCGGTGCCGACGCCCTGGGACAGCGTCATGCTCATCATCGCGATCATGCCGGGGATCACGTACTGCACGTACCCGTCCTGCCCGCCGCCCAGGGCCTGCCCGATCGAGCCGCCGAAGACGTACACGAACAGCAGGGTGAAGACGACCGGCATCAGCAGCGCGTCGAACATCGACTCGGGGTCCTGCCGGATCCACAGCAGGTTGCGGCGGATCAGCGCCCCGGTGTGCCGCAGATGCCCGCGCAGCGTGATCCGGGCGTCGGCCTGGAGGCCGGCGACGGCGGTGGTCGCGGTGGTGTCGGTGGCGGCTGTGGCGGCGCTCATACGGCGACCTCCTCGCGGTCGTCGGCGGGCACGGGCTCCTGCGGGGCACTGGCGCGGTGGCCGGTGAGGGACAGGAACACCTCGTCGAGGCTGGGCAGTTCGGTGCTGATGCCGGCGAGCGTGATGCCGCGCGCCGTGACGGCGCCGACCACCGCGGTCAGCTGCTCGTCGCTCAGGATCGGCACCAGCACGGTGCCGCCCTCGGTGTCCACGGTGGTCGTGGCCAGTCCGGTGATGCCGAGCTCGTCCAGGGTGTGGGCCAGCGGCCGCAGGTGCGCCGGATCGGCCGGCCGCACCCGCAGCGTCCGCCCGCCGACCCTGGCCTTCAGCTCCTCGATCCCGCCGTTGGCGATGACCTTCCCCCGGTCGACGACGGTCAGTTCCGAGGCCAGCTGCTCGGCCTCCTCCATGTACTGGGTGGTCAGCAGAACGGTGACCCCGTCCCCGACCATGGCCTTCACCTCGTCCCACACCTCGTTGCGGGTGCGCGGGTCGAGGCCGGTGGTGGGCTCGTCCAGGAAGAGCACGGCCGGCCGGCCGATCATCGAGGCGGCCAGGTCGAGCCGGCGCCGCATGCCCCCGGAGTACGTCGAAGCGGGCCGCTTGGCCGCGTCGGTCAGCGAGAACCGCTCCAGCAGCTGGTCGGCACGGACGCGGGCCTCCTTGCGGGGCAGATCCAGCAGGCGCCCGATCATGTACAGGTTCTCCCAGCCGGGGAGCTTCTCGTCGACCGAGGCGTACTGACCGGTGAGCCCGATCACCCGGCGCAGCTGCCGGGGCTGCCGTACGACGTCGTACCCGGCGACGGTCGCCTGGCCGGCGTCCGGCGCCAGCAGCGTGGACAGGATCCGCACGAGGGTCGTCTTACCGGCCCCGTTCGGCCCCAGCACCCCCCTCACGGTGCCCTCACGCACCTCGAGGTCGACACCGTCCAGCGCCCTGGTCTCGCCGTAGTGCTTGACCAGCCCCCGCACGGTGACGGCCGCGCTGCTGGGTTTCTTGTCGATTCGTGTCATGCCGAAGACGGTTCCAGCCCGCACCGACAAACGCCCTACAGACGACCGACAGCAGGCCGACGAATGGCCGACGCGCACCCGGACGCGGCCCGGAAGCCGCCGCCCGGGGCGCGCCCTCCCTACAGCACCGGCAGGTTCTTCCGCAGCTCGAACGCCGTCACCTCGGAGCGGTACTCGTGCCATTCGGCGCGCTTGTTGCGCAGGAAGAAGTCGAACACGTGCTCGCCCAGGGTCTCGGCCACGAGGTCGCTGCGCTCCATGAGGGACAGCGCCTCGCCCAGGTTCTGCGGCAGCGGCTCGATGCCCATCGCCCGCCGCTCCGCGTCCGACAGCGCCCAGACGTCGTCCTCGGCGCCCGGCGGCAGCTCGTACCCCTCCTCGATGCCCTTCAGGCCCGCGGCCAGCAGCACGGCGTAGGAGAGGTAAGGATTCGCCCCGGAGTCCAGCGACCGGACCTCGACCCGTGCCGAGCCCGTCTTGCCCGGCTTGTACATCGGGACGCGGACCAGCGCGGAGCGGTTGTTGTGCCCCCAGCAGATGTACGACGGCGCCTCGCCGCCCGCGCCGGCGGTCCGCTCCGAGCCGCCCCAGATGCGCTTGTACGAGTTCACCCACTGGTTGGTGACCGCCGAGATCTCGCCCGCGTGCTTCAGCAGCCCGGCGATGAAGGAGCGGCCGACCTTCGACAGCTGGAACTCGGCACCGGACTCGTAGAACGCGTTGCGGTCGCCCTCGAACAGCGACAGGTGCGTGTGCATCCCCGAGCCGGGGTGCTCGGAGAACGGCTTCGGCATGAACGTCGCCTGGAGGTTCTGCTCCAGCGCCACCTGCTTCATGACCAGGCGGAAGGTCATGACGTTGTCCGCGGTGGACAGCGCGTCGGCGTACCGCAGGTCGATCTCCTGCTGGCCGGGTGCGCCCTCGTGGTGGGAGAACTCGACCGAGATGCCCATCGACTCCAGCATGGTGATCGCCTGGCGGCGGAAGTCCATGCCGACGTTGGTCGGGGTGTGGTCGAAATAGCCGGAGTTGTCGGCGGGGACCGGCACCGTGCCGTCGACGGGCTTGTTCTTCAGCAGGAAGAACTCGATCTCGGGGTGGGTGTAGAACGTGAAGCCCTGGTCGGAGGCGCGGGCGAGGGCACGCTTGAGGACATAGCGGGGGTCGGCGAAGGAGGGGGAGCCGTCCGGCATCAGGATGTCGCAGAACATGCGGGCCGTGCCCGGCGTCTCCGCGCGCCACGGCAGGACCTGGAACGTGGACGGGTCCGGCTTGGCGATCATGTCGGACTCGTATACCCGGGCGAAGCCCTCGATCGCGGAGCCGTCGAAGCCGATGCCCTCGTCGAAGGCCTGCTCCAGCTCGGCCGGGGCCACGGCCACGGACTTCAGGAAGCCCAGCACGTCCGTGAACCACAGGCGTACGAACCGGATGTCGCGCTCCTCCAAGGTCCGGAGCACGAACTCCTGCTGCTTGTCCATCTTCCGATTCCCCATCCTTGCTGGTCAGCCGCCCGTCTCCCGCGCACGGGCCCAGGGCACCTGAGCATCCCACCACAACCGCGTTTCGTGCGCGTTGCGCACCTTGATCGCCCGGCCGATCCCCGCCCTGAACGCCTCGGACAGGCAGGTGTACGGCTCCTGAGCCCATCTTGCCTGTTCGGCCGGGCATCCGTAACGCCCGGCCATTTCTGTGCCCTCCCTACGAGATCGCCGGCCCCGCCCACTACGATCAGCGCACCCGTCCGTCCTCCGCTTCCCAGAAGGGCCAGCCCCATGGGTTCCGCCAACAACAAGAGCAGTGCGGCGCGCACGGCGCGCATAGAGGAGATGCGGCGCGCGGAGCGTGCCCGCGACCGCCGCAACCGCATCCTCACCATCGCGGCCAGTGTGGTGGTCGTCGCCGGTCTCGTCGTCGGTGGTGTGGTGCTGCTCCGGTCGCAGTCCGACGACTCCGGCTCCGCCGCGAGCGACTCGAAGAACCCGGGCAAGTTCGTCGCCGGCGCGGACGGCGTGCGGACGTGGCAGGGCAAGCTGACCCAGAACCACGTCACCAAGAGCGTGACCTACCCGATGAAGCCCCCGGTCGGCGGCGACCACAACCAGGTGTGGATGAACTGCAACGGCGACGTCTACACCGAGGCGATCCCCGACGAGAACGCCGTGCACTCGCTGGAGCACGGCGCGGTCTGGGTGACGTACACGAGCAAGGCGGACAAGGCCGACGTGGACGCCCTGGCGGCGAAGGTGAAGAAGACGCCGTACACGCTGATGAGCCCGGTCGAGGACCAGAAGGACCCGATCATGCTGTCGGCGTGGGGCCACCAGCGCACGGTGACCGGAGCGGACGACGCCGACGTCGACACGTTCTTCCAGACCTACGTCCAGGGCAAGCAGACCCCCGAGCCGGGCGCCGCCTGCACGGGCGGGCTCGCGAAGTGACGGCGGCAGTGAGGCGGGAACCGTGAGGCACGCGCAGGCCGGATGGATCGCGGGGGCCGCGGCGGCGCTGCTCGTCGCGGTCGGCGGGATCACGTACGCGGTCGCCCAGGACGGCGGTTCCGGGTCCGGGGTGCCGACGGCCGGCTCCGCGGACGCCGGCTTCGCGCGTGACATGGCGGTGCACCACCAGCAGGCCGTGGAGATGTCGTACATCGTGCGGGACCGCACCGGGGACGAGGAGGTGCGGCGGCTCGCGTACGACATCGCGCAGACGCAGGCCAACCAGCGCGGCATGCTGCTGGGCTGGCTGGACCTGTGGGAGCTGCCGAAGGTGTCGCCGGACCCGATGGACTGGATGGGCATGGGGGCCATGCCCTCCGGCGAGGACGGCGCGCTGATGCCGGGAATGGCGACCGACGCGGAGATGGAGCGGCTCGGCCGGCTGAACGGCAGGCAGGCGGAGGTCTTCTACCTCCAGCTCATGACGGACCATCACAAGGGCGGTGTCCACATGGCCGAGGGCTGTGTGGACAGGTGCTCGGTGGACGTGGAGAAGCGGCTCGCCCAGGGGATGGTCGAGGGGCAGCAGTCGGAGATCCGGCTGATGGCCGACATGCTGAAGGAGCGGGGCGCGGCGGCCAGGCGGTAGTCCGGGGCCGCCCGGGGCCGCCGGGGCCCGAGGCGGTACGGCGCCGCGTGGGGCGGCCCACACCCCCGCGCCCCCCCATCGTGTCGCTCTGACGATTACACTGGCCCCGTGCCTCAACTACGTCTCGCCCTGAACCAGATCGACTCGCGCGTCGGCGACCTCGCCGGGAACTCCGAGACGATCCTCACCCGGACCCGGCACTGCGCCGAGCGCGGAGCGCATCTCGTGGCGTTCCCGGAGATGGCGCTGACCGGATATCCCGTCGAGGACCTGGCTCTGCGTTCCTCCTTCGTCGAGGCCTCCCGCGCGGCCCTGCGCTCGCTCGCCGCGCGGCTGGCCGAGGAGGGTCTCGGGCAGCTGCCCGTGGTCGTCGGATACCTCGACCGCAGCGAGACCGCCCAGCCGAGATACGGCCAGCCGGCCGGCGCCCCGCAGAACGCGGCGGCGGTGCTGTACGGCGGCGAGGTGGCCCTCGCCTTCGCCAAGCACCACCTGCCGAACTACGGCGTCTTCGACGAGTTCCGCTACTTCGTGCCCGGCGACACCATGCCGGTCGTTCGGGTGCACGGCGTCGACGTGGCGCTGGCCATCTGCGAGGACCTCTGGCAGGACGGCGGCCGGGTGCCGGCCGCGCGGTCGGCCAAGGCAGGGCTGCTGCTGTCGATCAACGCCTCGCCGTACGAGCGCGACAAGGACGACACCCGGCTGGAGCTGGTCCGCAAGCGGGCCCAGGAGGCCGGCTGCACCACCGCCTACCTCGCCATGATCGGCGGCCAGGACGAGCTGGTGTTCGACGGCGACTCGATCGTGGTCGACGGGGACGGGGAGGTCGTGGCCCGGGCGCCGCAGTTCGCGGAGGACTGCCTGGTCCTCGACCTCGACCTGCCCGCAGCCTTCCCGGACGCTCCGGCGGGCGTGGTGGACGACGGGCTGCGCATCGACCGGCTGGTGCTCTCCGAGGAGCCGCTGCCGGCGTACGAGCCGGAGCGGACGGGCGGGTACGCCGAGCGTCTGGACGACGACGAGGAGGTGTATTCGGCGCTGGTCACGGGCCTGCGGGCGTACGTGCGCAAGAACGGCTTCCGGTCGGTGCTCATCGGTCTGTCCGGCGGCATCGACTCCGCCCTGGTGGCGGCGATCGCCTGCGACGCGGTGGGCCCGGAGAACGTGTACGGCGTGTCCATGCCGTCGAAGTACTCCTCCGAGCACTCCAAGGGGGACGCGGCGGAGCTGGCGCGGCGTACGGGGCTGAACTTCCGCACCGTCGCGATCGAGCCGATGTTCGACGCCTACATGGGGTCGCTGGGGCTGACCGGCCTGGCCGAGGAGAACCTCCAGTCCCGGCTGCGCGGCACGCTCCTGATGGCCGTCTCCAACCAGGAGGGGCACATCGTGCTGGCGCCCGGCAACAAGTCCGAGCTGGCGGTGGGGTATTCGACGCTGTACGGCGACTCGGTGGGCGCGTACGGGCCGATCAAGGACGTGTACAAGACGTCGGTCTTCCGGCTGGCCCGGTGGCGCAACCGGGCGGCCGAGGAGCGGGGTGAGACGCCGCCGATCCCGGAGAACTCGATCAGCAAGCCGCCGAGCGCGGAGCTGCGGCCGGGGCAGGTCGACACGGACTCCCTGCCGGACTATCCCGTCCTGGACGCGATCCTGGAGCGGTACGTGGACCGGGACGAGGGGGCGGACGTGATCGTGGCCGCCGGGTTCGATCCGGAGCTGGTGACGAAGACGCTGCGGATGGTGGACACGGCCGAGTACAAGCGGCGGCAGTACCCGCCGGGGACGAAGATCTCGCCCAAGGGCTTCGGGAAGGACCGGCGGCTGCCGATCACGAACGGATGGCGCGAGTAGGCGCGCGGCGGGGCGGTCGTGTCGGCGGTCGGTGTGCTGCGCCGGATCGCCGTGGGGGCTGAGGTGGTGGCGCGGGTGCGGCCCGGTGGTGGCTGGTCGCGCAGTTCCCCGCGCCCCTTCAGGCGTTGCCGGCCGGCCGGCAACGCCTGAACCGCCGCCCCGTCCGGGCCGGGGTCAGCGGTGCAGGCGTTCCGTGGTCTCGGGCACGTGGGAGGCCACCAGGCGTTCGCGGGACGGGGCGGTGGCGCGCCGGTCCACGGCGTACGCCGCCGCCGCCACCGCGAGGCCCAGCACCGCGAGCGCCGCGCCCGCGGTTGCCGGGGACGTCGCGCCGAAGCCCGCCGCCAGGGCGAGGCCGCCGATCCAGGCGCCGCCGGCGTTGGCCAGGTTGAAGGCGGCCTGATTGGCGGAGGACGCCAGGGACGGGGCCGCCGACGCCTTCTCCATGACCATCAGCTGCAGCGGCGAGCCGGTGACGAAGGCCGCCGTGCCGAGCAGGGCCACGCCGAGGGCGGCGCTCCACGGCGCCGACATGAGCACCGGGAACAGCGCCAGCACCACGAAGAGGGCCGCCAGGCCGCCGAAGAGGGTGCCCCGCATCGCGTGGTCGGCCAGCCGGCCGCCCAGCAGGTTGCCGAGGGTGGCACCCACGCCGAACAGCGCCAGCAGCAGCGTCACGCTGGTGTCGGCGTACCCGGCGGAGTCGGTGAGCATCGGCGTGATGTAGCTGTAGGCGGCGAAGAGCGCGCCGAAGCCCGCGACCGTCGTGCCGAGGGCCAGCCACACCGGCAGCGACCTCAGCGCGGCCAGCTCGCCGCGCAGCCCGCCGGCGGAGGCGTGGGTGTGGTCGTGCGGGATCAGCACGGCCAGTGCGGCGATCGCCGCCAGGCCGATCACGCTGACGCCGAGGAAGGTGGCCCGCCAGCCGAGGTGCTGGCCCATGAGGGTGGCGACCGGGACGCCCGCGATGTTGGCGACCGTCAGGCCGAGGAACATCAGCGACACCGAGCGGGCCTTGCGCTCCGGCGCGACCATGCCGGTCGCGACGACGGCGCCGACGCCGAAGAAGGCGCCGTGCGGCAGACCGCTCAGGAAGCGGGCGGCCAGCAGCCAGTGGTGGTCGGGGGCGAGGGCCGACAGGGCGTTGCCCACCACGAACAGGACCATCAGGCCGATCAGGACGGTGCGCCGGGACATCCGGGCCGTGACCGCGGCGAGCAGCGGGGCGCCGACGACGACGCCCAGCGCGTAGGCGGAGACCAGATGGCCGGCGGAGGGGATCGAGATGTGCAGGTCGTCCGCGACGTCGGGCAGGAGCCCCATCATCACGAACTCGGTCGTACCTATGCCGAAGGCGCCCACGGCGAGGGCGAGCAGGGCCAGGGGCATGAAGGGCCTTTCAGAGCGGAGTTCCGGACATCATATGTTCATCCTCGGAACAAAGCCTCTCAGGCCGAGTATTCCGGCAGGTTAAGGCCGGGTTGCGGTGACCTCGCGCACAGCGTGAGCCCGCCCACACCGGTCAGGAGCCGGAGGAATCCATCCGCACCCGCGCCGCGACCGGCAGATGGTCGCTGCCCGTCTCCGGCAGGGTCCACGAACTCATCGGCTCGACGCCCTTGACCATGATCTGGTCGATCCGGGCCATCGGGAACGACGCCGGCCAGCTGAAACCGAAGCCGCTGCCCGCCGCGCCCTGGGTGGAGCGCATCTGGGCGGTCACGGCGTTGAGCGCGCGGTCGTTCATGGTGCCGTTGAGGTCGCCCAGCAGCACGACCCGGCTCACCCGCTCGTCGGCGATGGCCTCGCCGAGCGCGTCGGCGCTGGTGTCGCGCTGCCGGGCCGTGAAGCCGGCCTCCAGCTTGACCCGCACCGAGGGCAGATGGGCGACGTAGACGGCCAGTTGCCCGCCGGGCGCGGACACCGTCGCGCGCATGGCGCGGGTCCAGCCGAGCTTGATGTCCACGGGGCGGACGTCACTGAGCGGGTACTTGCTCCAGACCCCCACCGTGCCCTGCACCGAGTGGTACTTGTACGTCGGTGCCATGGCCGCCTCGTACGTCGGTACGGCCGCCGCGGTCAGCTCCTCGAGCGCCACCACGTCCGCGCCGGACGCGGCGACGTCCCGGGCGGTGCCGGACGGATCGGTGTTGTCGGCGTTGACGTTGTGCGTGGCGACGGTGAGGTCGCCGCCGGTGCCGGCCTTGTCGGTGAGCAGCCCGCCGAAGAGGTTGAGCCAGACGACCGCCGGGAGCAGTACCGCGATCAGCGCGACGGCCGACCTGCGGACCAGGGCCAGCGCGAGCAGCACCGGGACGGCCAGGCCGAGCCAGGGCAGGAACGTCTCTGTGAGGCTGCCGAGGTTGCCCACACTGTTCGGGATGTGCGCGTGGACCACCATCACGCCGGCGAGCAGCACCGCGAGCACGGCCACGACCAGGCCACGCCGCCAGATGTGGGGGTCGCCGCGCCAGCCGCCGGTCACACGGGCCGCCACGCGCCGGAGCCGAGTTCCGGGGTGCTCGGGTTCCGGGCCACCGCCCGCCGTCTCCGTCACGTACGCCTGCTGCGCCATACCGTCGCCTCGCTACCTGCCGTGCACACCGTCGTCCCCCGCGCATAAGACCCTAGGGGATGTCCGGCGCCGATCCTGCCGTCACATGACGGCCGTACGGGCGCTTAGGACGAACAAGTCCGCGCCGGGGGTTCCGTTTTCGGCGGCCTGGAGTGGTGTCTGTGACGAAACGCGCACATTCGGGCTATCCGGTGGGTGAGCTGACGGGCCGTAGGCCTTCGAGCAGGGTGTCGACGAGCTGTTCCGCGAGGCCTTCGGGGAGTTCGGCGTCGGGGTGCAGCAACGAGCGGACGAGCATGGGCCCGACGACGATGTCGTGGACGAGTTCCAGGTCGAGGTCGGCGCGGAGTTCGCCGCCCTGCTGCCCACGGCGCAGGACTTCCAGGCTGAGGCGGCGGCGGGGTGCGATGACGGCGTTGTGGTACGCGGCCCAGATGCGGGGACTCGTCTTCATCTGCGCGTACGCGTTGTGGAGGATCGCCGAGGTGCGGTTGGCCAGGCCGCGCCGGCGCAGGGCTTCGAGGAGGACCACGAGGTCGTCGCGCAGGGAGGTGCCGGGGAGTTCGGGGTCGGGTGGTTCGGCGGAGCGTACGACGTCGACGAAGAGCTCCTCCTTGCCGCGCCAGCGCCGGTAGATGGTGGCCTTGCCCACGCCGGCGGTACGGGCGATGCGCTCGATGGAGAGCTCGGCCAGGGGGACGCCGTCCTCCAGGAGCTTCATCGTGCCGTCGATGATGGCGCGTTCCACCGCCTCGCTGCGCGGACGGCCCCTGACGGGAACCGCGGGCGGGGGGTGGCTTGCGGTGAGGGAGTTCACTGGGCTGCGTCCTTTCCGTGCGTTGCGCTGATTGTCGCGGGTGTACGACGCCGGCGGCCGCCGCGCGGCGTCGCGGCTGGTGCCGGGGCGTTGCGCGGCCCGGCGTCGCGGCTGGTGCCGCGCGCCCCCGGAGCCGGTCCGGCGGATCATGCCGCGGACGCCGCACCCGGCTCGCCACCCGCCTGTGGGGACGCGGCCCCGCCGCTTCGCCGCGACCTGTTCCGCCGCGGAGGGGCCCGGCCCGCCGGACGGGCACGACCGGCCCTGCGTGGCCCGGCGCGCCGGTCCGCGCGCGGATCGCCAGGGCGCCGGGTTCAGGCCGCGCCGTCCGCACCCGCGTGGGCCTCCTCCCGCGCCCGGCTGTCCGGCGGGGTGAGGGCTGTCCTGCCCGGGAGGAACACGGCCGTCACCACCGCGCCCGCCAGTGCCACGCCTGCCCCGCACAGCGCCGTGACGTGCATGGCGTCGAGGAAGGCCGTGTGGGCCGGGGCTGTCAGGGAGGCGCCGTCCGGTCCCAGGCGGGCGGCGGCGGCGAGGGTCGCCTCTATCGACTCGCCCGCCGTGTGGCGGACGGAGGCGGGAAGCGCGGTCAGATGGCCCTCGACCGAGGTGCGGTAGGCGGCGGACAGGACCGAGCCGAGCACCGCGATGCCCAGCGCGCCGCCGACCTGGCGGAAGGTGTTGCTGAGGGCGGAGGCGGAGCCGGCCTTCTCGCGGGGCAGGGTCTGCATGATGACGACACTGGTCGGGGTCATGATGTGCGCCATGCCGGTGCCCATGAGGAAGAAGACGACCTCCAGGATCCAGATGGGCGTGTCCTCGTCCAGCGTGGCGAAAGCGCCGAGCGTCGCCGCGAGGATCAGCATGCCGCCGGTCGTCGTCGCCTTGTTGCCGAAGCGGTCGACGAGGAGCCGGGCGCGCGGGGCGAAGATCATCTGGGCGGCGGCCAGGGGCAGCATCAGCAGGCCGGTCTCCAGCGGCGAGTAGCCGCGCACGCTCTGGGTGTAGAAGACGGCGAAGAACGTCACGCCCATCAGCGCGAAAAAGACCAGCGCGATCACGGAGATCGCGGCCGAGAACACCTTGTTCCGGAAGTAGGTCATGTCGATGGAGGGGTGGTCGCTGCGCTTCTCGAAGATCACGAACGCCGTCAGCACCGCGAGCCCCGCCCCGATGGCCGCCAGCACCGCCGGGTCGGTGAAGTCGGCGAGCCGGCCGCCCTTGATGATCCCGTAGACCAGCAGGACCAGGCCGACGACGGACAGGATCACGCCGACGGGGTCGATCCGGCCGGGGCTGGGGTCGCGGGAGTCGGGGACGAGCCACAGCATCAGGCCGACGGCGAGGACCACGATCGGCACGTTCACCAGGAAGACCGAGCCCCACCAGAAGTGGTCGAGCAGCAGCCCGCCGGTGATCGGGCCGATGGCCATGGCCAGGCCGACGCCGCCCGCCCAGATGCCGATCGCCTTGGGCTGCTCGTCCCGCTCGAAGACGTTCATGAGGACGGCGAGCGTGGCCGGCATGACGAACGCCGCGCCGAGGCCCATCACCGCGCGGAAGGCGACGAGTTCCCCCGGTGAGCTGGAGAAGGCGGCGAGCGCGGAGCCGATGCCGAACATCACGAGCCCGCCGAGCAGCACCTTCTTGCGGCCCAGCCGGTCACCGAGCAGGCCGGCGCTGAACAGCAGGCCGGCGAAGACGAGGGTGTAGGCGTTGATCGCCCATTCCAGCTCGCTCTGCGTGGCGCCCAGGCCGGTCGGCGCGGGGGTGGAGATCGTCTTGACGGCGACGTTGAGTATCGAGTTGTCGAGCACCACGATCAGCAGGCTCAGCATGAGCACGCCGAGTATGGCCCAGCGGCGCCGGTGCACCGCTTCCGGGACGCGGGTGCCGGTGACGGCCGGAGTAGTCATGCCCGCGAGCCTAGGGAAATACGATACGAGACGGTACCGTATCGGAAAGTCTTTACCTGCCGCTGGTCCACTTCTTACGTGCCCCGCGGGCCCCCGGTGCGCCACGTGACGAGGCCCCCTAGCCGTGCCTGGCACGAGGTGCCACCATGGAAGCGGTCCGGGGACGCCGTCAGGGCGCCTCGAGATGACGTAAGGAGCCGTTGCAATGACGCAGCTTTCGGCTGCCCAGACCGCGCCGCAGAAGTCCTCCGACGGCAGCAGGGCGCTGTACGGGGGCAAGGGCACCCGCCGTATCACGGTTCGTGACATCACGTCCGCCAAGGAGCGCGGCGAGAAGTGGCCCATGCTCACCGCGTACGACGCGATGACCGCGTCCGTCTTCGACGAGGCCGGCATCCCGGTGATCCTCGTCGGCGACTCGGCGGGCAACTGCCACCTCGGGTACGAGACCACCGTGCCCGTCACGCTCGACGAGATGACCATGCTGTCCGCGGCGGTCGTACGGGGCACCAGCCGCTCCCTGATCGTCGGCGACCTGCCGTTCGGGTCCTACCAGGAGGGGCCGGTGCAGGCGCTGCGCTCGGCGACCCGGCTGGTGAAGGAGGCCGGTGTGCAGGCCGTGAAGCTGGAGGGCGGTGAGCGGTCGCACGAGCAGATCCGGCTGCTGGTCGAGTCCGGCATCCCGGTCATGGCCCACATCGGGCTCACTCCCCAGTCCGTCAACGCCATGGGCTACCGGGTGCAGGGGCGCGGCGAGGAGGCGGCGCAGCAGTTGCTGCGGGACGCCAAGGCCGTGCAGGACGCCGGGGCGTTCGCGGTGGTGCTGGAGCTGGTACCGGCGGAGCTCGCGGCCGAGGTGACACGCACGCTGCACATTCCGACGGTCGGGATCGGCGCGGGCGCGCAGACCGACGCGCAGGTGCTGGTGTGGACCGACATGCTCGGGCTGACCGCCGGGCGGGTGCCGAAGTTCGTGAAGCAGTACGCCGACCTGCGCCAGGTCATGGAGGGCGCGGCGAAGGCGTTCGCCGAGGACGTCGTCGGCGGGACGTTCCCCCAGGAGGAGCACTCCGTCCACTGAGCCAACGCCGCACCACGGGCAGCCCGCCGATCATCCCCCGTCGGCGGGCTGCCGTCGCCCGTGCCGGGCCGGTGCGTTACCGCTGAGGGCCCGCCAGGTCCCGCAGCACCTGGTGCAAGGGCTCCGTGGCGCGCCGGCGGTACTCCTGGATGGACCAGCCGTTGCCGTCGGGGTCCTTGAAGTACATGAAGGTGGCGCCGTCGTCGGGGGCGTACTGGACGGGCTCGGAGATCTCCAGGCCCCGCTCGACCAGTTCCGCGCGGGCCGCCTTGATGTCGGCGACGCAGAGCTGCAGGCCCTGGTAGGAACCGGGCTCGGGTTTCGTCTCGCCCTGGGCCATGTCCCAGATGCTGTCGCCCAGGGCGATCGAGCAGCCGGATCCCGGGGGAGTGAGCTGGACGATCCGCATGCCCGGCATGACCTCCTGGTCGATGTCGACGTGGAAGCCGACCTTGTCCCGGTAGAAGTCGCGGGCCCGGTCGATGTCGCTCACCGGCAGCGGAATCACTTCGAGAGTGAAGTCCATCAATGCTCCTCCAGGTCGAAACGCCAACGCGTCTGGCTGAACGGCTCCCCCTTACCGAAGCCGAAAACGGTGCGCGGCGCCACCGAAAAGACATAAGCGTGACCGGGCCCGTGGTGGAAGCAGCCGTCCCGCACCGCGAAGCGCCAGAACTCGCCGTACTTCGCCTCCCAGGCCGCCGCCAGCTCGCGCAGCCGGCCGTCGTCGGTCACACGGGCCGCCTCGCCCTCCACCACCAGGTCGTAGCCCTTGTCCCAGGTGTTGGTGCCGGTGGTCAGGACCACGTGCGCGTTCCCCGCGAGGTTGCGGGCCTTGCGCTCCTGCGGGCCGGTGCAGAAGTGCAGCGCACCGGCCGACCAGACCGCGGGCAGCGGCGTCACATGCGGCCGCCCGTCCGGTCGTACCGTCGAGATCCAGAACAGCTCGGCCGCCTCGAGCAGCGCCTCGGCCTCGGGCCAGGGCGTCGCGGTGGCCGTCTCGTCGCTGTAGCGCGCGTCCAGCAGGGTCTGGGGTCGCTTGCCGGTCATGAGCTGCCTCCTGCCACGGTCTGCCTCCGAAGGTGCAGACCCCGCGCGACGCCGGAACTCATCGGCGCCCCGCACCGGCGGGCCGGTTAGGCTCGGCTCGTACCACGCTGATCCGGACGGGAGGGCGCAGGATGACGCCGGGGCGCAGAAGCAGTACCTTCACGCGGCTGCTGCGGCACGGCTTCACCGACCCGTCCGGCGCCGAGCACCTGCTGGAGAGCGCCGGGCTCGGCGCCGTCCGTGACGATCCGGTGCTGCTGGACGCCCTCGGCGCCACCGCCGACCCCGACCTCGCGCTGCACGGCCTGGTACGGCTGCTGGAGGCGCAGCCCGACGACACCGCGCGCCGCGAACTGCTCGACACCCTCACGGCATCCAAGCCGCTGCGCGACCGGCTCCTCGGGGTGCTCGGCGCCTCCGACGCCCTCGCCGACCACCTGGCGCGGCACTCGGGCGACTGGCAGGCGCTGGTCACGTACGAGCCGCGGGATCTGCACCGGGGGGTCGCGGAGTTCGAGCGGGGGCTCGCCGGAGCGGCCGACCCGGTCGCGCTGCGCGTCGCCTACCGGCGCTGTCTGCTGTCCATCGCCGCCCGTGACGTGTGCGGCACGATCGACGTCGAGGAGACCGCGGCCGAGCTCGCCGACCTGGCCACCGCCACCCTGCGCCGCGCCCTCGCGCTGGCGTCGGCAGCCGCGCCCGCGGACGCCGCGGTGAGCCGGCTCGCGGTGATCGCGATGGGCAAGTGCGGTGGGCACGAGCTCAATTACGTCTCCGACGTGGACGTGATCTTCGTGGGGGAGGCCGCCGAGGGCGCCGACGAGGGCAAGGCCCTGCAGGCCGCCACCCGGCTGGCCTCGCACATGATGCGGATCTGCTCCGAGACCACCGTCGAGGGCTCCATCTGGCCGGTGGACGCCAACCTCCGCCCGGAGGGCAGGAACGGTCCACTGGTGCGCACGCTCAGCAGCCACCTCGCCTACTACCAGCGCTGGGCCAAGACCTGGGAGTTCCAGGCCCTGCTCAAGGCCAGGCCGGTCGCCGGCGACCTCGAGCTCGGCGCGGAGTACGTCGCCGCCGTGGGCCCCCTGGTGTGGCATGCCGCCGAACGCGAGAACTTCGTCGCCGATGTGCAGAAGATGCGGCGCCGGGTGGTCGAGAACATCCCCGTCGCCGAGGTCGAGCGCGAGCTGAAGCTCGGGCCGGGCGGTCTGCGCGACGTCGAGTTCGCCGTGCAGCTGCTGCAGTTGGTGCACGGACGGGCGGACGCCTCGCTGCACAGCGGTTCCACCCTGAAGGCCCTGCGGGCGCTGGCCTCGGGTGGCTACGTGGGCCGCGCCGACGCCACGCAGCTGGAGGACGCCTACCGCTTCCTGCGCTCCATGGAACACCGCATCCAGCTCTCCCGGCTGCGCCGCACCCACCTCGTCCCCGAGGCCGAGGCCGACCAGCGGCGCCTCGGCCGCTCCCTGGGTCTGCGCGCCGATCCGGTCGCCGAGCTGAACCGCGAGTGGAAACGGCATGCCACCGTCGTACGCCGTCTGCACGAGAAGCTCTTCTACCGGCCACTGCTCGACGCGGTCGCCCAACTCGCCCCCGGCGAGGCGCGGTTGAGTCCCGAGGCGGCACGCGAGCGGTTCGTCGCACTCGGGTACGCCGACCCCGCGGCGGCGCTGCGGCATCTGGAGGCGCTGGCGTCCGGCGTCAGCCGCAAGGCGGCGATCCAGCGGACCCTGCTGCCGGTGCTGCTCGGCTGGTTCGCGGACTCCGCCGACCCGGACGCCGGACTGCTCAACTTCCGCAATGTGTCCGACGCGTTGGGCAAGACGCCGTGGTATCTGCGCCTGCTGCGCGACGAGGGCGCGGCGGCGGAGAACCTCGCCCGCGTGCTGTCCGCCGGGCGGCTCGCCCCCGACCTGCTGATGCGCGCCCCCGAGGCGGTGGCGCTGCTGGGCGACGGGGACGGCGGGGGACTGGAGCCCCGCCCGCGGGCCCAGCTGGAGCAGGAGATCCTCGCGGCGGTCGGCCGGGCCGACGGCGGCGAGCAGGCGGTCGCCGCGGCCCGTGGCGTGCGCCGCCGAGAGCTGTTCCGTACGGCTGCCGCGGACATCGTCGGCTCCTACGGCACCGAGGCCCAGCCCGCCGAGGCGGACCAGGGCGAGCTCGTCAACCTCGTCGGCGGTGCGGTGTCCGACCTGACGGCGGCGACCCTGGCGGGGACGCTGCGGGCGGTGGTGCGGGACGGCTGGGGGGACACCCTGCCGACCCGGTTCACCGTGATCGGAATGGGCCGGTTCGGCGGGCACGAGCTGGGCTACGGCTCCGACGCGGACGTGCTGTTCGTGCACGAGCCGCAGGAGGGCGCCGACGAGCGGGAGGCGTCCGACGCCGCGAACCGGGTCGTCTCCGAGATGCGCCGGCTGCTGCAACTGCCGAGCGCCGATCCGCCGCTGCTGATCGACGCCGACCTGCGGCCCGAGGGCAAGACGGGACCGCTGGTGCGCACCCTGAAGTCGTACGAGGCGTACTACCGCCGCTGGTCCCTGGTCTGGGAGTCGCAGGCCCTGCTGCGCGCCGAACCGGTCGCCGGCGACGAGGACCTGGGCCGCCGCTTCGTCGAGCTGATCGACCCGCTGCGCTACCCGGAGCACGGGCTCGGGGACGAGGCCGTCCGGGAGATCCGGCGGCTGAAGGCCCGTATGGAGTCGGAGCGGCTGCCCCGGGGCGCCGACCCCAAGCTGCACACCAAGATCGGGCCGGGCGGGCTGTCCGACGTGGAGTGGACCGTGCAGTTGCTGCAACTGCGGCACGGGTACGAGCTGCCGGGGCTGCGCACCACCCGGACCCGCGAGGCCCTGGCGGCGGCGCGGGAGGCCGGGCTGATCTCCCCGGAGGACGCCGGGACCCTGGACGAGGCGTGGGTGCTCGCCACCCGCGTCCGCAACGCCGTGATGCTGGTGCGCGGGCGGGCCGGGGACACCTTCCCCTCGCATACGCGGGAGCTCGCGGCGGTCGGGCGTTACCTGGGATACGGGCCGGGCCACGTGGGCGACATGCTCGACGCGTACCGGCGCACGGCCCGGCGGGCCCGGACAGTGGTGGACTCGCTGTTCTACGAGGGATAGGCAAGGCCCGGCGGGCGGGCGGACCCCGTACCCACGGGGCCCGGGAACCCTAGGCCTGCTTCGGCACCAGCGGCCTGCGCTGCGGGACCACCCGGGGCAGGGCGTGCGGCAGCGCTCCGTACCACGTGCGTGCCACGCCGTAGCCGAAGGCGAGGCAGAGCATGCCGCCCAGGGCGTCCAGCCAGAAGTGGTTGGCGGTGGCCACGATGACCACGAGCGTGAGCGTCGGGTAGAGCAGGCCCAGCACCCGGACCCAGGGCACCGTCGCCAGCGCGAAGATCGTCAGCCCGCACCACAGGGACCAGCCGATGTGCATGGAGGGCATCGCGGCGTACTGGTTGGACATGCTCTTCAGGTCGCCGGAGGCCATCGAACCCCACGTCTGATGCACCATGACCGTGTCGACGAAGTGCCCGCCGTTCATCAGCCGGGGCGGGGCGAGCGGATACAGGTAGTAACCGACGAGCGCCACGCCCGTCGTCGCGAACAGCACCATGCGGGTCGCCGCGTAGCGTCCGGGATGACCACGGTAGAGCCACACGAGGACACCGAGCGTGACCACGAAGTGCAGTGTCGCGTAGTAGTAGTTCATGCCGACGATGAGCCAAGTCACCGAGTTCACGGCATGGTTGACGGACTGCTCGACGGCGATGCCCAGGACCTGCTCGGCCCTCCAGATCCAGTCCGCGTTGCGCAGCGCCTCGGCCTTCTGCTCCGGAACCGCGTTGCGGATCAGGGAGTAGGTCCAGTAACTCACCGCGATCAACAGGATCTCGAACCACAGCCGAGGCCGGCGCGGAGTCCGCAGCCGGCGCAGGAAACCCGCCCCCATGTCGTCCGCGACGGGGTACGGAACGGCCTCTGCCCGGCCTTCCGGTGTCGTCACGGTCGTTTCACCCATGGGCACAGAGTCTGCCAGAAAAGCGAACGCGGTCCGATCATCCCCAGGTGGGGTTCAGCACGCACGTTCTACGGCCCGGGGAGGCGCCCGCCTCGTCCCCGCGTATCAGGGCGGGGCGGCGGTTGTCCGCCTCAGGGACGATTGCGGTCACCGGGGGCGGAAGCGGTGGAACCGCGCACCACCAGCTCGGGCATGAACACGAACTCGCTGTGCGGCGCGGGCGTCCCGCCGATCTCCTCGAGCAGTGTACGCACCGCCGCCTGGCCCATCGCCGGGACCGGCTTGCGGATGGTGGTGAGGGGCGGGTCGGTGAAGGCGATCAGCGGGGAGTCGTCGAAGCCCACGACCGAGATGTCCGTCGGGACCCGCAGGCCCTGTTGCCGGGCCGCACGTATGGCGCCGAGGGCCATCATGTCGCTGGCGCACACCACCGCCGTGCAGTCCCGGGCGATGAGGGCGCTGGCGGCGGCCTGGCCGCCCTCCAGGGTGTACAGCGAGTGCTGCACCAGCTCCACCTCGACGGTCTCCGGGCTCAGGCCCAGCTGGTCCTGCATCGCCCGGACGAATCCCTCGATCTTGCGCTGTACCGGGACGAACCGTTTCGGTCCCAGGGCCAGTCCGATCCGGGTGTGGCCGAGGGAGGCGAGATGAGTGACCGCCAGCGTCGTCGCCGCCCGGTCGTCGGGCGAGATGAAGGGCGCCTGCACCTTCGGGGAGAAGCCGTCCACCAGCACGAAGGGCACGCCCTGGGCGCGCAGCTGCTCGTAGCGCTGCATGTCGGCGGTGGTGTCGGCGTGCAGTCCGGAGACGTAGATGATGCCGGCCACACCGCGGTCGACCAGCATCTCGGTCAGTTCGTCCTCGGTGGAGCCGCCTGGGGTCTGGGTGGCCAGCACCGGGGTGTAGCCCTGCCGGGTCAGCGCCTGGCCGATGACCTGGGCCAGGGCCGGGAATATCGGATTCTCCAGCTCCGGCGTGATCAGGCCGACCAGGCCCGCGCTGCGCTGGCGCAGCCGCACCGGGCGCTCGTAGCCGAGCACGTCGAGCGCGGCCAGCACGGACTGGCGGGTGGTGGAGGCGACGCCGGGCTTCCCGTTGAGGACGCGGCTGACGGTCGCTTCGCTCACCCCCGCCTGAGCAGCGATGTCGGCAAGCCGTGTGGTCACGGCACTGGACTGTACCGGCCGTATGTCGCCTTGCACACCAATCGGACGCCGGGTACGGGCGGTTGACCGGCGCGCTGCGGGTTGCTGCGGCATGGCGTCCCTTCGTGACGTGTATGGCAAGAGCTTGCAGAGTCTTGCACAACACGGTCCGTGCCCGCTCAACCCCGCAGAACAACGGTCTCACAGCGGTCGACGGGAGGTCACGCGCGGATAACTTCCGTGATGCCTTGCACTTTTTTTCTGCAAGGTCTTTCGCAACGCTTACATCGCTGTTACGTTCACGGTCGCCCGGCGGCGGCAACGGCGCAGTCGGTAAGTCGACAGGGGCGGTAGACGGGACCATCCCCTGCAACACGGGCTTTCACCCTCAAGGAGAACTCATGCGGCGTGGCATAGCGGCCACCGCGCTGGTGGCGTCCCTCGCCCTCGCGGCGACGGCCTGCGGCGGAGACGACAGCGGCGACTCGGCCGGCGGCCCGGTCACCCTCACCTGGTGGGACACCTCCAACGCCACCAACGAGGCGCCGACGTACAAGGCCTTGGTCAAGGAGTTCGAGGCCGCCAACAAGGACATCAAGGTCAAGTACGTCAACGTCCCCTTCGACCAGGCGCAGAACAAGTTCGACACGGCGGCCGGCTCCAAGGGCGCCCCGGACATCCTGCGCTCCGAGGTCGGCTGGACGCCCGCCTTCGCCAAGAAGGGCTACTTCCTGCCGCTGGACGGCACCGAGGCACTCGCCGACCAGGACAAGTTCCAGTCCAGCCTGATCGAGCAGGCGAAGTACGAGGGCAAGACCTACGGCGTGCCCTTCACCACCGACACGCTCGCGCTGGTCTACAACAAGGAGCTCTTCGCCAAGGCCGGCGTCGAGGCCCCCAAGACCTGGGACGACCTGAAGAAGGCCGCGGCCACCATCAAGACCAAGACCGGAGTGGACGGCTACTGGGGCTCCACCCAGGCCTACTACGCCCAGTCCTTCCTGCACGGCGAGGGCACCGACACCGTCGACGCCGAGGCCAAGAAGATCACGGTCAAGTCGCCCGAGGCCAAGAAGGCCTACGCGACCTGGCAGAGCCTGTTCGAGGGCAAGGGCCTGCACAAGGCCGACACCACCGCGGACGCCTACGCCCACATCCAGGACGCGTTCGTCAACGGCAAGGTCGCCGCGATCATCCAGGGCCCCTGGGAGATCACCAACTTCTACAAGGGCTCCGCGTTCAAGGACAAGGAGAACCTGGGCATCGCCTCCGTCCCGGCCGGCTCCACCGGCAAGGCGGGCGCCCCGACCGGCGGCCACAACCTCTCCGTGTACGCCGGCTCCGACGAGGCCCACCAGAAGGCCGCGCTGAAGTTCGTCAACTTCATGACCTCGGCGAAGGCCCAGGAGACCATCGCCCTGAAGAACAACACGCTGCCCACCCGTGACGACGCCTACACCGCCGAGGTCAAGGCCGACCCGGGCATCGCCGGCTACCAGGGCGTCCTCGCCGCCGCCCAGCCGCGCCCCGCGCTGCCGGAGTACAGCTCGCTGTGGGGGCCGCTCGACGACGAGCTGCTCGCCGTCGCCGGCGGCAAGAAGTCCCTGGACGAGGGGCTGAGCAGCGCCGAGACCTCCATCGCCAAGCTGGTGCCGGACTTCAGCAAGTGACCGCCGGGTGGCCGCCGGGTCCGCCGTCCCTGGGGGGACGGACCCGGCGGCCACCGGCCTGTGCGTCATGCCCCCTCGATCCGCAGACCCACACGAAGGTTGTCGAACCATGACAGTCGCCGTCCAGCGCCTGAGGCGCAGCTACCAGCGGTACTGGTACGCCTACGCGATGATCACCCCCGTGGTCGTCGTGCTCGGCGTCCTGGTGCTGTATCCGCTCGCGTACGGTTTCTATCTGACGCTCACGGACGCCAACAGCCTCAACACGGCGCGCACGATCGGCGTCAACGAGATCGCGGCCACCTACAAGTTCATCGGTCTCGACAACTACGCCGACATCCTGTGGGGAGAAACCGCGTACGACCGCTTCTGGTCGCACTTCATCTGGACGATCGTGTGGACGGCCGCCTGTGTCGGCCTGCACTTCTCCATCGGACTGGGTCTCGCCCTGCTGCTCAACCAGAAGGTGCGCGGGCGCACCTTCTACCGGCTGATCCTGGTCCTGCCGTGGGCCGTACCCACGTTCGTCACCGTCTTCGGCTGGCGTTTCATGCTCGCCGACGGCGGCGTCATCAACTCGGCGCTGGAATTCCTGCACCTGCCGACCCCGCTGTGGCTGGAGGACACCTTCTGGCAGCGGTTCGCCGCGATCATGGTCAACACCTGGTGCGGTGTGCCGTTCATGATGGTCTCGCTGCTCGGCGGGCTCCAGTCGATCGACCGCACGCTGTACGAGGCGGCCGAGATGGACGGCGCGAACGCCTGGCAGCGCTTCCGGTACGTCACCCTGCCGGGCCTCAGGTCGGTCAGCTCCACCGTCGTCCTGCTCGGTGTGATCTGGACCTTCAACCAGTTCGCGGTGATCTTCCTGCTGTTCGGCACCACTGCGCCGGATGCCCAGATTCTCGTCACCTGGGCGTACTACCTCGGCTTCGGGCAGCAGCCGCGCGACTTCGCTCAGTCCGCCGCCTACGGCATCCTGCTGCTGGCCATCCTGATCGTCTTCACCTCCGTCTACCGCCGCTGGCTGAACCGCAATGACCAGCAGCTCGCGATCTGAGGCAGGAGTTCCCATGAGCACCACGACCGTCCAGAAGTCCGCCACCGCGGACCAGGCCCCCGCCTCCGCCCCGCGGCGCGCCACGCGCCGGCGCGGCGGGCGCGGCCTCGCCGGGACCCTCGCCTCGCACGGCATCCTGACCGTCGCAAGCCTGATCGCGCTCTTCCCGATCGCCTGGCTGGTCTTCCTGTCCCTCGGCCCGGACAAGGACGACTATCTGCACCCCGGGCGCATCTGGGGGAAGATGACGTTCGACAACTACGCGCACGTCCTGACCGAGACGAACTTCTTCGACTGGCTGAAGAGTTCGCTGGTCGTCTCCCTCGGCACCACGGTCATCGGCGTGATCATCGCCGCCACCACGGGCTACGCGGTGTCCCGGATGCGCTTCCCGGGCTACCGGAAGTTCATGTGGGTGCTGCTGGTGACCCAGATGTTCCCGATCGCCGTGCTGATCGTGCCGATGTACCAGATCCTGTCGGAGCTCCAGCTCATCGACACCTACCTCGGTCTGATACTCGTCTACTGCTCCACCGCCGTGCCGTACTGCGCCTGGCTGCTCAAGGGGTACTTCGACACCATCCCCTTCGAGATCGACGAGGCGGGACGCGTCGACGGGCTGTCGCCGTTCGGCACCTTCCTGCGGCTGATCCTGCCGCTCGCCCGGCCGGGCCTGGCGGTGGCGGCGTTCTACAGCTTCATCACCGCGTTCGGCGAGGTCGCCTTCGCCACCACGTTCCTGCTGGACGACGAGAAGTACACGTTCGCCGTCGGTCTGCAGAGCTTCGTGAGCGAACACGACGCGCAGCGGAACCTGATGGCCGCCACCGCGGTGCTCATCGCGATACCGGTGTCCGCGTTCTTCTACCTCGTGCAGAAGAACCTGGTGACCGGACTCACCGCGGGTGGCACCAAGGGCTGACGCCCGTCGCCCCGAGACCCCCGCGCCCGGTTCGGTGCGGGTGGCGGCCGCGGTGCCTCTCCGACCCCGCCGGCACCGCGGCCGCCGCGTCACCCCGGCCCGCCCCGCCCGCCGCCGTACCCACGCCTGAACGACCTCAAGTCGGTTACACATCAAGGACGCCATGAGCCAGCACACTGCCGACCCGGCACCGAACTCCGCCGTCGCCACCGTCGCCAAGCGCCGCGACTGGTGGCGGGACGCGGTGATCTACCAGGTCTATCCGCGCAGCTTCGCCGACAGCAACGGCGACGGCATGGGTGACCTGGAAGGCGTACGCTCCCGCCTCCCCTATCTGCGCGACCTCGGCGTGGACGCCGTGTGGCTGAGTCCCTTCTACGCCTCCCCGCAGGCCGACGCCGGATACGACGTCGCCGACTACCGCGCCGTCGACCCCATGTTCGGCAGCCTCCTGGACGCCGACGCGCTGATCCGCGACGCGCACGAGCTGGGCCTGCGGATCATCGTCGACCTGGTGCCCAACCACTCCTCCGACCAGCACGAGTGGTTCCGGCGCGCCGTCGCGGAGGGCCCCGGCTCCCCGCTGCGTGAGCGCTACCACTTCCGCCCCGGCAAGGGGAGGAAGGGCGAACTGCCGCCCAACGACTGGGAGTCGATCTTCGGCGGCCCGGCCTGGACGCGGGTGACCGAGCCGGACGGCACGCCCG
The DNA here is from genome assembly GCF_044548465.1 of Streptomyces sp. NPDC052023. Lineage (NCBI taxonomy): Bacteria > Bacillati > Actinomycetota > Actinomycetes > Kitasatosporales > Streptomycetaceae > Streptomyces > Streptomyces sp. NPDC052023. Next base: position 349,242 of record NZ_JBIUBW010000001.1, on the reverse strand, counting down.
GCGAGTGGTACCTGCACCTCTTCGCGCCCGAACAGCCCGACTTCAACTGGGAGCACCCGGCCGTCGGCGACGAGTTCCGCTCCATTCTGCGCTTCTGGCTGGACATGGGCGTGGACGGCTTCCGCATCGACGTCGCCCACGGCCTGGTGAAGGCCGAGGGCCTGCCCGACCTGGGATCCCACGAGCAGCTGAAGCTGCTGGGCAACGATGTCATGCCGTTCTTCGACCAGGACGGTGTGCACGAGGTCTACCGGCAGTGGCGGCTGGTCCTCGACGAGTACGCCGGCGAGCGCATCTTCGTCGCCGAGGCGTGGACCCCGACCGTCGAGCGCACCGCCAACTACGTCCGCCCCGACGAGCTGCACCAGGCCTTCAACTTCCAGTACCTCAGCACGTCCTGGGACGCCAAGGAGCTGCGCACGGTCATCGACCGCACCCTGGAGGCGATGCGCCCGGTCGGCGCCCCCGCCACCTGGGTGCTGTCGAACCACGACGTCACCCGGCACGCCACCCGCTTCGCCAACCCCCCGGGCCTCGGCACCCAGATCCGCGAGGCCGGCGACCGTGAGCTGGGCCTGAAGCGGGCGCGGGCGGCCACGCTGCTGATGCTGGCGCTGCCCGGCTCGGCGTACATCTACCAGGGCGAGGAACTGGGCCTGCCGGACGTGGTGGACCTGCCGGACGAGGTGCGCCAGGACCCGGCGTACTTCCGTGGCGCGGGGCAGGACGGCTTCCGTGACGGCTGCCGGGTGCCGATCCCGTGGACGCGCACCGGATCCTCGTACGGCTTCGGCAGCGGGGGCAGCTGGCTCCCGCAGCCCCGGGAGTGGGGCGAGCTGAGCGTGGCGGCGCAGGACGGGGTGGCCGGTTCGACGCTGGAGCTGTACCGGGCGGCGCTGGCCGTCCGGCGGCAGCAGGCCGACCTGGGTGCGGGGGAGGCGGTCGAGTGGCTCAAGGCGCCCGAGGGTGTACTCGCCTTCCGGCGCGGGGAGTTCGTCTGCGTCGCGAACACGGGCGGGGAGTCGGTGGCCACCCCGGCGTACGGCCGGCTGCTGCTCACCAGCGGTGAGGTGAGCGAGGCGGACGGCGAGGTGAAGGTGCCGGCCGACACCACCGTGTGGTGGACGGCTTCCTGAAAGCCCTCCCGCAAGATTTTGCATTCAACTTCGTACGGCCCGCTGCCCTTTCGGGCGGCGGGCCTTTAACATTCCCGTCACCGCAAGATGGCTGAAAGTTTTCAGCAAGAGCCTTCAACGGTGAAGGAACCCCACATGGCACGCAGAACTCTTCCCTGGGTGGCCGCCCTCGCAGCCGCCACCACCGCATCCGCCCTTGTCATGCACCCGACTGAGGCGCAGGCCTCGCCGCCCGGCACCAAGGACGTCACCGCCGTCCTGTTCGAGTGGAACTTCGCCTCGGTCGCCCGCGAGTGCACCAGCACCCTCGGCCCCGCAGGCTACGGCTACGTGCAGGTCTCCCCGCCTGCCGAGCACATACAGGGCGCCCAGTGGTGGACCTCGTACCAGCCGGTCAGCTACAAGATCGCCGGGCGCCTGGGCGACCGTACGGCCTTCCGGAACATGGTGAACACCTGCCACGCGGCGGGGGTGAAGGTGGTCGTCGACACGGTCGTCAACCACATGGCGGCGGGCAGCGGCACCGGCACCGGCGGCTCGTCGTACACGAAGTACGACTACCCCGGCCTGTACTCCTCGTTCGACTTCGACAACTGCACGGCCCAGATCACCAACTACCAGGACCGCTGGAACGTCCAGCACTGCGAACTGGTGGGCCTCGCCGACCTGGACACGGGAGAGGAGTACGTCCGCGGGGCCATCGCCAAGTACATGAACGACCTGCTCTCCCTCGGCGTCGACGGCTTCCGCGTCGACGCGGCCAAGCACATGCCGGCGGCCGACCTGGCGAACATCAAGTCCCGCCTGAGCAACCCGTCGGCCTACTGGAAGCAGGAGGTCATCTTCGGCAGCGGAGAGGCCGTCCAGCCGGCGGAGTACACCGGCAACGGCGACGTCCAGGAGTTCCGCTACGCCTACGACCTCAAGCGCGTCTTCAACAACGAGAACCTCGCCTACCTCAAGAACTTCGGCGAGGGCTGGGGGTACATGAGCAGCGGTGTCTCCGGTGTCTTCGTCGACAACCACGACACCGAGCGCAACGGCTCCACGCTGAGCTACAAGGACAACGCCAACTACACCCTGGCCAACGTCTTCATGCTGGCCTGGCCCTACGGGGCGCCCGACATCAACTCCGGCTACGAGTTCACCGACCACGACGCCGGGCCGCCGAACGGCGGACGGGTCGACGCCTGCTGGCAGAACGGCTGGAAGTGCCAGCACGCCTGGCCGGAGATCCAGCGCATGGTCGCCTTCCGCAACGCCACGCGGGGCCAGTCGGTGACCAACTGGTGGGACAACGGCGGCGACGCGATCGCCTTCGGCCGGGGCAACAAGGGCTTCGTGGCGATCAACCACGAGCCCGGTTCCCTGACCCGCACGTACCAGACGTCGCTGCCGGCGGGGACGTACTGCAACGTCCAGAACAACACCACGGTGACGGTGGACGGCTCCGGCCGGCTGACGGCGACCCTGGGCGGCAACACCGCGCTGGCGGTTCACACGGGCAGGCCGAGCTGCTGAGCGCGATCCGTACGGGCGTACGGCTCTTCACCCGGTCGGGAGTTCCTCCACTCCCATGAGCGGCGTGTCCTGATGCTGGTACGGGCGGCGTACGACCGGCGCCGCCCGTACCTGCTGGGTGGGGAGTGGCATGACGCGGGAAGCGGGACGCGGCGGGGGACCGGAGGAGCGGGCGGTACTGCTCGTGGCTGGACTGGCCGATCTGGCGGTGAGCGCCATGAGCTCGGCCCTGGGGACGGCCCGGGGGCTGTTACGCCGCTCGGACACCGCCGCACTGGCGGCCGACGCCGAGCACGACCTGTTGGCGCGGGGGCGCCTGGTCCTGGACCGGTACACGGCCGTCCCCCCGGCCCATCTGGAGATCCTGGCCCGGCACGCCGAGGCGCGACGGACCGCTGATGACATCTGACCGGTGGGAGCCGGCCGCTTTCCGGTCCCGGGTCGACGGGGTCCTGCGTCACTTCGTCGCCCGGGAGGCCGAGCAGTTCGCGGCGATCGATCCGGCGCTGGGCCCCGTGGCCGACCAGCTGGAGGCGGCGGTCGCGGACGGCAAGCGGTTGCGGGCGGCCTTCTGCTACTGGGGCTGGCGCGCGGCGGGACAACCCGACAGCGACGCACTGGTTCGGGCGGCGGCCTCCATGGAGCTGGTGCACGCCGCCGCGGTCGTGCACGACGACCTCATCGACGACAGTCCGCTGCGGCACGGCCGGCCCACCGCGCACGTCGCGCTGCGCGGTGCCGTACGCCGTCGCCCCCGCGGCGCCGCCGCCGCGAGGTCGCTGGCGATGCTGGTGGGGGACCTGCTGATGGGGCTGGCCGGGCAGCTCTTCACCACCAGCGGTCTGCCCGCCGCGTATCTCGCCCGGGCCCGCCCGCTCTGGTCGGTGCTGGCCCGGGAGCTGATCGCGGGCGAATGCCTGGAGATCCTGCGGACCGGAGCCGAGCCGGACACCGCCGAGTCCCTGAAGGTGATCCGGTACAAGACCGCCAAGTACACCGTCGAGCAGCCCCTGCTGATCGGCGGCGCCCTGGCAGGCGCGGGTGAGCGGCTGCGCGAGGGCTACGCCGGCTACGGGCTGCCGCTGGGTGAGGCGTTCCAGTTGCGGGACGACCTGCTCGGCCTGTTCGGGGACCCGGCACGGACGGGCAAGGCCAACACCGACGACGTACGCGGCCACCGGCCCACGGCCCTGCTGGCCGAGACCTGGCGCGTGGCCGGCGCGGACGACCGGGAGCGGCTCCGCGCCCTGCTGGGCCGGCGCGACCTGGACAGGGACGGCCTGGAGGCGGTGCGCGAGGTGATGCGCCGGCTGAAGACCCCCGACCGCGTCGAGGACATGATCACCGCGCGGGTGGAGGAGGCGCTCGGCGCCCTCCACGAACTGGCCGTGCCCGCGCACGCCTTTGCCGCCCTGACCGCGCTGGCGCACTCGGCCGCGACCCGGCCGTCCTGACCACGAGGAGCCCTGCCATGACCGTGACCTGCACCGAGGCATCCATGGACGCCCTGCGACGGGCCGGTGACGAACTGGCCGACGCCACCGTCGCCACGCTGTTCGAGCGAGGCGAGGTCGGCAAGTTCAACACGCTGATGCGCTACGTCTCCACCGCCGGCGCCCCGCTGCCGGACGGACTGCCCGACGTCGCCCGGGAGTACCTGCGGGCCACGAGCGCTCCGCCGGACTGGGTCGACTGGGCGGAGATGGAGAAGGCCCGGCTGTTCTTCATCGACAACAACGTCCACATCTCCACGGCCCTGTCCTTCGCCTCCATGCCCGCCTGCTACGTCGTCCCGCATGTGGCGCGGCTGCTGTCCGCCACGCACGGACTGAAGTACCCCTCGAAACGGATGGCGGAGACCGGTCAGTTCACCGTTCACCTGATGCAGCCAGGCGCCTTCGAGGCCGGCAGCCGCTTCATCCCCGCCGCCCAGAAGGTCCGCCTCCTGCACGCCGCCATCCGCCACCACCTGGGACGCGAGAACGCCTGGGACACCGCCGCGCTCGGCACGCCGATCTGCCAGGAGGACATGATCGGCGGGCAGATGTTCTTCTCCCTGCTCGTGCTGGACAGCCTGCACCGGCTCGGCATCCACATGTCGGCCGAAGGCGCGGAGGCCTACTACTACGCCTGGCGTGTGGTCGGCGCGATGCTCGGCGTCGACCAGGACGCCGTACCCAGGACCCTGGACGAGGCCCGCCGGTTCCTCGATCTCTACATGGTCCGGCACATGGGCCCGTCCGAGGAAGGCGCGCACCTCACCCGGCAGCTGATCGACCTCTACGAGGAGGTCGTGCCCGGCACCCTCTTCGACCCGATCGTCTCCGCCCTCATCCGCCACCTGGTCGGCGACACCTGCGCCGACTGGCTCCAGGTGCCGCGCACCCCGTGGGACACCGTCGTCCGGACCCTTCCGCACCTGCTCGGCGTCCTCGAAACCATCGAGGACCGCTCACCACTGGGCGCCTGGGCCCTGGACCGCCTCGGCCATCTCACCACGATCTTCGAGCTCTCCTCCCTGACCCGCGGACGCGTCATGCACTACGCCATCCCCGAGCAGCTCAAGAAGGACTACGGCGTCTCCACCGCGGTGCCCCGCGGCCACCGCTGGACTCCGCCCGCGGCGACGCTTCCCTGACGGAGGCACGCGGCGGCGTGACATGGTGGTGCCATGGCCATCGAAGTTCGCCCGGCCTCGGTCTTCGAGGACGTCGCCGCCGTGCTCGGCCCGAGGTCACCCGCGGCCGACGTCTGCTGGTGCCTGAGCTACCGGATCCCGTCCAAGCTCAACAAGGAGCTGCGCGGCCCGGCCCGCGGCGACCACGTCGCGCGGCTGTGCCGCGCCGACCCCCCGCCCGGCGTCCTGGCCTACGACGGCGACGAGCCGGCCGGCTGGGCCGCGGTGGCGCCCCGCGCGGACACGTCCTTCGCCCGCAACCGCAAGATCCCGCACGTCGACGACCTGCCGGTCTGGTCGCTGTGGTGCGTCCGGGTCCGCCCCGGCCACCGCAAGCAGGGCATCACGCACGCCCTGATCGCCGGCGCGGTCGACTTCGCCCGCGCCCACGGCGCCCCGGCGATCGAGGCGTACGCCCTCGACAACGGCGACGCCAAGGTCGACCTGACGATGGCCTACGCCGGCCTCCGCAAGAACTTCGAACGCGCCGGCTTCGTCCACGCCGCCGACACCACGTCGGTCCTGGCCGGGCATCCTCGCATCCTGATGCGGCTCGACCTGCGCTGACCGGGCCGGCTGGGGCCGAGGAGGGCCGGGTCGCGTGGCGGCCCCAACAGCCGTCAACCACACGTCACTTCGCCGCCCGGTCGCAGACGGCGTCTTCGCGGGCGGCGTCGCCGGAGGCCGAGTCGTCCAGGCCCGGCGTCGTCCCACTCCGCGCTGAAACTTCTTGCTAAGCGTTTCAACACTCTTGCTGTAAACCTTTCGTCGGCGATACGGTCGCGCCGGGCGCCCGGCGAAGGAGCCGTGCCGCGGCGCAGGGGTCGGACCCGAGGACTCAACAGAGCCGCAATCGCAAGGAGTTCACGCTCGTGATACCGAGTTGGCCGGCGCCCCGCAGGCGCCGTACCGCCCATGCCGGACGGGTCGCGGCCGTCACCGTGGCCGCGCTCGCCGCAGCGCTGGTGCAGCCCCTCGCTGCCCGGGCGGCCGCCCCGCCCCCGCCGCCGTCGGACGCGCAGCTCGCCGCTGAGCCCGCACGGCACGACCTGACCCGTGAGCAGTTCTACTTCGTGCTGCCGGACCGCTTCGCCAACGGCGACAAGGGCAACGACCGGGGCGGACTGACCGGTTCGCGTCTCGCGACCGGTTACGACCCGACCGACAAGGGCTTCTACCAGGGCGGCGATCTGAAGGGCCTGACCCGGAAGCTCGACTACATCAAGGGCCTCGGCACCACCGCCATCTGGCTCGCCCCGATCTTCAAGAACCAGCCGGTGCAGGGCGAGGGCGCCGACGCCTCGGCCGGCTACCACGGTTACTGGATCACCGACTTCACCCAGGTCGACCCGCACTTCGGCAGCAACGAGGACCTGGAGACCCTCATCGACAAGGCTCACGCCAAGGGCATGAAGGTCTTCTTCGACGTCATCACCAACCACACCGCCGACGTCGTCGACTACGAGGAGAAGTCCTACGACTACCTCTCCAAGGGCGCCTTCCCGTACCTGACCGAGGACGGCGAGCCCTTCGACGACGCCGACCACGCGGACGGCAGGCGGGACTTCCCCGAGGTCGGCAAGGGCTCCTTCCCGCGCACGCCCGTCGTGCCCGAAGCCAAGCGGAACCTCAAGGTCCCCTCCTGGCTCAACGACCCGGCGATGTACCACAACCGCGGCGACTCCACCTGGGCCGGCGAGTCCGCCACGTACGGGGACTTCGTGGGTCTGGACGACCTGTGGACCGAGCGTCCCGAGGTCGTCGAGGGCATGGAGAAGATCTACCAGCGGTGGGTCAGGGACTTCGGCATCGACGGTTTCCGGATCGACACCGTCAAGCACGTCAACATGGAGTTCTGGACCCAGTGGGCCACCGCCCTCGACTCCTACGCGGCGAAGCGGGGCCGGGACGACTTCTTCATGTTCGGCGAGGTGTACTCGGCGGACACGTCCGTCACGTCCCCGTACGTCACCCAGGGCCGTCTCGACGCCACGCTCGACTTCCCCTTCCAGGACGCCGCCCGCGCCTACGCCTCCCAGGGCGGCAGCGCCGAGCGGCTCGCCTCGGTCTTCGGCGACGACTACAAGTACACGACCGGCACGGCCAACGCGTACGAGCAGGTCACCTTCCTCGGCAACCACGACATGGGCCGCATCGGGACCTTCCTGAAGCAGGACAACCCCGGTGCGAGCGACGCCGAGCTGGTCAGGAAGGCCGGGCTCGCCAACGAGCTGATGTTCCTCAGCCGTGGCAACCCGGTGATCTACTACGGCGACGAGCAGGGCTTCACCGGCGCGGGCGGCGACAAGGACGCCCGCCAGACGATGTTCGCCTCCACCGCCGCCGACTACCTCGACGACGACCAGCTCGGCACCGACCGCACGCACGCCGTCGACGCCTACGACGCCGGAGCACCGCTCTACCGCCAGATCAGTGCTCTCGCCAAGCTGCGCAAGGCCCATCCCGCCCTCGCCGACGGAGTCCAGACCGAGCGGTACGCGGCCGACGGCCCCGGCGTCTACGCCGTCTCCCGCACGGACGCGAAGCGCGGCACGGAGTACGTCGTCGCCTTCAACAACGCCGACGAGGCGAAGACGGCCACCTTCCCGACCGACACCCCGGCCACCACGTTCCGCGCCCTCCACGGCACCAGGACCGCGGCGCGGACAGCCGCCGACGGGAAACTCACCGTCACCGTCCCGGCCGGTTCGGCGATCGTCCTGAAGGCGGCCGGTGCACCCGCCGCGCCCGCCACCGAGCCGACGATCACCCTCGACGCCCCGGCCCCCGGCGCCACCGGCACGGTCGAAATCACCGCCGATGTCGACGGCGGCGCCCGCAACCGCGTGGTCTTCGCCGCCCGGACCGGCACCGGCAAGTGGCGCACCCTCGGCTCCGCCGACCACGCCCCCTACAAGGTCACGCACACCGTCGGCAAGGACGTGGAGCCCGGCACCGCCCTGCGCTACAAGGCGGTCGTCGTCGACTCCGGCGGCCGCACCGCGAGCGCCCTGGCGGCCTCCACCACCGGCACCCCGCCCGTCGAGCAGCCCCCCACCGCCACCTCCCGCGACTACGCGATCGTCCACTACAACCGCCCGGACGGGAACTACGCCGACTGGGGCCTGTACGCCTGGGGCGACCTCGCCGACGGCGAGTCGACCACCTGGCCCGACAGCCACCCCTTCACCGGCCGCGACGCCTACGGCGCCTTCGCCTACGTCAAGCTCAAGCCCGGCGCGTCGAACGTCGGTTTCCTCGTCATCGACAAGGACGGCAACAAGGATGTCGCCGCCGACCGCACGATCGACCTGAGCAGGACCGGCGAGGTCTGGATCGAGCAGGGCAAGGAGACCGTCCGCACGGAACGCCCGGAGTACCCGGCGCAGGACAAGTCCAAGGCGGTGCTCCACTACCACCGCGCCGACGGCAGCTACGACGGCTGGGGGATGCACGTCTGGACGGGCGCCGCGCAGCCCACCGACTGGTCGAAGCCCCTGATGCCGGTGAAGACTGACTCCTATGGCGCGGTCTTCGAGGTACCGCTCACCGAGGGTGCCACCAGCCTCAGCTACATCATCCACAAGGGCGACGAGAAGGATCTGGCCACCGACCAGAGCCTCGACCTCAAGGCGAACGGCCACGAGGTGTGGCTCTTGAACGGCCAGGAGAAGTACCTGCTCCCGCAGCCGGCGGGCAGCGCGGCAGCGCTCGACCTGACGACCTCCAAGGCGATCTGGCTCGACCGGAACACGGTGGCCTGGAACGGTTCCGACGCGGCCGCGTCCACCCAGCTGCTGTACTCGCGTGACGGCGCGATCAAGGCCGGGAACGGCACGCTCACCGGCGACGCCAAGTGGCTGCGCCTGACCAGGAGCGCCCTGACCGAAGCCCAGAAGGCCAGGTTCCCCCACCTGAAGGACTACACGGCCTGGTCCGTCGACCCGCGGGACCGTGACCGGGTCCGTGAGGCCCTGCGCGGCCAGCTCGTCGCCTCCCAGCGCGCCGCGAACGGCGCCGTGCTCGCCGCCACCGGCGTCCAGATCGCCGGCGTGCTCGACGACCTGTACGACGCGACGAAGGCGAAGCTCGGCCCGGCGTTCCACAAGGGCCGGCCGACGCTGTCCGTCTGGGCGCCCACGGCCCAGAGCGTCTCCCTGGAACTGGACGGCTCCCTCAGGGCGATGCGGCGCGACCACACCACCGGCGTCTGGTCGGTCACCGGCCCCGCGTCCTGGAAGGACAAGCCCTACCGGTACGTCGTGAAGGTCTGGGCCCCCGGCGTCCGCGAAGTCGTCACCAACAAGGTCACCGATCCCTACTCGCCGGCCCTCACCGCCGACTCCGAGCGCAGCCTGCTCGCCGACCTCGGCGACCGCGCCCTCGCCCCCGCCGGCTGGACGTCACTGCGCAAGCCCCGGGCCGTGCCGCTGAGGGACGCGCAGATCCAGGAGCTGCACATCCGGGACTTCTCCGTCGAGGACCGCACCGCCCGGCATCCCGGCACCTATCTCGCCTTCACCGACAAGGCGAGCGACGGCAGCAGGCATCTGCGCAAGCTCGCCGAGTCGGGCACCTCGTACGTGCATCTGCTGCCGGCCTTCGACATCGCCACCATCCCCGAACGCCGCGAGGACCAGGCGCAGGCCGACTGCGACCTCGCCTCCTTCCCGGCGGACTCGGAGCGCCAGCAGGAGTGCGTCGCGGCGATCGCCGCCCGTGACGCCTACAACTGGGGCTACGACCCGTACCACTACACCGTCCCGGAGGGTTCCTACGCCACCGACCCGGACGGCACGGCCCGCACGGTGGAGTTCCGCCGGATGGTCAAGGCGCTCAACGAGGACGGTCTGCGGGTCGTCATGGACGTCGTCTACAACCACACCGCGGCCAGTGGCCAGGCCCGCACGTCGGTCCTCGACCGGATCGTGCCCGGCTACTACCAGCGGCTGCTCGCGGACGGCTCGGTGGCGAACAGCACCTGCTGCGCCAACACCGCGCCCGAGAACGCCATGATGGGCAAGCTCGTCGTCGACTCGATCGTCACCTGGGCCACGCAGTACAAGGTGGACGGCTTCCGCTTCGACCTCATGGGCCACCACCCGAAGGCCAACATCCTCGCCGTCCGCAAGGCCCTCGACGCGCTCACCCTCGAGCGGGACGGCGTGAACGGCAAGGAGATCATTCTCTACGGCGAGGGCTGGAACTTCGGCGAGATCGCCGACGACGCCCGCTTCGAGCAGGCCACACAGAAGAACATGGCCGGCACCGGGATCGCCACGTTCTCCGACCGGGCCCGTGACGCCGTGCGCGGCGGCGGTCCCTTCGACGAGGACCCCGGCGTCCAGGGCTTCGCGTCGGGCCTGTGGACCGAGCCCAACTCTTCGGCGGCAAACGGCACCCCGGCCGAGCAGAAGGCCCGCCTGCTGCACTACCAGGACCTCATCAAGGTGGGACTCTCCGGAAACCTCGCCGGCTACCGCTTCACCGACACCAGCGGCAAGCAGGTCAAGGGCTCCGAGGTCGACTACAACGGTCAGCCGGCCGGATACGCGGCCGTCCCCGGCGACGCCCTCGCCTACGCGGACGCCCACGACAACGAGACCCTGTTCGACGCCCTCGCCTTCAAGCTGCCGGCCGGCACGAGCGCGGCCGACCGGGCCCGCATGCAGGTGCTCGCGATGGCCACGGCCACCCTCTCGCAGGGACCGTCGCTGTCCCAGGCCGGCACCGATCTGCTGCGCTCCAAGTCGCTGGACCGCAACTCCTACGACAGCGGTGACTGGTTCAACGCCGTCCACTGGAACTGCGCCGACGGCAACGGCTTCGGACGCGGGCTGCCGCCGGCCGCCGACAACCGCCCGAAGTGGCCGTACGCCAAGCCGCTGCTGGGCTCGGTCGGCGTCGGGTGCGCCCAGATCGAGGGGGCGTCGGCGGCCTACCGGGATCTGCTGAAGATCCGTACGACCGAGAAGGCCTTCTCCCTCGGCACGGCCGGGCAGGTCCAGGAGCAGCTCTCCTTCCCGCTGTCCGGCACCGGCGAGACGCCCGGCGTGATCACCATGCGCCTCGGTGACCTGGTCGTCGTGTTCAACGCGACGCCGGAGCGCCAGGAGCAGCGGGTCGCCGCGCTCGCCGGGGGCGGCTACCGGCTGCACCCGGTGCAGGCGAGGGGCGCCGACGCGGTGGTCACGGGGGCGTCGTACGAGGCCGGCAGCGGCACGTTCGCCGTACCGGGGCGGACGGTCGCCGTGTTCACCCGGGCGGGCTGACCGGGAGCTGCGGTTAGGGTGCTCCTGTCCCCCGCACAGCAGGAGCACAGGAGCACCCATGCCGCAGATCACCGTCGACTACTCCGCGACGCTGGCGGACGACTTCGACCGGCCCGCGTTCGCGCGGGCGCTGCACACCGCGGTCGTGGAGATCGCGGCCGCGAAGCCGCCGGCCTGCAAGACGCAGTTCCGCCGCGCCGAGGACACCGCGGTCGGGGACGAGACCGAGGGGCACGCGGTCGTGCACGTCACGCTCGGACTGCTGGCCGGCCGCGGCGAGGACACCAAGGCCCGGCTGACGGAGGCCGTACTCGAACTCCTGCGCAAGCACGTGAAGCCGGCCGGGGGCCTCGCCCTGCACGCCTCCGCCGAGGTGCGCGACCTCGACCCGTCGTACCGCAAGCTCGACGGCTGAGCAGGAGCGGACCTGGGCCCTAGGACGCCAGCGCGATCAGGCGGGCCGCCAGGTCGGTGAAGGGGCCGTCCATCGGTTCGTCCTTCAGCACCCGGCGGATCAGCGTGGCCGTCTCCTCGTCGTACGTCGCGCTCACCGCCGCCAGCGCGGCGAAGTCGTTGACGAGCTGGGCCTCCAGCTCGTCGCGCGGGATGCGCCGGCCGTCCAGCCAGATCAGCGCCGTGGACTCGGCCAGCGAGATCCAGGAGCGAACGACCAGTTCCAGCCGCGCGGGCGGGTCCGCGATGCCGAGATGCGACATGATCTGGTCGTACGCGGCCTGCCGTACCGCGTCGATGAGCGCGTTGGTCCGCGACGAGCCGACCGCCGGACCGCCCCGCATCAACGCCGAGAAACCGGGGCCGTGGTCGTCCACGAAGTCGAAGAAGCGGTGCATCACCCGCCGCAGCCGGGCCCCGAGGGGACCCTCGTGCGGTTCGACGAACCGGCCCGCCAGATCGTCCGCCGCCCGCTGCAACGCGGCTTCGTACAGGCTGAGTTTGCCCGGGAAGTAGTGATAGACGAGCGGGCGTGAGATGCCCGCGGCGGCGGCTATCTCGTCGATGGAGACCTCGTCGGGAGAGCGGCGGCTGAACAGTTCGAGGGCCACGCCGATCAACTGCTGCCGCCGCTCCTCGACACCCATTCTGCGGCGAACCCCGGTAGACATACGAACACCTTACCGATCGGATCCAGCCTCGAACGGACAGGACCGATCCGGGTGCTGTGGAGCCATTCACATATCCAGCACAAGTCTTTCACTTCGCGCCCGCGAGACACAGATCAGCATCGAGTCGCCCCGCTCCTCGTCGGTCAGCAACTCGTCCCGGTGGTCGACCTCGCCCTCCAGCACCCGCTGCCGGCAGGTCCCGCAGAAGCCCTGCTCGCAGGAGTACGCCGTGTTCGGCAGCTCGGCGCGCACCGCGGAGAGCGCGCTGCTGCCGGCCGGGACGGTCAGCGTCCGCCCGCTGCGCCGGAGTTCGACCTCGAAGGCGCCGTCTCCACCGGCCGGCCTCCTCGGTGCGAACCGTTCCAGACGGACTCCGGGGACACGTTCCCCGACCGCCGCCATCAGGCCCTCGGGCCCACAGCAGTACACGACGGCGTCCTCCCGGGCCCCCGCGAACAGCGCGTCCAGATCCGGCAGTCCGGCCTCGTCCTCGGCCACCACGGTCACCCGCTCCCGGCCGAGCTTCTCGACCTCCTCCAGGAAAGGCATCGACGCCCGCGTCCGTCCGCCGTACAGCAGCCGCCACTCCACCCCCTCCGGCAGCGCCCGCAGCATCGGCAGGATCGGCGTGATCCCGATGCCCCCGGCGACGAACACGTAGGAGCCGGCCGCGACGAGCGGGAAACGGTTCCGGGGTCCCCGCACCTCGACCTCCATGCCCTCCCGCACCCGCTCGTGCACCTCCCACGAGCCGCCCCGCCCGTCCGGCACCAGCCGGGTGGCGACGGTGTACGACGACGTGTCGTCCGGGTCCCCGCACAGCGAGTACTGCCGCACCAGCCCCGAGGGCAGCACCAGGTCCAGATGCGCCCCGGGCTCCCAGCGGGGCAGGTCGTGCCCTTCGAGGCGCAGTTGCACGACCCCCTCGGCGACCGTCTCCCGCGAGGTGACCCGGAGCCGGAGCGCCCGCGAGCGTGGCCGGCCGGAGACCGGCTCGTCCAGGGCGGGCATCGGCCACAGCGGCGAGACCCGGATCCGGCGCCGCATCGCCCGCCGGGCCAGCAGCGCGGCTCCCGCGACGACCACCGCGGTACGCAGCTTCGCCATCACGCTTCCCCCTTCCCGCCGGCGAGGGCGGCGCGAGCGGCGGGTGAGGAGGCGAGATAGGCGACCGCCTGCTCGGTGGAGCCCTCCTGCGACGGGTGGTACGCGCGGCTGAGATAGCGCGGTATCGACCGCACCATGTCACCGGTCGCCGGCAGCACACCCCGCCTGCCGCGCACGTAGAAGTCCTTGACCGTGGCCCTGCCGTCGAGCAGCGTCGGGTCGTTCTCCATGAAGAAACGCGCCCCGCGCTGCCACAGGAACACCAGCGCCGAGAAGGCGGTCGCCCAGGTGCGGACGCGGCGTCCGTAGCCGCCGTCGACGTGCAGGAAGAGGTCGAAGGCGACGGACCGGTGCTCCACCTCCTCGGCGCCGTGCCAGCGCAGCAGGTCCAGCATGGTCGGGTCGGCGCCGCGCCGGTCCAGCTCTTCGGCGTTCAGCACCCAGTCGCCGAGGAAGGCGGTGTAGTGCTCTATCGCCGCGATCAGCGCGACCCGCTCCATCAGCCACCACCGGCGCGCACGGCCCGGCGGCAGCGTCCGGTCGCCGAGCAGCTTCTCGAACAGCCAGTCCACCTGCGCGGTGTACGGCGTCGGGTCGAGTCCCTGCTCCTTCAGATGCGGCAGCACCTCGTCGTGGGCCTGGGAGTGCATCGCCTCCTGCCCGATGAAGCCGATCACGTCCTCGCGCAGCCGGTCGTCGCCTATGTACGGCAGCACCTGCTTGTACACGTGCACGAACCACCGCTCACCGGCGGGCAGCAGCAGATGCAGCACGTTGATGGTGTGCGTGGTGAAGGGATCACCCGGCACCCAGTGCAGCGGCGTGTCCTCCCAGGAGAAGGACACGTTCCGCGCCTTGAGCGGGATCCGCTCGGACTCCACGGGGCGGGGCGCCCGGGCCTGCTTATGAGACATGGCGTCAATGTACTGACGGGTAAGTCGTCGCGGAACCCATGTGCGGCGACTTGTTGACGCCGGTGTCAGCTACCGCAGGCCGTCGATCGTCCGCCCGTCCGTGAGGGTCGCCCTCAGCCCGGCCTGCGCGCCCTGCTTCGCCTTCGCGGCCAGGAGATTGCCCTGGGCGGTCTGGCGCACACCGCCCGTGGCACTGATCGACGCGGTGTCCCGGCTGCCCGCCGCCAGCAGGTACCAGGACCCCGCGGCGGACTTCCACAGGACCCCGGCCAGCACCTGAGGATCGCGAGCCCCGCACGCCGCCACGTTCTCGGCCTTCGCCGCGACCGCCCCGTACTTCCCGCCCGGCGTGTGGAACTGCGCCTGCACCCGCTCGCCGCCGCCCCGCCAGGTCTCCCCGCGCGTGCACACCCACGCCGCCGTGCCGCTCGCGTCGGGCAACGGCTGCTCCGCGTACTGCCAGGCGTTCACCGACCGCACGCCGTGCCCGCGCAGGTCACCCAGCGAGCAGCCGAACGGCGCCCAGGTGCGCAGCGCCTCCGACCCCGCCGCGTCGTGCGCCGCGCCCGGCCGTCCCGTGGTGAGACGGGCCGGGACCAGCTCGCCGAGGTCCGTCATCAGCCGCGTACCGGCGTCGTCGGTGATCTGCAGGACGTTCCAGGACGTGCAGGCGCCGGTCTGGGTGGCGGGGCTGGCCAGCGGTGCGGTGATGCCGTCCGTCAGGGCGAGATCCATGGCGCCGGAGCCGGGCTTCAGCAGGTCCCGCTCGGCCGCCTTCTTCACCCACGGCGCCGTCAGGTAGCGGACGTTGCCGTCGGTCCGGTTCAGCACCACCGCGTTCGACTCGATCCGGCTCGCGCCGTCGGCACGGGCGAAGTCGAGGGCTGCGCCCGCCGTGCCGTCCTTCGGCTCGGCGTAGCGGGCGATGCGCAGACCGTCGTAGAAGATCACCACGCGCGCGTTGTCGACCTGTCCGGCGTACAGCAGCTGCGGCGGGCCGGCCGGGCCGCCGGACGGGGTGCCGGGGGTCGCCGAGACCTGGACCGCCTCGCCCGGGCGTGCCCAGACGGCGAGGGCGCGGCGCAGCAGCGCGCGATCGGTGGTGAGGTCGCCGCGTGCGGGCCAGACCGAGAAGTCGGTGCGCGTGGCGGACTGCCAGGCGACGGGGGAGACCTTCACCAGCCTGCCCGGGTCGAGGGCGGCCTGGGCCGCCGGGTTCTGCGCGTAGGGCGGTGCCGCGGCGCCGTCGGGACCCCAGCCGTCGCCGGGGAGGGCGATCAGCGCCCCGCACACGGCGGCGGCCGCGGCGGCGGCGAGCGCGGCCTTCAGGTGCTGGCGGCGGCGCATCAGATCGGTGGGCCTGGCCTGCAACGAACAGGGGTCGAACTCGGGGGAGTCGAGCAGCGGGTACCGCGCGGGGACGCCGTCGGCCTCGTGGAGCGCGGCGTCCGGGTCGGCGACGCCGGCGGTGCGCAGGACATGGTGGACGTCGCTGTCGGGCAGCCGCTCCAGTCCCCGCAGGACGAAGGCGGCGCGGGCGGGCGCGGAGAGCGCGGACAGCTGCTGGTCCAGAGCGAGTTCGTCGGCGCCGCCGGAGCGCGGGAACAGCCGCAGGCCCCACACCTGGGGGAGCAGCGGCGGCAGCTGGGAGCGCTTCGGCCAGGCCTTGCGCCGCAGCGGCAGGCCCGCCTCCAGTGCCGTACGCAGCACCTGGAGGCGGACGAAGGCGTAGCCGGGATCGCCGTCGCGGCCGGTGGACTGGGCCGGGATGACGGACGCCGCGGCGCGGCCGCGGGGCAGCGCGCGCTGGGTGAGGGCGTGCGCCGTCAGCACCCGGCGGTTGCGGCCCAGGGCGGGCGGCAGGACCAGGTAGGCGAGGCGGACCAGCCGCGGATAGTGCTCGACGAGCGCGGCCTCGGCCTGCTCGACGTCGACGACCGGGGCGGAAGCGGAAGACGTGGGGCGCGGGGCGACATCCTGTGACTGCACGTTCAGCAGAACGAGCGAATGGGCGGTTGGTCACCGCACACGGGTGAGTGGCCTCCGGGGGTTGACGAAGGGCCGGCGAACAGGCGCAGCGGGCGGCATTGAGCACGGCGTCCGCCGGAGCCGTATCGAACTGAGGCGCAGGTGCGTCCGCTCCATGACCGACCGGAGGAACAGATGAGGCTGACCCGACCGATGCTCGCCCTGAGCGGTGCCGTGGCGGTGCTGGCGCTGGCGGGCTGCGGCTCCGACGGCGACCAGGCGGCCGTGCCGGAGACGGCGACCGGCAGCCTGGAGCACCTCGCCGCCGAGGTGAAGTGCGAGCCCGACATGCAGACCGACGAGGACGAGATCCGGCAGGCCATCTGCGAGCAGGGCAAGGAGAAGTACATCCTCGCCACCTTCGCCACCGACCGCGGTCAGCGGGAGTGGATCAACACGGCCAAGGACTACGGCGGCTACTACCTCGTCGGCCGCAAGTGGGTCGCCGTCGGGCACGAGAACGTGCTGACGGAGCTGCGCGGCCGGCTCGGCGGGGATGTGGAGGTCGGGACCGACCACTCCGGTCACGGCGGGAAGCAGGGGGAACAGGGCACCTCGCACCCCGGCGGCTCCTCGCACTCCGGTCACCACGACAGCTGACTCGCCGGTTCGGGAAAACCGAAAGCCGGCGGCGGGTCTCCCCGCCGCCGGCTTTCCCGTGGGTCAGTCGGCCCGCCCGTGGGTCACTGGCAGTTCTTGCCCCGGTTGATGCACTTCACGACCTTGTTCATCAGGCTCTCGTCCATGACGTTGATGAAGTCGTTGTGGTCCGTGATCGGCTTGTGGAGCTGCTCCGGGAAGCCGTCCACCGCGAACGGGCTCTGGAGCTGCCCGTTCTCGATGACCGGGGCCGGCACGTCGTACACCAGCCGGATCTGCAGCTGGGGGATCGCCACGAAACCGTTGGCGCAGGTGCCGTCCGCCTGGACGAAGTCGACGTGGTCGCGGTGGTTGGCGCTGTCGATGTTCTGGCCGTCCCAGCAGCTCTGGAAGTTGGCCGTCCGTACCAGCTGGCTGCCCTCGGGGCAGATCGGGTACTTGTCGGTCAGCTGCCGGTCCTCGAAGCCGGTGCAGCTCAGCGAGGCGTTGGCGTTCGCGTCGCCGTTGGTGAACGCCTTGGCGTCGCCGGTGATGACCCGCAGGAACTTCGGCATCGCGACGACCTTGCCCGCCTTGTTGCCGACGAACTTGATCTCGGCCTGCTGCGCCTTGAGGATCTGCCCGACGTTGCCCTCGGCGCCGCCGCCCAGGTCGCCCGCGTCGAACTCCTGGGTGCCGTCCTGGAGCCGGAGCACCGGCCAGTAGTACGTGGACTTGTCACCCTGGTTCTGGCAGGAGGTCTCCGCGTTGGCCAGGTCCTCGTCGCTGGAGAAGGCGTCGTTGTCCTGGTTGCCGACGTAGTCGTGCGTGTGGTGCGCGCCGTTGTCGACGCCGGGGGCGACGATCAGGTTGTCGCTGTTGAACAGGTCGTTCTCGTTGACACCGCAGGACGTGGTGAAGCTGCCCCGGGAACCGGAGTTCCCGTTCGCCTTCAGGCCGTTGCCGTTCGCCGGGGGCACGTTGGGCTGGACGGTCGTGATGTCGACGAAGTCCGCGGCCACCGGGCCCGCGGCCCCGTTGCCGTTGTCGCCCACGTTCTGGCCGTCGCCCTGGTCCTGCCCGTCGCCGTTCTGGCCGTCACCGTTGTCCTGGCCGTCACCGTTCTGGCCGTCGCCCTGGTCCTGCCCGTCACCGTTCTGGCCGTCACCGTTCTGGCCGTTCCCGCCGTCGTTGGTCTGCGGCTGCTCGACGGGCTTGCCGGTGCAGGGGGACAGGTTGTCGAGCTGCTCGGAGGCGCTGCCGCCGGCCCGGTTGATCTCCAGCTGGATACGGTCGATGATCACCTTCCGGCGGTCCTTGAGCGGGCCGAGGATGGCGTTCTGGACGTAACTGCCGTCCCTCGCCTGGGCGTCCCGCGTGGTCGCGAGCCGCTGGTAGGCCTCGGTGATCTGCTGGTCGAGCGTCGCCAGTTCGCCGTCCACCTCCCCACGGGCCTGGTCCGGCACCTCGGAGATCTCCTGGCCGACGTCGGGACAGTCGATCGTGGCCACCTGGGCCGATGTCGACTTCGTCCGGTTCGACCAGTCGTTGTCCTCGTGCGCCGAGGCATAGAAGTTGGCCCAGACAAGCCCGCCCCCACCGAGCGCTAGGGCCGCCGATGCGGCAATGGCCTTGGTGGCCAGCGGCGTACGGCGTTTTCGTGTGTTGCGTCCCATGGAACTCCTCTGACTTCCTTGCGGGGCAGCATCGAGGCGCCCGACAGGAGTGAAGCGGCTCCCTCAGATACGGAGCGCGTCCCTCGGGTGTTCAGCCGTCCCGGAAATCGTTGAGAAGTCCGTGAGGACTCTGTAAAACCAACAGCCCCTGGGGTACCGGGAGTTGCTGATCGCCGACGGCGAGTGAACGAGAGCGTCCGTTTTCACCGGCCGTGGACTCCGCCGCCCGCGAGCACCTTCGCCTCCACCTCCGGATCCAGGCCCACCGGTGGCCGGTCGGGCCGCTGCGGCGCCGTCCCGCCGATCTCCCGCAGCCAGCGCCAGGTGGCGGCCACCGTCTCGCCGGCCGGCCGGCAGCGCAGCCCCGCGGCCAGCGCGCGGGAGACGTCAGCGCCGTGCAGGGCGTCGTGCAGCTCGCTGCCCGGCGGCACCCACACCGGCAGCCGGCTCCACGGCTCGATCCCCGCCCCCAGCACCGCCTCGGGCTCGGTCCAGCGCAGCTCGGCCGTGGCGCCGGTGACCCGCACGCACGCCTCCAGCAATTCGCCCATGGTGGTGTGCCCGCGAGGACCGGTCAGATTGAACGGTCCGCAACGCTCCCGCTCCACCGCGTCCAGGATCCACTCCGCCAGATCGCGGACGTCGACGAACTGCACCGGCAGCTCGCGCGGGCCCGGCGCCAGTACCGGGCCGCCACGGGCGATCCGGGTCAGCCACCACGGCAGGCGGCCGACGTTCTCGTACGGCCCGAGCAGCAGCCCGGCGCGCACCAGCAGCGAGCGCTCCGACCCGAAGGACTCGACGACGGCCAGCTCGCCGCCCCGTTTGTCGCGGGCGTACTCGGTGTGGTCCGCGCCCGGCTCGGCGCCCTCGACCAGCGGCGCGTCCTCGGTGTAACCGGCGGGTGGGGCCCAGGCGTACACCGAGCAGCTCGACACGTACACATACCGTCCGGCGCGGCCCCGCAACAGCCGCGCCGTGTCCCGCACCGCGCGGGGCGCCGCCGACCACGTGTCGACGACGGCGTCCCAGTCACCGGCCGCCAGTGCGCCGAGCCCGCCGGGGCCGTCGGGTCCGTCCGGCGCGGTGCGGTCGCCCAGCACCTCGCGGACGCCGGGAGGGGCCGCGTGCGCCCCCCGGTGGAAGACGGTGACGTCCCAGCCCCGCCCGAGGGCGGCCTCGACGACCGCCCGGCCCGCGAACTCCGTGCCACCCAGCATCAGCAGTCTCATGGGAGTGACTCTGCCCGGCGCAGGGGCACGGGGGAAGCGGGATCTGCCGAGGGCAGACGCGGACGGTGGTGGCCCGGCGTCAGTCCCCGGCCGGTGGCGCGTACTTGTAGCCCACCCGGCGGACCGTGAGGATCGCCTGCCGGTGTTCCGCGCCCAGCTTGCGGCGGAGGCGGGCGATGTGGACGTCGACCGTGCGGCCGTCGCCCACGTGCCCGTAGCCCCACACCGTGGTCACCAGCTGGTCGCGGGTGTGCACCCGGTGCGGGTGCGCGACCAGGTGGGCGAGCAGCTCGAACTCCAGGTAGGTGAGGTCGAGTTCACGCCCGGCGACCTCTGCGGTGCGGCGCTGGGGGTCGACACGGATGAGGGGGTCGGCGGTGGCGTCCGTGCCGGTGGGGCCCGTGCCGGTGGCGGCGAGGTCGTCCGCCGTCGCCGGGGCGCCGGTCGCCGCCACCGGCAGGAAGGGCGGCTGCTGGTCGGCCGGGACGAGCACCAGGTACCCGACCATCGGCGGCCGGCCCGGGAGGGAGGGCAGGGCCTCCTGCGGAGCCGGCAGCCAGGTGGCGCCCGGCGGGAGGAGGCTCGGCACCCCCCTCACCTCTTCCGGGTCGACGGCCCGCAGCCGGTGCCGGGAGCCGCCGGGGGCGGGTGCGGGGGAGAGAGGGCGGGAGGCGGAACGGGACAGGGAACCAGGGTTCGCCATGAGAGGTCAGCTCTTTCGCGCGAGAGGTCCGTCGGGAGGTACTCGTGTCGCGCTGGCCGGAGGCCGGTGTGTGCGGCGTCAGCGGGCCGGCGCGGTCGTCGCGCGGCAACACACACGGTCGAAGTCGTCGTGCTGACGGGAGGGCCAGAAGGGCTCGAGGTCATGGCGACCCGTCGCGGAGAACTTCTGGAAGCCGACCATGGCCCCATTGAAGCAGAACCCCGCCGGGAACCCGGCCCTCCTCTCACCTCTCGGACCCCTCCTTGGCCGAAACCCGATGCCGCAACGCCCTCATCCCTCCCGACGGCACCACCGACAACGCAGAGGGGGGGGGGGGGGGGCGCGGGGGGGGGGGGCCCCCCCGCCCCCGGGGGGGGGGCGGGGGGGCGCGCGGGGGGGGGGGGGCGGCCCCGCCGCCAGGCAGCCGGCCGGGGGGGCTGAGAAC
>NZ_JBIUBW010000001.1:0-327819 GCF_044548465.1 Streptomyces sp. NPDC052023 | reverse complement strand
CGGCCCCCCCCCCCCCCCCCCCGGGGGGGGCCGCCCCCGGGGGGGGGGGCGCCCCCCCCCCCTGGAGGAGCTGTGGCTGAGCCGTGCTCGCAGCCGTGGAGCGGATCAGACCTGAGCCGTGCTCGCAGCCGTGGAGCGGATCAGACCTGAGCCGTGCTCGCAGCCGTGGAGCGGATCAGACCTGTCCGGCCTTCTCCAGCGCGGAGCAGCAGGTGTCGACCAGCAGGCGGGTCACGACGTAGGGGTCGACGTTGGCGTTCGGGCGGCGGTCCTCGATGTAGCCCTTGCCGTCCTTCTCGACCTGCCACGGGATGCGGACCGAGGCGCCGCGGTCGGAGACGCCGTAGGAGTACTTGTCCCACGGGGCGGTCTCGTGCAGGCCGGTCAGGCGGTCGTCGATGCCGGCGCCGTAGTTCTTGACGTGGTCGAGCGGCTTGGAGCCCTCACCGAGCGCCTCGCAGGCGGTGATGATGGCGTCGTAGCCCTCGCGCATCGCCTTGGTGGAGAAGTTGGTGTGCGCGCCGGCGCCGTTCCAGTCGCCCTTGACCGGCTTGGGGTCCAGGGTCGCGGAGACACCGAAGTCCTCGGCGGTGCGGTACAGCAGCCAGCGGGCCACCCACAGCTGGTCGGAGACCTGAAGCGGGGACAGCGGGCCGACCTGGAACTCCCACTGGCCGGGCATGACCTCGGCGTTGATGCCGGACAGGCCGAGACCGGCCTTCAGGCAGTTCTCCAGATGGGCCTCGACGATGTCCCGGCCGAAGATCTCGTCGGCGCCGACACCGCAGTAGTAGCCGCCCTGCGGAGCCGGGAAGCCGCCCTCGGGGAAGCCGAGCGGGCGGGCGCCGTCGAAGAAGGTGTACTCCTGCTCGATGCCGAAGATCGGCTCCTGCGCGGCGAACTTCCCGGCGACCTCGACCAGCGCGGCACGCGTGTTGGAGGGGTGCGGGGTCATGTCCGTGTTGAGGACCTCGCAGAGCACCAGGACGTCGTCGCCGCCGCGGATCGGGTCCGGGCAGGTGAAGACCGGCTTGAGCACACAGTCCGAGGCGTGGCCCTCGGCCTGGTTCGTGGAGGACCCGTCGAAGCCCCAGATCGGCAGCGCGTCCAGCCCGGCGGGGGAGCCCGCGACGATCTTCGTCTTGGAACGGAGCTTGGCCGTCGGCTCGGTGCCGTCGATCCAGATGTACTCAGCCTTGAAGGTCACGGGCCACATCCTTCGGGGGTGGTCTGGGCGCGCTTGCGGGTGCTGCGGCGCTACGGCACCGGTGCGCCGCGTTTCTGCCTGCCCGGAAGCCTGTCAACAGGCGATTTCCCGATCATTGCCCGGTTGTGAACCCCGTGTTACCTGGCCGTGCCGTGGCTCACCTCATCGTGTGAGGCCCCGTCGCGTGCCCGCGTGAGGTGCGTGCGGTGTGCCTGCGGGGGAGGGGAAAGCGCTGGTCGCGGCGGTGGACGCAGCGGCGGCGCGGTGGCTCGTATGCGATACGCCGTCCTCGCCGGGCGCAGCCGCCCCCGCTGGCCGCGTCACCCGAACGCGCCGGTCCTGCCACCCGTGGCCGCGAGCGGCAGGACCTGTGACACATACGCGGTGGCCGCCCTGACCGGGCGTCACCTCAGCGGTTGCCTGGGCTGTCGGACCTCACCCCACCTTCTCGATCACGGCCCGGCGGATCAGGAACTTGCCGGGCTCACGGACCTGTTCGAAGGCCGCGTTGTTGAGCAGGACACAGCTGCCGGAGACGGAAGTGACCTCCACCGTCGTGGACTTGTTGTTGTCCAGGTTGGTGACCTTCAGCTGCGTACCCGCCGGGAACTGGTTGCTCGACGCGGCCGGGGCGCCGGCCTCGCCGGAGAGCGTCACGGTCGAGCCGTTGCAGACCTGCTCCCCGGCCGCGGCGCCACCGCCGTCGCCCGGGGCGGCGGACCCGGCGGGCGGCGCGGACTGCTGGCCGCCGCCGCCCGCCTGCTCACCGGCCCCCTGGCCGGTGTCCTGGCCCGAGCCCTCGCCCTGCTGTCCGGGCTGTGCCGGCTGGGAGCCCTGAGCCGACTCCCCCACCTCGCACCCGGCCGCTTCCTGCTGACGCTGGATCTGGGCGATGACCGCCTCGCGGTTGGCGATCCGCGCAGCGGACTGCGCGTCCGGATTGGCCCGCTGATCCGCGATGAACCGCTGGTTGTTGCCGAGGGCGGTGGCGAAGCCCTGGCAGGCCGTCGAGTCTGCGGCGGACTGCGAGGCGTTCGACGTGCTCGCCATGACGAAGGCACCACCGCCCGCCACCGACGCCGCGCTGAGCAGCAGCGCCAGCTTCTTCCTCGTGCTGAGAGTTCGCCTGCGCGACATGCGCGCCTCCTGGGAGGTAGGGGAACGTACGCCGCTATGTACGAGATGCCGAACGAGGTTACTCAGTGGTTACCGGAGGATGTTGAAGTAAGGTGCGTCACACGGGAGTTGGCGGAGCGGGCGGAGTCGGGCGAGTCAGCGGGACAGCGCGTCCCGTACGGCCTCGTCGGTGCGGGCGACGACCGCCGTGCCGTCGTCCGCGGTGATGATGGGCCGCTGGATGAGCTTGGGGTGCTCGGCGAGCGCCGTCACCCAGCGGTCGCGGGCGGCGTCGTCGCGCGGCCACTCCTTCAGACCGAGCTCCTTCGCGACGGCCTCCTGCGTCCGCGTGATGTCCCAGGGCTCCAGACCCAGCCGCCCGAGGACGTCGCGGATCTCGTCCTCGGTCGGTACGTCCTCCAGGTAGCGGCGGACGGTGTAGTCGGCACCCTCGGCATCGAGCAGGGTCACGGCGCTGCGGCACTTGGAGCAGGCGGGGTTGATCCAGATTTCCATGCGGTTACGCTACGCCGCCGGCCGGCCCCTGAATCCCGTCCTCGCCGTGCGTCAGCGCACGCACGGCGTTGCTTCTCACGTCCGGTGCGGACTCGCGTACCCCAGGTGACCGCGCAGGGCGCATCCCGATCGCTCACACCGTGCGGGTTGCTGCTGACCCGCTCACCCCACGCGGATCTTTCTTCACAGGACATACACAAGCTCTTTACATCGCCCCTATGTGGCGCATCATGGCTCCCTCAGTCATCACGTCCCAGGGGGGAACCATGCGCATCCGCACCGCCATTGGCGCACTCGCAGCCGCCGCGATCCTGACGCTCACCGCCTGCCAGCCGACCGACGAGGCAAGCTCGAGCAAGCCGGACACCGCCGGCCAGGACACCGTCGAGCAGCCGAAGGCGGACCCGGTCACGGAGACGCCCGAGGCGTCCGAAGCCGACCCCGCAGACTCCGGCACCGAGGCCGACGCCGGCGCAGCCGACACCGCGGCGCTGCCCGACCTCGTCGGCCAGGACCTCCAGGCCGCACAGGACGAGGCGCAGGCCGCCGGGTTCTTCGTCCTCGATGACCAGGACGCCAGCGGTCAGAACCGTCTTCAGGTCATGGACCGCAACTGGACCGTGTGCAGCCAGGAGCCCGCGCCCGGCACGCATCCCACTGACACGCCCGTCACCTTGTTCGCGGTGAAGGACACCGAGAGCTGCTGAAGCACTCTCTACCGGCCCGGCTGCCCTTCCTGGTGGCCGGGCCGTCGCACGTCCGAAGGCGATCCCGCGCGCGCGAGCTGCACGCCGTCGGCATGGGCCGCAACGCCACCGCCCGCGAGGCCGACCGTGCGCAGCGCACGGTGTCCGTCATCGCCGCCGAGCCCGATGGACATCACCTACGGCTCCGACTCCGACACCCGCCAGGGCAAGTGGGAGAACGGCAAGTTCACCGCCACCCTGCCGCTCAACGACGACGCGCTGTACTACACGGTGAGCGCCCAGTTGCAGGGAGAGGGAGACATCTACTGCTCCGTCACGATCGACGGCAAGACCGAGAAGGCCCACGCCTCCGGCGGCTACAACATCTGCCACGCGCAGGCCAACCAGGGGCTCCTCGGCGGCTGGGACTGACTCCTGCCACATCGAGGTCGCTCCGGGTAGCCCCCGGCGGGCGCCGGCGAAGAGACCCCCCACCGCCTACGGGCGGTGAGGGGTCTCTTCATTCTCAGCGGCCGAGACCGAACCACCCGCGACGGTCGGCTTCGTCCGCTGCCGCCTGCTCGGCGGCCGCCTCCTGCTGCCGCCTGATTCGTTCCGCTTCCCAGGCCACTTCCGCCCTCTCCCGCGCCACTGTTCGAATCTGCCGCCGCCTCACACATCTCTCGCAGACCAGCTGTGACACGGCGGCAATTTGCTTGTTGACCAGGCTATTTGCTGGACGTCCTGGACACCCTGAATGTCAGTGCCGGGCAGTAAACTTGAAGCAGTGTTCGAGGGTGTCGCCGGAGTGTCCGGCCGGCGCCCTGACCGCGACAGGAGGATGCCCGTGCCCGCTGCCGCAGTGAAGCCGAAGCCGTTGCCGACCCAGTCCACCGCGAAGCGACCCGTCCTGCTCGACCTTCCCTGCACTCCCGTGGAGAAGCGGCCGTTGCCGCCGGGGCGTCCGCGTGAGTGGTACATCTCGCACAACCGCCGGCTCAAGGCGATGCGCCTTGCGATAGCGCTGCTCGACTCGGGGGTGTACGTGCCGAACCAGGCGCGCAACGAGACGATCCGCAGCACCGCGGAGCTCATCGGCGTCCACCCGCCGTCGGATTCGACGTGCCACATGGTGCGGGCGCTGCTGCGGTACACGCGCTGACCCCAGGCGCCGGGTGCCGCCGAACCACCGCCGGCCCCGGCGCCCTATGGCCCCGCCGGGTCCTTCCCCACCCCTACGGGCCAACTCCCGCTCCAGGACGGGGTGTGCGCAAGCACGGAGTGAGCCGCGTGCCGGCCCTCTGCCGGGGTCGGTCGTCGGGGTGGCGTGAGGTGTCGCCGGCGGTGTCCGGTGCCGTGCGGCGTGCCGCCGGGGCCCGTCACCTCACCCCGTCGCCAGCTCCCGTTCCAGGGGCGTGCGGAAGCGCGGGGTGATGCGGGTGTCGCCCACCCACTGCCGGAGCCGCTCCGCCTCGGACTCGACGGCGTCGCGTGCCTCCCGTCCCACGCCCGTCTTCTCCAGCACGCGCCAGACGACCTCCCCGTCGGCCCGCTGGGCCCAGGCGCCCACCACGCGTCCGTCCCACCACACCGTCGGCCCGATGTTGCCGCTGCGGTCGAACAGGGCGGGCCGCAGGCCGGGGGAGAGGAACCAGTCGCGGTTCTGCCAGCCCATCGCCGTGGGGTCGAGGGCGGGCAGCAGCGCGGCCCACGGCTCGGCGGGTCCCGCCACCGGCTCGGCGTCGTCCTCGACGACGTACCCCGTGCCCTCCTCCAGCCGCACCTGACGGGCCCCGATCGCGGCCAGCGCTCCGCGGACCTCGGTCACCCGCCACCCCGTCCACCACTTGAGGTCGGCCTCGGTCGCCGGCCCGCATGCCGTCAGCCAGCGGCGCAGCAGCGCGGCCTGTGCCCCGGCGACCGCCAGCTCCGGGTCGGCACGTCCCACGCCTCCGCCGCGTAGACCGCGGGCGCGCACAGCGCCAGTGCGGCCACCCGGTCGCCGTAGTGCGCGGCGAGATCCGCCACCGTCTGTCCGCTCATGCTGAATCCGGCCAGGATCAGCGCCCGGTCCGCCGGGACCCGGCTGTCGATCACCGACACGGCCTGCAGGAACCGGCGCCGCAGACTCAACTCCCGCAGCTCACCTGTGCTTTCGCCGTGCCCGGAGAAGTCGAACGCGAGCCCCCCGCAGCCCCGCGCCACGAACTCGCGCAGCAGGGGCAGCAGTCGCCGCTTGTCACTTCTGCCCGCTCCGTGCAGGACGACGGCGGTGGCCGGGGCGTCCGGATCACCGCCCGTCACCCCGGCGAGCCGTTCGCCGTCGTGGCCGGACGTGAATGCGGTGAGGCCGGAGGGGCAACCGGCGCGGGGTGTGGGGGCGTTCATGGCGCCATTCACTCACGGCGCACCCGGCCTCACACCACGGAAAAGCAGATGCGGACCCCCGTACCCCGGCCGCTACGCTCGTAGCACCGCAGAACACACCTCCCAGGGAGTCCCCTCATGGGCACCATCATCATCTCCGGGACGGTCGTCCTGGTCGTCCTGGGATTCGGAAACCACCTCTACTGGCTCGCCGCCGTCGCCGTCCTCTTCCTCTACGCGCGCCACGGGCGCGACGCGGCCACGAAGCCCTCGGCCACCTCGTCGCCCGGGCCCGCCCCCACCACCTACAAGGCGTACCGCGACCGCCGTGACCAGCAGGCCAGGTGGGAGCGCCGGTACCGCCGCGAGCGGCCGCTGGAGTTCCGCCGCCAGCAGCGGGAGCGGAGCAGCAAGTAGTCCCGGTGCCCCGGGGTCAGAGTCCCGGGGCACCCCACACCGGGAACCACCGCCCGAGATCCTCCTCGATCCGCAGATCACCGGCCAGCGCGGCCTTCACCTGGAGTTCCAGCGCGCTGTCGCGCCGCTGCCCCGCTCCGGGCAGCGGCGCGAACGGGTAGAAGGTGCCGCGCTTGTAGAGATAGACCAGCGCCAGCCGTCGCCCCGCCTCGTCGCGGAAGCCCACCAGCGAGCAGAGCAGTTGCGGCCCGAAACCATTGATCTCCATGGAGTCGTTCACCGCGTGCAGGTCGTTGACGAGCAGCGGCAGCTCGCCGGGGGACCGGCGGGACACCAGCCAGGAGTACCCGTACGCGTCCCGTTCCAGCTCCACCGACGGCCCGGTCCGCTCGGTGTCCGCGTCCAGCAGCGCCCGCACCTCCCGGTGCGTCTGCTCGAACGCGGCCCCCTCCACCGTCGCGAAGCACACCGCGCCGTGCCCGGTCGGCGTGAAGGACGCCGCCGCCTCCAGCGTCAGCGCCGCGGAAGGCAGCGCGAACAGCTCGTCGAGATCGGGTGCGACCGGCTTCGTACGACCGAGCAGGATGTCCAGCAGTCCCATGCTCACGCCTTTCCGGGGCCCGCCGCCGGCCCCAGCTCGGCGGAGATCCGCCCGAGCTGCTCGAGCCGCTGTTCCAGGCTCGGGTGGGTGGAGAACAGTCGTGCGATGTCCGGCCCACGGCCCAGTGCCGGCGTGAAGTAGAACGCGTTGAAGGCCTGCGCCGTCCGCAGGTCCCTCGTCGGGATCCGCGCGATGTCACCGGTCACCTTGGTGAGCGCGGACGCCAGCGCCGAGGGCCGCCCGGTCAGCAGCGCCGCCGCCCGGTCGGCCGCCAGCTCCCGGTACCGGGACAGCGCCCGGATCAGCAGGAAGCTGATCGCGTACACGGCGGCGGAGACGCCCATGACGCCCAGGAAGACCACGGCGGTGTTCTGGTCGCGCCGTCCGCCGCCGAAGAGCTGCGAGTAGAAGGCGAACCGCACGATCAGTCCCGCGATCACGCCGAGGAACGAGGCGACGGTGATCACGGCCACGTCCTTGTGCGCCACGTGCGACAGCTCGTGCGCCAGCACCCCCTCCAGCTCCGCCGGCTCCAGCCGGCGCAACAGCCCGGTGGTCACGCAGATCACCGCGTTGTCGGGGTTCCGGCCGGTCGCGAACGCGTTCGGCATCTCCATGTCGGACACGGCGACCACCGGCTTGGGCATGTCCGCGATCGCGCACAGCCGGTCCACCACGCCGTGCAGCTCCGGGTACTCGTGCCGTTCCACGACCCGCCCCCGCATCGCGTAGAGGGCTATCCGGTCGGAGAACCAGTACTGCGCGCCCAGCAGCGCCGCCGCGATCACCACGACCAGCACCCAGGACTTGAGCAAGGCGATCAGGGCGGCGACGAACGCCACGTACAACAGTCCGAGCAGGAACAGCGTGACCGTCATCCTTACGGTCAGCCGCCGGTCGCTCCGAAAGCGGCTGTGCATGTGCATCACCCCGCACTACGGCCGCAGCAATCGCTTGGGTCCACTGCCAGTGTGCACCCGCACACACCAAGGAGCGGTCGCGACCGTCCCGGGGCCCGGCAAAGCCTCCGCGCGGGCTCTCAGGCCGTGATCACGCCCTCCACCGGCTCGCGCTCACGATCCTGAGGACGGCCGGGCGGCGGCGGGGCCAGGTACCGGCCCCGCCGCCCGCACACCTGCGCCCGGCTCGATCCGGGTACCGCTTCGCCGCGGCCGCGCTCTAGTACGGAGCCCGGAAGTTGATGTAGCCGAGCAGCACGATCACCGCCGCCACACAGCCCAGCACCACGACCGTCGACACCCACGACGACCGGCGCCGGCTCAGACGCTCGGGGGCGGCACGGAAGGGCACCGGCCCGGGCGGATCGTTCTTCCAGCGCGCGGCGAGCATCCGGGCCCGAGCCGACGGTTCCTTGTGCTCGGCGCTGTCCGCCCATCTGATGTCGAACTCCCGCTCCGCGCCGTCCTGTTCGGACATCCCCGTATACCTCTCTCGAACAGTTGTCTGCGAACCGATCATCCCCCGTGGAGGGGAACCAGGGGAAGCCCGGAAAGCAACCCGCATGGCGGTGCCCCGTCGGCTCAACATGTGTTGCGGCTGAGGATGCCGTGTGATCGGTGACGGGCTTAGCCTGGAGGGGGAGCTGCTCTCCGGGACGCGCCTCATTCGGCGAGACCCTGTTCACAACCGACAGCCCACATGCCACACGGACCGCGGCAGACGTCCGCCTCGTTGTCAGGCGGTGGCACCACGACCGCGCCGAACCCTCTCCACGGCGGCTGCGGCCATCCGTCCGGCTCGTGCTCCGCACGATGGGATGGCAGGAAGGTTTTTCCATGAAAGCACCACGCGCACGGCGTCTCTTCGCGATGTCCGCGATCGGCGTGCTGATGGCCGGCGGCGCAGCGATCGGCGCAGCCGGCACGGCCTCGGCGGCCACTCCGGCGGCCACGCCCACCCATGTGCCCGCGAACTGGGACGACGACGACTGGTGGGACCGCGGCGGCTGGGGTTACTACGACCGCTACGGCTACTACGGCGGCTTCGGCGGCTTCGGCGGCTACGGCGGCTACGGCGGCTACGGCGGAGGGCCCGTCGTGGTCGTGGTCCGCTGAGGCGCCAGGGGTCCGCCGGACCCAGGGCGAAACGAAACGAGGGCCGCCACCTGGAATGTTCCAGGTGGCGGCCCTCACCACGTCTCACGACGTCTCACGCGCCGGCGTTCGTTGCGGCGTCTGTCACACGTCGAAGTAGAGCTCGAACTTTAACGGGCCCTCTGCCATCTGCGGCGAAGGGCCCGTAACGCGTTGACCAGCCATTTTGTGCGTTGGTACGTGTTTGGTAGCGACGGACGCTATTGATCGTCCTGCGGACTGGTTGCGGACTGCTGGTCGTCACCGTCCGCAGCCTTCACGATCCGGCGCACCTGCTGGCGGGTGTAGCCGGTGGCCTCGCAGATGTCCTTCTGTGCGAGCCCGTCGGCATCCGCCTGCGCGATGGCCACGGCCAGCTCCTGCCGCAGGATCTCCGCTCGGGTCTCGGCGTCTCTGAACCGGCGCGCGAGCTGCGCCAGTGATCGCTTATCCATGGCGCACAGTGTGGCAGTCGTCGTTTCCATGGAACATGACGTTACTCAGAGATCATCCATTTGCCTAGGTGTCGAACCCGTTGACAGGGAACATCGTGTTCCCTACGGTTGTCCATGTCGCCGAAAACGGCGGCGGCCCCGCCCGGTGCTACCAACACCAGAACGGGGCCTGACGGAACTTCCTGCGATACCAGGAGACCGCTATGGCAAAGTCTGCCAGCAGTCAGCACATCCCCGCGGCTCTCGCCGCGATCCCGCAGCAGCCGACGGCCGCCGACCAGTCCATCGCCCGCCCGGGTGAGCGGATGGTGCCGGCCCTGATCGGCTGGCCCGGACGCCAGACCACCGCCCTGATCGCCTGCCCCGAGTGGTGCGAGATCGACCACGTCGACAACTGGGCGCATGCCCTGGAGGACGTCGACCACTACGGCGAAGACGACGGCTGGTCCACCGACTCCGTCCTGCAGCCGGGTGACGCGGTCATCGAGCTGTACGCCCGCTTGCACTCCGACCCGGTCGCCGACAGTCCGGCGATGCGCGAGGCGCACGTCCTCATCGGTGACGGTTCCGCGTCGGGCGACTGCTACCTGACGCCGGAGATGGCGGAGCGGGCCGCCGACGAGCTGATCGCGTTCGCCTCCACGGTCCGCCACCTGGCGCGTGTCGCCCGGCAGGCCAACGCGGCGGCCGGCCGCTCCCGTCGCCGGGTGCAGCAGGTCGAGCTGCGGAAGCTGTCCGGGGGTGCCGTCTGATGCCGCGCCGCAACAGCAACGTGAACCGGTCCCGCTACCAGGTCATCGAGCCGGTGGACACGACCCGTGTCGAGTCGACGCCGGACCTGCCGCCGCTGCCGCGTGAGACCCGCGCCCGCCGCCGCGCCCTGAAGATCCGGGGGTGGTGACGTGACCTCCTACAACCCGCTGCACGGCCCGGACGCGCCGCCGCCGTTCCCGGCCCCCCTGGACCGTGAGCTGCGGATGGCCCGCGAGTACGTGGACGAGGTGGCCGAAGCCAACATCCACGACCACAACGCGATGCTGCGGGCCGCGGCCGGTCTCGACCTCAGGCTGCGCAACCTGATCGCCGCGGTCGAGGCCGAACGGGGCGAGTCGTGAGCGACCGCATCGTCACCCTGAAGACGCTCGACTCCGGGACGGTCACCGTGCGGGAGCCGTCCTGGTGCCTCGGGCACGAGGGCCAGCCGGTCGGCTACCTGGCGGACGTCACGCACAACGGTGAGTGGACGTCCGCCACGGTCGACACGGCCCGCGGCCCGGTCGAGTTCCTGCAGGCGCGTCTGTCGTGGGCGCCGTTCGGGGAGCTGCAGCCGGAGCCGTACCCGGTCGTCGAGGTCGTCGACGTCGGCGACCTGAACCCCGGGCAGCTGCGCGCGCTGGCCGCCGAGGCCGCCGTGCACGCGGGCCGCCTGTACTCCCTGGCCAACCAGCTTGACCGGCTGTGGAGGTACGGCCGGTGACCGCGAAGTGGCCTATCCGCCGGCCGACCGAGCATGCCGCCTTGCGCGCGGTGTGCCGGTCGGCCCGGCCGACCCCGTCTGTCCCTGCCCTGATGGCCGCGCTGCTCGACGCGAACGAGCGCCGTGACCGTGAGGGCGTCTGCCTGGCCGCGCACCGTGTGGTGCGGGCCGCCGAGGAGCATCAGTGAAGACCGACTTCCTGAAGTGGGGTGCCCTGGCCGCCGCGCTCGTCGCGACGGCCTCGGCCGAGTACGAGCTGGCCCGCGCGGTCGGCTTCAACCAGTGGGTTGCCGCCGCGGTGCCGGCCGCCCTGGACCTGTACACCGTGCGGGCGCTGCGGGCGCACCGTGAGGTGCTGGCCGCGGTCGCCGCGATGATCGGCGTCAACGCGGCCTCCCACCTCGTCACGACCGGGCTCCTGCCGGTGAACGTGTGGTTGGTCGTCGCGGTCGCCGCGATCGCCCCGCTCGTCCTCTGGCGGGTGCACAGCCTCGCCGACGACCCGACCGCCAACCATGGCGATATGACCACGGTTGAGCCCGCGACCGTTGCTCAGACGGTCACGGTTGCCGAGCCCGCGCCGGTGGTCATTCCGGCCGACCGGGCATTGACCGCGGCCCCGTTCATGTGGGAGTCGGTGAGCGCCCCCAAGCTGACCGCTTCGGTGCCCGCTGCGGCGCCCCGTCAGGTGGTCACCGTCCCCGTCGCGGTGACGCCCACTGACCTGCGCCGGGAGGCTCGCAGGCTCAACCGCGAGGCGGTCAGGTCGACTTCCCGGCCGGTGACCATCAAGACCCTGCAGGACGAACTGGGGCTCAGCCGCCGTGAGGCGACCGAGCTGCGCCGAGAGGTGGTCACGCCGTGAGTGACCTTGAGCGGGCCGCCCGTGACGCGGTCGAGGCCGCGGACAACTCGGAGATGGTCCGGCAGATCGCCGCGATCCTCGCCGCGCAGCAGCTGGTCAACCAGCAGGCCCCCGTTGCTCAGCAGGCAACGCAGCCGTTCGACGCGAAGAAGTGGCTCGTCATCGGCGGGGTGGTCGTGTCGGTCGGCCTGGTCGCCTCGCTGTTCGCCGTCGCCATTGCCATCGGCGCCGTGTGCGCCACCGCGAGCCTGCTCATCCTGCGCGGGCTGTGGAACGACTTCCAGAAGGGGAAGTGACCATGACCAAGTCGTCGTACACCCGGGGCGAGAAGTGGCAGCTGGCCCGCCTCGTCGGCAAGGCCGCCCGGCAGTCGATGCGCGGTGACCGCAATGAGGACACGATCGACCCGCGGGTGAAGCGGGAGGTCGAGCGGATCGAGGAGCGGGCCGCTCGCCGCGGTGAGGCCGAGGCCGACGCCCTGGCCGACCGGCTGGAGAAGGCCCGCCGCGCAGCCGCGGCCGCGAAGGCCGAGATGCGGGCGAGCACCGGCAAGGACCGGGCCGCCGCCCGCCGGCAGGCCGACGAGCACGAGCGGGCCGCCCGCCGCCTCGAAGGCGAGCTGCGCCGCTACCTGTAGTGCCGCCACGGGGCGGCCGTGTCTGGCCTAGGAACCACCGGCCGCCCCGTGTCCCGATCACCCATCGAGCAACCGGAGATCCCATCATGACCGAGACGCTGATCGGTGCCGTCAACGGGCACCACAAGCCGCAGGTGTCGCTGCTCAAGTTCGCTCCCGAGCAGCCGGCACCCGCCGACGTTGCGCCCGTCGTCGAGGCCGTCGACCGGCCGGACAACCCGCTCGCCGACTGGCTCACCGTCCCCGAGCAGCCGATCCTCCCGCCGTGGGCCCGGTCCTGGCGGTCCCTCACCGCCAACGCGGAAGCGCTGGGCCGGCTGTGCGCCTGGCACGCCCGCTTCCACGCGCTGCGCGCCCCCAAGTACGCGTTCCGTATGGCGTGGCTGGCCGTGAAGGGGCTCGTGCGGGCCGTCCGCGGCCTGTGGCCCACCCTGGCCGCCTCCGAGCACAGCGCCGGTGTGAAGGCGCTGCGGGCGCAGGTGAAGGTGAAGCCCGAGGACGTCGTCCTCGCCGCTCAGTACGTCCTCGCGCACCGGGAGCGGACCCTCGCCCGCCGCTGGCGGTGGGGTGCCGCCGCAACGGCCGTCGCCGCTACGGCTGTCGGCTGGTACCTGGCGCCGCTGCCGCTGCAGGCCGGGATGCTGCTCGCCGCCACGGTCCCGCTCGCCCACCTCGGGCGGGGTGAGGGCACGCAGCTGCTCGACAACCCGACGCCGCCGCTGCGGGTCGACATGTCCGCGCAGCAGCTCAACGACGCGCTGAGGGCCGCCGGGCTGCTCAAGCAGGGCAAGGGCGACGACGAAGGCCCGCGCGTCACCTGCGTGATGGGTCCGGTCCGCGACGGCCGCGGATGGGCCGTCATCTTCGACCTGCCCAAGGGTGGCGGAAAGACCGCGGCCGACGTCCTCGCCAAGCGCACCGCGATCGCCGCCGAACTCGGCGTCGACGAGATTCAGGTCATCGCCTCCCGTGTCCGTGCCGCAGCCGGCGGGAACGCCGGCCGGGTGTCGATGTGGGTTGCCGACGACGACCCCTACCTCGGGGACCCGAACCCGTCGCCGCTGGTCAAGACGGAAGCGTTCTCGGTGTGGGACCCGATCCCGTTCGGGCAGGACGCCCGCGGTACCCGCATCACCGTGCCGATCATGTGGCAGTCGCTGTTCTTCGGCGGCCTGCCCCGCCGCGGCAAGACGTTCACGCAGCGGCTGATGACCGCGGCGGGCCTGCTGGACCCTTTCGTCAGGCATTACGTCGCCGATGGCAAGGGCGGCGCCGACTGGATGCCGATGAAGGCGGTCGCGCACCGGCTGGTGATGGGCGCCGAGGATGACGCCGTCGAGGCGCTGAAGGCGATGCTGAAGGAGCTGCTGGCGGAGATGGAGCGCCGGTTCGTGCTGCTGCGCGGCCTGCCCGTCTCCGTGTGCCCCGAGGGCAAGCTGACCCCGGCGATCGTCGAGCGGTACAACCTGCCGGTCATCTTCGTCACCGTCGATGAGCTTCAGGAGTACTTCACCGCGATGGAGCGCGACGACCGTGAGCAGGTCATCAACGACCTGTGCCGCATCGCCCGCCGCGGGCCGGCCGCCGGGTTCATCTGCAACTTCGCCTCGCAGCGCCCGGACGCCGACTCGGTACCGACGAAGCTGCGGGAGATCATCACCCTGCGGTACTGCACGCAGGTCGTCGACCAGACGTCGTCGGACATGGTGCTCGGCAAGGGCAAGGCCGCTCAGGGCGCGGACGCCTCGGTACTGTCCGAGGAGCACAAGGGCACCGGCGTCCTGGTCACCGGCCCCGCCTCGTTCGTGACCGTGCGGGCCGACTTCCTCGACGGCCCGGCGTTCGCCGAGCTGTGCCAGCGCGGCCGCGTCCTGCGGCAGAAGGCGGGCCAGCTCACCGGGGACGCCGTCCAGGACGTGACCGCCGCCGCGGATCAGGCCGGGTTCAGCATCGCCCCTGTCCTGTCGGACTGCCTGACCGTGATGCGGCACGCCGCCCGCATGCACACCGTGGACCTGCTGCAGCGCCTGGAGAACCTGGACCAGGACTACGGCGACTGGGACGCCGAGCGCCTGGCCCGCGAGCTGGAGGACGCCGGGGTGAAGCGGACCACGAAGCAGGTCAACATCGCTGGGAAGAACCTCGCCGGCTACCGGCGCGAAGACCTCGAAGCGGCCGTGCCGCCCGAACTGCTCGACGCCCGGTAGACCCCCACCCCTCTACAGTCGGCCCCGGCAGCACACGGCGGCCCCCCTCTATCCACTCCGGTGGATCTAGAGGGGGGCCGCTATTCGCGTATAGGGGGGTGTAGTGCCTCCTGACCTGCGAAGTAGTGCCGCTAGAGGGGGGACGGCCTACCTGGGCCGGCCGACGCGGGCGCGGGCTTCCTGCACCCTCTGGACGCGCTCCAAATCCGCGACGGTGAAGTCCGCGGTGCGCGCGTTGATCTGGTAGGTGACGCCGGCCTGCGCCGCGGCGACGCCGACGGCCGCGGCGCCT
This sequence comes from Streptomyces sp. NPDC052023, assembly GCF_044548465.1. Classification (NCBI taxonomy): domain Bacteria; kingdom Bacillati; phylum Actinomycetota; class Actinomycetes; order Kitasatosporales; family Streptomycetaceae; genus Streptomyces; species Streptomyces sp. NPDC052023. Next base: position 312,883 of record NZ_JBIUBW010000001.1, on the reverse strand, counting down.
TCGAGGGTGCGCAGCTGCTGCGGGGTGAGAACCGCCTCGGGGGTGCGCAGCCCGTTGTAGTTCCATCCCGGCTGCAGCCAGCCGCCGGAGTCGTAGCCGCCCGGCCGGTTGTACGCCGACGGCAGGCTGCCGTAGGCGGACAGCGCGTACCGCATCGACGCGTACACGTTGGCGAGCGGGTCGACGGAAACGCCGTAGGAGAACGGGCCCTTGTTGCGGAACCGTCCGGCGTGCGCCTGGAACGTCGGCCGGATCACCTGCATGAGACCCACCGAGGGATAGCCGGCGATCCAGTTGGAGTCCCACTTGTTGACCACCGTGGGGTTACCGCCCGACTCCTGGTTCATGCGGCGCAGGGTGATGTCGTCGTAGGACAGGGGCTGCCCGACGAGGCCGAGGGCCTGCCGGACGACGCCGCGCCAGCGCTGCACACCGGAGCCGCCGCCGGGGCCGACACCCGCGATCGCGGGACCGCCGCCCGTCACGAGATCCTTCAACCCCTTCAGGAGCGCGCCAGGCAGCGCTAGGGCCAGCTTCCCCCACCCGCTGCTCTTGATGGCCTGCAGCGGCTCCGTGAAGCTGCTCATGAGCTTGCCAAGGGCCTTGCCCGGATCGCTCAGGAACGACGCAGCGTCGCCGAGGAGACCGCCGATCTTCCCGCCGATGTTCTTGATGCCGCCGACGATCGAGCCGATGATGCCGCCGTCCGCCATCAACTGCCCGCCAGCCTGCTCCCACAGCGACAGGGCACGGCCGCGGTAGCGCGGGTCGGTGGGGATGACGAACTCCGGGTACTGGGAGCGTCCCTCACCGACCACCGCGGTCGGCTTGTTGAACACGCCGGGCCTCGCGGGGACGGTGCCGCCCTGCGCGAGGAGCGGGAGCGTCTTCAGCTTCGGCAGACCCGGCACCCACCCGAGGATCTTGTCCCAGGCTTTGACAACACCCTTGTTCCACACCGTGTTGATGACGAAGTTGATCGGGTCCTTTGTCGCCTTCTTGATCAGGGCCCAGGCGATGCGGATAGCCTCCTTCGCCGTCTCGAACGCGTCCCCGACACGGCCGACCGCCGTCTTCAGCGCGTCGAACGCAGGCTTGATGCCCTTCTGCCACACCGTGCTGATCACCGACCGGATGCCGTTCCACACCGGGGTGACGGCCTTGTCGCGCAGCCAGCGGAACACCTCACCCACACCCGAGACGCCGGCCTTGATGAAGCCGAACGTCGGCCGGATGACCGTCTCCCACGCGAACTTGATCGCGGCGCGGATGCCCCGCCACACAGGCTGGATCACCTTGTCGTTGAGCCACAGGAACGCCGGGCCCAGGTTCCGGCGCAGCCACGTCACCAGCTGCGCCACCCACCCGATGACCGTGGACAGGGCGCCCGCGAGGGCGCCGACGAGGTAGCCGGTGAGCTTGACGATCGGCGGCAGTACCGCCGTGAGGACGCCCGCAGCCAGGCCGAGCAGCATGGCCGTGAGTTCCGCGAACGTCGGCAGCAGCGGCAGCACCGCATCCATCAGCTGGAACACCGCGGCGATGATCTGGTCCATGGACGGCATCAGCGCGGACAGCAGCTGCAGCGCCAGGTCCACCACGATCGTCACCAGCTCGGTGATGACGGGCATCAGCGCGGTGATGACCTCCATGAACGTCGCCACGAACTGCGTGTACAGCTCAGCGAAGACCTGCGCCAGATGGCCGACGATCCCGACGATCGGAGCGATCAGCGGCGTGATCGCGGCGAACACCTGCGACAGCACCTCACCGAGCAGCTCCACGTAGGGCACCAGCTGCTGAATGATCGTGGTCAGCGGGCCGATCAGCACGTCGATCAGCTGCACCGCCAGGTCAATGACCGGCCGCAGCACCGGCATCAGCGCCGAGATGATTCCGCCGATCAGTTCGCCAATCGGCTGCAGCAGCGGGGTCACCGCGGCGAGGATCTGCACGACCGCGTCACCAACGAGCGTAAGCACCGGCAGCAAAGCCTCGATGACCGGCTTCAGGGCCGCCCCCAGCTGCGCAGCAAGCTGCGCGAGGACCGGGCCCAGTGTCTGCGCCAACTGGGCAACGACCGGGGCTATCGACGCGATCAGCGGCAGGATCGCCTGGATGACGGAGCCGATCACCGGAGCGATCGCGGCGGCAATCTGAGCGACCGATGCGAAAATCGTCCGCAGCGCGGCCTGCACCTCCGGCATCGCCGTGATACGGCGCAGCTCCGCGAACAGCTCCCCGACCACGGCAAGCGCCTGCCCGCCCGCATCCGCGGACGCTTTGAGGATGTTGCCGACCGCGCCGAACGCGTCCGCGAGGATGCGGCCCAGGTCCATCAGGACCGTGACGCCGGTCTCGATGAACTCCTGCATCGCGCCCGACGAGAACGCGTTCGTCATCTTCACCGACAGGCCCTCGAACGCCCCGCCCGCAGCGCCCGTCAGCTTCGCGAACGACGGGCCGGCCGCCGCCCCGATCTGCACCAGGCCCTGCACGAGCGTCGCCGGAGCGCCAGCCAGGTTGTACAGGCCGGTGTTGGCATACGACAGGGCCGTACCGAGCGCCCCCGACTTGCCCAGCCCGGTGGCCGTGTTCAGCACCTGGCGGCCCATGAGATTCAGGGCGCCCGCACTGTTCGTCAGGGCGTTCTGGAAGATGGGCAGCGTCGTCTTCGCCGCGGTCGCGAACGTCGTATCCAGCTGCTCGAACAGCCGGTCCTGAACGGACGTCTTCAGCGCGTCCAGCGCGGGCTTCGTGCCGCGCAGCTGGGTGACGAACGCCCGCGCGTTCGGCGCCAGCTTCGCCATCGCCTCGCTGAACGCCTCCGGGCTCGTCGGGTTGAACGCCTCCGACACCGCTTCCGAGACGCCCGACAGACCCACTTTCAACGCCGTCTGCGCCGACGCCGCCGCCAGCGTTGCCGTAGCCAGCACACCCGCCGCACCCGCGGCCGGCGCCAGCGCTGCCGCAATCGACGTGCCGAACGCCGGCATAAACCCCTTCGACAGGCCACGCAGCGCGCCCGTCAGGGCGCCACCGAACGCCTTACCGAACGCCGAACCGCCATCCCTGCCCGCAGACGACGCCTGCGCATTGACGGCGCGCGACCAGTTGCCCTCAAACTCCGGCTGGATGGACACGTAACCGCGCCCGACCAGCACAGCACCTGCTGCCATGTGTCAGTGCCTCTCAAGATCTTCAGTTGGCAGCGGGTTGTCCCGGAAGGCCGTCCGAGGGGCGGAGTGAGAAGGGTCAGGAAGAGCGGGACGTCAGTCCCAGATGTCGGAGTCCTCGTCGTCCGGCTCAGGGGCCGCGATGCGCTGAGCCGAGGCCGGCGTCAGGCCCAGCTCGCCGACGAGGGAACGGAAGTGCTGCCGCTGCTGCGACAGGACCGTTGTCCACGGGTTACGGACCTTGCCGTGAGCGCCCTGAATGACGACGCCCTCACGGGCCATCGCCCGGTTGCCCATGACGATCCACGCCCACGTCACGCACAGGTCCGTCACGGTCTCCCTCTGCGTGTCCGTCAGGCCCACCGTGTACCGCAGCACCGGCACGATCCGGCCCCACAGCTCCGCGGCCGTCTTCCGCGCCCGCACGACCTCCGTGTCGGCTCCGGGCAGCAGGTCCGCCCACTTCGGTTCGACAGGGTCGACGGGCGGGAAGCGCACGCCCTCCGTCTGCCGGTCCGGTCGGAACGTGCCCTCGCGCACGGCCTTGATGTACGGCTTCGGCTTACGACCAGGAACTGCCACCGTTTCACCTCATTCCATGATCAGTACGGGAACTGCTTGATTGGCCATCACACGCGGAGCTCTCCCCCGCGGTCCGTAGGCGGGCGCGCAGGGGGGCACCCGCCACCCCCGCCGTGATCATCCGGCGTTCCATCCGCCGGGCTGGTTCTTCGCCGTCTCCTTGCCGTGGCAGCTGGCGCAGAGTCCGCGGCCGTAGCTCGGCTCGTTCGGGTCGAGGCCTTCGGCGGCCAGTTGGCGGCGGCTCTTGGGCCAGTGGTCGGCCACGGTGGCGGGCTCGGCCCAGCACACGCGGCAGACGGGGTGACGGTCGAGTACGCCTCGGCGGAAGCGCTGCTCGTGCATCTGGCCGTAGCCGCGCTGTGCCGCGCTGCCTCGCTGCCTGTCGGTCTGCTTGCTGTGGTCGGGGCATGGCTTGCTGTGCTCGCAGCCTGGCCTGCTGCACGGTGGCTTCTGTCTGCTCGGCATGTGGTCCTCCTGCTGTGGACCCGAGGCCGGGGTGCCGGCCGGACCATGGAAGCGCTGCACCCCAGCCTCGGGAGTCTGTGTCACGCGGCCGCGTCGCCGGGGTCGGCCATGGCCTGCACGTCGTCGTCGCTGAGGTCGCGCAGTTCCTCGGGCTTGGCGAGGGCTCCGGTGAAGCTGCGGTCAAAGGCGCCCGCGTGGCTGTGCTGACGGACGTAGATGTCGGCGGCCTGCTGGTACCTGTCGGCTGCGGTGGGCCGGGTGGCGAGGTAGTCGTTGAGGACGCCGTCCCAGTCCATGTCGTGTGCGCGCTTGGCGATGGCGCGGGCGAGAACCTGGTCGCCGGCCTGCTCGGCGGTGGCGAGAGCACGCGCGGCCTGCTCGGGCTTCTTCAGCTGGGCGGCCCGGTCCTGGGCGTCGCGGACGGTGCCGTCGACTGCGGCGCGGGCCTCGGTGGTGTAGGCGCTGGCGCGCACGTCGTCGTAGCCCCACAGCTGGCGTTCCAGCTTGGCGAAGGTCTCGCGGTCGGTGTCGACCTGTTCGCGCTGCACCTTCTTGAGGGCGTCGCGGGTGGTGGCGTACAGCTTGGCGATCTCGACGCGGCGGGCGTCGGGGTGCATGTTGCGCTGGCCGCGCAGCTGCTGCAGCCCCTGCTTGTACAGGCCGCGGATCTCGTCGGCGCGCTGCTGCCCTGCGGGCGTCTGGCGGCGCTGGCCGCGGATGAGGTCGTTCATCAGCTGGCCGTGGTTGCTGGGCATGGTCGGTTCTCCTTACGTGGTGGGGTCGTCGAGGTCGAGGAGTGCGCGGGTTGCCCGGCATTCCGCGATGAACGCCTGCCATTGGTCGGGCGGGATGACGTTGCGGAAGGTGAGGGCGATCAGGTCGAGGCTCTTGGCTGCGGCGTCGGCGTGCTGCCGGCGGGGCAGGGCGTTGATGAGGTTGCACAGGTCGTCGCGGCGGAACTCCAGCGCGGCGAGGACAACATCCGCGATGACGGCCTGGTCCCTGGTGAGGCTCATGCTGCCTCCTGGCAGTCAGGGCAGCGCGGGTCCCCCTGCGCGCCGTATCGGATCGTGGGCTTCCGGCACCGAACGCAGGGGCCGGTGTTCTGACCGAAGGTGGCGACATTAGAGAGGGGGTGCATTTCAGCGTCCCCAGCGGTCCCAGCGTCCCCCTCGTCGTATCCGCGCAGGTCAGAGGCCGCACCCCGGGGGGACGCTGCGAAGAGTCCAGCGTTCCCCTCAGCGGTCCCTAGCGTCCCCCCGACCGGGTGGGGGGTCGCTAGCGTCCCCCCTTTAGCGTCCCCCCTGTTTCCGCTGGTCACGGCGTTATCGGCACCGTTGGGGGACGCTGGGGACGCTGTTTCGGACCTTCTCTCTGCTGATGCCGTCAGTTGGTAGAGCCGCTGCTTCTTCGGCTTCGGCCCGCGCTTGCTGTCGTCGACGTCAATGCCGATCGTCCGAAGCGCAGGGGCGAGTCGCTTGAGCTGGCCTCCGGCCCGCGTCGAGTCCTTCGGCCACTTCTTCGGTAGACGCTCCGGCGTCACTACCTGCTCAAGCAGTTCCGTTGCGGTACCGATCCAATGGCCAGTGCGGTCGACAAGCTGGACGACCGCCTGGGCGAACGGCTCACCGTCGAGGACGTCGGCTACGGCGTCCCGGGCGCTGGCCTTGTACGACGCCAGCGTCTCCCACTCCTGCACCTGGTCAACCGCTGCCAGCACGCGCGCGAAGTCGGCCATACGCGGTCGCTCGGTGAGGCGCACGTCTGGCAAGACCTTGAGCACTTGGGCGAGCAGGTCGAACAGCGAGGCCAGGATGGACGCGTGCGCCTCGGCGTAGGCCGCGTCCAACTCGGCTTCCTCGCGGCGCTTGTGGTCGGGGATCAGGCTGAGCTCGATGGTCAGGAGCCGCTCGGCGAGGTCGCCGGCCAGCGCCCCGGCGTCGATGGTGGTCATGGCGAGCACTCGCCGGAACTCCAGGACCACCACGTCGTCGTCGGTGTAGAGCGCGCGGTCGACGATGCCGTCTCCGGTCACCGCGCGGCACAGTGCGTCGGACAGCCAGTCGGAGATGACGGAGACGTTGTCGAGGCACAGTGCCCACGAGTTGAACGCCTGCGTAGCCCACGCCTTCACGTCCCGTGGCGCGGTGCGCTTCGGCGCTCCGGACGGGTCGACGATGCCGATGACCATTGCGGCACCCTTGGACTTGCCCGTGCCCTGCTCCCCGCGGAACGTGAGGATCGGGTGCGGCAGGTCCGGGATGAACGCGGCGATCAGCCAGGCGACGAGCAGGTGGAATCCCTCGTCGCTCATGTTCATCATGTCGCGCAGCTTGGCCAGCCCGTCGCCGTCGCGTACCGGCTCGGGCAGCGGCTTCATGGCGCCCGAGCGGCGGAACAGGACGGGCGAGCGGGACTCGCGCCGCCAGCCGTCCGGGTTGATGACCACGCACCGGCCCTCGGCTGTTGCCAGGTCGACGACGACGCCGTCCTCGTGCCGGGCGACGCGGACGTGCGGCACGCGCGGGTCTGCCGCCGCGGCCACGCCTTCCAGCACCGTCATAGCGTCCGCGAGCGCCGACTGGGACGGCACGGATCCGCCGTTGGCGTCGGTGTAGATGTGCGCCAGTTGGGACCGCAGTCCCGCCTTGCCGCGCAGCGGGAGGGCGATGTTGGGGCCGTCCTGCTTCACCCCGTAGGGGCGACCGTCCTCGGACATGAACAGCTCGTACCGCTCGCGGGCGAGGGCGACGAGCTGTGAGGCCTGCGACGGCTTCTTGTCGGGGTCGACTCCCGCGTCCTTCACGATCTCCTCGGCGCGGTCCTTGCTGACCTTCTTCTCGTCGGCCATCACGCGGCTCCCAGTACGTCGCCGCGGGCAGACTTCAGGGTCGCCTCGGCTTCCTTGTCGGGCAGGCCAACCTCGACGGCCGCCTTCATGAGGGCGTCCTCGGCCTGGTCGGCGTCGAGGCGGCCAGCCGCCGCATGCTCAAACGCCTTGCAGGCAGCCCAGAACAGACGGTTGTTGCGCTGCCCCTCGCCCGCGTCGAGGACGTGCCGGACCAGGCCGACCAGGGCGCGGCCTCCGCCCATCAGCCACGTGTTCGCGGCTGTGGTGCCTGCGCGTCGCGGCCGTTCCTTGTCGGCCGTCATGAGCTGCAGCAGCTGCTCGGGGATCGGGTGCACCGTGACGTTGTCCGGGTTGGAGGCGAGGGTGTACAGGCCGCGGGCGCCACGGCTGCCAGGGCCGACGAGGTACCCGCCTGCGCCGCGCACGTCGATGCCAGGACCGAGTTGCCCGGCCCGGTTGGGAACCTTCACGCCCTCCGGTCCCGTCCACCAGGCGTGATAGCCGCCCCTCGGTGTGCGGATGATGACCGTGCGGGGCACGGCGATGCCCTTGCGGGCGCACAGCCTACGCAGCTCCCATACGCCGTCGACGTCCTTCTCAGCGTCGCGGTCGAGGTCGAGGCCGATCAGGAAGTGCGGCGGCCGGCCGCAGGCGATGCCGTAGCCGGTCGCGTGGCGTGCGGCCTCGAACATGGCGCGGATGCGGTCGGGGTCGCTGGAGGCGTCATGGATGCCGTGGCCCAGCTGCCCGCACTCGCCCTTGCAGCTGTGCCCTTTGTCGTGGGGCGACCTGATGGCGGGCAGCTTGGTCAGCGACAACGGGATCAGCTCGAAGCCCAACCGGTCTGCCGCCTGCAGGGCGTTGTCGAGGGCGTTCTGCCAGTCGCTCATGCCGCCCTCCCGCGCTTCGGCTGCAGCTCGTACTCGGTGCCGCAGGGCCCGGTGACGGTGCCGAGGTGGACGTGCCGGTGCCAGTCCTTGCAGGCCGGACAGTGGGCGAGGAACTCGACGCGTCCCCTTGTGATCAGGACGAGCGGGCGCGCTACGCTGGGGGCGGTCCCGCCGCCCGCCGCGAAGAGGACTTCCTGAGACCCGCCAGTTTGCCCCTGGCGGGTCTCTTCGTTCGTGCTCATGCTGCGGCGCCCCCGGTCTGCTCCGCGTCCCACGCGTCGAGCACGGCCACGGAGTAGAGCGTTCGCCGGCCACGCTTGATAGCTCCGGGGATGTAGCCGATGTGCTTCCAGTACCGGACGGTGCTCGGTGCCGTGCGGTACCGCTGTGCGACCTCGTCTGTGGTCAGGTATCCGCTCGCAGCTGCGTTGCGGACAGCGATCTTCTGCACGTGATCCTCCTTGGGGATCTACGAGTTATCTGCGTGAAGGATGACAGTGCTGTCCGCTTGTGGTCAACCTCAGCCAACGTTTAACGTCTATTCCTGTGGAGGATGAGACGCGTGAAGAGAGTCCCCGGCCGGTGCGTATGACCGCTGAAGAGGTCATGGGCAAGCAGGTCCGGCGGATCAGAGAACTGCGCGGCTGGTCTCAGCAGGAGTTGGCCCGTCGCATGCACGACAAGGGCTACTCCTGGCGGCAGACCACCGTCGCCAAGACGGAGGCCGCAGACCGCCCGATCCGGGTGAACGAGGTCCAGGGGCTGGCCATCGTCTTTGGGGTCACGGTCAACGACCTGCTGGCCGTGCCCATCGACGACTACGAGATGCTCGGAGCAGCTTCACGGCTGACCGAGCTGCGCACGCTGGCCGAAGCCGCCAATCAGCGTGTTCTTGAGCTGCGCCGTACCCGTGAGCGTGTCGACCAAGAAGTCGAAGCCGCCGAAGAGGAGTGCCGTCGACTGCTAGACCAGATCGACGAGCAGCAGCGTGAATACGACGAGATCGCGGCTCGCGTGACAGAGCAGCAAGGGGAGTCGGGTGGCGAGCAAGAGCATCAAGAAGAGGCCGAACGGTAAGTGGCGGGCCCGGTACCGGGACCTCGCCGGCAAGGAGCACGCGCGACACTTCGACCGGAAGATCGACGGTGAGCGGTGGCTCGACGAGGTGACGGCCGCGCTGGTCACCAATACCTACGTCGACCCGAAGGACAAGAAGCTGACGGTCGACCAGTGGTGCGACCTCTGGATCGAGTCCTACGCGAAGCGCGACTCGACCGTGCGCCAGGCGAAGGTGCATCTCGCGCAGATCCGCGAGGAGTTCGGCAAGCTGCCGCTGCTGGCCGTCGACGAGATGGCCGTGAAGCGATGGATGGCGCGGCTGCTGCGCGAGGGCGTCTCACAGTCGTACCGCTTCGCCCTGCACAGTCGCCTGTCGCAGGTGATGCGGGCCGCGGTCCGTGCGAAGAAGCTGACGGTCAACCCGTGCTCCCGGGAGACGTCGCCCGGCGGGGGGAAGCAGCGGCCCTACGTCTGCACGGACGCGCAGCTGTGGCAGTTGTACGAGGCGGCTGAGGAGAAGTACCGGCCCGCCCTGCTGCTGGGGGCGTTCGCCGGCCTGCGCACGGCCGAGGCGTGCGGGCTGCGCCTGGTCGACGTCGACCTCGACGCGCGGACGGTCACCCCTACGCTGCAGTACCCGGACCTGCCGCTCAAGACGGAGTCGAGCTTGGCCGCGGTGCCGATCCCGGACGCGTTCGTGGGGGAGCTGAAGCGGCTGCTCGACGGACGCACGGCCGGGTGGGTGCTGCTCGATGACGAGGGCGCACAGCTGGGCCCGTGGAAGGTCGAGCGCCACATGCGGAGGATTCGCAAGCAGGTGCCGGGCCTGTCGCCGGAGTTCCGGTTCCACGATCTTCGCCACTACTACGCGAGCATGCTCATCGCGAGCGGGGCCGACGTCAAGATCGTGCAGCAGCGGCTGCGGCACTCGAAGGCGACGACGACGCTGAACACATACGGTCACCTCTGGCCCGACTCGGACCAGTCGACCCGGGCCGCTGTCGAGCGGGCGATGGGACCTTTGATCAAAAATGCTGCGGACCCCCTGCGGACTACCGAAGAGTCCGCAGGGGGTCCGCCCAGCGTAGAGCCCTCTTGATCTTTACACGTCGAAGTAGAGCTCGAACTCGTGCGGGTGCGGACGCAGCTGCAGCGGGGCGATCTCGTTGGTGCGCTTGTAGTCGATCCACGTCTCGATCAGGTCGGACGTGAAGACGTCGCCCTGGAGGAGGAACTCGTGGTCGGCCTCCAGGCGGTCCAGGACGGCGCCCAGGGAGGTCGGGACCTGCGCGACGTTGGCGTGCTCCTCGGGCGCCAGCTCGTAGAGGTCCTTGTCGATCGGCTCGGCCGGCTCGATCTTGTTCTTGATGCCGTCCAGGCCCGCGAGCAGCAGCGCGGAGAAGGCCAGGTACGGGTTGCCGGAGGAGTCGGGGGCGCGGAACTCGACGCGCTTGGCCTTCGGGTTGGAGCCCGTGATCGGGATACGCATCGCGGCGGAGCGGTTGCGCTGCGAGTACACCAGGTTGACCGGCGCCTCGAAGCCCGGGACCAGGCGGTGGTACGAGTTCACCGTCGGGTTGGTGAAGGCGAGCAGCGACGGGGCGTGACGCAGGATGCCGCCGATGTAGTAGCGGGCGGTGTCCGACAGGCCGGCGTAGCCCTGCTCGTCGTAGAACAGCGGGTCGCCGTTGCTCCACAGCGACTGGTGGACGTGCATGCCCGAGCCGTTGTCGCCGAAGATCGGCTTCGGCATGAAGGTGGCGGTCTTGCCGTTGCGCCAGGCGACGTTCTTCACGATGTACTTGAAGAGCATCAGGTCGTCGGCGGCGGCGAGCAGCGTGTTGAACTTGTAGTTGATCTCGGCCTGGCCGGCGGTGCCCACCTCGTGGTGCTGGCGCTCGACCTGCAGACCGGCCCGGTCCAGCTCCAGGGAGATCTCGGCACGCAGGTCGGCGAAGTGGTCGACCGGCGGGGCCGGGAAGTAGCCGCCCTTGTAGCGGACCTTGTACCCGCGGTTGTCCTCCAGCGCGCCGGTGTTCCAGGCGCCGGCCTCGGAGTCGATGTGGTAGAAGGACTCGTTCTCCGACGTCTTGAAGCGGACGCTGTCGAAGACGTAGAACTCGGCCTCCGGGCCGAAGAAGGCGGTGTCGGCGATGCCGGTGGAGGCGAGGTAGGCCTCGGCCTTCTTCGCCACGTTCCGCGGGTCACGGGAGTACTGCTCACCGGTGATCGGGTCGTGGATGAAGAAGTTGATGTTGACGGTCTTGTCCCGGCGGAACGGGTCCACACGAGCGGTGGACAGGTCCGCGCGCAGCGCCATGTCGGACTCGTGGATGGCCTGGAAGCCGCGGATCGAGGATCCGTCGAAGGCCAGCTCCTCGTCCGCGTCGAACGCCGCAGCCGGAATCGTGAAGTGCTGCATGACGCCCGGCAGGTCGCAGAAGCGGACGTCGATGAACTTGACGTCCTCGTCGGCGATGAACTTCTTGGCCTCGTCGGCGTTCTGGAACATCCAGCTCCTCCTACTCCCGACCGTCCCGCCGGGGTGGTAGTTCGTATCTGCGGCCAGTGCGGTGGCACATGCTGGCCTCGACCCTAGGGACGCGTCATTTCTCGGGCGTGACCCATTTGTTTCGCAGAAGTTAACCGGCTCTGTTCCACCGTAACGCGGACCGACCCCGGCGTACCCCGGTCAAATCCGGGCGCAGTACCTTTGTCAGGTGGACAAGAGGCAAGCAATCGGATCATGGCTCTCCGGCCCTCGCGCGGCCATGGAGGACGCCGGTGCGGACTTCGGCTACCGGGGCGAGCAGCTCGGTCTGCCGGAGCAGGGGCCGGGATCGATCGCCCGCCCGGGCCGGCGGCTCGGCGCGCTGGCCGTCGACTGGGGCCTGTGCCTGTTGATCGCATACAGCCTGATCACGGACGGCTACGGCCAGACGACCGGCAACTGGGCCCTGCTGATCTTCTTCGTCATGAGCGTCCTCACCGTCGGCACGATCGGCATCACGCCTGGTAAGCGCGTTTTCGGCCTGCGCGTGGTCGCCCTCGACACGGGCACCGTCCACCCGGGCCGCGCCCTGCTCCGCACGATCCTGCTCTGCCTCGCCGTCCCCGCCCTGATCTGGGACCGCGACGGCCGCGGCCTGCACGACCGGATCGCAAGGACGGTCGAAGTCCGCATCTGACGCCCGGCCGCCGGCCCTCCGGCCCGGACCGTCGGAGCGCACCCCACCCCCTCGGCAGCGGCCCGCCGGCCACAGATTCCCGCCCCACTCCCACTCCGACCCCCGGATGAGCCGCAGCCGCCTGCTGGACCGCGGGCGCTGGCACGGGCTGGCCGTGGCCGCAGCCCACCGGCCCCAGCGATCTCACGAGCCGCAGCCGCCCGCCCCGGACGTCTGACGGGCCGTAGGCCCCCACCTCACTGTCCGACGGGTCGCAGCCCTCGCCCCAGCTGCACGACGAACGGAAGCCCCGCCCCAGCCGCCCCACAAGTGCCGCAGCCGCCCGACGAACGGCAGCCGCCCGACGAACGGCAGCCGCCCGACGAACGGCAGCCCCCGCAGACAGAAGCCCCCGACAGACAGAAGCCCCCGTCCCGCCCGTCGGTGCGGGTGGCGAAGGCCACCCGTACCGGTCGGTGCGGGTGGCCTTCTGTGGGGCGGGGGAGAGGGTCAGCCCTTGCTGAGGACCGTCGCCAGGACCTTCCTCAGCTCGGCCTCCGGATCCGCCACGGCGCCGGACGCGCGCCAGGCGACGAATCCGTCGGGCCGCACCAGCACCGCCCCGTCGGGCGACGTGCCGTGGGTCTGCGTCCAGTCGTCGCCCTCCGCGTCGTACGCCAGCTCGGCGTCCGCCCCGGCACCGATGCGGTAGGCGTCCAGGCGTACGCCGTCGGCGTCGGCGAGGCGCCGGGCAGCGGCGTGCCAGGCCTTGCCCGCGCTGGAGCCGGCGTCGCTGAGGAGCACCATCGAGCGCTCGTAGAGGTCGAGCGTGGAGACCCGCTCGCCCGCGCGGCGCAGCCACATGTGCGGGGCCCGGCTGCCCGGCTCCGCGGTCAGGCGCATCCCCTCGGGCACGACCGGCTCGGTCGGGTCGGCGCCGACGACGGCGCCCTCCGGGTAGCGGTAGGCGAGGACGATGTTGAGGATGCCGCCGCGCTTGCCGCCGCCGACGCCGGGCGCCGGGGCGAAGCCGGGGTGGCTGTGCTCCACGGAGCGGGTCGAGGCGCGCGCGCTGGTGGCCATGGCGACCGGCCGGCGCTCGGTGTCGTAGGTCTCCAGCAGCCCGGGGCCGGCCCAGCCCTCGAGGACGGCGGCCAGCTTCCAGGCCAGGTTGTGGGCGTCCTGGATACCGGTGTTGGAGCCGAACGCGCCGGTCGGTGACATCTCGTGGGCGGAGTCGCCGGCGAGGAAGACCCGGTCGGACGCGTACCGGTCGGCGACCCGTTCGGCGGCACGCCAGGACGCCCTGCCGGTGACCTCGACGTCGAGGTCGGGAACGCCGACCGCCGTCCGGATGTGCCGCTCGAGCCGCTCCTCGGTGAACTCCTCCAGCGTCTCGCCGTGTTCCGGGTGCCAGGGGGCGTGGAAGACCCAGTTCTCCTTGTTGTCGATGGGCAGCAACGCGCCGTCGGCCTCGGGGTTGGTGAGGTAGCAGCAGATGAAGCGCCGGTCTCCGACGAAGTCGGCGAGGACCTTGGACCGGAAGGTGACGCTCACGTTGGCGAAGAGGTCGCCCGGGCCGCTCTGCCCGATACCGAGCCGGTTCCTGACGGGGCTGCGGGGGCCGTCGGCCGCCACCAGGTAGTCGGCGCGGACGGTGTACAGCTCGTCGCTGTCACGGTCACGGACGTACGCCGTCACTCCTTCGGCATCCTGCTCGAACGACTCCAGCTCGTGGAAGTACCGCAGGTCGCCCCCGAGTGCGTCGGCGCCCTTCCGCAGTTGCGGCTCCAGGTCGTTCTGGCTGCACAGGCACCACCCCGAAGGGCTGAACTTCGCGAGGCCGCCGCCCGGGTCGATCTCCTTGAACAGCCATTCGCCGGCGTCACCGACGAGGGTCGGGGTCTGCAGGATGCCGTGGTTCTCCGCGAGGAGGGACGCCGCCTTCCGGATGTCCGGCTCGACGCCGGCCACCCGGTAAAGCTCCATCGTCCGCACGTTGTTGCCGCGGCCACGGGGGTGGATCGAGGTCCCGGCGTGCCGCTCGACGAGCATGTGGCGGACGCCCAGACGGCCCAGGAAGAGGGAGAGGGACAGGCCCACCAGAGAGCCGCCCACGACGAGGACGGGAACCTGGTGATCGGCTTTCTGCTGCATCAAGGACTCCTGAGGCAGTGGTGGGGGTGGGGGAGGTGTTGCTGTTTTTCATGCCCTCTCGAAGGGGCTCCGCGTGATCTATCACCCGCGTGGTTCACGCGAGTCGCGCACTCCGGGGGAGCGGCAGAGGATCAAGAGGCGCTGACGTCGCGTCATCGGCGGCGGCGTTCGCCTCTGCCTCCAGAGAAGGAGATTGCGCAGCATGACCACTACGTCGGAAAAGGTTTCGCAGCAGCTGACGCGACAGGTGTCGAAACGGGTCTCCCAGTCCGTCTTCGACGGCTCACCCCTCCGGGTCGTCCTGCTGGTCGACGTATACGACGGTGCCCAGCAGCAGTTCCTGGAGGCATACGAGCAACTGTGCAACCAGGTGGCCAAGGTGCCCGGCCACGTCAGCGACCAGCTGTGCCAGTCCATCGAGAATCCCTCCCAATGGCTCATCACCAGTGAGTGGGAGAGTGCCCCGCCGTTCCTCGCCTGGGTGAACAGCGAGGAGCACGTGCAGATGGTGCAGCCGATGCACAGCTGCATCCGGGACACCCGCTCGCTGCGCTTCCACGTGGTGCGCGAGATGGGCCGCGGGCTGGCGAAGGTCGACCCGGCACAGCGCAAGCTGCAGGTGTCTCCCCGGATCGGCGACGGCGTGATCCGCCACGCCCTGACCTTCACGGTCAAGCCGGGCAGCGAGCCGGAGGTCGCGAAGATCCTCGCGAACTACGACTCCCCCGAGACGCATGTGGACGAGACCACGCGTCTGGTCCGCACCTCTCTGTTCCTGATCGGCAACCGGGTCGTACGGGCCATCGAGGTCCGCGGCGACCTGCTCCAGGCGCTGCGCCACGTCGCCCGGCAGCCCGAGGTCAGGGCGGTCGAAGAGGCCATCAACCCGTACCTGGAGCAGGAGCGGGACCTCAGCTGCGACGAGTCCGCGCGCGTGTTCTTCACCCGGGCGGCCCTGCCCGCCGTGCACCACGTCAGCGTCGACGAACGGCACGAGGGTGAGCGGCACGCCCTGTACATCCCCGCCCGGCCGGGTTGCGGGATGCGGCTGGCCGAGGCGCTCGCCCGGCTGGACGAGGACGCGGCGGAGGACCCGGCCACCCCGGTCCTGCGCAGCACGGTCTTCCAGCGCGACGACGTCGTCGTCCGGCTGGTCGACGTACGACCCGGCGCGGGCGTCGAAGCGGCCCTGCCCGAGCCCGGGGCCCTGGCCCCGCTGAAGTCCCTGCTGGACGGCGACGCCGCCCGCATGAAGCTCATCACCGACCGCCGCTCGCCGGACGCCTGAGTCCATCAGGCGCAGCACAACCACGGAGGAACGTCGTGATCAAACCCCTTCCGAAGATCGTGGACCTCAGCGAGGTCGAGCCCAACACCCGGCGCGGCGGCGATCTGCGCGCCATGCTCACCCCCACCACGGTCGGCTCCACCAGCGGTTTCATGGGCGTGGCCATCGTGCAGCCCGGCGACCGCATCGGTGAGCACTACCACCCGTACTCCGAGGAGTTCGTGTACGTCGTCTGCGGTCAGCTGGAAGTGGACCTGGACGGCGAACCGCACCCGCTCCGCCCGGAGCAGGGGCTGATGATCCCCGCCCACATGCGTCACCGCTTCCGGAACACGGGCAACGTGGAGGCGCGCATCGTCTTCCACCTGGGGCCGCTGGCCCCGCGCCCGAGCATGGGGCACGTCGACACGGAGGAGACGGACGTCATCGGGGCCGCCGCGGTGGTCACGGAGCCCGCCTCCGCGGGTGCCGCCCACGACCGAGGTGAGGTCAGGTCATGAGCCGGCGTGTGGCGGTGACCGGCATAGGCATCGTCGCCCCGGGCGGCATCGGGGTGCCGGCGTTCTGGGATCTGCTGGCCAACGGCCGGACGGCCACCCGGGGCATCACCTTCTTCGACCCCTCGGGACTGCGCTCGCGGATAGCCGCCGAATGCGACTTCGACCCGTCCGCGCACGGCCTGGACGAGGAACAGGTCGCGCGCGCGGACCGGTACATACAGTTCGCCCTGGTCGCCGGCGCGGAGGCGGTCCGGGACTCCGGTCTCGACCTGAACCGCGAGAACCCGTGGAAGATCGGGGTGTCCGTGGGCACCGCGGTCGGCGGCACCACCCGGCTGGAGCACGACTACGTCCTGGTCAGCAACCGGGGCGAGCGGTGGGACGTCGACCACCGTGAGGCGGAGCCGCACCTGCACCGGGCGTTCTCGCCCAGTACGGTCGCCTCCGCGGTGGCGGAACGTTTCGGCGCCCAGGGCCCGGTGCAGACCGTCTCCACCGGCTGCACCTCCGGCCTCGACGCCGTCGGGTACGCCTTCCACACCGTCGAGGAGGGCCGGGCCGACATCTGCATAGCGGGTGCCTCGGACTCCCCGATCTCCCCGATCACCATGGCCTGCTTCGACGCGATCAAGGCCACGTCACCCAACAACGACGATCCCGCCCACGCCTCCCGCCCCTTCGACAACAACCGTGACGGCTTCGTCATGGGCGAGGGCGGCGCCGTGCTCGTCCTGGAGGAACTGGAGCACGCACGGGCCCGCGGCGCGCACGTCTACTGCGAGCTGGGCGGCTACGCCACCTTCGGCAACGCCTACCACATGACCGGCCTGACCAGTGAGGGTCTGGAGATGGCCCGGGCGATAGATCTGGCACTCGACCACGCCCGGCTGGACCCGACAGCGATCGACTACGTCAACGCACACGGCTCCGGCACCCGGCAGAACGACCGCCACGAGACGGCGGCCGTGAAGCGGGCGCTCGGCCGGCACGCCTACGACACCCCCATGAGCTCCATCAAGTCGATGGTGGGGCACTCACTCGGGGCGATCGGGGCGATCGAGGTGGTCGCCTGTGTGCTGGCCCTCGCCAAGCAGGTCGTGCCGCCGACCGCCAACTACGAGACCCCCGACCCCGAGTGCGACCTGGACTACGTCCCGCGTGTCGCCCGCGAACGGAAGCTGAACAGCGTCCTGTCCGTGGGCAGCGGCTTCGGGGGATTCCAGTCGGCGGTGGTCCTGACCCGAACGAGGGAGTGAGGACACGATGAGCGAACCGCACGATCGGCGCGCGGCCGTCACCGGCATCGGGGTGGTCGCGCCCAACGGCACCACCATTGACACCTTCTGGAAGGCCACCAAGGATGGCCTCAGCGTTCTCGACCGGGTCACCCGTGAGGGCTGCGAGCACCTTCCGCTGAAGGTGGCGGGCGAGGTCCGCGGCTTCGAGCCGGCGGCGACGATCGAGGAGCGGTTCCTCGTCCAGACCGACCGGTTCACGCACTTCGCCATGGCAGCGGCGGACTTCGCCCTGGAGGACGCGCGGCTCGGGCAGGCCGACACCTCCGAGGAGCCGTACTCCATCGGAGTGGTCACGGCCGCCGGGTCCGGCGGTGGTGAGTTCGGCCAGCGCGAGCTGCAGCAGCTCTGGGGCAAGGGCAGCCGGTTCGTCGGCCCGTACCAGTCCATCGCCTGGTTCTACGCCGCGAGCACCGGACAGATCTCCATCCGCCGCAAGTTCAAGGGCCCCTGCTCGGTCGTCGCCTCCGACGAGGCCGGCGGTCTGGACGCCCTGGCGCACGCGGCACGGGCGGTGCGGCGTGGCACCGACGTGATCGTGGCCGGTTCCACCGAGGCGCCGCTGGCGCCGTACTCGGTGGTCTGCCAGGTCGGATACCAGGAGCTGAGCACCGTCGCCGACCCGGCCCGCGCGTACCGCCCGTTCACGGAGGCCGCCTGCGGGTTCGTACCGGCCGAGGGCGGCGCGATGCTCGTGGTGGAGGCGGAGGAAGCGGCCCGCGAGCGCGGCGCCGCCGTCCGGGCCTTCGTCGCCGGGCATGCGGCGACGTTCACCGGCGCCTCCCGCTGGGCGGACTCCGGAGCCGGGCTCGCCCAGGCGATCCGGGGTGCCCTCGACGAGGCGGGCTGCGCGCCGGAGGAGGTCGACGTGGTCTTCGCCGACGCCCTCGGGGTGCCGGAGGCCGACCGTGCGGAGGCCCTGGCCATCGCGGACGCCCTCGGTGCGCACGGACGGCGCGTGCCCGTCACGGCGCCCAAGACCGGGATCGGCCGCGGCTACTGCGCGGCGCCGGTGCTGGACACCGCGGCCGCGGTGCTCGCGCTGGAGCACGGCCTGGTCCCGCCCACCCCCGGCGTCTTCGACATCTGCCACGACCTCGACCTGGTGTCCGGCCGCGCCCGCGCCGCCGAACTGCGTACGGCGCTGGTCCTCAGCCGGGGCCTCATGGGGTCGAACTCGGCACTCGTGCTGCGACGCGGCGCCGAGTGAGCCGTACACACCAGCTGCCCTGCAGCAAGGAGGAGGAATCATCATGAATCACCGCATCACTGTGGAAGAGCTGTCCGAGCTCATGAAGAAGGCCGCCGGAGTCTCCGTCTCCCCCGAGGAACTCCAGCAGCGGTACGACGCCGGCTTCGACGCCCTCGGCATCGACTCGCTCGGCCTGCTCGGCATCGTCGGCGAGCTGGAGAACCGGCACGGGGCGCCGATGCCCAACGACGCGGAGCGTTCCAAGACGCCCCGCCAGTTCCTCGACCTCGTCAACAGCGCACTGCCCGCGGGAGCCTGACATGGCCGGACACACCCAGAACGAGATCACCATCGCCGCGCCCGTCGACCTGGTCTGGGACATGACCAACGACGTGGCGAACTGGCCGCAGCTGTTCAGCGAGTACGCCAGCGCCGACATCCTCTCCCAGGAGGGGAACACGACCACCTTCCGGCTCACCATGCACCCCGACGAGAACGGCAAGGTGTGGAGCTGGGTCTCGGAGCGGGAGGCCGACCGCGACCAGCTCAGCGTCGAGGCGCGCCGCGTGGAGACCGGTCCGTTCGCCTACATGAACATCCGGTGGGAGTACGAGGAGGTCCCGGACGGCACCCGGATGGTCTGGACGCAGGACTTCTCGATGAAGCCGGACGCCCCGTGCGACGACGCCTGGATGACCGACAACATCAACAAGAACTCCAAGATCCAGATGGCCCTGATCCGGGACAAGATCGAGAAGGCGGCCTCCGGTCACCGGTCCGCCCCCGCCCTGGCCGACTGAGCCGGACGACAGGAGAAGAACGTGCACCAGGCCCTGATCGTCGCCAAGATGGCGCCCGGTTCCGCCCCTGACATCGCCAAGGTGTTCGCGGAGTCCGACCGGGGAGAGCTGCCGCACCTCATCGGTGTCGTCCGGCGCAGCCTCTTCCAGTTCGGCGACGTGTACATGCACCTCGTCGAGTCGGACCGCGAGCCGGGACCGGCCATCGCCAAGGTCAGCTCGCACCCCGAGTTCGTGGGCATCAGCGAGCGCCTCTCGGCGTACGTCAGCGCGTACGACCCGGAGACCTGGCGGTCCCCGAAGGACGCGATGGCACAGCGCTTCTACCTCTGGGAGCGCGACGCGCGCGCCTGAACCCCGCCCGTCAGGCCACCGGTGCCGGGCCCGCGTCCGCCGCGGGCCCGGCACCGGCGTTTCCGGAAGAGCGCTCCGCTCACCCGGGGACCGTGCACTCGAAGGCGTGCAGGTAGGGGTTGACCGGCCGGATCTCGCCGACGGTCAGACCCGCCGCCGTCAGCCGTCCGGTCATGCTGGCGGTGGTGTGCTTGGCGCCGCCGACGTTCAGGAGCAGCAGCAGATCCATGGCGGTGCTGAAGCGCATCGACGGGGTGTCGTCGACGAGGTTCTCGATGACCACGACCCGGGTGCCGGGACCGCCGGCCTGGACGACGTTGCGCAGCAGCCTGGCGGTGGATTCGTCGTCCCACTCCAGGATGTTCTTGATGATGTAGACGTCCGCCTCGACCGGGACGGACTCCCGGACGTCGCCGGGCACGATGCGCGTCCGTCCGGCCAGGTCACCGCCCTGGCGCAAGCGCGGCACGGCGTTCTCCACCACCCGCGGCAGATCGAGCAGGTAGCCCCGCATCGACGGGTACTTGTCCAGCAGGCTCGCCACCACGTGCCCCTGGCCGCCGCCGAGGTCCGCGACGGACGAGGCACCGGACAGGTCCAGGAGCGCGGCGACGTCGCGCGCCGACTGCTCGCTGGAGGTGGTCATCGCCCGGTTGAAGACGTCGGCCGACTCCGGGGCGTCCTCGTTGAGGTAGACGAAGAACTCCTTGCCGTACAGGTCCTCGATGACGTTCCGGCCGGTGCGCACGGCCTCGTCCAGCTTCGGCCAGGCGTCCCAGGTCCACGGCTCGGTGCACCACAGGGAGATGTCACGCAGGCTGTTGGGGTCGTCCTCGCGCAGCAGCCGGGACATCTCGGTGTGGGTGAACGTCCCGTCGGGTCCCTCGGCGAAGACGCCGTAGCAGGACAGGGCGCGCAGCAGCCGGCGCAGCGGCTTCGGCTCGGTCTTCACCGCGGCCGCGAGGTCCTCCACGGTCATGGGGGCGTCCGTGAGGACGTCGGCGACGCCCAGCCGGGCGGCCGCGCGGACGGCGGCGGCACACGCCGCCCCGAACACGAGCTCTCTCAGCCGCATCGACGGCGGCGGTGGCGGAGGAGCCGAGAGCCCGGGGGATGCAGCGGTCATGTGCCGCCTTCCTTCCTTGCGTGGGTGGGGCGGATCCGTCCGGTCAGCACAGCCCCGAGGGCTTGGAGGACCCGCAGGTGTTGGCGTCGAAGGCGTTGGCGCTCGCGGTGGCCTCCTGGTTGACCAGGTCCGCCGGCGCGTTGCTCTCCAGCCGGTTGCCGGTGATCCGGTTCCGTTCGCTGGTGACGCCCACCATGCTCTTGAACAGCACGATGCCGCCCGACAGCGGGGACGTGCCCTGGTGGCCGGCGACGGTGTTCCGGGTGACCAGGGTGTTCTCGGCACCGGTCAGGACGATCCCGGAGCCCTGCAGGAAGGGCAGCCGGGCGGTCTTCGCGCAGTACTTGTTGTTCTGCTCGACGCGGTTGTCGCTGACGGTCAGGGCGCCCGCCTTCGGCTTGTTCTCGTCGCCGACGATGAACATGCCGGCGCAGTTGCCGGTGGCGTAGTTGTGCGCCACGGTGAGGTTCCGCAGCCGGCGGACGGTCAGGCCGATGCGGTTGCCCTCCAGGTGGTTGCGCTCGATCACCGTGCCCTTGGTGTCGGTGGCGCCCACCTCGGCCTTCACGTTGTTGGCGAGGAACATCCCCGCGTCACCGTTGCCCCGGGCGGTGTTCTTGCGGAACACGCCGCGCGTGGAGTGCTCCTGGGAGATGCCCCACTGGCCGTTGTTGTCGGCGGTCACCCGCTCGACGGTCAGCCGGTCGGTCCCCAGCGCGTACACCCCGACCTTGGGGAACTCGGTCACCTTCAGATCGGCGATGGTGACGTCCGTGACGGGCTTGGTCTTCGCCCCGATCACGCAGATGCCGTTTCCGGCCGCGTCACAGCCGATCGGGGCCTTCTTGACGCCCGGCGCGGCCGGCTTGATCACCGTGCGCTGGCCCATGCCCCGCAGGGTCAGTCCGGGCTTCCGCACGGTGATGCTCTCGTGGTAGGTGCCGGGAAGCACGAGCACCGTGTCGCCGGACTGGGCGGCGTCGACCACCTTCTGGATCGACTCGCCCGGCAGCACCACGTGGATGCGGTGGCTGGCGGAGGCGGGGGCGGTGCCAATGAGCGCGCCGAAGAGCGTGGTCGCGCATGCGAGATACGTGATATGGCGTTTTGTCACATTCCGAAGGCTAAGAGTGCATCAGTCCGTTACCGGCCGGATGCTCCGTTCGGTGGCGTGTCAAACGGACCGGGCAAACGGCTGAGCCGGCGGCACCCCAGGTGCCGCCGGCTCAGTGATCGCGTGTCGCCCCGCCGCGTCTCAGCGAGTCCTCGGCCCGCCCTTCGGCATCCGCATGCCCTTGGGCATCGGCCCCTTCGGCAGCGGCATGTTGCTCATCAGGTCGCCCATCGCCCGCAGGCGGTCGGTGGTGGCGGTCACCTGCGGCCCGGTCAGCACGCGCGGCAGCTTCAGCATGGTCGTGCGCAGCTTCTTCAGCTCGACCGTGCCCTCGCCGGTGCCGACGATCAGGTCGTGCACCGGCACGTCCGCGACCACCCGGTTCATCTTCTTCTTCTCGGCGGCCAGCAGGGACTTCACCCGGTTGGGGTTGCCCTCGGCGACCAGCACGATGCCGGCCTTGCCGACCGCCCGGTGCACCACGTCCTGGCTGCGGTTCATCGCCACCGCCGGCGTCGTCGACCAGCCGCGGCCGATGTTGTCCAGCACGGCCGCGGCGGCGCCCGGCTGACCCTCCATCTGCCCGAAGGCGGCCCGCTCGGCGCGGCGCCCGAAGACGATCGCCGTCGCGAGGAAGGCGAGCAGCAGGCCCAGGATGCCGAGATAGATGGGGTGACCGATCAAGAAACCGATCGCGAGGAAGACACCGAAGGTGACGATTCCAACTGCCGCGAGCACAAGACCGATCTTCTTGTCGGCCTTGCGGGTCATCTTGTAGGTCAGAGCGATCTGCTTCAGTCGCCCGGGGTTCGCAGCGTCCGCTGCGGTTTCCTTCCTCGCCATGCCACGAGTCTACGTGGCCCGCGAAGCGCCTTCGACGGCAGTGCGCAACTCAGGAGCGACGGGCGAAGGCCTGCTCCACGATCTGCTGCGCCTCGATCCTGTCCTTGGCCCGGCGGCGGTCCTCCAGCACGGAGGTCCAGGCGTTGCGGCGGGCCGTGCGCTGACCGCTGCTCATCAGCAGCGATTCCACGGCGCGCAGGGCGGTGGCGAAGGACGGAATGGCGGTGGCGCGAACGGGCGCGGCCTGCATGGCGGAGGTCCCCCCTCGAAAGGGTTGCGGTGGGTGTACGTGGTGTGAGTCCAGCGTCACTGATTGGTGTTACCAGGGCGTGACCGACCGGTCAAACACCAATGAAACCTTGATGCGCAGCCCCCGAACGCCGACGCGGCCCTGACGCACGTCCTCATCTGCGAGGACGGTCAGGACCGCGCCGTATCGGTCACTACTGGCGGGTAGTCGCTTGTGCGGGAATTCACACGCTTGCCGCGCGCCATGTGGGGCAGGCAGGTGACGCCGTGTCAGACGGCCTGCGCCGCGATGTACGTACCCCGCTTCTCGACAGCCATCTGGTACAGCCGCCCGGCGCGGTACGACGAGCGCACCAGCGGGCCGGACATCACACCGGAGAAGCCGATCTGCTCGGCCTCCTCCTTCAGCTCCACGAACTCCTGCGGCTTCACCCAGCGCTCCACGGGGTGGTGCCGGACGCTCGGGCGCAGGTACTGCGTGATGGTGACCAGCTCGCAACCCGCGGCGTGCAGCTGCTTCAGCGCGTCGCTGATCTCCTCGCGGGTCTCGCCCATGCCGAGGATCAGGTTGGACTTGGTGACCAGGCCGTAGTCGCGGGCCTCGGTGATGACCTTCAGGGAGCGCTCGTAGCGGAAGCCGGGGCGGATCCGCTTGAAGATCCGGGGGACCGTCTCGACGTTGTGCGCGAAGACCTCGGGGCGGGACGAGAAGACCTCGGCCAGCTGCTCGGGTACCGCGTTGAAGTCGGGGGCGAGCAGTTCGACCTTGGTCCGGCCGGCCTCGCGGTCCGCGGTCTGCGCGTGGATCTGGCGCACGGTCTCCGCGTAGAGCCAGGCGCCGCCGTCCTCCAGGTCGTCGCGGGCGACGCCGGTGATGGTGGCGTAGTTCAGGTCCATGGTGACCACGGACTCGCCGACGCGGCGGGGCTCGTCGCGGTCCAGCGCCTCGGGCTTGCCGGTGTCGATCTGGCAGAAGTCGCAGCGCCGGGTGCACTGGTCGCCACCGATGAGGAAGGTCGCCTCGCGGTCCTCCCAGCACTCGTAGATGTTGGGGCAGCCGGCTTCCTGGCAGACCGTGTGCAGGCCCTCGCTCTTCACGAGGTTCTGCATCTTCGTGTACTCGGGGCCCATTTTCGCCCGGGTCTTGATCCACTCGGGCTTGCGCTCGATGGGGGTCTGGCTGTTGCGGACCTCCAGGCGCAGCATCTTGCGTCCGTCGGGTGCGACTGCGGACACGACCGGCTCCCTAGCGATTGATTCTTCGGCGTTCCCCAGGGTACGCCCGTTGATTTGGTGGCCGACGACGATGCCGGCCTTGCCGGGTGCTGCCGCCCCCGGACCCCGCTCAGGCCCTGAAGGGGCCCTGTCCTCGAACGCCGGACCGGCCGGATCTATGCCGGCGTCCTCTCGATCGCCCGCGGTCGCAGGTCCGCGTGCCCCAGTACGTCCCGCAGATGGCGCTCGACGACCGGGAGCACCTCCTCGATGGTCACGTCGCGGCCCAGCTCGGCCGCCAGGGAGGCGACGCCCGCGTCGCGGATGCCGCAGGGGATGATCTTGTCGAACCACTTGTTGTCCGGGTTCACGTTGAGCGCGAAACCGTGCATGGTGACGCCCTTGGCGACCCGGATGCCGATAGCGGCGATCTTGCGGTCCTCGCGGCGCTGGCCGGCGTTGGAGGGGGCGTACTCGGGGCCGTTGAGGCGCGGGTCGAACTCCTCGTCCTGCAGACGGGGGTCGAAGTCGAGGGAGAGGCCGCCGAAGGAGGGGCGCTGCTCGACCGGGTCGCCCAGGACCCAGACGCCGCTGCGGCCCTCGACCCGGGTGGTCTCCAGGCCGAACTCCGCGCAGGTGCGGATCAGCGCCTCTTCCAGCCGCCGCACGTGCGCCACCACGTCCACCGGACGCGGGAGCTTCTGGATCGGGTAGCCCACCAGCTGGCCCGGTCCGTGCCAGGTGATCTTGCCGCCGCGGTCCACGTCGATGACGGGGGTGCCGTCGAGGGGGCGCTCGCTGTCGGCCGTGCGCCGGCCCGCGGTGTACACCGGCGGGTGCTCCAGCAGCAGCACGGTGTCGGGGATCTCGTCGGCGAACCGCGCCGCGTGCACCCGGCGCTGCTCGTCCCACGCCTCCTGGTACTCGACGGCGTCCGCACCGAATCCCATACGGACGAACCGCAACTCACTCACGGCAAGCGCCTCCCTAGAAGGTCGTAAGGCACGAAAAGCGCCTACGCCACTGTACGACTGCCGGGGGTGCGTCAGCGCTGGTGGCAATCCTCACACGATCGGATGAATGAACGTCGAAGTGTGCGATCAGCTGCTCACTCTCCGCTACATTCGCGCCGTTCACGAGGCCATAAGGGCTGCTCACAGGCAATCCGGGCAGCGCGGCGGCAACGGCCGCCGAAAGCCCGAAGGCAGGAGACCGCACCGCAGATGACGGAACGACCCGCGCAGCGCACTCCCAACCGCCAGCTCGCCGCGCTCATCGCAGAAGCGGGGTTCTCCAACGCAGGTCTCGCCCGTCGCGTGGACCAGCTCGGCCTCGAACACGGACTCGATCTGAGATACGACAAGACGTCCGTCACCCGCTGGCTGCGGGGACAGCAGCCCCGAGGAACGACCCCGGCGCTCATCGCCGAGGTCTTCACCCGCCGGCTCGGCCGCCGGCTCACCGCCCAGGACCTGGGCCTGGACGCCTGCGCCCCGGTCTACGCGGGTCTCGAGTTCGCGGCCGGTCCGGAGGAGGCCGTCGACATCGTCAGCGGCCTGTGGCGCAAGGACTCCGGAAGCCATGCCGAGCTGCGCAAGATCGCGTTCACCCCGGCCGGGCTGGTCGTCCCCAGCCGGGACTGGCTGATCGGCCGGGCCGACGAGCGGGTGGCCCGGGGCGAGTCCCCGGCCCGGGTGCCCGTCCAGGGCCGCCCTGGGGTGCCCCAGCAGCGCGGCCGGGCCGAGCGCGGACCCGGCCACCGGGTCACCGGCGGCGACATCGCCGCGCTCCGCTCGGTCGCCGAGCTGTTCCGCACCCTCGACAACGCCTACGGCGGCGGCCACGCCCGGCAGGCCCTGGTGCGTTACCTGGAACACGAACTCGAACCGATGCTGCGCGGCAGCTACGGCGAGCAGACCGGCCGGCGGTTGTTCGCCGCCGCGGCCGACCTCACCCGGCTCGCCGGCTGGACGTCGTACGACATCGCCGCGCACGGCCTCGCGCAGCGGTACTTCGTGCAGGCGCTGCGGCTGTCGCAGGCCGCCGGGGACCGGGCCTACGGGGCGTATGTGCTGGTCACCATGAGCCGCCAGGCCGTCTACCTCAGCCACGGGCGGGAGGCCGTGCAGCTGGCGCGGGTGGCCCAGCAGGGGGTGGGCGGTTCCGCGCCGCCCGTCGTGCAGGCGCTGCTGCACTCCGCCGAGGCACGGGGGCACGGGGTCCTGGGCGAGGTGCGGGCGTGCACCGCGTCCCTGGTGCGCGCCGAGCGCGCGCTGGAGGCGGCCCGGGCGGGGGACGACGTGCCGTCCTGGGCGCGCTTCTTCGACGAGGGGCAGCTCGCCGACGAGTTCGGGCACTGCCACCGGGACCTTCAGCAGTTCCGGGCCGCGGCGCAGCACGCGGAGCGCTCCCTGCAACTGCGGCCCGCCGGGCTCGCCCGCAGCCGGCTGTTCTGCCGTGTCGTCCTCGCCACCGCCCGGCTCGGGCTGGGCGAACTCGACCAGGCCTGTCAGCTGGCCGCCGAAGCGGCCGGCCAGGCGGCGGAGATGCGCTCGGTACGGGCGGTGGAGTACGTCAGGGACTTCGAACGCCGCCTGGAGCCGTACCGGGACGCGGCCCCGGCCCGGACCTACCGGGACAAGGTGGCGGCGCTGAACTGACCGACGGGAGCGCGGCGCAGGGGGACCGCCGTCGTCGTGGGCGGCGCTCGCGCCGCGGGCGGTTTCCCGGGCCGCCGCGACGGCACGGCAGGCCCTGCTCCTTCCGGCGCCGGTGCCTGTGGCCGTCGCGGGTGGGCCGGGCCGCTGCTCAGGCCGCGCGGGCCGTGGGCGTCGGGTCCGCGGTGTGCAGGGAGTCCGACGCCCCCAGGTCCGCCAGGATCGCCGCGGACGCGCGGCGGCCCGAGTGCAGGGCGCCCTGGACCGTGCTGGTGTCCCGGTGGTCGCCGCACACGTACAGCCCCGCCAGCAGCCGCACCGGCCGTCGCAGATCGTGCGGCGGGCGCATCGCCGGCACGGCATCGGCGGTGTGCTGCACGGCGAGCGTCTCCCAGCGCGCCGTCGGCGTGCCGTACAGCCGCGCCAGATGCATGCGCACCGCCGTGTCGACGTCGTCCGGCGCCGTCCCCAGCACCGTCGACGACACCAGCGCACGCCCGGCCGGCGCCCGCGCCGGGTCCACCGCGCTGACCACCGCCGTGTGCGCCACCGGCCCGCCCCGGTCGGCGTCCAGCAGCAGCGACGCCCCGGTCTGCGGCGGCTCGTCGGTCGTGTGGTGCACCACCGTCACCGGGTGGAAGTCGGGCACCCGCAGCCCCGGGAGCAACTCGGCCGCCGTCCGGGCGTCCGTCGCCACCAGCACCGCACGGCACCGGAACTCCCCGTGCTCGGCGGTGCTCACGGACGTCGTGGACACGCCGGTGACCCGCACCCCGGTGCGCACCGAACCCGGCGGCAGCCCGTGCGCGAGCAGCTCCGGCAGCACCTCGGCGCCGCCCTCAGGCAGACACATCCGCCCCGCCGCGAACGCCCGCAGCGCGAGGTCGGCGCACCGGCTGGAGGTGGTCAGCTCCGGGTCGCACAGCAGCGCGGCGAGCAGCGGGCGCAGGAAGCCGTCGATGGTCCGGGAGGGCAGCCCGCGCGCCGCGAGGGCCTGTCCGGCGGGCAACTCCGGTCGCGACAGGAGCCGTTCGACCGGCGTCGCGCCGATCCGGGCCAGCGCGGCCCCGAGCCGCGCCTGGTCCATGGCTCCGCCCAGCGGCGCACCGGCCGGTCCTCGGGACCCGGCGGCGGGCCGCGGCGTCACCCGGGGGGCGCTCGCAAGGGCGCGCACTGCATGGAGTGCGCCCCTTGCGCTCCCGCCGCCCGCCGGGGCGCCCGCACGCTGCCGGCGCCCGTCGCTGTGCAGCAGGACACCGGGGGCGAACGCGCGCAACGCGAGCGCGCCGAGCCCCGGTGTCAGGCGCAGTTCGGGATACGACGTGAACAGGAGCTGCCCGATGCGGTCGAGCCGGAAGCCGTCCACCTTCTCCGTCGCCATCCGGCCGCCCACACAAGGGGCGGCCTCCAGCACGGTGGTGGCGATTCCTGCACCGGTCAGCCGATGCGCCGCGGCGAGGCCGGCGACCCCGGCTCCCACGACGACGACGTCCGCCTGATACGCGGGCTCAAGCACGTGCCCCTCCTCGACGTTGCACGGCCGGTGGAGAGCTCATGCCCTCAACCGGCTCTGGAGATACCCGAGTTGGGTCGAGGTTAGGCTCGCGTTCGGTCAAGGGCAGTCGCGCATGAGCAGGGCACGGTCGCACGCCGGTCGCATACGGTCAGACGCGTCGGCACACCTCACCCCGCCGCCCGAATCGCCCCCTCGATCCCCGGGAACGCGAAGCTGAACCCCGACTCCAGCAGCCGCTTCGGCACCACCCGCTGACTGCCCAGCACGTCCCCGGCCATCTCGCCCAGCGCGGCCCGCAGCACCGGCGACGGCACCGCGAACAGCGTGGGCCGGCGCAGCACCCTCCCCATCGCCTCGGTGATCTCACGGTTCGTCAGCGGCTCCGGGGCGGTCAGGTTGAACGGCCCGGACAGGTCCTCCCGGTCCAGCAGGTGCCGGATCGCGGCCACCTCGTCGTGCAGCGACACGAACGACCAGTACTGCCGCCCGTCCCCGAGCCGCCCGCCGAGTCCCGCCGAGAACAGCGGGAACAGCCGCCCACAGGCGCCGCCGTCGCGGGACACCACCAGCCCGGTCCGCGTGTACACCGTGCGCACCCCGGCGTCCCGGGCGGGCGCCGCGGCCGACTCCCACTCCACGCACAGCTCCGGCAGGAAGCCCCGCCCCGGGGGCGCCTGTTCGTCGACGGCCCGCTCCCCGGTGTCCCCGTAGTAGCCGATCGCGCTGCCGCCGACGAAGACGCGCGGCCGCCGCCGCGCCGGCAGCCCGGCGACGGCCCTGGCCAGCGTCGCCGTACCGAGCACCCGGCTGTCACGGATCTTCGCCTTGTACGCCTCGGTCCAGCGGCGGTCGCCCACTCCGGCACCCGCCAGGTTGACCACCGCGTCGCACCCGGCGAGCCCGTCCGCGTCGACGTACTCGCCCTCGGGGTCCCAGCGGATCTCGTCCGCCGCCCGGGGCTCCCGCCGCACCAGACGCACCACTTCGTTCCCGTCGGCGGTCAGGGACCGCACGAGGGCGCTGCCGATGAGGCCGGACGCGCCGGCCACCGCGATTCGCTCCATGCGTCCATCCTGCCGGTCGAGGGGGCACAAGGGCCGGACTGGCGCTCGTACGGCCGCCGTACAGTGACCTCATGCCGGTTCCGTACATACGTCACGCCAGGTACGCCGACGAGGAGACGCTGGGACGGCTGGACCGAACCTGCTGGTCCGTGCTGCACTCCGTCCAGCCGCGCCCCAGGCCGCCGTACGAGCCCTTCTTCGGCGAACGGTTCGGGCCACGTGACCACCTCGTCGCCGAAGTCGCGGGAACGGTCGCCGGCTACATCCGGCTGGGACTGCCCACGCCGCTGGAGAGCAACGCGCACGTCCGCCAGATACAAGGCCTGGTGGTCGCCGAGGAGGCGCGTGGCGGCGGGGTCGGCCGGGCGCTGCTGCGGGCCGTGCAGGACGAGGCACGGCGCCAGGGCGCCCGCCGGATCACCCTGCGGGTGCTCGGGCACAACACGCCGGCCCGGGGGCTCTACGAGGCGGAGGGCTTCGTGGTGGAGGGGGTGCTGCCGCAGGAGTTCTTCCTCGACGGGCAGTACGTCGACGACGTGCTGATGGGCCGGTTCCTCTGAGCCATCGTGCCGTGCCGGGGCGTCACGAGCTCACCAGCTCGCCCGTCTCCACCGGCACCGTCGCCTCCGCCGCCCGCGCCGCGTCACCGGCGACCTCGGCGGCCGTCAGGACGTACCCCGTCTCCGCGTCGGAGGTGGAGCGGGCGAAGACCATGCCGAACACCTTGCCCTCGGTGGTGAGCAGCGGGCCGCCGGAGTTGCCGGGGCGGACGGTGGAGCGGATCGAGTAGATCTCCCGCGTGACGTTCTCGTTGTTGTAGATGTTCTGTCCGGTGGCCCGCACCCGGTTGGCGACCGTCGCGGCCTGCAGGTCCAGCCCGCCGTCCTGCGGGTAGCCGGCGACCACGGCCGCGTCGCCCCGCTCGGCGTCGTCGAACTCCAGGGCGGGGGCGGGCAGATCGGGGACGTGGAGCACCGCCACGTCCTTGTCCGGGTCGAACAGCACCACCCGGGCCTGGTACGACGGCCCGACCCCGCCGATCCGGACGGTCGGCTCGTCGATGCCCGCCACCACGTGCGCGTTGGTCATCACACGCTCGGACGCGTACACGAACCCGCTGCCCTCACGCCCCTGGCCGTCCGCCACGCCCTCGACCTTCACCGTGCTCCGCCGGGCGGCGTCGGTGGCGCTCGCCGTGACGTTGTCCCCGGAGGGCCTGGCCACCTCGGCCGTCGACTCGTTCTCGAACGGGTTGAACACCTGCGGGAAGCCCGCCTCGGTCAGCGCGGACGTGGCCCGCGAGAACCAGCCCGGTGTGGCGTCCGGCATCGCGGTCTGCACCGCGCCGAGCAGCCGCGAGTCCCGGATCGCGCCCGTCAGCAGCGGAGACGAGGACGCGGCCAGCACGCTCGCCGCCACCCACGCCACGATCAGCACGGCCACCGAGTTCGCCGCCGCCCCGCCGACCCCGTCGGCCACCCTGAGCGGCCCTCGCTCCAGTTCCCGCCGTAGCCGCAGCGCCGGCCGCCCCGCCAGCTCGTGCCCCACCACCGCCGGCACCAGCACCGTGAGGACCGCCGTCACCGTCGCCGCCGTGGTCCCCGGCGACACCAGGTCCATCACCCACGGCAGGATCCAGACGCCGATCACCGCGCCGCCCACGAACCCGGCGAGCGAGACACAGCCGGCCACCAGCCCGCGCCGGTAGCCGGAGCCGGCGTAGATCAGGATCACCAGCGCCAGCAGGATGTCCAGCAGGTCCACGGAGCCGCCTTTCTCCAGTCCCGGTCGGTGCGCGCGGGTCACGCGCCCCAGCACGCTTTGGTACGCGCCGGAGGGACCCAGTGATCAGCCACGCCCGCGGTGCCGGACCGGAAACCGGCCACGTGTGCGTGTACCCGAAAAACGTCACTGACCCGGACGATGGTTCCACCAGGTGGCACAGCACACATCGCGGGCGGACCGGACCGGCCCGACAGTGGGTCCATGCGTGTCCTGAAACGTGGCATGAGAAGAAGACGGGGAGCGCGGCCCCGCGCCGTGCACATACCCGGCGCCGCCGTGACGCTCGCGGGCTGTCTGCCCGGCCTCGCGGCGGTCATGGCCCTGGCGCTCTGCGCGAACGCCGTGGACCGGTCGGCGACGGCCGCCCGCGAGGCCCGGACGCTCGCCGCCCGCGTGCCCGCCCCGCACTCCGCCCCCCGGCCGCCCGTCGTCCCCCGCTCGTTCTGGGCCGAGGGGAGCGCGACCGGCGGCAAGCAGCCGCCGCCGCGCTACGACGACTCGGTCGTCGCCGTGTTCGTGCACCACACGGACACGCCCAACGGCTACCGCTGCGCCGACGTCCCACAGATCATCCGCGACCTCTACGCCGGGCAGACCGGCGCCCGCGACTTCGACGACATCGGCTACAACTTCCTCGTCGACCGCTGCGGGACCATCTACGAGGGCCGCGCGGGCGGCGTCGACCGCCCCGTGACCGGCGCCCACACCGTCGGCTTCAACCACCGCACCGCCGGCATCGCCGCCATCGGCACGTTCACCGAGGGCGCCGAGGTGCCGCGCGTGATGACCGACGCGATCGCCGCACTGGCCGCCTGGAAGCTCGGTATGTCGGGCACCGACCCGCACACCCAGGTGCGCCTGGTCTCCAGCAGCAGCCTCAGCCGCTTCGCCGCCGGCACCCCCGCCACGCTGCCGGCCCTGGCCGGCCACGGCGACGGCTACATGACCAGCTGCCCCGGCGCCGCCCTGACGGCGCGGCTGCCGGAGATCAGGGACCTGGCGGCCCGGTTGCAGGGGCGCCCGTGAACCCCCCGGGAAGGCCCCAGCCGCCCCGCGGGGGGCCGCACGGCCCGCGGCCTGCCGCGCCGGGCGGGGACCGGCCGGAGGCGGAGATCATGAGCGGCGGCACCGGCACCTGGAGCGAGGCCCTGCGCGGGCCGTGGCGCGTGCTCTGCGCGGTCGCGACGGTCGTCGTGGGCCCGGCCGCGGCCATAGCGTCCGCCCTCGACCAGGCCAACGCGGCACCGCTGCGCCACGCCGACCAGACGCAGGCGTACTTCCCCGCGGGGCTCGAAGGCTGACCGCTCTCACTCCTTGAAGCGGGCCCACAGCCGCGGATACCGCTCCGCGAGCGCCGCCTCGTTCTCGAAGTCCACCGGCGTGCCCTCCGGTTCCGCGGCGGCGGGCGCGATGCCGAGGTCGGGGGCGACGGTCCCGGTCAGCTGCTCGTAGGCCTCGTCGGCCGCGTAGCCCAGCTCCTCGCCGTCGCCGTCGATCTCCTCGTCGAACTCGTCCAGCAGGTCGGCGAGCGCGTCAGGGACGTGCACGGCACCCTCGTACACCTCGCGGCCCTGGCCGATCAGCCAGCACCGGAAGAAGTCGAAGGCGTCGTCGCTGGCCCCGTCGAGCAGCACCCACGCGGCGCCCCACAGGTCCCAGGTGTACGCGCGGTTGTAGCGGGCCTCGAAGTGACGGGCGAAGTCGAGGACCTCGTCGGGGTCCAGCTGGAGGAGCCTTTCCACCAGGAGGTCCGCCTGCTCCTCGGGGTCGCCCTCGGCGGCCTCGCGGGTGGCGTCGATCAGCTCCCAGAACTCCGTCTCGTCCATCACGGGTCAAGCATCGGGCCTTCCCGGGTGGGGCGCACGCGGAGTGCGGTGGATTGTTATCGGAGGTAGTGCCGCGTCAGCGGCCGTACAGCCGGGCGAGCCGGGCCGCGTCCCCGGCGAAGCGGGCCCGCAGGCTCGCCGGAGCCAGCACCTCGACCTCCGCGCCGAGCGCCGTGAGCTGGGTGTGGGCGACCTCCTCGGACTCCACCGGCAGCGTCAGCGTCACCCATCCGCCGGAATCCGGCGCCCCGGCGTCGTCCAGCGCCTCGCGGGCGGACAGCGGATCGACGGCGTGCGGCAGGGCACGCACCCCGGCGGGGGAGAGCCGGACCTGGACCTCGGCGCGCAGGATGGAGCGCGCGAACTGCTCGGCCCGCTCCTCCCAGAAGGCGGGCAGGTCGAAGTCCTCGTCCCGCGCGAACCGCTCGTCCCCGGTGGCGACGGCGGTGAACCGGTCGATCCGGTAGACCCGCCACGCCCCCTGCGGGGCCGCCCGTGCGCACAGGTACCAGACGCCCGCCTTGAGCACGAGCCCGTACGGCTCCAGCTCCCGCTCCACCTCGCCGTCGCCCCGGCGGTAGCGCGCGGTGAGAGGCCGGTCGTCCCAGACCGCGTCCGCGACGGCGGGCAGCAGCTCGGGCGTGCGGGGCTCCTTGAACCAGTTCGGCGCGTCCAGATGGAAGCGCTGCGCGGCCGTACGGGACGCGTCGCGCAGGGACGGCAGCAGGGCGGCCGACACCTTCAGCCGGGCCGCCGACGCGGCGTCCTCCAGACCCATCTCGCGCAGCGCCCCGGGCACTCCGGACAGGAACAGCGCCTCGGCCTCACCGCGGTGCAGGCCCGTCAGCCGCGTGCGGTACCCGCCGATCAGCCGGTACCCCCCGGCCCGTCCCCGGTCGGCGTACACCGGAACCCCGGCCTCGGACAGTGCCTGCGCGTCCCGGGTGACCGTCCGCTCGGAGACCTCCAGCTCGCGGGCGAGCTCGGCCGCGGTCATGGAGGGCCGGGACTGGAGCAGGAGCACCATCTTGATCAGGCGGGCAGCGCGCATGGCCCCATCATGCAAGAGGCCCCCGCCGCGGCGGGGGCCTCCGGAAACCGGCCGGTACCTACAGGCCGTACTTCTCGCGGGCCTCCTTCACGGCCGCCGCCTTGACCTCGCCGCGCCGGGCGAGCTGGGCCAGGGCCGCGACCACGATGGACTCCGCGTCGACGCCGAAGTGGCGGCGGGCGGCCTCCCGGGTGTCCGACAGGCCGAAGCCGTCGGCGCCCAGCGAGGACCAGTCCTGCTCGACCCACTGCGCGATCTGGTCGGGCAGCTGGCGCATGTAGTCGGAGACCGCGAGGACCGGGCCCTCGGCGCCCTGGAGCGCCTGCCGTACGTACGGCACCCGCTCCTCGCCGCGCAGCAGCGCCGCGTCGGCGTCCAGCGCGTCCCGGCGCAGCTCGCTCCAGGAGGTCGCGGACCACACGTCGGCGGCCACACCCCACTCCCCGGCGAGCAGCTGCTGCGCCTTCAGCGCCCAGTGGATCGCCGTGCCGGAGCCGAGCAGCTGGATGCGCGGGGCGTTCGCCGGCACGGACACGCCCGCCGACTCGGCCGTGTTGAAGCGGTACAGGCCCTTGACGATGCCCTCGTCGATGCCGAGGCCCTGCGGCTTCGCGGGCTGCGGCAGCGGCTCGTTGTAGACCGTCAGGTAGTAGAAGACGTCCTGGTCCTCGCCCGGCTTGGCCTCGCCGTACATCCGGCGCAGACCCTCACGGACGATGACCGCGATCTCGTACGCGAACGCCGGGTCGTAGCTGAGCGCGGCCGGGTTGGTGGCCGCGATCACCGGGGAGTGGCCGTCGGCGTGCTGCAGGCCCTCGCCCGTCAGCGTCGTACGGCCGGCCGTCGCGCCGACGAGGAAGCCGCGGCCGAGCTGGTCGCCGAGCTGCCACATCTGGTCGGCCGTGCGCTGCCAGCCGAACATCGAGTAGAAGATGTAGAACGGGATCATCGTCTCGCCGTGCGTCGCGTACGACGTCGAGGCGGCGATGAAGTCGGCCATCGAACCGGCCTCGGTGATCCCCTCGTTGAGGATCTGGCCGTTCTGGGCCTCCTTGTAGTACATCAGCTGGTCGCGGTCGACCGGCTCGTACGTCTGGCCCTTGGGCGAGTAGATGCCGAGCGAGGGGAACAGCGACTCCATGCCGAAGGTGCGCGCCTCGTCGGGGACGATCGGCACCCAGCGCCTGCCGGTCTCCTTGTCGCGGACCAGGTCCTTGACCAGGCGGACGAACGCCATGGTCGTCGCGATGTTCTGGGAGCCGGAGCCCTTGTCGAAGGAGGCGAAGGCCTTCTCGGCGGGCGCCGGCAGCGGGGCCACCGGGTGCACCCGGCGGGCCGGGGCCGGGCCACCGAGGGCGGCGCGGCGCTCCTGGAGGTAGCGGACCTCGGCAGAGCCGGCGCCCGGGTGGGCGTAGGGCACCACGCCGTCGGCGAACGCGCTGTCGGCGATCGGCAGGCCGAGGAGGTCGCGCATCGTCTTGAACTCGTCCACCGAGAGCTTCTTCATCTGGTGGTTGGCGTTCTTCGACGCGAAGCCGGTGCCGAGGGTGTGGCCCTTGACCGTCTGGGCCAGGATCACGGTCGGCGCGCCCTTGTGCTCGACGGCGGCCTTGTACGCGGCGTAGACCTTGCGCGGCTCGTGGCCACCGCGCGAGAAGTGGAAGCAGTCCAGGATCTTGTCGTCGCTGAGCAGCTTCGCCATCTCGGCGAGCGCCGGGTCGGCACCGAAGAAGTCCTGGCGGATGTAGGCGGCGTCACGGGTCTGGTACGTCTGGACCTGCGCGTCCGGTACCTGGCGCAGGCGGCGTACGAGGGCGCCCGTGGTGTCCAGCTGGAAGAGCTCGTCCCAGGCGGAGCCCCACAGCGACTTCACCACGTTCCAGCCGGCGCCGCGGAACTGGGCCTCGAGCTCCTGCACGATCTTGAAGTTGGCGCGGACCGGGCCGTCGAGGCGCTGCAGGTTGCAGTTGATGACGAAGGTGAGGTTGTCCAGCTCCTCACGCGCGGCCAGCGCGAGCGCCGCCGTCGACTCCGGCTCGTCCATCTCGCCGTCACCGAGGAAGGCCCAGACGTGGGAGGCGGAGACGTCCTTGATGCCGCGGTTGGTGAGGTAGCGGTTGAACCGCGCCTGGTAGATCGCGGAGAGCGGGCCGAGGCCCATCGACACCGTCGGGAACTCCCACAGCCAGGGCAGGCGGCGGGGGTGCGGGTAGGACGGCAGGCCGTTGCCGCCGGCCTCGCGACGGAAGTTGTCGAGGTGGTGCTCGCTCAGCCGGCCGTCGAGGAAGGCGCGGGCGTAGATGCCGGGGGAGGCGTGGCCCTGGATGTAGAGCTGGTCGCCCGACCCGTCGGCCTCCTTGCCCTTGAAGAAGTGGTTGAAGCCCGTCTCGTAGAGCCAGGCCGCGGAGGCGAAGGTGGCGATGTGGCCGCCGACGCCGTACTTCGAGCCGCGGGTCACCATGGCGGCCGCGTTCCAGCGGTTCCAGGCGGTGATCTTCCGTTCCATCTCCTCGTCACCGGGCACGGACGGCTCGGCGGCGGTGGGGATGGTGTTGACGTAGTCCGTCTCGAGGAGCTTGGGCAGCGCGATGCCGTTGCCCTCGGCGCGTTCCAGCGTGCGGCGCATCAGGTACGCGGCACGGTGCGGCCCGGCCGCCGTGGCGACGGCGTCCAGGGAGGCCTGCCATTCGGCGGTCTCCTCCGGGTCGCGGTCCGGGAGCTGGTCGAGCTCGCTCGGCTGGGTGGCGTGGGGGTCGGTCATGTCGCCGCCTTCCTCAGTCGAAGGGGGTTCCCTCATCGGTAAGGGTTCGGGGGTGCCCTTGGTCTTTGGCAGGACAGGGCGTGAGGCTTCGGTGGAAGCCCGTCGGGAACTGTAACTCCCTGATCGATGATCGATCAAAGGGTTGACCCGCAAAACCTCTTGATCACGAGAAAGTCGGCACGCGGTGCCTCCGACATGGGCACCCGGTGCCGGGTTTTCCCCATGGTTTACGCAGGTGGAGCGCGTCTGAGTGCTCCCGCGCCCGCTTGTCGCCCCGCCTCAAGGAGGCGCGTGCGCCGGATTGCGCACCCGGCCGCCCGGGTGCCGGTGCGACCAGTTGAGGAACACCCCGAGGGAGACCAGCAGCCAGCCCGTCAGCACCAGGAAGGGGAAGGCGTGCTGGTGGCCGGGGAAGTACACGGCCGTGTGCTGGGCGTTGACCGACGCGCCCGGCGGCAGCCAGCGGCCGATCTCCCCGAGCGGGGAGGGCAGCAGCGGCCAGGAGACCGCGCCGCCCGACGACGGGTTCCCCAGCAGCACCATCAGGCCCCAGGTCGGCAGCATCGCCCAGCGGCCCATGATCGTGTTGAACATGGTGAAGACCATGCCGCTCGTGACCATCGTCAGCGCCAGGATCATCCAGGACTCCGTGAAGGGCAGGTCCAGCGCCCCGAGCCCCCAGTCCACCACCGCCGCGATGCCGAAGCCGCCGAGCAGCGCGTACGTCACCGTGAAGGCGACGCGCTCCAGCGGATTCAGCGCCCGCGCGTGCACGCTCAGCTGGATCGAGCCGACGAACCCGATGATCACGGCCGCCAGCGAGATGTAGAAGATCGCGAGGCCGCGCGGGTCGCCCTTCTGCAAGGGGTTGATGTCCCTCAGCGTGACCGTGACCCCGGTCCTGCGGCCCGCCTCGACCGCCGCCTCGCCCAGCAGCTCGGCCACCGACGCCCCGGACGCCCCCGAGACGTCGAACCTGACGGCCCGTCCGTCCTCGCGTACCTCGAGGATCCCGAAGACCTCCTGCTCCTCCACCGCGGTACGGGCCTCGCCGGGAGTGCCGAAGACGCGCAGCCTCATGGACGCGTCCAGCATCCGCTCCATGGCCTCGATGAACGCCCGGCCGCGCTGCACGTCGTCCTGCCCGGCCACCGCCGTCGGGATCGAGCGCGGCGCCGGGTTCGCCATGGAGTAGGTGTACGAGCCGGCGAAGAGGCATGCCGCCCCGGCGATGATCAGCACCAGCACACCGGCGGGCAGGAAGGGCGACTCCTTGAACCGGTCCCACCGCTCCTCACGCGTGGGCGGCCTGCCGTGAACACCGTGCGCCGCATCGGACATACGGCAACATTACGGTGCGTATCCAGGGGCTCACGCCCGCGGCGCGCACCCCAGGACATGGGACTTCACGATCTCCGCGATCCGCGGATCCCGGCGCCGGAAGGCCGCGACCAGCTCCTCGTGCTCCTCGGCGTAGGACTGCTGCACCGTCCCCAGCCAGCGGATCGACAGCGCGGTGAAGACCTCGATGCCGAGCCCTTCCCAGGTGTGCAGCAGCACGGAGTTGCCGGCGGCGCGGACCAGTTCGCGGTGGAAGCCGACCGTGTGCCGCACCTGGGCCGTGCCGTCCGCGTTCCGGTCGGCCTCGTACAGGGCCGTGACATGCGGCTCCAGCGCGGAGCAGTCCTCGGCGAGCAGCTCCGCCGCCAGCTCGGCGGCGATGGCCTCCAGACCGGCCCGCACCGGGTAGCTCTCCTCCAGGTCGGCCGCCGTCAGGTTCCGCACCCGCACGCCCTTGTTGGGCGCGGACTCGATCAGGCGCAGCGACTCCAGCTCGCGCAGCGCCTCGCGGACCGGCGTCTGGCTGACCTCCAGCTCGGTGGCGATGCGGCGTTCCACGATCCGCTCGCCCGGCTTCCAGCGCCCGCTGATGATGCCCTCCAGGATGTGCTCGCGGATCTGTTCGCGCAGCGAGTGGACGACGGGGGCGGTCATGAGAGCTCCTTAGGGCGCGTTTGACGTTTAGACAATAAGGCCGTCCACGCGTCGGGGAGGGGCGCACGGGGGCGCTTTGATGCAGGTGAGACGAGGCGCACACGCCTGCTCGTGCGGGGTTTCCGCGGCCGGCGGCAACGGTCCTCTGCGGCGCTGCGCGCAGGTCCCCGCGCCCTCAAGGGCGATGCCCCCGCCCGGGGGTCCCGGGCGGGGGCATCGATGGTGTCCGGCTGAGCGGCGTGCCTACAGGCCGAGCTCGACCTCGAACTCGCCCGCCTCCAGGATCGCCTTGACCGCCGTCAGGTAACGGGCCGCGTCGGCGCCGTCGACCAGGCGGTGGTCGTAGGAGAGGGTCAGGTACGTCATGTCGCGGACGCCGATGACCGTGCCCTCCTCCGTCTCGATGACGGCCGGACGCTTGACCGTGGCACCGATACCGAGGATCGCCACCTGACCCGGCGGCACGATGATCGTGTCGAACAGCGCGCCACGCGAACCGGTGTTGGAGATGGTGAAGGTCGCGCCGGACAGCTCGTCCGGGGTGATCTTGCTGGCGCGGACCTTGCCGGCCAGCTCCGCCGTGGCCTTGGCGATGCCGGCGAGGTTGAGGTCACCGGCGTGCTTGATGACCGGGGTCATCAGGCCCTTCTCGGAGTCCACCGCGATACCGATGTTCTCGGTGTCGAAGTAGGTGATGGTCCCCTCGGCCTCGTTGATCCGGGCGTTGATCGGCGCGTGCGCCTTCAGCGCCTGGGCCGCGGCCTTGACGAAGAACGGCATCGGGGAGAGCTTGACGCCCTCGCGGGCCGCGAACGCGTCCTTGGCCCGGGCGCGCAGCTTCATCAGGCGGGTGACGTCGACCTCGACGACCGACGACAGCTGGGCCTGCTCGTGCAGCGCCTTGACCATGTTGTCGCCGATGACCTTGCGGATCCGCGGCATCTTCACGGTCTGGCCACGCAGCGGGGAGACCTCCAGGGCGGGGGCCTTCTTCGCGGCGGCCGGTGCAGCGGCCGGAGCCGGGGCGGCCGAGGCGGCCTTCGCGGCCTCGGCGGCGGCCAGGACGTCCTGCTTGCGGATCCGGCCGCCGACGCCGGTGCCCTTGACGGTGGCCAGGTCGACGCCGTTCTCGGCGGCGAGCTTGCGCACCAGCGGGGTGACGTAGGCACCCTCGTCGGTCGGCTGCGCCGCGGCGGGAGCCGGAGCCTGGGCGGCCGGCGCGGGAGCCGGGGCGGCGGGCTGGGCGGGAGTCGCGGGC
The DNA here is from genome assembly GCF_044548465.1 of Streptomyces sp. NPDC052023. Lineage (NCBI taxonomy): Bacteria > Bacillati > Actinomycetota > Actinomycetes > Kitasatosporales > Streptomycetaceae > Streptomyces > Streptomyces sp. NPDC052023. The sequence goes on along the minus strand of NZ_JBIUBW010000001.1, from coordinate 272,647 downwards.
TGGGCCGGGGCGGCGGGAGCCGCGGGGGCCGGAGCCGGGGCGGCGGGGGCCGGGGCGGCCGGAGCAGGGGCAGCGGCAGGGGCGGCCGGGGCCTCGGCGGCGGGCGCCGGGGCGGGGGCGGCCGGGGCCGGGGCAGCGGCCGGAGCCGCACCCGGGGCGCCGATGACGGCCAGCTTGGCGCCGACCTCGGCGGTCTCGTCCTCGCCGACCACGATCTCCAGCAGCGTGCCGGAGGCGGGCGCCGGGATCTCGGTGTCGACCTTGTCGGTGGACACCTCCAGCAGCGGCTCGTCGGCCTCGACGCTGTCGCCGACCGACTTCAGCCAGCGGGTGACGGTGCCCTCGGTGACGGACTCGCCGAGCGCGGGCAGGACCACGTCCGTGCCCTCGGCGCCGCCGCCGCCGGCGGCGGCCTCGGCGGTGGGCGCCGGGGCCGGGGCGGCCTGCTCGGTGGACGGCTGGGCCTGCGGGGCAGGCTCCTCGGCCGGCTCCTCGGCCGGCGCCGCGGCCTGCTCGGCGGCCGGGGCCTGCTCGGCGGCCGGCGCGCCGGTGCCGTCGTCGATCACGGCCAGCTCGGCGCCGACCTCGACGGTCTCGTCCTCGGCGACCTTGATGGAGGCCAGCACACCGGCGGCCGGGGCCGGGATCTCGGTGTCGACCTTGTCGGTGGAGACCTCGAGCAGCGGCTCGTCTGCCTCTACGCGCTCACCCTCGGCCTTCAGCCAGCGGGTGACGGTGCCCTCGGTGACGCTCTCGCCGAGCGCCGGAAGGGTTACGGAAACCGCCATGGTTTCGGTTGCTCCTTACGAAATTGCGGAAGTCTGTGTCGTCGCGCCCAGTGACCGAGGGGGTCAGTCGTGGGAGTGCAGGGGCTTGCCGGCCAGCGCCAGGTGGGCCTCGCCGAGCGCCTCGTTCTGCGTCGGGTGGGCGTGGATCAGCTGCGCGACCTCGGCCGGCAGCGCCTCCCAGTTGTAGACCAGCTGGGCCTCGCCGACCTGCTCGCCCATACGGTCGCCGACCATGTGCACGCCGACCACCGCGCCGTCCTTGACCTGGACGAGCTTGATCTCGCCCGCGGTCTTCAGGATCTTGCTCTTGCCGTTGCCCGCCAGGTTGTACTTCAGGGCGACGACCTTGTCCGCGCCGTAGATCTCCTTGGCCTTGGCCTCGGTGATGCCCACGGAAGCGACCTCGGGGTGGCAGTACGTCACCCGGGGCACGCCGTCGTAGTCGATCGGGACGACCTTCAGACCGGCCAGCCGCTCCGCCACGAGGATGCCCTCGGCGAAGCCGACGTGCGCGAGCTGGAGCGTGGGGACCAGGTCGCCGACCGCCGAGATCGTCGGGACGTTGGTCCGCATGTATTCGTCGACGAGGACGTAACCGCGGTCCATGGCGACCCCGGCCTCCTCGTAGCCCAGGCCCTGCGAGACCGGGCCGCGGCCGACGGCCACCAGCAGGAGCTCGGCCTCGAACTCCTTGCCGTCGGCGAGGGTGACCTTGACACCGTCGGCCGTGTACTCGGCCTTCTGGAAGAAGGTGCCCAGGTTGAACTTGATGCCGCGCTTGCGGAAGGCGCGCTCAAGAAGCTTGGAGCTGTTCTCGTCCTCGACAGGCACGAGGTGCTTCAGGCCCTCGATGACCGTGACGTCGGTGCCGAAGGACTTCCAGGCGGAGGCGAACTCGACGCCGATGACGCCGCCGCCGAGCACGATCGCCGACTTCGGCACGCGGTCCAGGACGAGGGCGTGGTCCGAGGAGATGATCCGGTTGCCGTCGATCTCCAGACCGGGCAGCGACTTCGGCACGGAACCGGTCGCCAGCAGGACGTGGCGGCCCTGGATGCGCTGACCGTTCACGTCCACCGAGGTCGGGGAGGACAGCCGCCCCGCACCCTCGATGTAGGTCACCTTCCGGGAGGCGACGAGGCCCTGCAGGCCCTTGTAGAGGCCCGAGATCACCTCGTCCTTGTACTTGTGGACCCCGGCGACGTCGATGCCCTCGAACGTGGCCTTCACACCGAACTGCTCGCTCTCGCGGGCCTGGTCGGCGATCTCGCCCGCGTGCAGCAGGGCCTTGGTGGGGATGCAACCCCGGTGCAGGCAGGTGCCGCCGACCTTGTCCTTCTCGATCAGGGCGACGTCCAGGCCCAGCTGAGCCCCGCGCAGAGCCGCGGCGTAACCACCGCTGCCACCGCCGAGGATCACTAGGTCGAAAACGGTGCTGGCGTCGTTCGCCACGTCACGTCCTCCATGCATGTGCGCCGTACGCCGGTCGACGATGACCGGCTGGCGGCTGGTGTCCGGCCGCTGTACTTCGGCCCTTCGGTGGGGCCCTGTCCTGCCGAGCCCCATCTTCGCACTTGTCGGCACGGGACGAGACGCGGGGCCAGGGTGTGATACGTCGCACGCTCAGCTGTCACACACGGGAGGCTTCGCCTGTCGGCGGACGGGAGGCACGTCGCCGCAGGCGGCGCGGGAAGCCGGGCGACCGCCCGCAGCCCACCCGCACCCGCGGCGCGACGATCCCTCACGCGGGCCTGAGGCCGTCGACGGCCGGACAAAACGTCGCCGCAAGGGGCGCGGGGAACTGCGCGACGGGCCACAGTTCACCCGCACCCGCGACGCGACAGCCGGTCACGCCCCGGCGGGCGGATGTCAGCCCAGGTGGCCCGTGGTCGCTGGGGGTGTGGTCGCGGGCCCCGATCGTCGACGGCCGGACAAAACGTCGCCGCAAGGGGCGCGGGGAACTGCGCGACGGGCCACAGTTCACCCGCACCCGCGACGCGACAGCCGGCCACGCCCCGGCGGGCGGACCTCAGCCCAGGTCGCCGGCGGCCGTCAGTTCGGCCAGCCGCACCAGCGTCCGCACACCCGAGCCGGTACCGCCCTTCGGCGTGTATCCGAACGGCCCCTGCTCGTTGAACGCGGGCCCGGCGATGTCCAGGTGTGCCCAGGTGATGCCCTCGCCCACGAACTCACGCAGGAAGAGCCCGGCGACCAGGCCGCCGCCCATCCGCTCGCCCATGTTCGCGATGTCGGCGGTCGGCGAGTCCATGCCCTTGCGCAGGTGATCCGGCAGCGGCATCGGCCACGCCGCCTCGCCGACCTCCTCCGCCGCCTCGTGCACCGCGGAGCGGAACGCGTCGTCGTTGGCCATCACGCCGAACGTCCGGTTGCCGAGCGCCAGCACCATCGCCCCGGTCAGGGTCGCCACGTCCACGATCGCGTCGGGCTTCTCCTGCGACGCCGCCCACAGGGCGTCCGCCAGCACCAGCCGGCCCTCGGCGTCGGTGTTCAGCACCTCGACGGTCTTGCCGCTGTACATCCGCAGCACGTCGCCCGGCCGCGTGGCCGACCCGGACGGCATGTTCTCGGCCAGCGCGAGCCACCCGGTGATGTTGACCTCGAGACCGAGCCGGGCGGCGGCGACCACGGCCGCGAAGACCGCCGCCGCTCCGCTCATGTCGCACTTCATCGTCTCGTTGTGACCGGCCGGCTTCAGCGAGATGCCGCCCGAGTCGTAGGTGATGCCCTTGCCCACGAACGCGAGGTGCTTCTTCGCCTTGGAGGAGGTGTACGACAGCTTCACCAGCCGCGGCGCGGAGGCCGAACCGGAGCCGACGCCCAGGATGCCGCCGTAGCCGCCCTTGGCCAGCGCCTTCTCGTCGAGCACCTGCACCTTGATGCCGTGCTCCTTGGCCGCGGCCTGCGCGACCGCGGCGAACGCCTCCGGGTTGAGGTCGTTGGGCGGGGTGTTGACCAGGTCGCGGGCGCGGTTCAGCTCCTCGGCCACGGCCGTGGCACGCTCCACCGCCACCTTGTGCGCCTTGTCGCGCGGCTTGGCGCCGAGCACGGTGATCTCGGCCAGCGGGGCCTTGCCGTTCTTCTTGTCCTTGGCGGCGCCCGCCTGACCGTTCTCCTTGTACGCGTCGAAGGAGTACGCGCCGAGCAGCGCGCCCTCGCCGATCGCGCCGGCCGCGGCCGCGTCCACGACCGGCAGCGCGAAGGCGGCCTTCTTGGCGCCGGCCAGCGCGCGGGCGGCGGCGCCGGCGGCCCGGCGCAGTGCCTCCGCGTCGTACTCCGCGTCCTTCTCCGGCCGGGCACCCAGACCCACCGCCACCACGAGCGGCGTCTTGAAACCGGCCGGGGCGGGCAGCTTCGTCACCTCGCCCTCGGCGCCGGAGGCACCCAGGGTCTCCAGGACGCCGGCGAGTCCGCCGTCGTACGCCTTGTCAACGGCCTCGGCGCCCGGTGCGACGACCGGGCCCTTGTCGCCCTTGGCGACACCGATCACGATCGCGTCGGCCCGCAGGCCGGGCGCCGCGGCGGTGCTGAGAGTGAGAGCAGTCACGGTGGTGAAATCTCGCTTCCGATGTGAAGTTTCTGTGGCCGGAGGATGGGCCGACCGGGCCCGACAGCCGACCGTAGATTCCTCGTGCAGTGGAGTCTGTACCTGGACCGGTATTGACCTGGCACGAGCCTACGCCCGGTGTCTGTTCGAGCATTCAAGCGGACGTTCACCTGTCAGTGGCGTCGTCGCCATGTACCGATCCTCGCACTCCATGAGCTGAGTCACACTCGTCGGGTTCGGGTGAGCCGGACGCTCACCGCTTTGCATGATTTCCACCGATCCGCCGTGCGGCCGTCACAACTGCACACGGGCCTTCCGGGGTCGCGCGGGGATCTTCTGGGGGGAGGACCACCCATGGCGCGACGCGCGCACATACGGAGATCCACGGCCGCCGTACTGGCGGCCGCGGGACTGCTGACACTGGGGATCGCCGCACCCGGCGCATCCGCCGCACCCACGCCACGGATCGATCTGCGGGTGCTGGTCGTGGACAACGGGGAGAGCCCCGTCCAGGCCATCACCGCGCAACTGAGGAGTACGGGCATCCCGTACACCACGGTGAAGCTCACCGACCCGAACCGCCCGACGATCACCGCGGCGTTCCTGAGCGACACGGTGGGCGGCACACCCCGGGCCAGGTACCAGGGCGTCGTGCTGCCCCACGAGGCGCCGTTCGGGGCGGGGTCCGCCGAACAGGCCGCGCTGGAGACCTACGAGCGGACGTACGGCATCCCGCAGGTCGACGCCTACACCTGGGCGCACCCCGAGGTCGGCCTCGACTACACCAGCGAGGGCGGCTACGCCGGCACCCTCGACGGCAGGCAGGCCGCCGTCACGGACGCCGGGAAGGCAGGCCCCTTCGGCTATCTCGACGGGGCCCTCACCTTCGAGGACAACTCGCCTGCCGTCCAGGAGAGTTACGGCTTCGTGGCGCGGCCCCGCAGCGGCTTCACCAGCTACGTGGACGTCCCCGTGCCCGACGGGACCGGCCGTGGCAGCCTGGTGGGGGAGTACGCCCACGACGGCCGCCGCGAACTGGTCGTCACGTTCGCCTACAACCAGCACCAGCGGCAGTTCCGGGCGCTGGCCCGCGGCATCGTCGAGTGGCTGACCCAGGGCGTGCACCTGGGCCGCGACCGCAACTACTTCGCCGTGCACGTCGACGACGTCTTCGCCCCCGACGCCCGCTGGGACACCGAACGCGACTGCACGCCCGGCGACCTGGACTGTGCGGACGGCGCCGGTGAGGGGACCGCACCGATCCGGATGACGGCCGCCGACGCGCAGTACGCGGCGCAGTGGCAGCGCGAGCGCGGCTTCACGCTCGACATGGTCTACAACGCCGGCTCCGGCGAGGAATGGAAGGCGGAGAACGGCGGCACGGACCCGCTCGCCGCGCGGCTGCTCGCCGACCGCGACCAGTACCGCTGGATCAACCACACCTACACGCACCCCTACCTGGGCTGCGTCCAGGACACCTCCACGGTGCCGTGGACCTGCGCGAAGAACGCCGAAGGCTCGACGCGGTGGATGAGCCGTTCCGAGATCGCCGCGCAGATCCGCGACAACCACGACTGGGGTGTCCGTAACGGCCTGCCGGTCGACCGCACCGAACTCGTCACCGGCGAGCACTCCGGCCTCAGGACGCTGCCCCAGCAGCCCGAGGACAACCCCAACCTCGCGCGCGCCCTCGCCGACAACGGGGTCAGGTGGATCGCCTCCGACAACTCCCGCGAGCCCGAGCAGCGGGCGGCCGGCAGCGCCCTGACCGTGCCCCGGCATCCGATGAACGTGTACTACAACGTCGGGACGGCCGAGGAGATGGTCGACGAGTACAACTTCATCTACACCTCCCGGGCCGACGGCGGCAGCGGCATCTGCGAGAACAACCCGACCTCCACCTGCCTGGACGACCCGCTGGACCCGGCGACCGGCTACGCGTCGTACATCGTCCCGCAGGAGACCCGGATCGCCCTCGGGCACGCCCTGAACAACGACCCGCGCCCGCACTACGTGCACCAGTCCAACCTCGCCGAGGACCGGCTGCTGTACCCGGTGCTGGACGGGGTGCTCGCCGAGTACCGGGCGCTGTTCGCGGACAACACCCCGGTGGAGAACCTCGGCCAGAAGGCCGTGGGCACCGAGCTCCAGCGCCGCGCCGAGTGGCACAAGGCCGTCGCGGACAACCGCGTCACCGCGTACCGGATCGGCAACACGGTCACCGTCAGCGCGCCGAGCGGTGTGGAGATCCCGGTGACCGCGCCGCAGGGCACCAGGCAGCAACTCCTGCTGGGAACCAGCACCTTCGGCACCGCCTACGCAGGCAACCGCTCGGCCTGGGCGACCCCCGGCCTGCTCCAGTCGGCGCTCACCCTGAAGTTGCAGTAGGGCGACGCCCCCGAGGGGCGCGGGGGACTGCGCGCCCGGCCGCGGCGAGACATGCAGCCGGGGGCCGGGCCGCAGTCGCCCCACACCATCCGCATCACAGGGGGGAGCCGCGCAGCGATGCGTACCGGCCGTCACGTCACCATGCTCACCGAAGGCACCTATCCACACGTCCACGGCGGGGTCAGCACCTGGTGCGACCAGCTCGTGAGGGGCATGCCCGAGGTCGACTTCCACATCGTCTCGCTCACCGGCAGCGGCCGCGAACCCGTGGCCTGGGAGCTGCCGCCCAACGTGTGCCGCCACACCTCGGTGCCGACCTGGGGCCCGCGCCCGGGCCACCGGCGGGCGCCGTACGGGCGGGCCCGGCGCCGCTTCCTCGACACCTACGAGCGTCTGCTGCTGTCCTTCCTCGACCCGCAGGCGCGCTGCGACTTCGGCGAGGCGCTGTACGAGCTCGCCGAACTGGCCCGCGACGGGCGGCTGCCGGCGGCGCTGCGCACGGAGTCGGCGCTGCGTTCGCTCATGTGGATCTGGACGATGCCGCATCTGCCGACGGCGGCGGCCCGGCCGACCGTCCACGACGCCCTGACCGCGACGGACCTGCTGGAGCACGCGCTGCGCCCGCTGGGCGTGCGGATCCCCGAGGACAGCGTCGCCCACGCGGTGAGCAGCGGTCTCGCCACGCTGCCCGCCCTCGCCGCGCACCACCTGGACGGAGTGCCCTTCCTGCTCACCGAGCACGGCATCTATCTGCGCGAGCGCTACCTCGGCCACCGCCGCGAGAGCCGGCGCTGGCCCGTGAAGGCGTTCCTGCTCGGCTTCCACCGTGCGCTGAACTCGCACGGCTACCGCACGGCCGACCTGATCACCCCGTGCAACCAGTACAACCGCCGCTGGGAGGAGCGCGGCGGCGCCGACGCCCGCCGGATCCGCACGGTGTACAACGGCGTCGACCCGGCCGCCTTCCCGCACGCCGGACCCGAACCCGAGGTCCCCACCCTGACCTGGTGCGGCCGTGTCGACCCCATCAAGGACCTGGAGACGCTGCTGCGCGCCTACGCCATGGTCCGCGCCGAACTCCCCGACACCCGCCTGCGCCTGTTCGGGCCCGTCCCGCCCGGCGGTGAGGCCTACCGCACCCGCCTGGAAAAACTCGCCGCCGAACTCGGCGTCTCCGACGGCCTCACCTTCGAGGGCCGCGTCAGCGAGGTCTGGCGTGCCTACGCGGCCGGGCATCTCGTCATGCTGTCGTCCATCTCCGAGGGCTTCCCGTTCTCGATCATCGAGGCCATGTCCTGCGGGCGTACGACGGTCTCGACCGACGTCGGGGGAGTGCGCGAGGCGGTCGGCGACACGGGCCTGGTCGTGCCGCCGCGCGAGCCGGAGAAGATGGCGGCGGCGGCGCTGACGCTGCTACGGGACGACGAACGGCGCCTGGAACTCGCCGAGTTGTCCCGCCGGCGGGTCATCGACCGCTTCACACTCCGCCGCTGCGTGGAGAACTTCCGCACGATCTACCAGGAACTCGCGGGCCGGGCCGAGGTCTACGAGCCGGCCCTGGAGACGGTCGCCGACTGGACCGCCGAACTGCACGACCCCTGGTACGCGGCCGTCGCGACGAGGGGAACCGGCTGGTGAGCGGAAGCAACGGGCCGCCTCCCGGCCGCCCCGACACGCTGCCCGTGATCCCGCGCCAGCGCGCCACACCCGGCTGGGCGGTGCCCGACCCGGTCGGCGAACTCGCCGAGCGCCTGGACGACGCCGTGGCCGCCGCCGTCCATCCCGACGAGATAGCCGCGCTGCTGGAGTCCGACGGCCTGTCCGACGCGCAGATACGCGAGCGGTACGGCGTGCGGAACTCGTTCGCCCTCGCCGAGGAGCTCTACGCACGCGTCGAGCGCCGCTACCCCGAACCCGGCGGTCCGGTCCACGACCCCTGGCAGGCCGGCCTCCTCGGCTGCCTGCTGCGCGGCGTGGTCTTCGCCCTCCCCGGCCTCGCCTACGTCCTCGGTGCCCCGTTCCTCGCGGGCCCGCGCGACGACTTCGGCCTCCCGGCGGGCACGGTCCCGCTCCTCGCGGGTGCCCTGGCCGGCTGGTCCTGGAACCAGGGGCTCGCCCACCGCGCGTACTCCTGGCTGGGCCTCGGCGACCGTTCCGCCGCCCGCCGCTGTCTTCTCGTGGGCGGCCCGCTCGGCGCCGTGCTCGGCGCCCTCACCGCCCTCGCCGCCGCGGGCGACGCCGGCGGGACCGCCGTGGCATTCGCCGCCGGCCAGTCCTGCTACCTGGGCGCCTCCACCGCCCTGCTGGTCCTCGGCCGTCAACGGGCCCTGCTCGCCGCGCTGCTGCCGATGGCGGCGGGTGCGGTGGTCTCCTCGCTCACGGACGTGCCCGAGGCCGCCCGTATCGCCCTGTTGTGCGGCTCCCTGGCGGCGGTCGTGGCCGTCGCGGTGCGGGAGGTGGCGTCGGCGGTGCGGGAACCGGGCGAGGGCAGCTGGACGGCCGGGCTGACGGCACTGCTGCCGTTCGGGGCGCTGGGCCCGCTGCCGCCCCGCAGGAGCGGCCCCCGGCTCTCCGCCTCCCTGCCGTACGCCCTCTTCGGCCTGGCCGGCGGTGTCCTCCTGCTGCACGCCGCGCTCGGCGACGTCCTCACGGGGCAGGGGCCGAGCGCGCTCGCCGCACCCGCGGCCGTGGCGCTCACGCTCAGCATGGGCCCCGCCGAATGGCTGCTGCACCGCTTCCGCAGCGGCAGCCTCGCCGGGCTGCGCTCCACCGGCACACCCCGCGCCTTCTGGCGGGCCGCCACCCGCACCGTCGTGCAGTGCCTCACCGGCTACCTCGCCGCCCTGCTCGCCCTCGCGACGGCCACCGCCGCGCTGTGGCCGCACACCCCGCTCCCCGGCGGCGTCCGGCTGGCCGGCCTGCTGCTGCTCGGCGTGGTGCTGTGGACGGGCCTGCTGCTCCAGTCCTTCGGTGCGGTCCTCGGCGCGGCGGCGATCTGCGGCACGGCGGCCCTCGCCCAGACGCTCGCCCTGGTCACCCGCACCGGAGCCCCGCACCTGATAGGCGTGACGGTGTACGGCTGCGCGGCCGTGGCGCAGGTGGCCCTGGTCTGCGCCCTGCTGGGAAGGGCCACCGCCCACCGATGAGCACCCCGCCGGTCCCCTGGGAGATCATCCGTGGGTTACGTCGCCGCACACCCTGGAGCCCTCACGGTGAGACGCCCGATCCTCCTCGTCGCCCTGCTGACGCTGCTCGCGGGCTGCGCCTCCGATCCGCAGCCGCCCGGGGAGATATGGCAACCGCGCCCCGGTACGGACTGGCAGTGGCAGCTGCGCGGCCGTCTCGACACCTCCGTCGACGCGCCGGTCTACGACATCGACGGCTTCGACAACTCCGCGGCCACGGTCGCCGAACTGCACGGCAAGGGCCGCAAGGTCATCTGCTACCTCTCCACCGGCGCATGGGAGGACTGGCGGCCGGACGCGCGGAAGTTCCCGCAGGCCGTCCTCGGCAAGGGCAACGGCTGGGAGGGCGAACGCTGGCTCGACATCCGCCGCACCGACGTCCTGCGGCCGCTGATGGCCGCTCGCATCGACATGTGCCGTGACAAGGGCTTCGACGCCGTCGAGCCGGACAACATGGACGGCTACAAGAACCCCACCGGCTTCCCGCTCACGGCCGCCGACCAGCTCCGCTACAACCGCCTGATCGCCGGCCTGGCCCACGAACGCGGCATGGCGGTGGGCCTGAAGAACGACCTCGACCAGATCCCCGAACTGGTCGGCGACTTCGACTTCGCGGTCAACGAACAGTGCGCCCAGTACGGGGAATGCGAGGCCCTCACGCCCTTCGTCGAGGCGGGCAAGGCGGTCTTCCACGCCGAGTACGAACTTGCCACCGCCCGCTTCTGCGCCCAGTCCCGCAGGCTGAAGCTGAGCTCGCTGCTGAAGAAGTACGACCTGGGGGTCTGGCGCCGGACCTGCTGAGGCGCCTCACGCCAGGGCGAGCACCAGCAGCGCCGTCGTCGCCGCCGTCTCGGCCAGCCCGCCGAACACATCGCCGGTGACGCCGCCCAGCCGGCGGACGCAGTGGCGCAGCAGCACCTCGGCGGCGACGGCGGCGACGACCACCGCGAGGGCGGCGCGCAGGACGCCGTACGGGCCGAGCAGCGCCCCGGCGGCCGCGGCGGCCCCGGTCACCGCGAGGGCGGCACCCACCGCACCGGCCACCGGGACGACCCCGGCGACGGCCGCGCCCAGCCCTTCGGGACGGGCGGCCGGCACCCCGGCGCGGGCGGCCAGCGTCAGCGCCACCCGGGCGGCGGTGGCCGCGACGACGGTGGCGAGCGCACCGCGGATCCAGGAGCCGTCGTAGAGCTGCGCCAGGGCCGCCACCTGCGTGAGCAGGACGAAGACCAGGGTGAGCACCCCGAACGGCCCGATGTCCGACTGCCTCATGACGCGCAGCGCGTCCTCGGCGGGCTTGCCGCTGCCCAGCCCGTCCGCCGTGTCGGCCAGGCCGTCCAGATGCAGGCCGCGGGTGAGGACGGCGGGAACGGCGGCACCGGCGACGGCGGCCACCAGCGGGCTCGCGCCGAGGAACAGCAGCAGCAGACCGGCACCGGCCGCGCAGAGGCCGACGACGAGCCCGGCCAGCGGGGCGCAGAGCATCCCGCCGCGCGCGGCCTCGCGGTCCCAGCGGGTCACCCGTACCGGCAGGACCGTGAGGGTGCCGAAGGCGAAGCGGAGACCGTGCGCGGGCGGGATCAGGGGCATCCGGGCAGGTTACGCGACCGCTTGCGGAGCACTTCACCCCGATCCTGGGCACACTTGGTCCCATGGGGAACTGGCTGGAACGGAACATCATCGAGCCCGGCAAGCTCCCCCTGCTGCTCGCCCTCACCGCCTTCGTGCTGACCTTCCTGATCACCCGGCTGATCACCCGCATGATCCGGGCGGGCCGGGGCCCCTTCCGCAACGTCAGCGCGGGCGGCGTGCACGTCCACCACGTGGTGCCCGGCGTCTTGCTCACCCTCGTCGGCGGCTTCGGTGCGGTGGCCGGCGGCCGGCAGGGCTTCGGGTCCTACCTCTCGGCGGTGATCTTCGGGATCGGGGCGGGCCTGGTGCTGGACGAGTTCGCGCTGATCCTCCATCTGGCGGACGTGTACTGGACCGAGGCGGGCCGCAAGAGCGTCGAGGCCGTCGTGCTCACCGCCGCGCTGGTCGGCCTGTGGGTGGCCGGGTTCTCCCCGTTCGGCGTCAACGACCTCGACCGGGACGAACTCCAGGACCGGGGCTCGGTCATCACCACGGTCGCCGCGAACTTCCTGCTCTCGCTCGTCGCCCTCGTCAAGGGCAAGACCCGGCTGGCGATCCTGGGCGTGATCGTGCCGTTCATCGCCGTGTTCGGCGCGATCCGGCTGGCCCGCCCCGGCTCGCCCTGGGCCAAGCACCTCTACCGCCGCCGCCCCCGAGCCCGGGCCAGGTCACGTCTGCGGGCCTACCATCACGACCGCCGCTGGCTCGGCCCCACCCGGAAGTTTCAGGACTGGCTCGGCGGCACCCCCGACCCGGAACGCGCCCGGGCCCTGGAGAGCCACTGACGCAGCGCGGTGAGCGCGCACAGCAGCAGCACCGCCGCGATCGCCGCCAGGTGCTCCTTGCCGGCGAGGTTCTGCTTCACCACCACCTCCACCACCATCGCGACGACGACGGCCGCGGCGGTGACATACGCCCCGTACCGCAGGCCCGAGGTACACCGCGAGGCCGACTAGGCGAGCGCGAGCGCGCGCCACCGGCCGAGACAGATCTCGGCGACCCCGAACACCAGCAGGATCTGCGCCAGCGCACCCCACACCGGAAGGTCCAGAGCGGGCACGAACAGCGACAGGGGAGTGCGCAGCAGGGCCGCCCAGAAGGGGTCCTCGGCGCGGACGGTCCCGGCGTTCTCCACCAGCCGATGGCCCCAGGACCGGCCGTGCGCGAAGTGCAGCAGGGTGGTGAGGCACACCCCAGCGAGCGCCAACGGCACGGGCCCGTGTCCGCCGCGCGCGCAGCCCCTCACGGACCGTACGGTGCAGCGTCCCCACTCGGCGCGGGCCCGGCGGGCGAACGGGTTCATCGGGGGGCGGCTCCGGGGTGCGGCGGGGCGACGCGCGGACGCGACGGCACGTACAGAGACCGCAAGCAACCTAACGTTGCCACGGCCCCGTGTGACCCGCGCCCCCCGGCGTCCGCTACGCCCCCTCCGGCTCCTCGGCCGGCGCGCGCTCCTTGACCTCGGGCTTCTCGGGAAGCTCCGCCGCCAGCGCCGCGGCGGCCTGCACCAGGGGCAGCGCCATCAGGCCCCCCGCGCCCTCCCCGACGGACATCCCCTGGTCGAGCAGCGGCTCCAGGGCCATCCGGTCCAGCGCCTTGGCCTGCCCCGGCTCCCCGCTGTCGTGCCCGGCCAGCCACCAGTCCGGCGCCCGGAACGCGATCCGTTGCGCCACCAGCGCGCACGCGGCGGCCACCACGCCGTCCAGGATCACCGGCAGCTTCCGCACGGCGCACTGGAGCAGGAACCCGGTCATCGCCGCGACGTCGGCCCCGCCGACCGCCGCCAGCAACTGCAACTGGTCCCCGAGCACCGGCCGCGCCCGCCGCAGCGCGTCGCGGATCGCCGCGCACTTGCGCATCCACGCCAGGTCGTCGATCGCGAGCCCGCCCCGCCCGGTCACCACGGACGCGTCGGTCCCGCACAGCGCCGCCACCAGCACCCCGGCCACCGTGGTGCCGCCCACGCTGACATCGCCGAGCACCACCAGATCCGTACCGGAGTCGGCCTCCTCGTCGGCCACCGCGACCCCGGCCCGGAACGCCGCCTCGGCCTCCTCGGCCGTCAGCGCGTCCTCGATGTCGATCCGTCCGCTGCCCCGCCGCACCCGGTGCTTGACCACATCCTCGGGCAGCGCCCCCGGATCGCAGTCCAGCGCCATGTCCACGACCCGCACCGGCACACCGAGCCGCCGGGCGAGCACGGACACCGGGCGGCCGCCCTCAAGGACCTCGCGCACCAGTTCGACGGCGCTGCCCGCGGGCCGCGCCGACACCCCCAGCTCCGCGACACCGTGGTCACCCGCGAACAGCACCACCCGCGGCCGTTCGACCGGCCGCACCGGAGCGGCGCCCTGCGCCGCGGCCAGCCACTCACCGAGGTCGTCCAGGCGCCCCAGCGATCCGGGCGGCACGATCTGACGCTCCCGGCGCGCCTCCGCGTCGCGGCGCACCCCGCCGTCGGGGCGCTCGATCTGGTCGGTGAAGTCGTCGAGATTCAGCGAGCTCATTCGCCGAACAGTACCGGCCCCCGCCGAACGGGACGGCGCCACAGGGCGACCACGAACCCACCACGTCGTTGCACCCAAGATCGCGATCCCATACGTTCCGTTTTGCAGCGGATTGTCGTACGTCCCTCCCCGCCCTGTCCGTCGCGCCCCGGGAGCCGCCCATGTCGTCGTCCGCCCCTTCCGCCCTGCCGGCGATCGACCTGCGCCGCGCCAAGTACCTGGCCGAACTCGCCCAGGGCACCGAGCGTTTCCACGCGCCGCGCCGCGAGAGCTGTCCCTGGTGCGGCGGGCAGCGCCTGCGCGTCCGCCTCACCGCCCCCGACGTGATCCAGGGCAAGCCGGGCACCTTCACCGTGGAGGAGTGCGAGGACTGCGCGCACGTCTTCCAGAACCCGGGCCTCACACCCGAGGGCATGGCGTTCTACCACCGGGACCGGGACGGGTACGAGAGCCCGCCCGCGCGCCGCCTGGACCGCGCGCGCGTGCGGGCGATGCTGCACATCCCGGAACCGGAGAGCTGGCTGGACGTCGGCACGGGCGACGGGGACTTCCCGGCCACCGCGCAGCAGTGGCTCCCGTACACGTCCTTCGACGGCACGGACCCCACGCCGCGAGTGCTGCGCGCCCGCGCGACGGAACGCGTGGAGGAGGCCTACGTGGGGCACCTGACCACCCCCGGCCTGCTGGGCCGGTTGCGGGGCCGCTACGACGTGGTGAGCGTCTTCCACCAGCTGGAACGGGCGCCGTCACCCCGTGAGGAGCTCAAGGCGGCCATCGCCGCCCTGCGCCCCGGCGGGCACCTCGTCCTCGAACTGGCCGATCCGCAGAGCGGCTTCGCCGCCCTCCTCGGCAAGTGGTGGCCCGGCCATGCGCAGCCCGGCCAGCTCCACCTGCTGCCGCAGACCAACGTCCTGGAGGCCGTGGAATCCCAGAACTGCACGATCCTCACCACGGACACGTGCGCCCCGCACACCCCCACGGACCTCGCCACGGCGGCGGCCCGCCTGTTCTCCCGGGCCGTCCCCGCCGACACCCCCTGGCGGGCCACCCCGCCCTCCGTCCCGCAGCAGGCCGCGCGCGTGGCCCTGACCGCGGCCGCCGCGCCGCTCCGCCTGACCGCGAGGGCGGCCGACCACGCCCTGGCGCCCCTGATCCGCCGCAGCTCCTACTCCAACGCGTACCGGGTGATCGCCCGCAAGAACCCGCAGCCGTAGGGGTGGCGGCCGGTCCGGGAGGATGCCCTCACCCCCGCAGCACCAGCGCCTGCCCCGCCACCAGCAGCAGCACCTGCTCGCACTCGGCCGCGAACGCGGCGTTCAGGCGCCCGAGTTCGTCCCGGTAGCGCCGCCCGGACGCCGTGGCGGGGACGATGCCCGAGCCCACCTCGTTGGACACGGCGACCGTCATCCGGCGTGTGCCGCGCACCGCGTCCGTCAGCGTGCGCACCCGCTCGCGCAGCGCCTTCTCGCCGCCGTCGGCCCACTCCGCGTCGTCCCACGCGCCCACGGCGTCCATCGCGTCCGTCAGCCACAGCGACAGGCAGTCGATCAGCAGCGGCGGGCCGTCCTGCCCGAGCAGCGGCACCAGGTCGCAGGTCTCCACCGTCCGCCACGACCCCGGGCGCCGCTCCCGGTGCGCGGCCACCCGCTGCGCCCACTCGCCGTCCCCGCCCCGGGTGCCGCCCGTCGCGACGTACAGCACGTCGGGGAACGCCTCCAGCCGGCGTTCCGCCTCGACCGACTTGCCCGACCGCGCCCCGCCCAGCACCAGCGTCCGGCGCGGCACGTCCGGCACGTTCTCGTACGCCCCGACCGCCAGAGTCGCCCCGTCCGGCACCGCCCGCGCGCCCGCCGCCGCGAGCCGTCGCCGCAACTCGGGCCCGGGCGGCACGTCGTGATCCAGGTGCACGGCGACGACGTCCGTCGTGGGCCCTGCCGCGCCCACCGCCCGCAGCCGGGCCAGCGCGTCCGGCCGCCCCACGACGTCCACCAGCACCATGTCGTACGGCTCCGCCGAGGGTGTCCCCTCCTCCAGTCCCGCCGGCGCGCACCCCGGCGGCAGATACAGCAGCCGCTTGCCGTCCGGCCCGGTCACGGCGTACCCCGTCCCCGGCGAGTCCATCGCCAGCGCCCGCACCCGATGCCCCGTCAGCAACGCCAACTCCCGCCCGTCCGGCACCCGTCCCGGCTGCGGCAGCCCGGCCGGCACCTCCACCGGCGGCCCGTTGTGCGGATGGGACAGCAGCACCTGCCGCACCCCGGCCAGCGACCGCCCCGCCCGTGCCGCCGCGAAGGCCGCGCCGGGGGTCAGGTCGAGCAGCAGCGCCCCGTCCACGAGCACGGCCGTCGCCGCGCGCGCGTCGCGACCGAGCGCGGCCGCGCACGCCGCGCAGGGGCAGTCGGGGCGGGGCAGGCCCGCGGGGGCGCCGGTGCCGAGCAGAGTGAGTTCCACGATCCGATTTTCTCCGGTCGCCACCCGTGGTGCGCGTCCGGGGACGCCCCCGGCCGTCTCGGCGACTGCTCTTCCGGCGTGTCCGGGACGCCAGGGGGGCGCGGGGGCACTGCCGGTCCCGTGCGTCCGGGACCTCCGGCGGGCGACGCGGCACGGTGGCCGTGACCCTCTCCGGCGAGGGCGCGAGCGGTTCCCACCGCCCACGGTGCGGCCGGTCATCCGCGGTCTGATGACGGCTCACCCGGCCGAGCGCATAGGCTCTGGACGGGTGCCGGGTCCTGATCCGGCGCAGGCTCTGCAGGTCCTGACAGCTGGGAGGCGTACATGGCGGCATGGACGTGGCGGTTCGAGAAGGCCGACGGGACGGAGGTCCAGCCGGCGGTGCAGCCCGAGGAGTTCACCACGCAGGGCGACGCCGAGTCCTGGGTCGGGGAGCACTGGAAGGAACTGCTCGAAGGAGGCGCCGACCAGGTGCGGCTGTACGAGGACGCCACCGAGATCTACGGGCCGATGAGCCTGCACGCGGAACAGACCTGACGGGCCGGGGCGGCCCGCGCGGCCGCCCCTCCCACCGCCCGCTACTGCTCGCCCAGCGTCACGTCGGCGGTCCGCTGCCCGCCGTCCCGGGTGAAGGTCACCGTCGTCCGCTCGCCCGGCCGCAGCACGGCCAGCGCCTCGGCGAGTGAGGTGATGCTGGTGACGTCCGTGTCACCCAGCTTGGTGATGACGTCCCCGGGCCGGATGCCGGCCTCGGCCGCCGCCTCGCCGGCCCGCACCTCGACGACGGCCACCCCGGCCGGCCGGTACTCGTCGTCGACGACGGTGCGGCCCGTGATGCCGAGCGCCGCCCGGCCCGACTCGGTGACGCGGCCGTCCCGGACGATCTGATCGGCGATCGCCCGCACCGTCGACGCCGGGATCGCGAACCCGATGCCGGGCGCCGCGCCCTCCCCGAGGCTCGGGTCGGTCGCGGCGAGCGACGGGATGCCGACGACCTGCCCGTCGAGGTTCACCAGGGCGCCCCCGCTGTTGCCGGGGTTGATGGCCGCCGAGGTCTGCACCATGTTGGCGATCGTCGCCCCCGAAACGCCGCCCTCGGCAGGCCCCGTGACGGTCCGTCCGGTCGCCGAGACGATCCCCTGGGTCACGCTGGACGACAGCCCGAGCGGCGAGCCCATGGCCAGCACGATCTGCCCGACCTCGACCTTCGCCGAATCCGCGAACGCCGCCGGCCGCAGCCCCCGAGGCGGCCGGTCCAGCTTCACCACGGCCAGGTCCTGCTCCGGATAGGAGGAGACGAGCCGCGCGGCGAGCTCGTCCTCGCTGTTGGCGGTGGTCACCCGGAACGTCCGCTGCTCACCGACGACGTGCGCGTTGGTGACGACGTGCCCCTTGTCGTCGTACACCACCCCGGAGCCCAGCTCGCTGCGGCCCTGGATCTGCACGACCGACGGCAGGACGTCCTTGATCACCTTCTGGTAGTCGCTCTGCAGGTCGTTCGCCGCCCTCGGCGCGGCGGCCCGCGTGGTCGTGCCCTGCGGCGGCGGCGCCGATCCGCCCACGGTGCAGCCGGTGAGGACGAGAAGGCAGCACGACAGGCCCGCGGCACGGCGCGAACCCCGGACAGGGTGAGCTTCCATGTCCCGAGTCTGGCGTCACGGCCGTGTACCGGGCCCAGGCTGTACGCCCGAACGGGGTCAGCCGCGTACCCCGCACAGATGCAGCAGCGCCGCGACCCCGCGATACGGGTCCGTCCGCCCGGCCCGCTCCTCCACCGCCAGCAGCGTCCCCACGTCGGCCGGCGCCTGTGCCCCGTCCGCCGCGGTGTCGGTGAAGACCCGCACCCCGTACCAGGCGTGCAGCGGTGCCCCGATGCCGGCGAGCGTGGCCGTCAGTGTGCCCAGCCGGTCGGCCCGGACGTCCAGGCCCAGCCGGTTGCGGTACGCCGTCGTGTCGAAGGCGGCGAGCGCCGTGCCCCAGTCGCCGGACAGCCCCGGCCGGACGGCCAGCGCGTCCCCGTTGCGCACCAGCAGCGACAGCAGCCCGCCCGGCGCGAGCATCCGCGCCAGCCCCGCCAGCAGCGGGTCCGGATCGTCGACATACATGAGCACGCCATGACAGAGGACGAGGTCGAAGCTGCCGGGCAGGAAGTGGACGCCCGTGTCCCGCCCGTCCCCCTCGACGAGCCGCACCCGCTCCCGGATCCCCTCCGGCTCCGCACCGAGCGCCGAACGCGCCGCGGCGAGCATGGAGGCGTCCTTCTCTATGCCGGTCACCTGATGCCCGGCGCGGGCCAGCCGCAGCGCCTGCGTGCCCCGGCCCATCCCCACGTCGAGCACGCGCAGCCGCTGCCCGACCGGGAACCGCCCGGCTATCTGCTCATCGAGCTGCCGGGCCACCAGCTCCTGCCGTACGACATCACGCAACCCGCCGGGCCCGCTCAGCCGGGCGTTGTCCGCACCCCCCGGGAAAGACGTCGCGCTCAGGGCCGCTCTCCGCGCTTGACCTGCGGTTTGGGCAGCCGGAGTCGGCGCATCTGGAGGGAGCGCATCAGCGCGTAGGCGACCGCGCCGCGCTTGTTCTCGTCGGGGAAGCGCTCGGCGAGCCGCTTCTTCAGCCGGTACCCGGTGGCGATCGAGTCCAGGACGATCAGCACGATGACCACCAGCCACAGCAGCAGCGCGATGCTCTGCAGCGCCGGGACCCGCACCATGCTCAGCACGAGGATCACCACGGCCATCGGCAGGAAGTACTCCGCGATGTTGAACCGCGAGTCGATGAAATCGCGGGCGAACCGGCGCACCGGACCCTTGTCACGCGCCGGCAGATACCGCTCGTCGCCGCCGGCCAGCGCCTTGCGCTGCCGCTCCATGGCGGCACGGCGCTCCTCGCGCTGCCGCCTGGCGGCCTCCTTGCGCGTGGTCGGCGTGTTGGCGACGCTGCGGCGCTGGGACTGCGCGGCACTGCGCTTGGGCGTCGGCCGGCCCTTCGGGGCCTGCGGGTCACGGGTCTGCTGGGAGTCGGTCACCTGGGCCTGGGCGGCGACGGCGGCCTTCTCGTCTTTGGCGCGGCTACGGAACACAAAACCCAAGGGTACGGGGTCGCGGGGCATGGACCCCAGCCCCGCGGGGAACGATCCCGCAACACCAGTCGTCTGTAAGGGGACAGACGGGACGATGCGTACGCTCCCGGGTCCCTCCGGATCCTCCGGGGCATACCCGGGGACCACCTACTCCCTACGCCGGAGCGGGAGCGCACTCACTCGTCCTTGGGGATGAGCGCATCCGTCCCCGAACAGTGCGGTAATGGATGCAGGGCCCGTACTGTGGGTTCTGTCGCAGAGCTGGAGCCGGAGTCCGTCAGAAGGGGGCGCGCGAAGCCCATGAGCGGTGTCATGAAGCGTATGGGGATGATCTTCCGCGCGAAGGCGAACAAGGCCCTTGACCGGGCCGAGGACCCGCGCGAGACCCTCGATTACTCGTACCAGAAGCAGCTGGAGCTGCTCCAGAAGGTCCGTCGCGGTGTCGCGGACGTGGCCACCTCGCGCAAGCGCCTGGAGCTCCAGCTGAACCAGCTGCAGACCCAGTCGACCAAGCTGGAGGACCAGGGCCGCAAGGCGCTCGCCCTGGGCCGTGAGGACCTGGCCCGCGAGGCGCTCTCCCGCCGGGCCGCCCTCCAGCAGCAGGTGACCGATCTGGAGACCCAGCACGCGACGCTCCAGGGCGAGGAGGAGAAGCTCACCCTGGCCGCCCAGCGGCTCCAGGCCAAGGTCGACGCCTTCCGCACCAAGAAGGAGACGATCAAGGCGACGTACACCGCGGCCCAGGCCCAGACCCGGATCGGGGAGGCCTTCACCGGCATCTCCGAGGAGATGGGCGACGTCGGCCTGGCCATCCAGCGCGCCGAGGACAAGACGGCCCAGCTCCAGGCCCGGGCCGGCGCGATCGACGAACTGCTGGCCTCGGGCGCGCTCGACGACCCCACGGGCATGGCGAAGGACGACATCCAGGCCGAGCTGGACCGCCTCTCCGGTGGTACGGATGTGGAGCTGGAGCTGCAGCGCATGAAGGCGGAGCTGGCCGGGGGCACCGGTGGCCAGCAGGCCATCGAGGGCGGCAAGGACCAGGCCGGCGCGCAGCAGCAGCCGCAGGACACCCCGCGCTTCGACAAGCAGTAGTCACTCACCGGAGGGCGACATGATCGTAAGGATCATGGGGGAGGGCCAGGTGAGGCTGGCCGACAGCCACCTCACCGAGCTGAACAAGCTGGACGACGAGCTCCTGGCGGAGATGGAGAACGGGGACGGCCCCGGCTTCCGCCGTACCCTCCAGGCCCTCCTCACCAAGGTCCGTGAACTGGGCGAGCCCCTCCCGGACGACTCCCTCGAACCCTCGGAACTGATACTCCCCTCCTCCGACGCGACCCTGGAGGAGGTCCGCGACATGCTCAGCGACGACGGCCTCATCCCCGGCGGCTGACGAACAGCGCGGGCCGGCCGGCGGGAGCATGGCCGGCCCCCGTTCCCAGCCCCGCGGCGTACCCGTACCGTTGGCAGCCGTGAGCACCCTCGAAAGCGCCCGTCGTCGTCTGAAGGCGCACCCCACGGCGCTGGACGCGGCGCTCGCGGCCGGCGTCCTGGCCTGCATGGTGGCCGGCTCCTTCGTGGACCCGCGCGACAAGCACGGCGTCGACTGGGTGCTGCGCACCCCGGAGACCCTCAGCCTCGTGCTGATGGTGCTCGCCGCCGGCGCCCTGGTGTTCCGCCGCCGCGCACCGCTGCGGATCCTCGGCCTCACCGGCACCTTCTCCGTCGTCGAGTTCGTCACCGGTGACCCCAGGGCCCCGGTCGCCATGGCCGCCGTGGTCGCCCTCTACACCGTCGCCGCCACCACCGACCGCTCGACCACCTGGCGCGTCGGCCTGCTCACCATGACCGTGCTGACCGGCGCCGCCATGCTCGCCGGCCCGCTGCCCTGGTACGCCCAGGAGAACCTCGCCGTCTTCGCCTGGAGCGGCATGGCCGCCGCTGGCGGCGACGCGGTCCGCAGCCGCCGGGACTTCGTGCAGGCCATCCGGGAGCGCGCCGAGAAGGCCGAGCGCACCCGTGAGGAGGAGGCCCGCCGCCGGGTCGCCGAGGAACGGCTGCGCATCGCCCGTGACCTGCACGACGTGGTCGCCCACCACATCGCCCTGGTCAACGTGCAGGCCGGGGTCGCCGCGCACGTCATGGACAGGCGCCCCGACCAGGCGAAGGAGGCCCTCGCGCACGTCCGCGAGGCCAGCCGCTCCGCGCTCAACGAGCTGCGTGCCACCGTCGGCCTGCTCCGCCAGTCCGACGACCCCGAGGCCCCGACCGAGCCCGCCCCCGGGCTGGACCGCCTCGATGAACTCGTCGGCACCTTCCGCAGCGCCGGCCTGCACGTCGAGGTCGCCCGCACCGACAGCGGCACCAGCCTCCCCGCCGCCGTCGACCTGGCCGCGTACCGGGTCATCCAGGAAGCGCTCACCAACGTCCAGAAGCACGCCGGTACGGCGGCGAGGGCCGAGGTCAGCGTCGTCCGCGTAGGGCCCAACATCGAGATCACCGTTCTCGACAACGGCTCCGGCGAGGACGACGGCCCGGTCTCGGGCGGTGGCCACGGACTGCTCGGCATGCGTGAGCGCGTCACCGCCCTGCGCGGCACCCTCACCACCGGCCCCCGATACGGCGGCGGCTTCCGCGTGCATGCGATCCTGCCGGTCAAGTCCCGCACCGCCTCAGCGAAGGACCCCGTATGACGATCCGTGTCCTGCTCGCCGACGACCAGGCGCTGCTCCGCAGCGCCTTCCGGGTGCTCGTCGACTCCGAGCCCGACATGGAGGTGGTCGGCGAGGCGTCCGACGGGGCGGAGGCGGTACGGCTGGCCAAGGAGCAGCGCGCCGACGTGGTCCTGATGGACATCCGGATGCCGGGCACCGACGGGCTCGCCGCCACCCGGATGATCAGCTCCGACCCCGGCCTCGCCCACGTCCGGATCGTCATCCTGACCACCTTCGAGGTCGACGACTACGTGGTGCAGTCGCTGCGCGCGGGCGCCTCCGGCTTCCTCGGCAAGGGATCCGAGCCGGAGGAGCTGCTCACGGCGATCCGTGTCGCGGCCGGCGGTGAGGCGCTGCTCTCCCCGGCCGCCACCAAGGGCCTGATCGCCCGTTTCCTCGCCCAGGGCGGCGACGGCCAGGACGCCGAGCGCGACCTCGCCCGCGCCGAGCGCCTCGACGCGCTGACCGTGCGCGAGCGCGAGGTGCTCGTACAGGTCGCGGGCGGGCACTCCAACGACGAGATCGCCGAGCGTCTGGAGGTCAGCCCGCTGACGGTGAAGACCCACGTCAACCGGGCCATGGCCAAGCTGGGCGCCCGCGACCGGGCGCAGCTGGTGGTGATCGCGTACGAGTCGGGGCTGGTACGTCCAAGGGTGGACTGACCCCGCCCCGCCGTACTGCGGCCGGAGTAGGCGCCGTATAAGGAAATGGACCCAGGGGCGACGGATCGACGGGGAGCGATGGCCCAGGGTGTAGGGACGGGCGCTCAGCTGTGCCCGCCGCTCCTGCTCAGGCCACGGAAGAGAGACGCTGACCCATGTCCTGGCTGTCCAGATTCAGCCTCGCGCAACGGGCCCTGATAGGGCTGATGTCGATCGTCGCGCTCGCCTTCGGTGCGATCGCGATCCCACAGCTCAAGCAGCAACTGCTGCCCACCATCGAACTGCCCATGGTGTCGGTGCTCGCGCCGTACCAGGGTGCGTCCCCGGACGTGGTCGAGAAGCAGGTCGTCGAGCCCATCGAGGCCAACCTCGAAGCCGTCGACGGCATCACGGGCGTCACCTCCACGGCGAGCGAGGGCAACGCCGTGATCATGGCGTCCTTCGACTACGGCAACAACACCGACCAGCTCGTCGCCGACGTCCAGCAGGCCGTCAACCGGGCCCGCGTCCAGCTCCCGGACGACGTCGACCCGCAGGTCATCGCCGGCTCGACGGACGACATCCCGACCGTCGTCCTGGCCGTCACCTCCGGCGAGGACCAGCAGGCGCTGGCCGACCGGCTGGACCGGACCGTCGTACCGGCGCTGAAGGACATCGACGGCGTCGGTCAGGTCACCGTCGACGGCGTGCGGGACCTCCAGGTCGCCGTCACCCCGGACGACCGCAAGCTGGCCCGGGCGGGCCTCACCGTCCAGAGCCTCGTCCAGGCCCTCCAGGCGGGCGGCGCCACCGTCCCGGCCGGCTCCTTCGACGAGGACGGCGGCAACCGCACCGTGCAGGTCGGCGGCGCCCTCACCTCGCTGCGGCAGATCGAGAACCTGATGATCACCGGCGAGGGCGCCGGAAAGCCCGTGCGGCTCGGCGCGGTCGCCGAGGTGACCGAGAAGCAGGCCAAGGCCGACTCCCTCACCCGTACCAACGGCAGGCCCAGCCTCGCCGTCGCCGTCACCATGGACCGCGACGGCAGCGCGGTCGCCATCTCCGAGGCGGTCGAGGACAAGCTGCCCGGGATGCGCGCGGACCTCGGTTCCGGCGCCACCGTCACGGTCGTCAGCGACCAGGGCCCGGCGGTGAGCAAGTCCATCTCGGGCCTCACCACGGAGGGCGGGCTCGGTCTGCTCTTCGCGGTCCTGGTGATCCTGGTCTTCCTGGCGTCGATCCGCTCGACGCTGGTCACGGCGGTCAGCATTCCGCTCTCCGTCGTGCTGGCCCTGATCGTGCTGTGGACGCGCGACCTGTCCCTGAACATGCTCACGCTGGGCGCCCTGACCATCGCCATCGGCCGGGTCGTCGACGACTCGATCGTGGTGCTGGAGAACATCAAGCGGCACCTCGGCTACGGCGAGGAGCGCCAGTCGGCCATCCTGAACGCCGTCCGTGAGGTGGCCGGCGCGGTGACGTCCTCGACGCTCACCACGGTCGCGGTGTTCCTGCCGATCGGTCTGGTAGGCGGCATGGTGGGCGAGCTGTTCGGCTCGTTCTCGCTGACCGTGACCGCCGCCCTGCTGGCCTCGCTGCTGGTCTCGCTGACGGTCGTACCGGTCCTGTCGTACTGGTTCCTGCGCGCACCCAAGGGCACCCCCGAGGACGCCGAGGAAGCGCGCCGCCAGGCGGAGCAGAAGGAGGCGAGGAGCAGGCTCCAGCGGTTCTACGTCCCCGTCCTGCGCTTCGCCACCCGGCGCCGCCTGACCAGCGTGGCCATCGCCGTCGTGGTGCTGATCGGCACCTTCGCCATGGCGCCGCTGCTGAAGACGAACTTCTTCGACCCGGGCGAGCAGGCGGTCCTCTCCGTCAAGCAGGAGCTGAAGCCCGGCACCAGCCTGGCCGCGACCGACGCCCAGGCGAAGAAGGTCGAGCAGCTGCTCGCCGGCACCGAGGGCGTCAAGGACTACCAGGTGACGGTCGGCTCCTCCGGCTTCATGGCCGCCTTCGGCGGCGGCACCGACACCAACCAGGCCTCGTACTCGGTGATGCTGGAGGACTCGGCGTCGTCCAAGGACGTCCAGGAGCGCGTCGACGCCGGCCTGAAGAAGCTCGACGGCATCGGCACGACCACCGTCTCGGTCGGTGACGGCTTCGGCAGCCAGGACCTCAGCGTGGTCGTGAAGGCGGCCGACGCGGACGTGCTGCGCGAGGCCTCCGAGCAGGTCCGCAAGACGGTGGCGGGTCTGGACGACGTCACGGACGTCACCAGCGACCTGGCGCAGAGCGTGCCGCGCATCTCCGTGACGGCCAAGCCCTCGGCGGCGGCCGCCGGGTTCGACGACCGGACGCTGGGCGCGGCCGTGGCCCAGGCGGTGCGGGGCACCACGGCGGGCACGGCGACGCTGGACGACACCGAGCGGGACATCGTCATCACCTCGGAGAAGCCGGCCGACACCCTCGCCGAGCTGCGCAGGCTGCCGCTCGGCCCGGTGCGGCTGGGTGACATCGCGACCGTGAAGGAGGTGGACGGGCCGGTCTCCATGACGCGGATCGACGGTCAGCGCGCGGCGACCGTCACCGCCAGGCCGACCGGCGACAACACGGGCGCGATCAGCACCGAGCTGCAGGGGAAGCTCGACAAGCTGGACCTCCCGGAGGGTGCCACCGTCCAGATCGGCGGCGTCACCGAGGACCAGGAAGAGGCCCAGGTCAACCTGATCCTGGCGATGCTGGCGGCCATCGCGATCGTCTTCATGCTGCTGGTCGCGACCTTCCGGTCGCTGGTCCAGCCGCTGATCCTGCTGGTCTCCATCCCGTTCGCCGCGACGGGCGCGATCGGCCTGCTGCTCGCGACCGACACCCCGATGGGCGTGCCCGCGATGATCGGCATGCTGATGCTGATCGGCATCGTGGTGACCAACGCGATCGTGCTGATCGACCTCATCAACCAGTACCGCAGGCAGGGGTACGGCGTCGTCGAGGCCGTGGTCGAGGGGGGCCGTCACCGGCTCCGCCCGATCCTGATGACCGCCCTGGCGACCATCTTCGCCCTGCTCCCGATGGCCCTGGGCCTCACCGGCGAGGGCGGCTTCATAGCCCAGCCGCTGGCGGTGGTCGTGATCGGCGGTCTGATCACGTCGACCCTGCTGACCCTGCTGCTGGTCCCGACGCTCTACGCGATGCTGGAGCTGCGCAAGGAGCGCCGGGCGAAGAAGCGGGCGGCGAAGCGGCAGGCGAAGTCGCAGACCCCGGCGGAGCCGAGGCCGGATCCGGAGCCGGCGCAGGTCTGACCGGATGACGAAGGGGGCCGCACCTGTCAGGACACCGTTGGCGAATGGCCCTTCGCTCAGCCCCACCGGGTCTATCCGGTGGGGCTGAGTGCTGCGAAGTGTGAGGTGCGGGTCGGGGCGAGTGGGGTGTCGGTGAGCCAGGCGTCGAGGCGGGCGAGGTTCATTCCGGCTGCAGTCAGCAGGTGTTGCAGATGGGTTTTGGAGTGGCCTCGGTAGCGGGATCTGCGCAGGCCGAAGGCGCGGACGCCTTGAGAGATGGTGCCTTCGATGCCGGCGCGGTGCCTGTAGCGCTGCTGCCACTGCTCGGTCTGCTGATCTCGTCTGGCTGTGCGTAGTGCTTCGTGTTCGTCCCGGTGCCGCAGGGTGATCTCTCGCCCCATGGAGGTGACACTGCGGGTGCACTCGTCGCGTGAGGGGCAGGGACGGCAGTCCGCGGGTGAGAAGCGGGCCCGGATCACGGGGCCTGCCGAGCGTCGCCCATCGTGCTGCCATTGAGTGCTCGTCCTGCCGTTCGGGCAGGTCACCCGCTTGTTGTCCCAGTCGACGGTGAAGTCGTCGATGGTGTAGCCGTTGTTCGCGGCGGCCTGCCATCCAGTGTTCACCGCAACCGGTCCCAGCAGTTCGATGCCGTGGTCGCGGCGGGCGGCCACCACGTGAGCGGCGTCGATGTAGCCGGCATCGACCAGGTGGACGTCAGGAACCAGGTCCCGCCGGGCCAAACCGTCGTGGATCTGGTCGGTGACCTCGACATCGGCAGCAGCGGCAGTGGTGGTCACCACCTGGGTGACCAGGTGCGGTGCATCGGGTTCGCAGGTCTCGGTCAGGTGGACTTTGTAGCCGCACCAGGCCCGGTCGCGCTTGGCACCGTTGCGGGCATCGGGCTCGTAGGGCGAGCGGATGCGTAACCGTCCCGGCGGGCAGTCCTGGGGTTTACGCCAACCCACTCCACCGTCGCTGACCTGGTATTCCTGCACCCACATCTGCCGCAGGAATGTCACCGCCGGAAGCTGCCGCAGCCAGGTGGGCGCATCAGGTGACCACACGGCTTGCAGCAGCGTCATGCCGTCCTGGCCGACCTGCTCGGCATGGCCGATGCGGGCGGCCCAGCGGCTGGGGAACTTCGTGTCTTCGGGGCGGGACGCATACCGGTCGAACCACTCCGGCGGCGCCAACTCGGCCAGCCACTGGGGGGCCGCTACCGCCAGCGCGTTCAGCGCCGCCCGCACCGTCTCGACCACGGACTCCAGCCGGTTCACCTCCCGCACCGCCGTCAGGACATGCGTGGCGTCACTGCGCTGTCGTCCGCCGGCCTTGAGTAGCCCGGCAGCCGAAGCGCTCTCCAGGACTGCGTCCAGCAACCGGGCCTCGGCACCACCGCCGATCAGCCGGTCGCGGAACTCGCTGAGCACGGAGAAGTCGAAACCAGGGTCGCTCAGCTCCAGGCCGAGGGCGTACTTCCAGTCGATCCTCGACCGCACCGCGTGCGCGGCTTGCCGGTCCGAAAGGCCCTCGGCGAACTGCAACACCGAGACCATCGCCAGCCTGCCGGGCGATGCCGCTGGCCGTCCCCGGTCGGAGAACAGCCGCGCGAACTCACCGTCCGCGAAGACCGGGCCGAGAACGTCACGCATCCGGACAGCCAGACAGCCCTTCGGAAAAGCCGCACGAGCCACCCTCGCTGTCTCCTCCGGCACATCCGCCGGCACCTCAGGACGCAACGACACCCTCAACCCCACCCCAAACACAACGTCGGCCTGCCCCACCAACGCGGTGGGACAGACCGACGTCACGTCGCAGGGGCCATTCGCCAACGGTGTCCTGTCAGGTGCGGCCCCCTTTCACGTCGGTGCGGCGCCGCGGCTACGGCAGCGCCAGCATCCGCTCCAGCGCGAGCTTCGCGAACGCCTCGGTCTCCTTGTCGACCTCGATGCGGTTGACCAGGTTGCCCTCGGCCAGGGACTCCAGGGCCCAGACGAGGTGGGGCAGGTCGATGCGGTTCATGGTCGAGCAGAAGCAGACCGTCTTGTCCAGGAAGACGATCTCCTTGCCCTCCGGAGCGAAACGGTTCGCCAGCCGGCGGACCAGGTTGAGCTCCGTGCCGATGGCCCACTTGGAGCCGGCCGGCGCGGCCTCCAGGGCCTTGATGATGTACTCCGTCGAGCCGACGTAGTCCGCGGCGGCCACCACCTCGTGCTTGCACTCCGGGTGGACCAGCACGTTCACGCCCGGGATGCGCGCACGGACGTCGTTGACCGAGTCGAGGCTGAAGCGGCCGTGCACCGAGCAGTGACCGCGCCACAGGATCATCCTGGCGGCCCGCAGCTCGTCGGTGGTCAGGCCGCCGTTCGGCTTGTGCGGGTTGTAGACGACGCAGTCGTCCAGCGACATGCCCATGTCCCGCACCGCCGTGTTGCGGCCGAGGTGCTGGTCGGGCAGGAACAGCACCTTCTCGCCCTGCTCGAACGCCCAGTCCAGGGCACGCTTGGCGTTGGACGAGGTGCAGATGGTGCCGCCGTGCTTGCCGGTGAAGGCCTTGATGTCGGCGGAGGAGTTCATGTACGAGACGGGCACGACCTGCTCGGCCACCCCGGCCTCGGTCAGCACGTCCCAGCACTCGGCCACCTGCTCGGCCGTCGCCATGTCGGCCATCGAGCACCCGGCGGCCAGGTCCGGCAGCACGACCTTCTGGTCGTCGCCGGTCAGGATGTCCGCGGACTCGGCCATGAAGTGCACGCCGCAGAAGACGATGTACTCGGCCTCCGGGCGCGCCGCCGCGTCCCTGGCCAGCTTGAAGGAGTCGCCCGTGACGTCCGCGAACTGGATGACCTCGTCGCGCTGGTAGTGGTGGCCGAGCACGAAGACCTTGTCACCCAGCTTCTCCTTGGCCGCGCGGGCGCGCATCACCAGGTCCGGGTCGGACGGCGAGGGCAGGTCACCGGGACACTCGACGCCGCGCTCGCTCCTCGGGTCGGCCTCACGGCCGAGCAGCAGCAGGGCGAGGGGCGTCGGCTGTACGTCGAGCTCCTGGGTCTGGGCGGTGGTCACGACACGCACCCTTTCTGTTCTGCGGCTCGTCGACCGGGGGAGCCGGACCGACGGGACATACGGGACATCTCTTCGACTTTTCGTCGGAATGACGCTATCTATCATAACCTCTTCACGTCAGTTTGACGATGGCCATAGTGTCGGTGTGACGTGAATCCCGACACCTCGCTGTCGAATGCCGTTGCCCCGCTGTCCACGGGCCGCTGTGCGTCCACGGGGGCATGTGCGAGCATGAAGAGGGCGCCAAGGAGAAGACACGGGCCCGGCCCGGAATGAATCCGCGTCCCCGCCGGTTGCAACCGTCGGCAAGCAGTCTCCGTACAACCCGGGAGAGATGTAGATGTCCGTATCGGACGAGTCCACCACCGTCACCGACGGCATCATCGTGACCGACGCCGCCGCGTCCAAGGTGAAGGCGCTGCTCGACCAGGAAGGCCGTGACGACCTCGCGCTGCGCGTCGCCGTCCAGCCCGGCGGCTGCTCCGGCCTGCGCTACCAGCTCTTCTTCGACGAGCGCTCGCTCGACGGCGACGTGGAGAAGGACTTCGGTGGGGTCAAGGTCGTCACCGACCGGATGAGCGCTCCGTACCTGGGCGGCGCCACCATCGACTTCGTGGACACCATCGAGAAGCAGGGCTTCACGATCGACAACCCGAACGCGACGGGTTCCTGCGCCTGCGGCGACTCCTTCAGCTGAGCGGCCGCGTCCACGGCAGAAGTGAAGGCGGCGGCCCCCTCTCCGGGGGCCGCCGCCTTCATGTGCCGGGTCAGCGGGGCAGTCGCGCCCCCGGCTTCTCCAGCGGCACGCCCTTGCCGTCCGCGCCGACCACCTTCCGGTCGCCGAGCGGCTCCTGCAGTTGCACGGTCCGGTACTGGACCTTGGCGATCATGATGCAGACCGCGTCCTTCCAGGGCCTCGCCGTCACCGTCACCGTCACCTTGCCGGGCCCCTCGACCGCCTTCGCGTCGTAGTCGGCACACACGCCGCCCGTGAAGCTCACGGTCAGCTCCCGGCCCTCGGCGGTGTAGCCCTCCACCCGGACGTCACGGGTGCTCGGCGCGTCCCCGGGCTCCGACGGCCGCGGGCTGGGCTGCCCCTGCGGCGGCGCCGGGCTCAGGTACTTCGGGTCGATCGCCGGATACGTCACCGTGAAGCTGTCCTGCGCCCCCGGCGCCCGCACCTCGAACAGCCAGGACGGCACCAGTGCCGGCCGCGCGCCCACGGAGTGCGAGGCCAGCCCGAACACCGCTTCCTTAACGGCGATCCGCTCCCGCTGCGGAGCACCGGGCACCTCCTCGCAGGGCGCTGCCGGCCGCTCACCCTCCAGCGGTACGGGACTGGCGCAGCCCCCGACGCCGGCTCGCGGGGCGGGTCCCTGCGCCGCGTTCATCAGCTCCAGCGTCCGCTCCGCGCTCAGCACCGGGTACGCCGCCCCCTCCTGCGGCGCCGTCAACTGGCCGCTCGCGGCCACCACGTCGCCCTGGGCGCCGACCGTGACGCCCGTCGGCCATCCGTACGTCGGCAGCCCGCCGACCACCGGATCGGCGTTCACCACCCGCTGGGCACCCATGACCTGACCGGCGTCCACCTTCGCGGTGTCCTGGCCGACCGCCTTCAGGATCGGCGCGGCCGCCTCCCGTGCCGCCGCCTCGCTCACCGGGTCGGCGGAACCGGAGGAGGGGTTCTTGGCGCACGTCGTGGTGCCCCGGCAGTCGTCGGTGCCGGGGGCGTGGCGGTGGAAGGTCCAGGTGCCGGGCGCCTGCCGGTTCACCTGAAGGGCCGGGCCCTGACCGTCGCCGCCCCCGATCCGCCAGGCCTGCCCCTCGGCGACCGGCGTCCCGTCGAGGCCGAGCGCCCCGGCGAGCCTCGCCACGTCCTCCTTGCCGACCTCGCCCTCCGGCCAGTGCACGGCAGCCGAACCCGGGCCTTCGGGAAGGCCGCCGCCGGCCTGGTAGACGACGCCGTCGGGGTCGGGTTCGCCGGGTGCGATGCCGTCCGGGGCGGCGGAGGAGTAGCCGTCGAGGGCGAGCGGCGGGGGAGTGCCGTCGCCCG
This sequence comes from Streptomyces sp. NPDC052023, assembly GCF_044548465.1. NCBI lineage: Bacteria > Bacillati > Actinomycetota > Actinomycetes > Kitasatosporales > Streptomycetaceae > Streptomyces > Streptomyces sp. NPDC052023. Next base: position 241,297 of record NZ_JBIUBW010000001.1, on the reverse strand, counting down.
CCGGGGCGCCGGAGCCCGCGCCGCCGCCGGAGCCGCCGCCGGCCGAAGCGGCGAGGTAGGCGCCGCCGCCTCCGGCCAGCAGCACGGCGGCGGCGACGGAGGCGATGACGGCGGGGGAGCGGCGCCGGGCGGGCCGGTGGGCGTCGTGATCCCCCGCGACGTGCTCCTCCTCCGGGGCCGGGGCCTGCGCCCCCTCCGGGGCCTGCGCCCCCTCCGGGGCCTGCGCGTCCCGGTCCGTGTCCTGCGAAGCCTTTGGTGAGGTCCCGCCGTCCCGCTCGTCCTCGTTCCGCTCGGCGGCGCCGGTCCCGCCCGCGACGTCGTCGTCGCCGTTGTCGGGTCGCTCGGTGTTCACCGCATCGCTCCTTCGGCTGCACAGCTCACGCTGAGAGGTCGTATCGCGTATCCCCTTCCCGGGGGACAGCGATGGGACGCAGCGGGGGAGCGCGCGGTTCCCTAAAGGGGGCGCTCAGTCGCCGTAGTCGGACATCGCGTCCAGCAGCCGGGCCGACTTCGGCGGCACGGTCACGCCGTGGATCAGCGACGGCGGGACCGGGCGGGCGGCGTGCCGGTCGGGCGCCGACCAGTGCGGCACCATCCGGGCGCAGTCGCCGCGCAGCGAGGCCAGGTCACCCTCCAGGTCGACGGGGGTGGGAGCCGGGGCGTCGAGTTTCGTCATAGCGGCACCGTAGGCACGTCCAGGCAGGCGAAGAAAGATCTACTATTGGGTAGTTTTCGCCGCTTCGAAGCCGCGCGTCCCCCTTCCGGACAGTACTTCGCGCCCATCCGGCCATCCGCTTCAACGGCGCCACCGCAACCGGGTAGCGTGAATCGTCAACCCCCTCCACCCGGGAGATTCCACGCCGTGCGCATCGCAGTCACCGGCTCCATCGCCACCGACCACCTCATGACCTTCCCCGGCCGCTTCGCCGACCAGTTCGTCGCGGACCAGCTGCACACGGTCTCGCTGTCGTTCCTGGTCGACAAGCTCGATGTCCGCCGGGGTGGCGTGGGCGCCAACATCGCCTTCGGCATGGGCCAGCTCGGCACCCGGCCGATCCTGGTCGGCGCCGCGGGCGCCGACTTCGACGAATACCGTGCCTGGCTGGACCGGCACGGCGTCGACACGGCCTCCGTGCGCATCTCCGAGACCCTGCACACGGCCCGTTTCGTGTGCACCACGGACGCCGACCACAACCAGATCGGCTCGTTCTACACCGGCGCCATGAGCGAGGCCCGCCTGATCGAGCTGAAGACCGTCGCCGACCGGGTCGGCGGTCTCGACCTCGTGCTGATCGGTGCCGACGACCCGGAGGCGATGCTCCGGCACACCGAGGAGTGCCGCTCCCGGGACATCCCGTTCGCCGCCGACTTCTCCCAGCAGATCGCCCGCATGAACGGCGAGGAGATCCGGATCCTGCTGGACGGGGCGACGTACCTCTTCTCCAACGAGTACGAGAAGGGCCTCATCGAGTCGAAGACCGGCTGGAGCGACGAGGAGATCCTCGGCAAGGTCGGCCACCGCGTCACCACCCTCGGCGCCCGGGGCGTCCGCATCGAGCGGGCCGGCGAGGACCCGATCGAGGTCGGCTGCCCGGAGGAGGAGCGCAAGCTCGAGCCCACCGGCGTCGGCGACGCCTTCCGCGCCGGCTTCCTGTCCGGCCTGGTCTGGGGCGTCGGCCTGGAGCGCTCCGCGCAGGTCGGCTGCATGCTGGCCACGCTGGTCATCGAGACGGTCGGCACCCAGGAGTACGCCCTGCGCCGCGCCCACTTCATGGACCGCTTCACCAAGGCGTACGGCCATGACGCGGCCGACGAGGTCCGCACGCACCTGAGCTGATCTACACCTGCCGGCGGACCATGTGGGCCGTGCCGCGGTCCGCCGGCTCCTCACCCACGTACTCCTGGCCCCGCATCGCGCACCACGCCGGGATGTCCAGCCGGGCCGCCTCGTCGTCCGCGAGGACCCGGACCGTGCCGCCCACGGGCACGTCCCCGATGACCTTGGCCAGCTCGATCACCGGGACGGGGCACAGCTTGCCCACCGCGTCGACGACGAGCGCGTCGTCCTCCACGACCGTGCGGGGCGCCGGCGCCCCGAGCTTGTCCCGTACCGCCGCGACCGCCCCCGGCAGCACCTGGAGGAACCGGTCGACGTCCGCCTCCGGCGCCCCGAGGGGCAGCGACACCCGCACGTTCCCCTCGCTCAGCACCCCCATCGCCTTGAGCACATGGCTCGGCGTCAGCGTGCTGCTCGTGCAGGACGACCCGGACGAGACGGAGAAGCCGGCGCGGTCCAACTCGTGCAGCAGGGTCTCCCCGTCGACATAGAGACATGAGAAGGTGACGATCCCCGGCAGCCGCCGCTCCGGATCGCCCACCACCTCGACGTCCCCCAGCAGTTCCGGGACCCGCCTCCGGATCCGCTCCGTCAGCTCCCGCAGCCGTACGGCCTCCTGGGCCGCCTCGGTCCGCACGGCCCGCAGCGAGGCCGCCGCCGCGACGACCGCCGGGATGTTCTCGAACCCGGCGGCCCGCCCCGACTCCCGCTCGTCCGCGGGCCCTTGAGGCGCGAACCGCACTCCCTTGCGCACCGCCAGCAGCCCCACCCCCGACGGCCCGCCCCACTTGTGGGCACTCCCCGTCAGCAGCGACCAGTCACCCGCCACCGGCCCCCACGCCAGTGACTGCGCCGCGTCCACCAGCAGGGGCACCCCGGCCTCCCGGCACACCGACGCCACCTCGGCCACCGGCTGCACGGTCCCGACCTCGTGGTTGGCGGACTGCAGACACGCCAGCGCGGTGTCGGGCCGCAGCGCCTCGGCGTACCCGCCGGCACGCACCGCGCCCTCCCGGTCCACCGCCACCTGCGTGGCCGTACCGCCCTCCCGCTCGTGCACCTCCGCCGCATGGAGCACCGAGGAGTGTTCGACCGCTGACACGATCAGGTGACGCCCGGCGCGCCGACGTCCGGCCAGAGCACCCGCGATCCCCGTGTGCACGGCGCGCGTTCCGGAGGAGGTGAACACCAGCTCGTCCGGCCGGCACCCCACCGCCTCCGCGGCCGCCTCCCGGGCGGCGTCCAGCAGCATCCGCGCCCGCCGCCCCTCCCGGTACAGCCGCGCGGGGTCGGCCCACCCCTCGTCGAGGGCGGCCAGGAGCGCCTGCCGCGCGACGGGGTGGAGGGGAGCGGAGGAGGCGGTGTCGAAGTAGGGCATACGGCAACGCTAAGCGCCCCGCCGGGGCGCGGGGAACCGGCGACGGCCCCCACTCGCCCGAGAACCCGCTGGTCCGGGTCGTCACGCGCGCCGAACCCACCGTCAGAACCAGCCCAGAGCCGGGCAACCGACCCCTTCGGCTGACCCGGCGGCGCGTTCGGGCACCCTCCCCGCGAACCCCCGGAGGGCGTCGGCTAGGGTTTGGTCCGCATAAACATCCAAACCCCTGCCCGACGCAGGGCGGCGACCGACCAGCGAGAAGGCCGCAGCCGACCGCGCGGGCGAGACTCTCGGGAAGGCGCTACGTGAGTCCCAACGGCTCCGACCTCCCCCGCAGCCCGGAAGGCGCGGGTGGTACCCCCACGCCGCGGCGCCCGATGCGGCGGAAGCTGCTGCAGGCACTGACCGCGGGCCTGGTCCTGGCGACCGCCACCGGTTGCACATGGGAGGACTTCCCCCGCCTCGGTATGCCCACCCCCACCACGGAAGAGGCGCCGATCGTCCTCTCCCTGTGGCAGGGCTCCTGGGCTGCCGCGCTCGCCGTCGGCGTGCTGGTGTGGGGCCTCATCCTGTGGAGTGCGATCTTCCACCGGCGCAGTCGCACCAAGGTGGAGATCCCTCCGCAGACCCGGTACAACGTTCCGATCGAGGCGCTGTACACGGTGGTCCCGATCATCATCGTCTCGGTCCTCTTCTACTTCACGGCGCGCGACGAGACGAAGCTCCTCGACATGTCGAAGAAGCCCGACGTCACGGTCAACGTGGTCGGCTTCCAGTGGAGCTGGTGCTTCAACTACGTCGAGAACGTCGAAGGTTCCACGGGCAACGCCAAGACGGCCCCCGCGCTGGACGCCATTCCGAAGCGGTACAAGGACGAGTTCCCGGCGGACGCCGGCGGGGTCTACGCCTGCGGTACGCCGGGTGAGCGGAACCCGCAGACGGGTAACCCGGGCCCCACCCTCTGGCTTCCGGAGGGCAAGACGGTCCGCTTCGTACTCACGTCGCGTGACGTCATCCACTCCTTCTGGGTGGTGCCGTTCCTGATGAAGCAGGACGTCATCCCCGGCCACACCAACGCCTTCCAGGTGACCCCCAACAGGCAGGGCACCTTCCTGGGCAAGTGCGCGGAGCTGTGCGGCGTCGACCACTCCCGGATGCTGTTCAACGTGAAGGTCGTCTCTCCGGAGCGCTACGAGCAGCACCTCAAGGACCTCGCCAAGAAGGGGCAGACCGGTTACGTTCCCGCGGGCATCGAGCAGACGCCTCACGAGAAGAACCGGGAGACGAACCAACTGTGAGCATCCTCAACGAACCCGCGGGTGCCGCCGAGGCCGGCTCGTACGAGAACGAGCTGCCGGTGCGGCGCAAGCAGCCCGGCAACGCCGTGGTGAAGTGGCTGACGACCACCGACCACAAGACGATCGGCACGCTGTACCTGATCACGTCGTTCGCGTTCTTCTGCATCGGCGGTGTGATGGCGCTCCTCATGCGCGCCGAGCTCGCCCGCCCGGGTACGCAGATCATGTCGAACGAGCAGTTCAACCAGGCGTTCACGATGCACGGCACGATCATGCTGCTGATGTTCGCGACGCCGCTGTTCGCCGGCTTCGCGAACTGGATCATGCCGCTGCAGATCGGCGCCCCGGACGTGGCGTTCCCGCGGCTGAACATGTTCGCCTACTGGCTCTACCTGTTCGGCTCGCTGATCGCGGTGGGCGGCTTCCTCACCCCCAACGGCGCGGCGAGCTTCGGCTGGTTCGCCTACTCCCCGCTGTCGGACGCGGTCCGCTCGCCCGGCATCGGCTCCGACATGTGGATCATGGGCCTGGCCTTGTCCGGCTTCGGCACCATCCTCGGCTCGGTCAACTTCATCACCACGATCATCTGCATGCGCGCCCCCGGCATGACGATGTTCCGCATGCCGATCTTCACCTGGAACGTGCTGCTGACCGGTGTCCTGGTCCTGCTCGCCTTCCCGGTCCTGGCGGCGGCCCTGTTCGCGCTGGAGGCGGACCGCAAGTTCGGCGCGCACATCTTCGACGCGTCCAACGGCGGAGCACTGCTGTGGCAGCACCTCTTCTGGTTCTTCGGGCACCCAGAGGTGTACATCATCGCGCTGCCGTTCTTCGGCATCATCAGTGAGGTCATCCCGGTCTTCTCCCGCAAGCCGATGTTCGGCTACTCGGGCCTGATCGCGGCGACCATCGCGATCGCGGGTCTGTCCGTGACGGTGTGGGCCCACCACATGTACGTCACCGGCGGTGTGCTGCTGCCGTTCTTCGCCTTCATGACGTTCCTCATCGCGGTGCCGACCGGTGTGAAGTTCTTCAACTGGCTCGGCACGATGTGGAAGGGCTCGCTGTCCTTCGAGACACCGATGCTCTGGGCGACCGGCTTCCTGATCACCTTCACCTTCGGTGGTCTGACGGGCGTCATCCTGGCCTCGCCGCCGTTGGACTTCCACGTCTCCGACTCGTACTTCGTGGTGGCGCACTTCCACTACGTCGTCTTCGGCACCGTCGTCTTCGCGATGTTCTCCGGCTTCCACTTCTGGTGGCCGAAGTGGACCGGCAAGATGCTCGACGAGCGGCTCGGCAAGATCACCTTCTGGACGCTGTTCGTCGGCTTCCACGGCACCTTCCTGGTCCAGCACTGGCTGGGCGCCGAGGGCATGCCGCGCCGGTACGCCGACTACCTGGCGGCCGACGGCTTCACCGGCCTGAACATGGTCTCGACGATCAGCTCCTTCGTGCTGGGCCTGTCGATGCTCCCGTTCCTCTACAACGTGTGGAAGACGGCGAAGTACGGCAAGCCGGTCGGCGTCGACGACCCCTGGGGCTACGGCCGCTCCCTGGAGTGGGCGACGTCCTGCCCGCCGCCGCGGCACAACTTCCTCACCCTGCCGCGGATCCGCAGCGAATCCCCGGCGTTCGACCTGCACCACCCCGACATCGCCGCGCTCGAGGAGCTCGGTCACGGCGGGCACGGTGCCAGCGCCCTGGCGGGTAGCAAGGAGGCCGGCAAGTGAAGATCCAGGGCAAGATGTTCATCTGGCTGAGCGTCTTCATCCTCGCCATGGCGATCGTCTATGGCTTGTGGTCGAAGGAGCCGGCCGGTACCACGGCCCTCTTCCTGGCCTTCGGCCTGGCCATCATGATCGGCTTCTACCTGGGCTTCACCGCCAAGCGGGTCGACACCGGCGCCCAGGACAACAAGGAGGCCGACGTCGCGGACGACGCGGGCGAGCTGGGCTTCTTCAGCCCGCACAGCTGGCAGCCGCTGTCCCTCGGCATCGGTGGCGCCCTCGCCTTCCTGGGTGTCGCGGTCGGCTGGTGGCTGCTGTACTTCTCCGCCCCGCTGATCCTGATCGGCCTCTGGGGCTGGGTCTTCGAGTACTACCGCGGTGAGAACCGCACCCAGTAGACGGCGCCCGGCGCTCCAGGAGCCCGGACTCTCCGCCAAGGAGGGTCCGGGCTCCTTCAATTTCGGTGTTTCACACCAACCGAGTCCCTCGTACGGATGACTCACCGCGCCGAGGTTGACGAATCTTCCTAGCGTGAGGGCATGAGCCACTCCTCGCGCACCCGCATGGTCGCCGGTTGCACGCTGGTGGTGATCGCCCTCGGCGCGGGCGTCACCGCCTGCAGCAGCGACGGCAACCCGCTGTCCGCCACCCCGTACGACGCGGCGGAGCAGATCTCCTTCAACGGCCCCACCAAGGCCGGGAAGAAGGCCGACCCGGACAAGCCCCTGGAGATCACCGCAGAGGGCTCTGACGGCCGGATCACGGACGTCACGGCCACGGACGCCGACGGGCGGCACGTCTCGGGCGAGCTCTCCGCCGACGGCACCCGCTGGCACAGCACCTCGGCGCTGGCCGCCGACGCCCACTACACGGTCCGGGTGAGCACCGAGGACGAGGACGGGGCGCCCGGCCGGCGGGTCGTCACCTTCGACACCGGCAAGCCCCGCACCCAGAAGCGGCTGAACGTCACCTTCGGCCCCGAGGCGGGCAAGTACGGCGTGGGCCAGCCCATCACCGCCGACCTGAGTCAGCCGGTCAAGGACAAGGCGCAGCGCGCGATCGTCGAGCGAGGCCTGAAGGTGGCCTCCAGCCCTGTCGTGGAGGGCTCCTGGCACTGGGTCGACGACAAGAAGCTCCACTACCGGCCCAAGGAGTACTGGCCGGTCAACGCGACCGTCCAGGTGCGCAGCAACCTCGACGGCATCAAGATCAGCGACCGCCTCTGGGGCGGCGCCGCGAAGCCTCTGAAGATCACCACGGGGGACCGGATCGTCGCCGTCGCGGACGGCGCCAGCCACTACATGACGGTCTACAAGAACGACAAGGAGATCAACTCCATCCCGATCACCATGGGCAAGCCCGGCTTCGAGACCCGTAACGGGGTCAAGGTGGTCATCGGCAAGGAGTACTTCGTACGCATGCGCGGCACCACGGTCGGCATCGCCGCGGGCACCTCGGAGTCGTACGACCTGCCCGTCTACTACGCCACCCGGGTGACCTGGAGCGGCGAGTACGTGCACGCCGCCCCCTGGTCCGTCGGCGACCAGGGCTCCGCCAACGTCAGCCACGGCTGCGTCGGGATGAACACCAGCAACGCCGCCTGGTTCTACGAGACCGTCCGCCCCGGCGACGTCGTCAAGGTCGTCAACTCCTACGGCCACACGATGGAGCCGTTCGGCAACGGCTTCGGCGACTGGAACGTCGAGTGGGCGAACTGGCGCAAGGGCAGCGCCCTGGTCACGGGCAGCCCCGAGGGGCCCGCGGAGACGGAGCGGGTGCGGCTTCAGCCTCAGACGGTCTGACGGACGGCCGGCCGGACGGCGACGCCCCCGTGATCAGCCCCTCAGGTGTTCGCAAGCCTCTTCTGCCGCAGCAGGGAGGCCAGGGCCGTCGCGAACTCCACCGGCTCCACCGGCAGCGTCACCGCCGCGTCGGCCCGGCTCCAGGTGGCCAGCCACGCGTCCTGCGGCCGCCCGATGAGCAGCAGCACCGGAGGGCAGTCGAACACCTCGTCCTTGATCTGCCGGCAGACGCCCATGCCCCCCATGGGCACGGCCTCACCGTCCAGGACGCAGACGTCGATCCCGCCCTTCTCCAGTTCCCTGAGGACGGCGCCGGGGGTGGCACACTCCACGTACTCCACCACCGGCACGTCCGGCGCGGGCCGCTTACCGGCGGCCAGCCGCACCTGGGCGCGGGTGTGGGAGTTGTCGCTGTAGACCAGCACCGTGGCGGTCGGCTGCATGCTTCCTCCGAGACGTCGGCGTCGTACGCAAAGGCCGGGACGGAACGGCCCGATGCGGCGGATGCTACTCCCTTCAACACCTCGTCAACACCGGTTCGGGCACGCCTTCCCTGGGCCATCCGGGCAGTACACACGCTGCGGACACTCCGAACGGCACCCCCCGGAGTGAGGGCGGGATAAGCGACCGACATAATGTCGGTCGTGGCGACAGCAACGACAGTAGATACCGGGCACGCGCACCCGTCGGTCAACCGGCCGAACCTCACCAGCGTAGGAACCATCATCTGGCTGAGTTCCGAGCTGATGTTCTTCGCGGCCCTCTTCGCGATGTACTTCACCCTGCGATCGGTGACCGGTCCCGAGTTCTGGCAAGAGAAGGCCTCGGCCTTGAACTTCCCGTTCTCGGCGACCAACACCACGATCCTGGTGCTCTCCTCCCTCACCTGCCAGCTCGGCGTGTTCGCCGCCGAGCGCGGTGACGTCAAGAAGCTCCGGATGTGGTTCATCGTCACGTTCGTGATGGGTGCGATCTTCATCGGCGGCCAGGTCTACGAGTACACCGAGCTGGTGAAGCACGAGGGCCTCTCGCTCTCGTCCGACCCCTACGGTTCGGTCTTCTACCTGACCACCGGCTTCCACGGCCTGCACGTGACGGGCGGACTCATCGCCTTCCTGCTGGTCCTCGGCCGTACCTACGCGGCCCGGAGGTTCACCCACGAGCAGGCGACCGCCGCCATCGTCGTGTCCTACTACTGGCACTTCGTCGACGTCGTCTGGATCGGCCTCTTCGCCACGATCTACATGATCAAGTAGCCGGGACCCGCTCCCGCGCATTCCAGAAGACTCGACGCTGAAGATCCTGACACCGGGGTAATCCGTGAAAAAGCTCTCCGCACGACGACGCCATCCGCTGGCGGCGGTCGTCGTCCTACTCCTTGCGCTGGCGGCCACTGGGGGGCTGTACGCCGTGTTCGCGCCCGCGGACAAGGCGCAGGCCGACGAAACGGCCCAGTCCCTCGCCATCGACGAGGGCAAGAAGCTCTACGCCGTCGGCTGCGCCAGCTGTCACGGCACCGATGGTCAGGGCACCTCCGACGGTCCCAGCCTGGTGGGCGTGGGCGCCGCGGCCGTCGACTTCCAGGTGGGCACCGGCCGTATGCCTGCGGCGACCTCCCAGGGCGCCCAGCTCCCGAAGAAGAAGGTCGTCTACACCCAGGCGCAGATCGACCAGCTCGCCGCGTACATCGCCTCGCTCGGCGCCGGTCCGGCCATCCCGACCGAGGAGCAGTACGGCACGGAGGGCGCGGACATCGCCGAGGGCGGCCAGCTGTTCCGCACCAACTGCGCGCAGTGCCACAACTTCACCGGCAAGGGCGGTGCCCTCACCCGGGGCAAGTACGCGCCGTCCCTCGAAGACGTCTCCCAGAAGCACCTCTACGAGGCCATGCAGACGGGCCCGCAGAACATGCCCTCCTTCCCCGACACGGTGCTGACCGAGCAGAACAAGAAGGACATCATCGCGTACCTGGAGGCGGTCAACAGCTCCGAGACGGAGAGCCCCGGTGGTCTCAGCCTGGGCGGCCTCGGGCCGGTCAGTGAGGGCCTCTTCGGCTGGATCTTCGGCCTCGGCGGCCTGATCGCCGTCGCCGTGTGGGTCGCCGCCCGGACCGCAAAGGCCAGGAAGTCATGAGTAGCCAAGACATTCCAGAAGAGAAGCTGCCCGCCAGGCGGGCCGGCGAGGTAGACGTCGCCGACGAGAAGAACCCCTTCGCCGACCCGGGACTGCCCCCGCACGAGCACCGGATCCAGGACATCGACGAGCGGGCCGCCAAGCGGTCCGAGCGCACGGTGGCCCTGCTGTTCACGCTGTCGATGCTGGCCACGGTCGCCTTCATCGCCGCCTTCGTGGCGATCCCGATCGACAAGTCGATCTACATCTGGCCGCTCGGGCACATCAGCGCACTGAACTTCTCGCTCGGGCTGACCCTGGGCCTCGCGCTGTTCTGCATCGGCGCGGGCGCGGTCCACTGGGCCCGCACCCTGATGTCCGACGTGGAGATCGCCGACGAGCGTCACCCGATCGCCGCCTCGCCCGAGCTCCGCGCCAAGGTCCACGCGGACTTCAAGCAGGGTGCCAAGGAGTCCGCGCTCGGCCGCCGCAAGCTGATCCGCAACACGATGTTCGGCGCGCTCACGCTGGTGCCGCTGTCCGGCGTCGTCCTGCTGCGCGACCTGGGCCCGCTGCCCGAGGACAAGCTCCGCCACACGCTGTGGAAGAAGGGCAAGCTCCTCGTCAACATGAACACCAACGAGCCGCTGCGTCCCGCGGACGTCATCGTCGGCTCGCTCACGTTCGCCAAGCCGGAGGGCCTGGAGGAGCACGACCACGACTTCAACAACGAGATCGCCAAGGCGGCCCTGATGATCGTGCGGCTCCAGCCGGGCGACATCAAGGACAAGCGCGAGCTCGAGTGGTCGCACGAGGGCATCGTGGCGTACTCGAAGATCTGTACGCACGTGGGCTGCCCGATCTCGCTGTACGAGCAGCAGACGCACCACGTGCTCTGCCCCTGCCACCAGTCCACCTTCGACCTGTCCGACGGTGCCCGGGTCATCTTCGGCCCCGCCGGGCACGCCCTTCCGCAGCTGCGGATCGGTGTGAACGACGAGGGTTACCTCGAGGCGCTCGGCGACTTCGAAGAGCCCGTCGGTCCTGCATTCTGGGAGCGCGGATGAGCACTACGACCACCTCCGATTCCCGCTCCCGCGGGAAGGCACCGGCCGGCGAGCGCGTCGCCGACTGGGCCGACGGCCGGCTCGGGATCTACTCCCTGGCCAAGGCCAACATGCGCAAGATCTTCCCGGACCACTGGTCCTTCATGCTGGGCGAGATCTGCCTCTACAGCTTCATCATCATCATCCTCACGGGTGTGTACCTGACGTTGTTCTTCCACCCGTCGATGAACGAGGTGGAGTACCACGGCAGCTACGTCCCCATGCAGGGCGTGCTGATGAGTGAGGCGTACGCCTCCACGCTGGACATCAGCTTCGACGTGCGCGGCGGTCTGCTCATCCGGCAGATCCACCACTGGGCGGCGATCATCTTCCTCGCCGGCATGTTCGTGCACATGATGCGCGTCTTCTTCACCGGCGCGTTCCGCAAGCCGCGCGAGATCAACTGGCTGTTCGGCTTCCTGCTGTTCGTCCTCGGCATGTTCACCGGGTTCACCGGATACTCGCTCCCGGACGACCTGCTCTCGGGCACCGGTGTCCGCTTCACCCAGGGCGCGATCCTGTCCGTGCCGATCGTCGGCACGTACATCTCGTTCTTCCTGTTCGGCGGGGAGTTCCCGGGCACCGACTTCGTGGCCCGCTTCTACTCGATCCACATCCTGCTGCTGCCGGGCATCATGCTCGGTCTGGTGGTCGGCCACCTGATCCTGGTCTTCTACCACAAGCACACGCAGTTCGCGGGCCCCGGCAAGTCCAACAAGAACGTCGTGGGCATGCCGCTGCTGCCGGTCTACATGGCCAAGGCCGGAGGCTTCTTCTTCCTGGTCTTCGGCGTCATCGCGGCCCTGTCCGCCATCGCGACCGTCAACCCGATCTGGGTGCTGGGCCCCTACCGTCCGGACCTGGTGTCCACCGGCGCCCAGCCCGACTGGTACATGGGCTTCGCCGAAGGCCTCGTCCGGGCCATGCCCGGCTGGGAGATCGACTTCTGGGGTCACACCCTGGTCCTGGGCGTGTTCGTCCCCCTGGTGCTCTTCGGCGTGTTCCTCGCGGTGATCGCGTTGTACCCGTTCATCGAGTCGTGGATCACCGGGGACAAGCGCGAGCACCACATCCTCGACCGGCCGCGCAACGCCCCGACCCGTACCGCCTTCGGTGTCGCCTGGGTCACCGCCTACATGATCATGTTGATCGGTGGTGGCAACGACATCGTCGCGACCCACTTCGATCTGTCGATCAACGCGGTCACCTGGTTCGTCCGGATCGGCTTCTTCGCCGGACCGGTCATCGCGTTCGTCGTGACCAAGCGGATCTGCCTCGGCCTCCAGCGCCGGGACAAGGACAAGGTGCTGCACGGCCGGGAGACCGGCACCATCAAGCGCCTGCCGCACGGTGAGTTCATCGAGGTCCACGAGCCGCTCAGCCAGGAGGCCCTGTACACGCTCACGGCACACGAACAGTACGAGCCGGCCGCGATCGGCCCGGCGGTCGACGAGAACGGTGTCGAGCGCAAGATCACGGGCTCCGAGAAGCTGCGCGCCAAGCTCAGCAACGCCTACTACGGTGAGGACGCCCAGATCCCCAAGCCGACCGTCGACGAGTACAAGGAGATCACGAGCGGCCACGGCCACCACTGATCGCTGCACTCGCCACGCCACGGCGCAGGGCCCCGTCCGGTGTTCGGACGGGGCCCTGCGCCGTCCCCGGGGCTGGATAGGGTGGACCTAGTTCGAGACACGTGTTCCGTGCTACGGGACTGGACCCAGGAGCGGCTGATGAGCGCTGTGACCCCCGCTGGAGGCGACACCGCGGCGGGCCGCTCCTGGCCCGCCCTGCTGAACGGCCTGCTGGACGGCCGTGACCTCAGCGCGGACGACACCGCCTGGGCGATGGACCTGATCATGCGGGGCGAGGCCACGGACGCGCAGATCGCCGGGTTCGCGGTGGCGCTGCGGGCCAAGGGCGAGACCGTCGAGGAGATCAGCGGGCTCGTGCGGACGATGTACGAGCACGCGAACGTCATCGAGGTGCCGGGGGAGACGGTCGACATCGTCGGGACCGGCGGCGACGGCGCGAAGACGGTGAACATCTCCACCATGTCCGCGATCGTCGTCGCCGGCACGGGCGCGAAGGTCGTCAAGCACGGCAACCGGGCGGCCTCCTCCGCCTCCGGGGCGTCCGACGTGCTGGAGAAGCTGGGCGTCAACCTGCAGCTGACGCCCGGGCGGGTCGCCGAGGTCGCCGAGGAGGCGGGGATCACCTTCTGCTTCGCGGTGAAGTTCCACCCGGCGCTGCGTCATGTGGCGGCGGCGCGCGGGCAGTTGGGCATCCGGACGACGTTCAACTTCCTGGGCCCGCTGACGAACCCGGCGAAGGTCAAGGCGCAGGCGGTGGGAGTCGCGGACCTCAGGATGGCTCCGATCGTCGCCGGTGTCTTCGCCGAGCGCGGCAACTCCTCGCTGGTCTTCCGCGGCGACGACGGCCTCGACGAGCTGACGACCACGTCGACGTCCCGGGTCTGGGTGGTCCGCGACGGCAAGGTGACCGAGGAGACCTTCGACCCGCGCGAGGCCGGCATCGACCTGGTGCCGGTGGAGGCGCTGCGCGGTGCGGACGCCTCCTACAACGCCGAGGTCGCCCGGCGCCTGCTGGACGGCGAGCCGGGTCCCGTCCGGGACGCGGTGCTGCTGAACGCGGCGGCCGCGCTGGTGGCGCTGGCGCCGGGCGACGGGCCGCTGGCCGAGCAGATCCGCGCCGGGGCGGCGAAGGCCGCGGAGGCGATCGACTCGGGCGCGGCCAAGCGGGTGCTCGACCGCTGGGTGGCGGCGAGCAACGCCTGACGCCGCAGGAGGTGACGCGGGGCGCGGTCCGGATTCTGGACCGCGCCTTGCGAGCCGAAGATCATGTGGCAAGATGCTGCACCAGGTCATGAGCGACAGCTGAAAGGCCCCGGCCGGCTGTCCGGCAACCCTCCGTCCGTGGCGGGGTGCCCCGGGTGAAGACCAGGTCGCAGGCAGCAAGGCCCGCGACAAGCGCGGACCCCTCGCGTCACCAGGGGTCCTGGTCGTTCGAGGGAGCCTTCCGTGAGCAAGCGAATGCGCTAGGGCCGCAGAGCCCCGCCTCCGCATCCCCTTTTCTCTTCGTCACCGCGCTCGAGCGTGCCGCTCGCGCGGTGATCTCCGCCTGCCTCACGGGAGTACACCCATGTCCGTCTTCACCGCTGCCGCCGACCAGTCCGTCTGTGCCCCGCTGCCCGTTCTGGGGCGGGACGTCACCGTCCCCCTCGTCACCGGTGGCGAAGTCACCTACGCCGCTCTCGACTACGCGGCCAGCGCCCCCGCCCTCCAGCGCGTCTGGGACGATGTGGCGGCGTACGCGCCCTACTACGGCAGCGTCCACCGGGGTGCCGGCTACCTCTCCCAGCTCTCCACCGACCTTTTCGAGAACGCCCGCAGGACCGTCGCCGACTTCCTCGGCTGCCGCGACGACGACCAGGTGGTCTTCACCCGGTCCACCACCGACTCGCTCAACCTGCTCGCCACCGCTCTGCCCGCCGGCTGTCAGGTCTTCGTCTTCGAGACCGAGCACCACGCCTCCCTGCTGCCCTGGCGGGACGCCCAGGTCACCTACCTCGACGCCCCGCGCACCCCGCAGCAGGCCGTGACGACCCTGGAGCGCGCGCTGGCCGGCCGTGACCCGCACGGTCCGGCCCTGGTCTGTGTCACCGGCGCGTCCAACGTCACCGGCGAGCTGTGGCCCGTGCCGGAGCTGGCCGCGGCCGCGCACGCGCACGGCGCCCGGATCGTGCTGGACGCCGCCCAGCTGGCCCCGCACCACCCGGTGTCGGTCCGGGACCTGGACGTCGACTGGGTCGCCTTCTCCGGGCACAAGCTGTACGCCCCGTTCGGCGCCGGTGTCCTCGCCGGCCGTGCCGACTGGCTGCGCGAGGCCGAGCCGTACCTCGCGGGCGGCGGGGCCAGCCGCCAGGTCGCCCGGCGGGCCGACGGCGGGGTCGACGTCGAGTGGCACGACAGCGCCGCCCGGCACGAGGCGGGCTCCCCGAACGTCATCGGCGCCTACGCCGTCGCGTCGGCCTGCAAGGCGCTCACCGAGGCCGGCCACGACGCCCTCGTCGCCCGGGAGCAGTACCTGATCCAGAAGGTCCGCGACGGCCTCGCCGGGGTTCCCGAGGTCCGGATCCTGTCGCTGTTCGGCGACGACGCCCCCCGCGTCGGCGTGGTCTCCTTCGTCGTCGACGGCTGGAACAGCTCGCACTTCGCCGCCGCCCTGTCCGCCGAGTACGGCATCGGCGTCCGGGACGGGCTCTTCTGCGCCCACCCGCTGGTGCGTACCCTGCTCGGCAGCGATCCGCAGACGCAGGGCGAGTGCGGCGCCCCCGAGGCGGCTCCCGGCGAGAAGTCGCTCAACGCCATCCGGGTGAGCTTCGGGGCGGGGACGCCGGACGAGCATGTCGAGCGGTTCGTCGGGGCGGTGCGGGAACTGGTCCGCGACGGTGCGAAGTGGAACTACCGCACGGTGGACGGGCGGTGTGTCCCCGCCGTGTGATCAAGCGCCTAGTTGTCCAGGCCGATCGCGAACGCCGCCTCCAGGTCGTGCTGGGAGTACGTCCGGAACGCCACGTGGGTGTCCGTGGCCTCCACGCCGGGGATCTTGCTGATGCTGCCGGGAATGACGTCGGCGAGGTTCTCGTGCTGCTTCACCCGGACCATGGCGATCAGGTCGTAGGTGCCGGTGACGGAGAAGACCTCGCTGACGGAGTCCAGCGCGGCGATCTGCTCGGCGATCTCGGGGATCCGGTCCACGCTGGTCTTGATGAGGACGATCGCGGTGATCACGGCTGGTTCTCTCCCTCGGGGGCCGGAGCTGGGGCGGGCTTCACTCTAGTCGCCCGCCCGTCGCCCACCACCGTCGTGCCCAGGCCGCGCCCGGTGCCCCTCCTTCTCCCGAATCGCGCCCACGCGTAAGCGAAGCCCAGGCCGAAACCGACCAGGTGGGCCAGATAGGCCACCCCCGGCCCGCTGGACGCCCGGCCCGCCGCCAGCCATTGCAGGGCCACCCAGAAGGGCAGCACCACCCAGGCCGGGAACCGCAGCGGCAGGAAGAACAGGAACGGCAGGAGGCTGGTCACCCGGGCCCGGGGGAAGAGGAACAGAAAGGCACCGAGCACCGCCGAGATCGCCCCCGACGCGCCCACCAGGGACTGCTCGGAGTCGGCGTTTGCCACCGCGTACCCCAGCAGCGCGAGGTAGCCGCAGCAGAGATAGAAGAGGGTGAACTCGATGCGGCCCATCCGCTCCTCGGTCATCACGCCGAAGACGTAGAGGAAGAGCATGTTGCCGAGCAGATGCACCCAGTTGCCGTGCACGAAGAGGCCCGTCGCCGGGGTGAGGACGGCCCGGGGGGAACCCTCGAACAGTTCTGCGGGCACCACCCCCCAGTGGCGGAAGTACTCCCGCTGCGCGGCGAGCAGGTCGTCGCCGAGGCCGTACACCGGATTGAGGCCCGAGGCGGGGCCGATCAGGAAGATCAGGCAGCACAGGGCGATCAGTGCGTACATCACCGGCGCCTGCCGGGGGCGGCCCGCCCGGCGGCCCAGCGTGCTCCAGAAGCTGATCATGAACACAGAGCATGACGTAAGCGGACGCAACCGCACAGACCGCCTCGCCGCCCGGGAGGGGCGGGCGTCGAGGACCCGCCAGGCCGTAGGGTTACGAGCCACAAGCTCCAGGGAAACTGGCGCATCACGGAAGCTACGCATCACCGAAACTAGAAGGAAAGCGAACAGCCACGATGACGGTTCCCCTGCCGACGGACACCACGCGGTGGCGCTGCACCCTCTGCGGCAATCTGACGCGCTTCGACGTGACGCGCTCCTCGAAGGTCGTCGAGTACGTCCATCTCGACCTCGCCGGTGAGCCGAAGGTCGAGGAACGCGAGGTGGTCAGTGAGACCATCGAGTCGGTGCGGTGCCGGTGGTGCAACGCCGTGGATCAGGTGGAACTGGTGGACAGGCCGGGCGCCGGCTCCTGACAGGGAGCGGCCCCGCAGGGGTAATGGGGTGACGGATGGTGGAGACCGCAGGCGGGGGGCCGGGCGACGGCGCCGCTGAGGTGCTCGACCGCCCCCTGCCCGAAGGGGTGCGCCGGAAGGTCGTGCAGATCGTCTCCGACGGCTTCGGCGGGCTGACCATGGCCGAACTGCCCGCACAGCTACGGCAGTACGCCCGTTTCGCCCCGAATCGCCGGGCCAAGTTCGCCGGTAACGCGATGGCCGCGGCGCTGGAGACCGACCCGCTGTTCCGGCAGCGTATCGGCGAGAAGTTCCGCGAGACCCAGCCCGAGCTGGCCGGTGCCCTCGCCTCCGGATCGCCGCCGCCGGCCGCCGACCCGCTGGACGTGGCGGCCGCCGCCTATGTGCTGCGCCCCGTCGGCTGGGTCAAGCTGGTCGCCGCAGCCGGCGAGGAGGCCCAGCGGGCCGACGCCGAGCGGGCCGACGAGGAGAACCGCGCCGAACTGGAGCGGCTGCGTGCCGAACTCGCCGCCGCCCGCGACCACACCCGCACCGAGACCGAGCGGCTGCGCGCCGAACTGGAGGGGGCGCGCAAGGAAGCCGAATCGCTTCACCGCAAGCTGCGCGCCGCACTCAGCGACGTCAAGCGCGGTGAGGCGGCGCTGCGCAAGGTGCACAGCGAGATGGAGGCCGTACGCGCCGAGGGGCACACCCAGGTGTCCGCCGCCGAGAGCGAGACGCGGCGGCTGAAGGCGCGGCTGGGGGAGGTCGAGGCCGCCCTGGAGGCGACCCGGCGGGCCGCTCGCGAGGGGCGCAGCGTCGAGGACATGCGGGTGCGGCTGCTGCTCGACACCGTGCTGGACGCGGCGCAGGGCCTGCGCCGGGAACTGGCGCTGCCGCCGGTGTCCGTACGCCCGGCGGAGACCGTGGACGCGGTCGAACCGGGACGAATGACCCCGAAGGACATCGCCGCACGGGCGTTGTCCGAGAACGACCCCGCCATCCTCGACCAGCTCCTCGCGCTGCCGCAGGCCCATCTGGTCGTCGACGGCTACAACGTCACCAAGACCGGCTATCCCCAAATGCCCCTGGAGAAGCAGCGGCTGCGGCTCCTCGGGCAGCTCTCGCAGCTCGCCGCGCAGTCCGGCGCCGAGGTGACCTGCGTCTTCGACGGCGCCGAGCTGGCCGCGCCGGTGCTGCTGGCGCCGCCGCGCGGCGTGCGGGTGCTGTTCTCCAAGCCGGGTGTCACCGCCGACGAGTTGATCCGCCGGCTGGTGCGGGCCGAGCCGCCCGGGCGGCCGGTCATCGTCGTCTCGACCGACCGTGAGGTGGCGGACGGGGTGGCGCGTGCCGGGGCGCGGCCGGTGGCCTCCGCGGTGCTCCTGAAGCGGCTCTCGCGCAGTTGACGCGCGCCCCTTGCGCAACCTGAACACCAACCGCGCAATATGCCCCGGGAATGCCCGAATTGACGGGACCGTCACGCAACGTAGCGTCAACACGCATCACTACACGTGAGTTGTAGGTAAAGGATGCGCTCGGTCACCGAGATTTTTCATGTGAGGATTTGATCTGATCACAGCTGGGTCACTAGGGTCTGGCTTCGAACCTCCGATCGGGTGATCACTCACAAGAAGGAGATTGCCCCCGTGGCGTCCCATCGTCGACCCAAGCAGCCGAGTCGCACCCGTGTGACCGTGCTGACCACCGCAGCCGCCGCTGCCGTCGCCCTCAGCTCGCAGGCCGCCAACGCCGCGCCGAGCGAGAAGCCGAGCAAGGACGAGGTCAAGGCCAAGGTCGACAAGCTCTACGAGGAGGCCGAGCAGGCCACCGAGAAGTACAACGGCGCCAAGGAGAAGCAGGAGAAGCTCCAGAAGGAGATCTCCACCATCCAGGACAACGTCGCCCGGGGCCAGGAAGAGGTCAACGAGCTGCGCGACGGCCTGGGTTCGATGGCCAGCGCCCAGTACCGCTCGGGCGGCATCGACCCCTCCCTGCAGCTGTTCCTCTCGGCCGATCCGGACGACTACCTCGACAAGGCCTCCACGCTCGACCAGTTGAGCGCCCAGCAGGTCGACGCGCTGAAGAAGATCCAGGAGAAGCAGCGCGAACTCGCGCAGGACCGTGCCGAGGCCTCGGACAAGCTCAAGGACCTCGCCGCCACCCGCACCGAGCTGGGCAAGAAGAAGAGCCAGGTGCAGGGCAAGCTCGCCGAGGCGCAGAAGCTGCTCAACTCCCTCACCGCCGCCGAGAAGGCGGCCCTGGCGGCCGAGGAGGAGCGCGCCAGCCGCGCCAGCGAGCGCACCGCCCTCGGCGGCTCCAGCGCCCCCGCCACGGGCCGCGCGTCCTCGGCCTACGGCGCGGCGCAGAGCAAGATCGGCTCGCCCTACGTCTACGGCGCCTCCGGCCCGTCCTCGTTCGACTGCTCGGGCCTCACCTCCTGGGCCTTCGCCCAGGCCGGCATCCAGATCCCGCGCACCTCGCAGGCGCAGGCCAACGCCGGCACCCGGATCTACTCGCAGAGCGACCTCCAGGTCGGCGACCTGGTGATCTTCTACGGCGACCTGCACCACGTCGGCTTCTACGCGGGCAACGGCCAGGTGCTGCACGCCCCGCGCTCCGGCACGGTCGTCCGCTACGAGTCGATCAACAACATGCCGTACCAGTTCGGCGTCCGGATCTGAGGGCCGTAAGGCCGCTTCAAGATCAGGACACCGTGCCGCCCGTTCGGGCGAATTACGGGAACGGGCTGTGACCCCACACCCCGCCGATGACCTGCGTCAGCGGCGGGGTGTCACGTTGTGTGCCCGCCGAGGTCTTTGGCCGGTGCCCCACGGCGGGGCTACTGTCTGCCGCGTTTCCCCCACGACCGGGCCGCCGCCCGGGGCCGGGGGATTTTCCTGTCCGCCAGTGGAAGGAGCGCGGCTTCCCGTGGGGTCCCATCGCCGCCTTGCACCGTCCGGGTTCGACCGGGGCGCCTGCGTGGCCCGTCTCGCCGTCGGCGTGCTGTCCGCCGCCGCGGCCGCTGTCGGCGCCGTACCGGCGCAGGCCGTTCCGCACGACGACACCCGCGCCGAGGTCGACCGCCTCTACGCGGAGGCAGAGAAGGCCACCGAGGCCTACAACAAGGCCGACGAGCGCGCCGACGCGCTGCGCGGACAGGTACACCGGGCGCAGGACCGGACCGCCCGCCAGCAGGAGCGCATCAACTCCATGCGGGACGCGCTCGGTTCGCTGGCCGGCGCCCAGTACCGCTCCGGCGGCCTCGACCCCTCCCTGGCGCTGCTGTTCTCCGACGACCCGGACGACTACCTCGACAAGGCCGCCGCCCTCGACCGGATCAGCCTGCACCATGCCGGGCAGCTGAGGGACCTCCAGGAGGCCATGCGCGAACTCGCCCAGGAGCGCGCCGAGGCCGCCGGGAAGCTCGGCGAACTGGAGAAGAGCCGCAAGGCCGTCGCCTCCCACAAGCGCACCGTCGAGCAGAAGCTCGCCAAGGCCCGCGCGCTGCTGAACGCCCTCCCGGACGGGGAGCGCGCCGCCTACGACCGGGCCTCCCGCTCCGGCCGCTCCGGCATGCCCGGACTCGGGGAGGACACGCCTGCCTCGGGCCGTGCCGCCGCCGCGGTCGCCGCCGCCCGCGCCGCGCTCGGCAGGCCGTACGTCTGGGGCGCGGCGGGCCCGACCGGCTTCGACTGCTCCGGCCTGATGCAGTGGTCGTACGCCCAGGCCGGGATCGCGCTGCCGCGCACCTCGCAGGGCCAGCGTGCGGCCGGGCGCCAGGTGTCGCTCTCCGAGGCCCGGCCCGGCGACCTGATCACCTATCGGTCCGACGCCAGCCACGTGGCCATGTACATGGGCGACGGCCAGGTCGTCCACGCCCCCTACCCGGGCGCGCCGGTGCGCTACGACCCCGTCGGCATGATGCCGGTCTCGGGGGTCACCAGGGTCTGACCGGGCGGCGCCGGTCCCCGTACGATCGGGGACGTGGCTGGTCGAAGGCGGGCGTCGGGTTCCTCGGTGGTGGCGCTCTGTCTGCTCCTCGTCGCCCTGGTCGGCTGCGGCGGCGGGCCCGTGGCCGACACCGCCCGGGACGAGGTGCAGCGGCTGCTCGACCGGCGGGCGGCCGCGGTCCTCGGCCGTGACGAGGGCGGATACCGGCGGACCGGGTCGGCGGCCGGGTTCGCCGCGGTGCGGGCGCTGCCGCTGGCGGACTGGTCGTACCGGGTCACGGGGCTGCATCGCACCGCCGGCCGGGCCACCGCCGACGCCGAACTGCGGTACCGCATCGACGGCTTCGACAAGGCGCCCGTGACGGCCAGGCGCACCGTGGAACTGACCCGGGGCGCGGACGGCCGGTGGTCCGTCACCTCCGACCGGCCCGCGCCGCAGTACCCCGAGCAGCTGTGGGACCGGGGGGCGGTGACCGTCGTCCGGGGCGCGCACACCCTGGTGCTCGGGGCCGGGCAGTCGCAGCAGACGCTGAGGGCCTACGCGGACCTGGGCGACCGGGCCGTCCCCGCGGTGTCACGGGCGTGGGGCACGGAGTGGAGCGGTCGCGTCGTCGTGCTCGTACCGGAGTCGCTGGAGGCGATGGCCGCGCTCCTCGCCTCGCCCGCCTCCTCGTACCGGGGGATCGCGGCCGTGACGACCGGCGAGACGGGAGCGCCACGGGCGCCCGCCGACCGGATCATCGTCAACCCCGAGGCGTACGGTGCCCTGGGGGCCGACGGCAAGCAGGTGGTCCTCACCCACGAGACCACCCATGTCGCCACCCGCGCCCACACCGGCACCCGCACCCCGCTGTGGCTGTCCGAGGGGTACGCCGACTGGGTCGGCTACCGCGACAGCGGCCGTGCCCCGGCCGAGGCCGCGCCGGAGCTGGCGCGCGCGGTGGCCGCCGGGAACGTTCCGTCCGCACTGCCGGACGACGCCGCCTTCGGCTTCTCCGGCGACGCGACCGCACTGGCCGAGGCCTACGAGGGCGGCTGGCTGGCCTGCCGGCTGATCGCGCAGCAGTGGGGCGAGGGACGGCTCGGCGAGTTCTACCGGGCCGCCGGGGCCAACGGCCCGGACACCGCCATGACGGACGTCCTGGGCACCTCACCGCGGGAGTTCACGCGCCTGTGGCGGGAGTATCTGCGCGCCGAGCTCGCCTGAGGCGGAGCGGGTTTCGGGACCGGTCAGGAATCGAGAAGCCGTGGCGGGTGGGGCACGTCTAGCGTGACGGGCATGGAGATATCCCTTCGCGCGAGCTTTCTCCCGCACGCCGATCCTGACGCCTCCCTGGCCTTCTACCGGGACGCGCTCGGCTTCGAGGTCCGTGGCGACGTCGGGCACGAGGGGATGCGCTGGATCACGGTCGGTCCGGTCGGGCAGCCCGGCACGTCCCTGGTGCTGGAGCCGCCGGTCGCCGGCCCCGGCGTCACCGAGGACGAACAGCGCACCATCGTCGAGATGATGGCCAAGGGCACCTACGCCGGGATCCTGCTCGCCGCGCCCGACCTCGACGCCGTCTTCGCGCGGCTGCGCTCGCGTGACGCCGAGATCGTCCAGGAGCCCGCCGAGCAGCCGGACGGCTTGCGGGACTGCGCCGTCCGCGATCCCGCGGGCAACCTGATCCGGATCCAGGAACGTGGCTGAGCCGCCGACCTGGGCGGACGTCCGGGCCGGCGAAGCACCGTCCCACACGATGACCGAAGCTGGTTGGATCGGGCCAGGCGACGCCGGCGGAGCCCGCGACGGCGGCCCCCGCCCCGACAGAGGAGACACGAGCATGCCCACACGACAGAACACGCAGTCGCCTGCGCCGCACGCCGCCGACAGTCACGACATGATCCGCGTGCACGGCGCGCGCGAGAACAACCTCAGGGACGTCAGCATCGAGATCCCCAAGCGCAGGCTGACGGTGTTCACCGGCGTGTCCGGCTCGGGCAAGAGCTCGCTGGTGTTCGACACCATCGCCGCCGAGTCGCAGCGGCTGATCAACGAGACGTACAGCGCCTTCGTGCAGGGCTTCATGCCGACGCTGGCGCGGCCCGAGGTCGACGTGCTCGACGGGCTGACCACCGTGATCAGCGTCGACCAGCAGCGGATGGGCGCGGACCCGCGCTCCACCGTCGGCACCGCCACCGACGCCAACGCCATGCTGCGGATCCTCTTCAGCCGCCTCGGCGAGCCGCACATCGGTCCGCCCAGCGCGTACTCCTTCAACACGGCCTCGGTCCGGGCGAGCGGTGCGATCACCGTGCAGCGCGGCGCCAAGACCAAGGCCGAGAAGGCGACCTTCGAGCGCACCGGCGGTATGTGCACCCGCTGTGAGGGCCGCGGCACGGTCTCCGACATCGACCTCACCCAGCTCTACGACGACTCCAAGTCGATCTCCGAGGGCGCCTTCACCATTCCCGGCTGGAAGTCCGACAACGTCTGGACCGTGGGCCTGTACGCCCAGTCCGGCTTCCTGGACCCGGACAAGCCGATCAGCAGGTTCACCAAGAAGGAGATGCAGGCCTTCCTCTACGGCGAGCCGACCAAGGTGAAGGTCAACGGCGTCAACCTCACCTACGAGGGCCTGATCCCCAAGATCCAGAAGTCCTTCCTGTCCAAGGACAAGGAGGCGATGCAGCCGCACATCCGGGCGTTCGTGGAGCGGGCCGTCACCTTCACCGTCTGCCCCGAGTGCGACGGCACCCGGCTCAGCGAGGGTGCCCGCTCGTCGAAGATCAACCAGATCAGCATCGCCGACGCCTGTGCCATGGAGATCCGCGACCTGGCCGAGTGGGTCCGCGCGCTCGACGAGCCCTCGGTGGCCCCGCTGCTGACCGCTCTCCAGCAGACCCTCGACTCGTTCGTGGAGATCGGCCTCGGCTACCTCTCGCTGAACCGGCCGTCCGGCTCGCTGTCCGGCGGTGAGGCACAGCGCGTCAAGATGATCCGCCACCTCGGCTCCTCGCTCACCGACGTCACCTACGTCTTCGACGAGCCCACCGTCGGGCTGCACCCGCATGACATCCAGCGCATGAACGACCTGCTGCTGCGGCTGCGGGACAAGGGCAACACGGTGCTCGTGGTGGAGCACAAGCCGGAGGCCATCGCGATCGCCGACCACGTGGTCGACCTCGGCCCCGGGGCCGGTACGGCGGGCGGCACCGTCTGCTTCGAGGGCACCATCGAGGGCCTGCGGGCCAGTGGCACCGTCACCGGCCGCCACCTCGACGACCGGGCGTCCCTGAAGGAGTCCGTGCGGACACCGAAGGGCACGCTGGAGATCCGCGGCGCCACGGCGAACAACCTGCGGGAGGTGGACGTCGACATCCCGCTCGGGGTGCTGTGCGTCGTCACCGGTGTCGCCGGATCCGGCAAGAGCTCGCTGATCCACGGCTCGATCCCGGCCCGCGAGGGCGTGGTCTCGGTCGACCAGAGCCCCATCCGCGGCTCCCGGCGCAGCAACCCGGCGACGTACACCGGACTGCTGGACCCGATCCGCAAGGCGTTCGCCAAGGCCAACGGCGTCAAGCCGGCCCTGTTCAGCGCCAACTCCGAGGGCGCCTGCCCGACCTGCAACGGCGCCGGTGTCATCTACACCGACCTGGCGATGATGGCCGGTGTGGCCACCCCTTGCGAGGACTGCGACGGCAAGCGGTTCCAGGCGGAGGTGCTGGAGTACAAGCTCGGCGGGCGCGACATCAGCGAGGTGCTCGCGATGCCGGTGGCGGAGGCCGAGGAGTTCTTCGGCTCCGGCGAGGCGGCCACGCCCGCCGCCCACAAGATCCTCGACCGGCTCGCGGACGTCGGACTGGGCTACCTCACCCTCGGCCAGCCGCTCACCACGCTGTCCGGCGGCGAGCGCCAGCGGCTGAAGCTGGCCACGCACATGGCCGACAAGGGCGGCGTGTACGTCCTCGACGAGCCCACCACGGGCCTGCACCTCGCCGACGTCGAGCAGCTGCTCGGCCTGCTCGACCGGCTCGTGGAGTCCGGGAAGTCGGTCGTCGTCATCGAGCACCACCAGGCGGTCATGGCGCACGCCGACTGGATCATCGACCTCGGCCCCGGCGCCGGCCACGACGGCGGCAAGATCGTCTTCGAGGGCACGCCGGCCGAACTGGTGGCCGCCCGCTCCACCCTCACCGGTGAGCACCTCGCGGCCTACGTCGGCAGCTGACCCCTTCCCACGGCGGCCCCACGCACGGGGGGCCGCCGTGGGAGACTCCTCGGGTGAAACGGCAGGAACTCGACGACCTCGTCCGGCTGCGGCGGGCCCGCGACCGGATGGACCGCGACTACGCCGAGCCGCTCGACGTCCCGGCGCTGGCGCGTGAGGCCCTGATGTCACCGGGGCACTTCTCCCGCAGCTTCCGCGCCGCCTACGGCGAGACGCCGTACAGCTATCTCATGACCCGCCGCATCGAACGCGCCAAGGCGCTGCTGCGGCGCGGTGACCTCACGGTGACCGAGGTGTGCTTCGCGGTCGGCTGTACGTCGCTCGGGTCGTTCAGCTCGCGCTTCACGGAGCTCGTCGGGGAGACACCGAGCGGTTACCGCGCCCGCGCCCATGACGACGGCGCCGCCATCCCGGCCTGCATCGCCAAGATCTACACCCGGCCGGTCAGGAACGGAGAAGCCGGCCGCGTCGATCGGCCGTAGCCTCGACCGCATGGATCTCACGCTTTCCACCTGCTTCATCGCCGTCGACGACCACGACAAGGCGATCGCCTTCTACCGCGACGTGCTCGGCCTGGAGGTGCGCGCCGACGTCGGTTTCGAGGGCATGCGCTGGGTGACCGTCGGGTCGCCCGCGCAGCCGGACATGAGCCTCGTACTGGAACCGCCCGCCGCCGACCCGAGCACCTCGCCGGCCGACAAACAGGCGCTGGCGGAGCTGATGGCCAAGGGCCTGCTGCGGGGCGTCATCTTCACGACGGAGGACTGCGACGCCACCTTCGAGCGCATCAGCGCCGCGGGCGCGGAGGTGCTCCAGGAGCCGATGGACCAGCCCTACGGCGTCCGCGACTGCGCCTTCCGCGACCCGGCCGGCAACCTGCTGCGCTTCAACCAGCCTCTCGGGAAGCCCGGGAACTGAGCGCGCCCCGGGCGCCGCCGAGGGATCCGCCCTCCGCGTCCAGGGGACCCGCCGTCCGGCCGGCCCGCCGCTCGACGCCGGTGTGCCGTGCGGCGAAGGGTTCCCGCCGCCGGGACACCGTCGAGCGCCACAGCTCGCGGGCCGCGACGAGGGCGGCCAGCACCAGCAGGCCGTTGCGGACGAACAGGAGGGTGACGCCGAGGAGGTCGCCCGCGACGACGTGCGAGAACCACAGCGGGAACTCCAGCGTCGTCACGAAGGACGCCGCGAGCACCAGGGCGGCCGGCACGCGCATCCCCGACCCGCGGAAGCACAGGCAGACGGCCGCGAGCCCGACCAGCCACACCATGTACTGCGGGCTGATCACCCTGCTCGTGGTCGTGAACATCAGCACGGCCACGAAGGCGGCGTCCGCCGGTGTCCGCGGCAGCGACCGCGCGGCCGCCAGCCGCCACCGCAGCAGCCAGCCGAAGGCGATCCCGGTCAGCACCAGGGCACCGGTGCTCACCAGGTCGACGTACGGGCCGAGGAACTCCACCGAGCCGTAGTTGAGCAGCACCTGCCCCTCCCAGCCGTGGTGCCGCGCCACCTGGAAGACCAGTGCTCCGAGCGACTCCACCTCGGTGCCCCGGTCCCGCTGGAAGGTCAGGAACGCGAAGGCGCCCGGCATGGCCAGGGCGAACAGCGCGGCCAGCGCCCCCGCGGTCAGCGCCGCCGCGGCCCACGCCCGGCGCCGCACGGCACCGATCAGCAGCAGCACCGGCCACACCTTCAGCATCGCCCCGAGGCCGGCGAGCACCCCCATGAGCCGGGGGTGGCGGGCACCCGCGAGCAGCGCTGCCACCGCGACGGCCGTGACCATCACGTCGTAGCGCGCGTACACCGTCGGCCCGAGCAGCGGGACGCCCACCGTCCACAGCCAGGCGCCGCGTACCGTCCGGCCGGCCCGCCGGCCCGCCCTCAGCAGCAGGGCGAGCACCGCCAGGTCGGCCAGGAGGACGAGGGCGAAGAACGCGTGCGCGTAGTCGAGGAAGAACAGCGCGGCAGGGGCGAGGATGGCGAGGGCGGCGGCGGGCGGGTACTGCCAGGTGACGTCGTCCAGCGGGAACGTCCCGGTGCGCAGCACCTCGTACCAGCCCTGGTAGATCACCCAGACGTCGCTCGTGACGTCCGGGCCGGGAAAGACGTACGCCTTGAGGACGAGGAGGAGAAGCAGCAGCCGGGTCGGTACCCAGAGCGCGAGGGGTCCCGTCACGGATCGCGTCGCGAACGTCCTGTCCACCTGCGCCCCTCGTTCGTCTCGCTGCGGCCTCCGGCGCGCCGGCCCGCCGCTGTCACCGGCCGACGGGGCCATGATCCCCCGGCCGCCCGCACGCGAGCGGTGCAGCGCGGCCGTGCCGAGCCGCGAGTGTACGTTCGGTAGGGTCGGCGCTGATGCGCAAGACCTTGATCGTGACGAACGACTTCCCGCCCAGACCCGGCGGCATCCAGGCGTTTTTGCACAACATGGCGCTCCGGCTGGATCCCCACCGGTTCGTCGTCTACGCCTCGACCTGGAAGCGGAGCCGGGAGGGCGTCGAGGCCACCGCCGCCTTCGACGCCGAGCAGCCCTTCACCGTCGTACGCGACCGGACGACGATGCTGCTGCCGACGCCCGCCGCGACCCGGCAGGCCGTCGCGCTGCTGCGCGCGCACGGGTGCACGTCGGTGTGGTTCGGTGCCGCGGCACCGCTCGGGCTGATGGCGCCGGCGCTGCGCCGGGCGGGTGCCGAGCGGCTGGTCGCCACCACCCACGGGCACGAGGCCGGTTGGGCCCAACTGCCCGCCGCCCGGCAGCTGTTGCGCCGGATCGGCGACTCCACCGACACCCTCACCTATCTCGGCGAGTACACCCGCTCACGGATCGCGGGGGCGCTCACCCCTGACGCGGCCGCGCGGATGACCCAGCTGCCGCCCGGCGTCGACGAGAAGACCTTCCACCCCGGCTCCGGGGGCGACCGGGTGCGGGCCCGGCTCGGGCTCACCGACCGGCCCGTCGTCGTGTGCGTCTCCCGGCTGGTGCCGCGCAAGGGGCAGGACACGCTGATCCTCGCCATGCCGCGCATCCTGGCCGACGAGCCGGACACCGTGCTGCTGATCGTCGGCGGCGGCCCCTACGAGGGAGAGCTGCGCAAGCTGGCGCGGGAGACCCGCGTCGAGGACTCCGTCGTCTTCACCGGATCCGTGCCCTGGTCGGAGCTGCCCGCCCACTACGGCGCCGGTGACGTCTTCGCGATGCCGTGCCGCACCCGGCGCGGCGGGCTCGATGTCGAGGGGCTCGGCATCGTCTACCTGGAGGCGTCCGCGACCGGGCTCCCGGTCGTCGCCGGGGACTCCGGGGGCGCTCCCGACGCCGTGCTCGACGGGGAGACGGGGTGGGTCGTGCGCGGTGGCTCGGTGGAGGACACCGCCGACCGGATCGTCACGCTCCTCGGCGACGCCGGACTGCGCCGCCGGATGGGGGAGCGGGGGCGCGCGTGGGTCGAGGAGAAGTGGCGCTGGGACCTGCTCGCCGAGCGCTTGAAGGAACTGCTCTAGACATGGCACGGCGCGGGTCCCGGCGACCGGGCACCCGCGCCCTGAGGGTGCGTCACACACCCGCTACTTCTGGTAGATCGCCTCGATCTCGCTCGCGAAGTCCTTCGCCACCACGTTCCGCTTCAGCTTCAGCGAGGGCGTGAGGTGACCGGAGTCCTCGGTGAACTGCGAGTCCAGGATGCGGAAGCTGCGCACCGACTCCGCCTTGGACACCGCCGCGTTGCCGTCGTCGACGGCGGACTGGATCGCCGCCAGCAGGTCGGGGTCCTCGCGCAGGGAGGCGGCGGTGGAGCCGGCAGGCTTGCCGTGCTCGGCCGCCCAGCGGCCCAGGAACTCCTCGTCGAGGGTGATCAGCGCGCCCACGAACGGCCGCGCGTCGCCGACCACCATGCACTCCGCGATCAGCGCGTGCGCCCGGATGCGGTCCTCGATCACGGCCGGCGCCACGTTCTTGCCGCCCGCGGTGACGAGGATCTCCTTCTTGCGGCCGGTGATCCTGAGATACCCGTCCTCGTCGAGGGTGCCGATGTCGCCGGTGTGGAACCAGCCGTCGGCGAGGGCCTCCTCGGTGGCGCCCGGGTTGTTCCAGTACTCCTTGAACAGGTGCTCGCCGTGCAGGAGTACCTCACCGTCGTCCGCGATCCGCACCACCGAGCCCGGGAGCGGCTGGCCGACCGTGCCGATCTTCTGCCGGTCCCAGGGGTTGAAGGCGGTGGCGGCACAGGACTCGGTCAGGCCGTAGCCCTCCAGGACCGTGAAGCCGATGCCGCGGAAGAAGTGGCCGAGGCGCTCGCCGAGCGGGGCGCCGCCGGAGATGGCGTACTCGCCACGGCCGCCGAGGACCGCGCGCAGCTTGCCGTAGACGAGCTTGTCGAAGACCTTGTGCTTGATCCGCAGGCCCATCGTGGGGCCCGAGGGGGTGTCCAGGGCCTTGCTGTAGGCGATGGCGGTGTCGGCGGCCTTGTCGAAGATCTTGCCCTTGCCGTCCGCCTGGGCCTTGGCGCGGGCCGAGTTGTAGACCTTCTCGAAGACGCGCGGCACCCCGAGGATCAACGTCGGCCGGAACGCGGCCAGTTCGTCGGTGAGGTTCTTGATGTCCGGGACGCAGCCCAGCTTGATCGGCGCCACCATCGGGGCGATCTGCACCATGCGGCCGAACACGTGTGCGAGCGGCAGGAAGAGCAGCACACTGCACTCGCCGGTGCGGAACAGGGGGCGCAGGCGTTCGACGACGTTGCCGCACTCCGCGAAGAAGCTGCGGTGGGTGAGGACACAGCCCTTGGGGCGGCCGGTGGTGCCGGAGGTGTACACGATCGTCGCGGGGTCGTCGGCCTTCGCCAGTGAGCTGCGCTCCTCGACCGCCGCGTCACTGACGTCGTGGCCCAGGCGGCCCAGTTCGTCGATGCCGCCGCCCTCGATCTGCCAGACGTGCTTGAGCTCGGGCAGCCCGTCGCGCACCGACTCCAGGGCGGCCGTGTGCCCGGCCGTCTCGACGACGCAGGCGGTCGCGCCCGAGTCGCTGAGGATCCACTGCACCTGCTCCGGCGAGCTGGTCTCGTAGACCGGCACGGTGACCGCGCCCGCGCTCCAGATCGCGAAGTCCAGCAGTGTCCACTCGTAGCGGGTGCGGGACATCAGCCCGACCCGGTCGCCCGGCTGCACGCCGGAGGCGATCAGGCCCTTGGCGGCGGCCCGGACCTCGTCGAGAAAGGCGACGGCCGTCACGTCCTGCCAGGCGTTGCCCACCTTGCGGGCGATCACGGCGACGTCCGGATGCTGCGCGGCGTTCCTGCGGACGATGTCCGTCAGGTTGCCGTCCGAGGGGACCTCGTACAAAGCCGGAAGGCTGAACTCGCGCAAGACTGCTGCTCCTCATAGGGCGCCGGCGCCACGACGTTGTGTGATGCGACGGTCCGGTCCAAGGCTCGGGCAGGGTGCTCAGGATCCGGCGGGAGCCGGTGGATCCCGCTGGCTGAAAACCTGAGCACGAATGGACTGCCCGGACGTTACCCGTCGGTATGGCGTCTCGGACAGGGGGGCCGTCGAGATGTTCGCTGCGTCACACAGTTGGTGCGTCAACGATGTTCCTGTCGGTGCTCCTGCGCGCAATGTAGTCGACGGGCTTCCCGACTGGCGAGTAATCGCAGGTCCGGCCGCCACTGTTCACGTTTGCCGCACACGCTTACCCTTGATCGCCATGGCACCCACACCAGCCGGCGACCGCGGGACGCGTATCCACGTGGTCAGCGACGTGCACGGCAACGCGCGTGACCTGGCGCGGGCCGGGGACGGCGCGGACGCGCTCGTCTGCCTCGGGGACCTCGTCCTCTTCCTCGACTACGCCGACCACTCCCGCGGCATCTTCCCCGACCTGTTCGGCGTGGAGAACGCCGACCGTCTCGTGGCACTGCGCACCGCCCGCCGTTTCGAGGAGGCGCGTGCGCTGGGCGCGCGGTTGTGGGCCGGGGTGGGGGAGGACCGGGCGGCGGTGATCGAGCGGGCGGTGCGCAAGCAGTACGCCGAGATGTTCGCCGCGTTCCCGACGCCGACGTACGCCACCTACGGCAATGTCGATATACCGACACTGTGGCCGGAGTACGCCGGTCCGGGCACGACGGTCCTGGACGGTGAGCGCGTGGAGATCGGCGGCCGGGTCTTCGGCTTCGTGGGCGGCGGGCTGCGCACACCCATGCGCACGCCGTACGAGATCAGCGACGAGGAGTACGCGGCGAAGATCGAGGCGGTCGGCGAGGTCGACGTGCTGTGCACGCACATCCCGCCGGAGGTGCCGGAGCTGGTCTACGACACGGTGGCGCGGCGCTTCGAGCGGGGGAGCCGGGCGCTGCTCGACGCCATCCGCCGCACGCGGCCCCGCTACTCCCTCTTCGGGCACGTCCACCAGCCGCTCGCGGACCGGATGCGGATCGGGGCCACCGAGTGCGTGAACGTGGGGCACTTCGCGGGCACCGGCCGGCCGTGGGTGCTGCGGTGGTGAGTCCGGCGGCCGGTATCCGCAGGTAGCGGTGACGGCGGGGGGTGCGCCGCGCGGTAGCCTTCACGCTGCACACACGTGCGCACGACCACCTCTTGCCGGACCGCATTCGGAGGAGCCACGGCGATGGCGGAACACACCAGCTCGAGCATCGAGATCGAGGCGGCTCCGGCCGACGTCATGGCGGTGATCGCCGACTTCGCGCGCTACCCGGACTGGACCGGTGAGGTGAAGGAGGCCGAGGTCCTGAAGACCGACGGCCGGGGCCGCGCCGAGCAGGTCCGGCTGGTCATGGACGCCGGCGCGATCAAGGACGACCAGACGCTGGCCTACACCTGGACCGGGGAGCACGAGGTCTCCTGGACGCTGGTGAAGTCCCAGATGCTGCGTGCCCTGGACGGTTCGTACCTGCTGAAGCCCGCCGGGCCGGGCGGCACCGAGGTCACCTACCAGCTGACGGTGGACGTCAAGATCCCGATGCTGGGGATGATCAAGCGCAAGGCGGAGAAGGTGATCATCGACCGCGCGCTGGCCGGCCTGAAGAAGCGCGTGGAGTCCGGCGAGTAGCCTCCCCGCCACGCCGCCGGCCGGCGAGTAGCCTCCCCGCCACGCCGCCGGCCGGTGAGCAGCTTTCCCACCACGCCGCCGGCCACGGCGGCGGTGCCGCCCACGCCCGGTACGGTTCACCGTCATGCGCACCATCCTGATCACCGGGCCCGGCGGCAGCGGCCGTACTACCATCGCCGCGGCCACCGCGCTCGCCGCCGCCCGTGAGGGCGTCCGCACCCTCGTCCTCGGCACCGACCGCGGCGACAGCCTCGGGGCCGCGCTGGGGACCGCGACCGGCCCGGCCCCCGTCGAGGTCGCGCCCGGCCTCACCGCCTGGCGGCCCGACCCCGCCGCCGGCTTCCGCGACGACCTCGCCCGGCTCCAGCAGCGCGCGTCCGGCGTTCTCGACCTCCTCGGTGCCGCTCCGCTCGACCCCGAGGAGTTCACCCCGCTGCCCGGCGCCGAGGAGCTCGCGGTCTTGCGCGCCCTGCGCGAAGCCGCCCTCACCGACGCGCATGAGCTGCTCGTCGTCGACCTGCCGCCCACCCCGCAGGCCCTCGCCCTGCTCTCCCTCCCCGAGGAACTCCGCCGCTATCTGCGCCGCCTGCTCCCGCCGGAGCGGCAGGCCGCCCGCGCCCTGCGCCCCGTCCTCGGCAGGCTGGCGGGCGTGCCGATGCCCGCGGAGTGGCTGTACGAGACGGCGGCCCGCCGGGACCTCGAACTCGCCGCCGTCGAAGCCGTCCTGGCCGACCGGGGCACGACGGTACGGCTGGTCGCCGAGCCCTCCCCGGCCGGCGGCGACGCCGTCCGCACCGCCGTGCTCGGGCTGGCCCTGCGCGGCCTGCGCCCGGACGCGCTGATCGCCAACCGGGTGCTCCCCGAGGACGCGGGCGAGGGCTGGCTCGCCGGGCCGCTCGCCCAGCAGCGCAAGGCCCTCGACGACTGGCGCACCGCCCACCACCTGCACCCCGTCCCCCACCTCGGGCACGACCCGCGCGGCACCGACGACCTCACCGCCCTCGCCGTACCCGTGGCCGGGAAGGCTCCCGCCAGGGTCGAGTGGGCCGTCGAGGACCGGCTCGCCGAGGACGGCGTGCTCGTCTGGCATCTCCCGCTCCCCGGCGCCGTTCGCGAGAACCTCGACCTTGTCCGGCGCGGCGACGAAGTCGTCGTGACCGCCGAGGGGTTCCGCCGCGTGCTGCCGCTGCCGTCCGCCCTGCGCCGCTGCACCGTCGCGGGGGCCGGCCTGCGCGAGGACGAGCTGCGCATCCGGTTCACGCCGGACCCGGAGCTGTGGCCGCGGACGCCGTGAAACCGCTGCGCCCGTTCGGGTAACGTCGTAGGGACAAGACGTAGTCAGGAGCCCGCCATGAGCGAAGAGCGCCCCCTCCCCGACGCCGCTCAGGAGCAGCCGGCCGACGAGGTGCGCCCCACGGGTGACGCCGACGCGTGGGCGACCGCGTGCGCCGAGGACCTCGAGGCCGAGAAGGCCCGCCGACGGGACCGGCACGGGCCGCCGCCCGGCTCGGCCGCCGAGGAGCTGCGCCGGCTCGTCGACACTGTCGCCGACAAGCTGTCCGGACTTCAGGCGCCCCTGCTGGGCGCGGTGGGCGGGCCTGCCGCCCAGCAGATGGTGCAGCAGGTCGTGCAGCAGGCCAGGGCCGCCGTGGAACCCGTGATCGAGCGCAATCCGGACGTCTTCGACCACCTCGCCGCGGCGGGTCACGAACTGCTCGCCGCGTACCGCTCCGCGGTCCAGGCCCAGGAGCGCCGCTGGACGGCCGGCCCGGACGCCGGCAGCGCCACCGACGAGCTCAAGGACCTCGACGAGTCCCCCCGCGACCCCGGCGAGGGCACGGGACCGGGCCAGCGCATCGACTTGGACTGACCTTCTGCTCGGGTACGGTTGGCCGTAGCGGGGCTCGACCGAAACTGAGGGATTCATGGGACTCACCATCGGCGTCGACATCGGCGGCACGAAGATCGCGGCCGGCGTGGTAGACGAGGAAGGCAACATCCTCTCGACCCACAAGGTGCCGACCCCGGGCACGCCCGAGGGCATCGTGGACGCCATCGCCTCCGCGGTGGAGGGCGCGCGCGCGGGGCACGAGATCGTCGGCGTGGGCATCGGCGCCGCCGGATACGTCAACCGGCAGCGCTCGACGGTCTACTTCGCGCCCAACATCGACTGGCGCAACGAACCGCTCGAGGAGAAGGTCGAGGCACGCACAGGCCTGCCCGTCGTGGTGGAGAACGACGCCAACGCCGCCGCCTGGGGCGAGTACAAGTTCGGCGCGGGCAAGGGCCACCGCAACGTCATCTGCATCACGCTCGGCACCGGCCTCGGCGGCGGCATCATCATCGGCAACAAGCTGCGCCGCGGCCACTTCGGCGTGGCCGCGGAGTTCGGCCACATCCGGATGGTGCCGGACGGCCTGCTGTGCGGCTGCGGCTCGCAGGGCTGCTGGGAGCAGTACGCCTCCGGCCGCGCCCTCGTGCGGTACGCCAAGCAGCGCGCCAACGCCACCCCCGAGAACGCCGAGCTGCTGCTCGGGCTCGGGGACGGCACCCCCGACGGCATCGAGGGCAAGCACATCTCGATGGCCGCCCGCCAGGGCGACCCGGTCGCCGTCGACTCCTACCGCGAGCTCGCCCGCTGGGCCGGTGCCGGTCTGGCCGACCTCGCCTCGCTCTTCGACCCGTCCGCGTTCATCGTCGGCGGCGGCCTCTCCGACGAGGGCGAGCTGGTCCTGGACCCGATCCGCAAGTCGTACAAGCGCTGGCTCGTGGGCGGCAACTGGCGCCCGGTCGCCGATGTGATCGCCGCCCAGCTGGGCAACAAGGCCGGTCTGGTCGGCGCCGCCGACCTCGCCCGGGAGCCCGACCCGATCATGTAGCCCGCCTCTGCGCGTGCGCCTCGAGCGGCGCGGGCGGCATGGAGGGACAGACGGTGCTCGTACGCCTTCAGGGGCGCGGGGCCGTACGCACACGCGGCTCCGCCGCGTGGCGCGGCAGGCCGCACACCACCGGCGGTCGCACACGGACCCCGCGCCCCGGGTCGTCAGGCGCCGAAACCCCGGTCCCGACTACATTGACCTGCATGGCAACCTCCTCGCCGCTCCCCAACTCCCGCACCGAGGACGATGGTTCCGTCACCCTTCGCGTCCTCTCCTACAACATCCGCTCGATGCGCGACGACACCGCCGCACTCGCCCGCGTGATCAGCGCCTGTGATCCCGACCTGGTCCTGCTCCAGGAGGCCCCCCGCTTCTTCCGCTGGCGCAAGAAGCTGGCCCGCCTCGCTGCCGCGTCCGGCCAGATGATCCTCTCGGGCGGGGCCACCGCCGCGGGGCCCGCGCTGCTGTGCTCGCTGCGGGCCACCGTGGAGCGCACCGAGGACGTGCTGCTGCCGCTCACCCCCGGACTGCACCGGCGTGGCTTCGCGACCGCGGTGGTCCGCTTCGGCCACGCCCGCCTGGGGGTGCTGAGCTGCCATCTGTCGCTCCGCAAGGAGGAGCGGTACGAGCAGGGCCGCATGCTTCTCGACCAGCTCGCCGGGCTGGGCGCCGAGCATGTGATCGCGGGCGGCGACCTCAACGAACGCCCGGCCGGACGCACCTTCCGGCTGCTGGCCGACGGACTCCAGGACTGCTGGGCGACCGCACCCTGGGGCGGCGAGTACACCTCCACCCCGGCCGACCCCCACCAGCGCATCGACGCGATCTTCGCGACCAAGGGGATCGAGGTCCTCGGCTGCGGGGTGCCGCACGGTCACCCCGGCGTGACGGAGAGGGACCTGAGGGCGGCCACGGACCACCTTCCGGTCCTGGCCGCCCTCAGAATTCCGTCGGCGTAGGCGGGTCAGACCACCGCGCCCCGCCCCGGATCGTCTTCGTCGTCCTCCTCGCCCGTCCGCATCCGCATCACCAGCGTCGCGAATCCGCCCAGGAAGCCACCGATGCCGAGGGTGGTCAGCCACCAGGTCATGTCCCAGCCGAGTATTACCGCCAGCAGAAGCAGCACCGGCCCGCCGATCACCCCCAGCCAGGCGAACTTGGCCGCGGCGTCGGCGGCGGGCAGCGGCGGCGGCTCCGGCGGTACGAAGTGGCCCTCGTCGTCCTCGGTGAAGTCGTCCTCGGACGGCTCGGGCGTCGTGTAGTCCCGGGGCCCGCCGCCCACACCCGGTGCGAAGGTCACCGAGCTGCCGAGCGGCTCCGGCGTCTTGTTCTTCGGCTCCGCCTCCCGCTCGGCAGGCTCGCCCCCGCTGTCGTTCGGCTCGGCCTCCAGCAGCGCCAGATCCTCGATCGACTTGAAGGGCTTGGCGCCGGGCGGGTCCGGCGGCTCCTCCCCGAACCCGGCGATGATCGCCGCCCACGCGGCGTCCTCGTCGAACGGCACCTGCTGCTCACCGGGCTCGCCCCGGTCCCCGGCGCGGCCCTCCCGATCCTCCCGCTCCTCGCGGTCCTCGCGCTCGGAGTCGTGCTCAGCCACCTGCGGCCGTCCCTTCCTTGCCGACACTGGGTGCGAGCCGGCCGATGAACGCGAGGCTCTCCTCGAAGATCCGGTCCGCGTCGTAATCCAACGTCGCGACGTGGTAGCTCTGTTCCAGGAGGGTCTCCCGCACGTCCGTGGAGGACACCCGGCTCAGGATCCGTGCCGAGTCGGCCGGTGGCACGACATGGTCCTGGGGGCTGTGCAGAAGCAGCAGCGGCTGGGTGACCTGCGGCAGCTCGCCGTCGACCACCCGGAAGAAGGTCCGCAGGGAGTGCGCGGCGTGCAGCGGGACCCGGTCGTAGCCGACCTCCACCACGCCGGGCCGGGCGATGTCGCTGGTGATCCCCTTCGTCGAGCGCACGACGTGGCGGGCGACCGGCAGGGCGTACGCCGACAGCCCGTGCACCTTGTTCGCCGGGTTGACGACCACGACGCCGCTGACCGCGTCCCCGTGCCGGGCCGCGAGCCGCAGCGCCAGGGCGCCGCCCATCGACAGGCCGAACACGAACACCTGGGCGCACCGGCGGCTGAGGGCACGCAGCTCGCGGTCCACCTCGGCGTACCAGTCCTGCCAGCCGGTGAGCTCCATGTCCTCCCATCGCGTGCCGTGCCCGGGCAGCAGCGGAAGCGTGACGGAAAGGCCGTGACCGGCGAGGTACTCCGCCCAGGGGCGCAGTGACTGGGGGGAACCGGTGAAGCCGTGGCAGAGCAGCACGCCGACTTCTCCGCCGTCATGGCGGTACGGCTCGGCTCCAGGAAGGACCGGCACCTTCGGTCTCCTGTTCATGTGAGTGGGACGTGAGAAGAGTTCAGGTCGCTTCACCGTACGCGACCGCACTGACACCGACCAGGGCCGTCGGAGTCTTTGCCGGGCCGCCGGGTTAAGGTCTCATCGACAGACACAGGAGGCACTCGGTTGTTGTACGGCGCGATGAAGGTTTCCATCGGGGGACCGCTGAAGCTCGTCTTCCGGCCCTGGGTGGAGGGCCTGGAGAACGTCCCCGCCGAGGGCCCCGCCATCCTGGCGAGCAACCACCTGTCCTTCTCCGACTCGTTCTTCCTGCCCGCGGTGCTCGACCGGAAGGTCACCTTCATCGCGAAGGCCGAGTACTTCACCACCCCCGGCGTCAAGGGCCGCCTGACCGCCGCCTTCTTCAAGGGAGTGGGCCAGCTCCCGGTGGACCGCTCCGGGGCCCGCGGCGCGGGCGAGGCCGCGATCAAGAGCGGTATAGAGGTCGTCGAGAGCGGTGAGCTGTTCGGCATCTACCCGGAGGGCACCCGCTCGCCCGACGGCCGGCTGTACCGCGGCAAGCCCGGCGGCCTCGCGCGCGTGGCGCTCGCCACCGGCGCGCCCGTCATCCCGGTCGCGATGATCGACACGGAGAAGATCCAGCCGCCCGGCAAGGTCCTGCCGAAGCTGATGCGGCCCGGCATCCGGATCGGCAAGCCGCTGGACTTCAGCCGCTACCAGGGCATGGAGCACGACCGTTTCGTGCTCCGCGCGGTGACCGACGAGGTCATGTACGAAATCATGAAGCTCTCCGGCCAGGAGTACGTCGACATGTACGCGACCGCCGCCAAGCGGCAGATCGCGGACGCGGCGAAGGCGGAGAAGGAAGCGGCCAAGGCGGCCAGGGCCGCGCTCGCGCAGGCCGAGAAGGAACAGGCGCAGAAGGAAAAGGACCAGGCCGACCAGGGGTGACGGCCGAACGGGGGGTGGGTGCGTGGCCGCGCGCGAGCGAGTCATGAGGATGTCGGTCGAGCAGCCGCTGTGGCGGGCGCTCACCGGCTACCGCGTGCTGACGATGATGTACGCGATCGGGCTCTTCGCCAGTGCCTACGACGAGATCGCGCACCCCCGGGTGGCCCTCGCCTACTACGTCGTCCTCGCCGTGTGGACGCTGACCACCCTGCCGAGGGTCGCGGGCGCCGCGAGCTGCACCAAGCGCTTCCTCGCCGCCGACCTCACCGTCGCCCTGACAGGCATCCTCCTCACCCGGGTCGCCGAGTCGCCCGAGCGGATCGAGGCCGGCGCCCCGACCCTGCCGTCGATATGGACCGCGGGCGCCGTACTGGCCTTCGCCATCAAGGGCGGCTGGCGCTGGGCGGCCTTCGCCTCCACGCTGGTCGCCGCCGCCAACCTGGTCCACCGCTCCGGGGTGCCGACCCGTGACACCGTCC
Organism: Streptomyces sp. NPDC052023; assembly: GCF_044548465.1. NCBI lineage: Bacteria > Bacillati > Actinomycetota > Actinomycetes > Kitasatosporales > Streptomycetaceae > Streptomyces > Streptomyces sp. NPDC052023. The sequence goes on along the minus strand of NZ_JBIUBW010000001.1, from coordinate 202,177 downwards.
ACATGGTGCTGCTGGTCTGGATCGCCTCCATCGCCATCGGGTACGTCGTCGAGGTCGCCCGCGCCTCCGAGCGCACCCTCGCCCGCGCCCTGGAGATCGAGGCCGCGACCCGGGAGCGGGAGCGGCTCGCCCGGGACATCCACGACAGCGTGCTCCAGGTGCTGGCGATGGTGCAGCGGCGCGGCGCGGTCATCGGCGGCGAGGCGGCCGAGCTGGGGCGGCTCGCCGGTGAGCAGGAGGTGGCCCTGCGCACGCTGGTCTCCGGCGGACTGGTCCCCGTCTCCCGGGTGTCCGAGGACGCCGCCGAGGGGGCGGTCGTACGCACCGTCGAGGAACCGGACGACGACGGCCCCGTCGATCTGCGGGCGCTGCTCGCCCCGTTCGCGGCCGCCCGGGTCGGCCTCGCCGAGCCCGGCGCGCCGGTCCGGCTGCCGCCGCTCGCCGCCCGGGAGCTGGCCGCCGCCGTGTCGGCGGCCCTGGACAACGTCCGCGAGCACGCCGGCGCGGACGCCCGGGCCTGGATCCTGGTCGAGGACGAGCCCGACGCGGTGATCGTGACCGTCCGCGACGACGGCCCCGGCATCCCCGAGGGCCGCCTCGCGCAGGCGGAGGGCGAGGGGCGGCTCGGCGTGGCACTGTCGATCCGCGGCCGGCTGCGCGACCTCGGTGGTACGGCCGAGCTGATCTCAACGCCCGGGCAGGGCACGGAAGTAGAGCTGAAGGTACCGAAGCAGATGGCACGGGGGCAGCGATGAGCGCACAGCAGGGGCCGATCAAGGTGATGGTGGTCGACGACCACCCCATGTGGCGCGACGCGGTCGCCCGTGACCTGGCCGGGGCCGGCCTGGAAGTGGTCGCCACCGCGGGCGACGGGGACCAGGCGGTACGCCGTGCCAAGGCGGCGGCTCCGGACGTCCTCGTCCTGGACCTCAACCTGCCCGCCAAGCCAGGCGTCCAGGTCTGCAAGGAACTCGTCGCCCACAACCCGGGCTTGCGCGTCCTGGTGCTGTCGGCCAGCGGTGAGCACGCCGACGTGCTGGAGGCCGTGAAGTCCGGCGCGACCGGCTATCTGCTGAAGTCCGCGTCCACCGAGGAACTGCTGGACGCCGTGCGCCGTACGGCGGCCGGGGACCCGGTCTTCACGCCGGGCCTGGCGGGGCTGGTGCTCGGCGAGTACCGGCGCCTCGCCTCCGACCCGGCGCCCGGTGCCGCGACGGACGCCGACGAGCCCAAGGCGCCCCGGCTGACCGACCGCGAGACCGAGGTGCTGCGGCTGGTGGCCAAGGGGCTCAGCTACAAGCAGATCGCCGAGCGGCTGGTCATCTCCCACCGCACGGTCCAGAACCACGTCCAGAACACCCTCGGCAAGCTCCAGTTGCACAACCGGGTGGAGCTGGTCAGGTACGCGATAGAGCGCGGCCTCGACGAGGAGTAGCCCCGGGCCGGACCAACCTGGCGCCGACTCACCGGAATTGCCCTTACGGGCCATGCCGTAGTGACCTGAGTCACCATTAGCGTGCTCGTACGGCACACGGCAACCGCGGCGAAGGGACAATTCCATGCGGGTCGGAGTACTGACCGGAGGCGGCGACTGCCCCGGGCTCAACGCCGTCATCCGGGGCATCGTCCGCAAGGGCGTGCAGGAGTACGGCTACGACTTCGTCGGCTTCCGGGACGGCTGGCGCGGTCCGCTCGACGGTGATCTGATGCGCCTCGACATCCCGGCCGTGCGGGGCATCCTGCCCCGCGGCGGCACGATCCTCGGCTCCTCGCGCACCAACCCGTTCCAGCACGAGAACGGTGTCGCCCGGATCAAGGAGAACCTCGCCAAGCAGGAGGTCGACGCGCTCATCGTGATCGGCGGCGAGGACACCCTGGGCGTCGCCGCACGCTTGTCCGACGACTACGGGGTGCCCTGCGTCGGCGTCCCGAAGACGATAGACAACGACCTGTCCGCCACCGACTACACCTTCGGATTCGACACCGCCGTCGGCATCGCGACCGAGGCGATCGACCGCCTGCACACCACCGCCGAATCCCATATGCGCGTCCTGGTGGTCGAGGTGATGGGCCGGCACACCGGCTGGATCGCCCTCCACTCCGGGCTGGCGGGCGGCGCCAACGTCATCCTCATCCCCGAGCAGCGCTTCGACGTCGACCAGGTGTGCGCCTGGGTGACGTCCCGCTTCAAGGCGTCCTACGCGCCGATCGTCGTCGTCGCGGAGGGAGCCATGCCCAGGGACGGCGACATGGTCCTCAAGGACGAGTCCCTCGACTCCTTCGGGCATGTCCGGCTGTCGGGGGTCGGCGAGTGGCTGGCCAAGGAGATCGAGCGGCGGACCGGCAAGGAGGCCCGCACGACGGTCCTCGGGCACGTCCAGCGGGGCGGCACACCGAGCGCCTTCGACCGCTGGCTCGCCACCCGCTTCGGACTGCACGCCATCGACTGCGTCCGCGACGGTGACTTCGGCTCCATGGTCGCCCTGCGGGGAACCGGCATCGTCCGGGTCCCGATCGCCGACGCGACGGCCCGCCTGAAGACCGTCGACCTGACGCTGTACGAGGAGGTCGGGGTGTTCTTCGGCTGACCGGCGGCCCTCGGGTATGGGCCGTATATTCGGCCCATACCCCAGCGGAACGGGAGGAGCCGTGGAGATCCTGGCCTTCGGTGTGCAGGCCGACGAGAAGCCCCTGATCGAACGGGCCTTCCAGGGCCACCACGACATCCACTGCCTGGACGTCTTCCTCACCGAGGACACCGCCCCCATCGCCGCCGGCCACGAGATCATCTCCACCAGCGTCAACGCCGACCTCGGCGCGCCGGTCCTGTCCACCCTCGCGGCCGGCGGCACCCGGATGGTCGCCCAGCGCTCGACCGGCTTCAACAACATCGACCTCGACGTCGCCCAGCGGCTCGGCATGACGGTGGCGCGGGTGTCGTCCTACTCGCCGTACGCGGTCGCCGAGTTCGCCTGGGCCCTCGCCATGGCCGTCAACCGCCGTATCGTCCGCGCCTCCGCCCGCACCCGCGACTTCGACTTCCGCCTCGACGGCCTGATGGGCCGCGACATGCACGGCCGCACCGCCGGCGTCCTCGGCACCGGCAAGATCGGCGAGGCGTTCGCCCGGATCGCGCACGGCTTCGGCATGCGGCTGCTCGGCTGGGACATCGCGGAGAACCCCGACTGCATGCAGCTCGGCATGGCCTACGTCCCCAAGGAGCAACTGCTCGCCGAGTCCGACCTGGTCACCCTGCACGTGCCGCTGATGCCGGAGACCACACACCTCATCGACGGGGACGCCCTGAAGTCGATGAGGGACGACGCGATCCTGATCAACTCCAGCCGAGGCGGCCTGGTCGACACCGCCGCCCTCGTCCACGAGCTGCGCGCGGGCCGCTTCACGGGCGTCGGCCTCGACGTGTACGAGGCGGAGGCCGGGCTGTTCTTCCTCGACAAGTCCCTGCAGGCCGTCGAGGACGACACCCTGGCCCGCCTCGTCACCTTCCCGAACGTCCTGGTCACCTCGCACCAGGCGTACTACACGGTGGACGCCGTCGGCCAGATCGTCGACGCCACGGTGAGGAACGTCCTCGACTACACGGCCGGCCGCCGCTCGGAGAACGTGCTGGTGCCCCGCAGCTGACCGGCCAGTTCCCGCACCACGCCGGCCCCGTTCAGGGTCAGCACCGACTCCGGGTGGAACTGCACGCCGGCGAAGCCGGCTCCCCGCAGGGCATGCACCTCACCGGACGCGCTCCGGCTGACCTCGATCCCGCGCGCGGCCAGCCCGGCCGCCGTCTCGTCGTCGCAGCGCGCCACGAAGCTGTTGTAGAAGCCGACGGTCTCCGCCCGCCCGAACAGGTCGATGGTCGTCTGCGCCCCCTGGTACGGGACCTCCTTGCGTACGACGTCCAGCCCGAGTTCCACCGCGATCAGCTCGTGGCCCAGGCAGACGCCCAGCACCCCGTGCCGGTGCTCCCGGATCACCTCGGCGGTCAGCTCCCGCAGGAACCGCATCTTCGGATCGCCCAGGTCGGACGGGTCACCGGGGCCGGGCCCGATGACGAGCGGCCCCTCGTGCGCGCGCACCGCCGCACGCAGTCCGGGCTCGTCGTAGCGGCGTACGGTGACGGTCAGGCCCGAGGACCGCAGCAGATGCGCGAGCATCACGGTGAAGGTGTCCTCGCCGTCGACGACCAGGGCGTGCCCGGCGAGTTCCTCCGTCCGCTCCTGCATCCGCAGCCAGAACGGCGCGAGGTGCGCCCGGCGCCCGTCCAGCGCGGCCCGCACCCGGGGGTCGTCGGCCAGCACGGGCCGTACGGCCTCCTCGCGCGGCCGCTGTTCCAGCACGCCCAGCGCCGCCAGCACCCCCGCCGCCTTGGCGTGCGTCTCCGCGACCTCGCCCGCGGGGTCCGAGCCGCGCACCAGCGTGGCGCCCACCGGCACCCGCAGCCGCCCGGCCGCGTCGATGTCGGCGGTGCGGATGAGGATGGGGGAGTCCAGGGTCTGCGCGCCGCCGGAGTCCCGGCCGAGCAGGGCGAGCGCCCCGCCGTAGTACCCCCGCCCGCCGGCCTCGTGCCGCTCGATGACCCGGCAGGCGTTCTGCACCGGTGAGCCGGTGACGGTCGCGGCGAACATGGTCTCCTTCAGCACCTCCCGCACATCGAGCGAGGACCGGCCGCGCAGCTCGTACTCGGTGTGCGCCAGGTGCGCCATCTCCTTCAGCCGCGGCCCGACGACGACCCCGCCCCTGTCGCCCACGGCGCACATCATCTTGAGCTCCTCGTCGACGACCATCGACAGCTCCTCGATCTCCTTGCCGTCGGCCAGGAACCCGAGCAGGTGCTCCGGCGTCGGCCCTTCGGCGGGGTAGCGGTAGGTGCCGCTGATCGGGTTCATGACGACCGTCCCGCCGGACATCCGCACATGCACCTCGGGGCTGGCCCCGAGGAGTGTCCGGTCGCCGGTGTGCACCAGGAACGTCCAGTACGCGCCGCGCTCCCCGACCAGCAGCCGACGGAACAGCGCGAGCGCGTCGGCCCGGCCGAACCCCTCGATCCCACCCTCGTACGTCCGCCGGATGACGAAGTTGGCCCCCTCGCCCCGCCCGATCTCCTCCCGCAGCACCCGCCCGACGATCCCGGCGTACTCCTCGTCCCCGACGTCGAAGCCGGCGCCCTCGACGCGTACCTCGTGGGCGGGCAGCCGCCGCAGCGCCTCGGCGAGCGGGACGGCGTACGACTCCTCGGGGACGAGCGCCAGCAGCGGGGTGCCGTCGTCGCGGACGTCGAAGCCGCGCTCGCGGATCTGGCGGTAGGGGACGAGCGCGAGGCTCTCGCCGGGGAGGTCCGCGAGACGGTCGTACGCGCGCACCGGGCCGAGCAGCACTTCCACGGTGTCGTGGTCGTGGCCCGGGGCGCGGCGGCGGAGCAGGGCGAAGGGGCGGTCGCCGTGCGCGAGCTGTGCCAGGTCCATGGTTCCTCTTCCGTCTTCATGATCGGGTTCGAGGAACGGGCTCCGGGAAACGCCGAAGGCCGCCCCTCGGGCGGCCTTCGCGAAGTCTTTCGTACGCGCAGTCAGCGGGCCGCCGAGGAAGCGGTCCACCACCAGTTCTGGATCGAGTGCGCGTGCATGTGCCGCACCCTACCCCATGTCCACGGAGCGTCACCCGTGTCTCACTTCCTGGGCGGCGGGCAGGACGGTCGCACGGCACCCCGTAGTGTTGAGTTGTGACCGTGAACGCTAAGACCAGCGCGAGCGCTGGCAACACCTGGCGAGACCTGCCCGCGGCGCAGCAGCCCGAGTACCCCGACACCGAGGCTCTGCGCGCAGTGATCGCGGACCTCGAGTCGTATCCGCCGCTCGTCTTCGCGGGCGAGTGCGATCAGCTGCGCGCCCGGATGGCGGCCGTCGCCAAGGGAGAGGCGTTCCTCCTCCAGGGCGGCGACTGCGCCGAGGCCTTCGACGCCGTCTCCGCGGACCAGATCCGCAACAAGCTCAAGACCCTGCTCCAGATGGGCGCCGTGCTCACGTACGCCGCGTCCGTGCCCGTGGTGAAGGTGGGCCGGATCGCCGGCCAGTACTCCAAGCCGCGCTCCAAGCCGACCGAGACCCGCGACGGCGTGACGCTCCCGACCTACCGGGGCGACTCCGTCAACGGCTTCGACTTCACCGAGGCGGCCCGCGTCCCGGACCCGGAGCGGCTGAAGCGGATGTACCACGCGTCCGCCTCCACGCTGAACCTGGTGCGCGCCTTCACCACCGGCGGCTACGCCGACCTGCGCCAGGTGCACGCCTGGAACCAGGACTTCGTGAAGTCGTCCCCGTCCGGCCAGCGCTACGAGCAGCTCGCCCGCGAGATCGACAACGCGCTGAACTTCATGCACGCCTGCGGGGCCGACCCCGAGGAGTTCAAGACCGTCGAGTTCTTCTCCTCGCACGAGGCGCTGCTGCTCGACTACGAGTCCGCGCTCACCCGCGTCGACTCGCGCACCGGGCAGCTGTACGACGTCTCGGCGCACATGGTGTGGATCGGTGAGCGCACCCGGCAGCTGGACCACGCGCACGTCGAGTTCGCCTCGAGGATCCGCAACCCGATCGGCGTCAAGCTCGGCCCGACGACCACGGCCGAGGAGGCGCTCCAGTACATCGACCGCCTCGACCCGGACCGCGAGCCGGGCCGGCTGACGTTCGTCGTGCGGATGGGCGCCGACAAGGTCCGGGACAAGCTGCCGGAGCTGGTGGAGAAGGTCACCGCCTCGGGCGCCATCGTGGCCTGGGTGACCGACCCGATGCACGGCAACACCTTCGAGGCGGCCTCCGGCCACAAGACCCGCCGCTTCGACGACGTGCTCGACGAGGTCAAGGGCTTCTTCGAGGTGCACAAGGCGCTCGGCACCCACCCGGGCGGCATCCACGTGGAGCTCACCGGTGACGACGTCACCGAGTGCGTGGGCGGCGGCGACGAGATCTTCGTCGATGACCTGCACCAGCGCTACGAGACGGCCTGCGACCCCCGGCTGAACCGCAGCCAGTCGCTCGACCTGGCATTCCTGGTCGCGGAGATGTACCGGGACCAGTAGTGGCACGCGCCGCCGGCGGCGCACGCAGTGGGGCGCGGATCACAAATGATCCGCGCCCCTCCACTTTTGCGGCCCGGATCCGCCGGGTAAGGTTAGGTTAGCCTCACCGATCAACGGGGACGGCACCACGAATCGAACCCGGCGGGAGGTGAACCGCGTGTACGTCTGCAGTTGCTTCGGGATCACCGAGCAGCAGGTTCAGCAGCACGCGGAGAACGGCGCCTGCACCCCTCGCCAGATAGCCTCCGCCTGCAAGGCGGGCACGGACTGCGGCGGCTGTGTGCGCCGTATCCAGGCTCTCCTCGGCCGCGGCAGCTGCCCGCGCCGGGAACTGGCGGAACAGGGCAATTCGCCCCTGGCTGACGTGGCACAGCCGGCCGCCGCCGCGCAGGTGGCCGCCGAGGCCGCCTGAGCGTCTCAGCCGCCGTAGCTGCCCGACTCCTTGGAGTCCGGCTGGCTCTGCTCGATCAGCGTCGACAGATAGAGCGACTCACCGAGCTTGTCGATCAGTTCGAGCTGTGTGTCCAGGTAGTCGATGTGGTGCTCCTCGTCCGCGAGGATCGCCTCGAAGATGTTCGCCGACGTGATGTCGGCCTTGGCGCGCATGATCTCCACGCCGCGCCGCAGCCGGTCGATGGCCTCCACCTCGACCTCCCGGTCCGCCTGGAACATCTCGGTCACGGTCTGACCGACGCGGACGTGGAAGAGCCGCTGGTAGTTGGGCAGGCCGTCCAGCAGCAGGATGCGCTCCGTGAGCACCTCCGCGTGCCGCATCTCGTCGAACGACTCGTCCCGGGTGTACTTGGCGAGCTTCGTCCACCCCTTGTGGTCCTGCAGCTTGGAGTGCAGGAAGTACTGGTTGATCGCGGTCAGCTCGGCGGTCAGCTGCTCGTTGAGCAGTTCGAGCACCTCGGGGTCGCCCTGCATGAGGGGGCTCCTTCCACGGCGGGGAGTCGAAACGGGAGGTTGCGCCGCATGATTGCACCGGGTGTCGAAGATCGTCCAGTAAGTGCGTACTTAGTAAGTAAGTGCATGCTTGGTAAATCTTGAACGACTTGTCCCGATTGTCCCGTCCTGAACGGGGGTGGTCCTGTGTACCGTCCACCGTCTGTCAGGATGGAGGCATGGGTCACCCGGTGGAGCGCGAATCTGGAGCAGCGGCATCGTTCGAGCTTCCGCCGGGGCAGCGAGTGCAGCGCGGCTGGCCGGTCACGCACTACGGTCCGGTGCCCAAGTTCCGCCCCGAGCGCTGGGAGTTCAGGGTCTTCGGCGCCACCGCCGACGGGGAGAAGCGCTGCTGGGCCCACGAGGAGTTCACGGCCCTGCCGTACACCACCGTGATGGCAGACCTGCACTGCGTCACCAAGTTCAGCATGCTGGGCGCGGAGTGGGGCGGCATCCCCGCCCGGACCATCCTCGACCTCGCGCCGCCCGCATCGAATGTCACCCATGTGATGGTGTGGGCGGAGTACGGCTTCAGCTCCAACCTGCGGCTGTCGGACTTCGCCTCCGAGCGCGCCATCTTCGCCACCCACAAGGACGGCGAGCTGCTCACCGCCGAACACGGCTTCCCCCTGCGCCTGATCGTCCCGCACCTGTACGCCTGGAAGGGCCCGAAGTGGGTGCGCGGCGTGGAGTACATGACCGCCGACCGTCGCGGCTTCTGGGAGGAACGCGGCTACCACAACATCGGCGATCCCTGGCAGGAGCAGCGCTACTCGTACCAGGAGGAGCCCGGGGACGGCCCCGAGCTCTGACCCTGCCGGGCGCGGTCAGTGGTGGTACTGGTGCACCACCGCGTGCCCCTTGCCCCGGCCGATCATCCACTTGTTGACCGGGACCGTGACCACGAAGGCGACCGCGAGGGCGATCGCCAGGACGACCCAGAAGAGCGCGGTGTCCAGCCCCGCGTCCATCGCGCCCGGCCAGCACGCGATCACGCCGTTGTCGACCAGCTCCATCACGGCGATGGAGAGCGTGTCCGCGGCCAGCGCCACCCGGACGCCGGCCCGCAGGCCCACGCCCGCCCTGAGCACTCCGCGCAAGGTGAGGGCGTATCCGAAGAAGAAGGCCAGCACGACCGCCAGGACCAGGGTCGGTACGTCGCCCCAGCCGAGCGCGGTGCCGATGACCATGCCGAGCACCTCGCCGATGGCGCAGCCGGTGAGGCAGTGCAGGGTGGCCTGGACGGCCAAGGGCCAGCCTGCCGGGGAGGGTGCTGGTGCGTGCCGCGCGTGTTCGTGCTGCATACGTGACCCCAATGTCAGGTGTGGTTCCCGCATCGGCGGCAACCATATACCCCCTGGGGGTATTCACCAACGTCTTCAGGAGTCCCGGAGCCTCTTCAGTAGCGCCACATCGGCCGCGTGCCCCTGCTTGCCACCGGGTGTCTCGATGATCAGCGGCACACCCTCGGTGGCGGGGTGGGTCATCAGGGCGCGGAAGGGGCCCTCGCCGATGTGGCCGGCGCCGATGTTCTCGTGCCGGTCCTTGTGGGCGCCGGCGAGGTCCTTGGAGTCGTTGGCGTGGATCAGCTTCAGCCGGCCCTCGCCGACCGTGCCGACCAGCAGGTCCAGCGTCTGGCGCATTCCGTCCGGGCCGGTCAGGTCGTGCCCGGCGGCGAAGACGTGGCAGGTGTCGAGACAGACGCCCAGCTTCGGATGGGCGTCCAGGGCCTCGAAGTAGGGCCCGAAGTCCCAGGTGCGTGAGCACAGCGAGGCGCCCTGGCCCGCCGTGGACTCCAGCAGCACGTACGGGTCGTCGTCGGTCAGCTCGTCGAGCAGCGGCAGCAGGTACTCCCGTACCTGCTTCAGGGCCACCGAACGCTCCCGCCCGCCCGTCGCGCTGCCCGTGTGCACGACCACGCCGAGCGCGCCGATCGCCCGCCCGCGCCGCAGCGAGTGCCGCAGCGACTCCACCGACCGCTCGGCGGTGGCCTCCGTGTGCGAGCCGAAGTTGATCAGATAGGGCGCGTGCACATACACCGGGATCGACTCCTCGGCGCACGCCGTGCGGAACGCCTCGTCCTGGCGCGGGTCACCGGCCGGCGTGGCCCAGCCACGCGGGTTGGCGACGAAGACCTGCACGGTCTCGGCCTTGAGGTCGTGGGCGTAGGTGAGGCCCACGGAGTACAGGCCGCCGGCGACGGGGACGTGACCGCCGACAGGGTTGCGGGAGGGGCCGGGGTGCAGACTCTTCACCCGTTCAGGGTGTCACGCGCCCCCCGGTGCCCCGTCAGCGGATCTGAAGGGTGATCGTCGACCCCTTGGGCGCGGTCTCACCGCCCGGGACGGACTGCCGGCGCACGGTGTCGCCGAACAGACCGAGCAGTCCGCGGTCCTCCTCGACCTCGAAACCGGCGCCCTGGAGCTTCTGCCTGGCCTCGTCCACGCTGTCGCCCACCACGTCCGGAACCTCGATCATCTCCGGGCCCTTGGAAAGGGTCAGCGTCACCGTGTCGCCCTCGGCTGCCTCGCCGTCGGGTCGCGGGTTCTGCCGGGCGACCTGTCCGGCCTCGTGCTCCGAGTTGATCCGCTCGGCGGCGACCCGCACCTTCAGGCCCGCCTCCTGGAGCTGCTCCCTGGCCTCGCCCAGGTCGCTGCCGGTGACGTCCGGGACGTCCACGGGGGCGCCCTTGCTGACGGTGAGCGCGATCGCCGTGCCGGCACGGGTCGTCGTGTCCGTCGCCGGGTTCGTGCCGATCACGGAGCCGCGCGGGACATCCTCGCTGAACTCCCGGGTCACCATGCCCGGTTCCAGCCCGCTGTCCTTGAGCACGCTGCGCGCCTTGTCCAGCCGGTGGCCCGCGACGTCCGGCACCTTCACCGTCTCGGGACCGTCGGAGACGGTGAGCGTCACGGAGTCGTTGTGCCGGATCCGGGCGCCCGGCGCCGGGTCGGTGCTGATGATCGTGCCACGCCGCACCGTGTCGCTGTAGGCGTGCTTGACCTGCCCGACCTCCAGCCCGGCGTCCGCGAGCCGGTCCTCGGCCTGCGCCTCGGTCTTCGCCAGCAGCGGCGGCACCTCGGTGAACTGGCCGGAGTTGATGTACCAGACGCCCGTACCGAGGCCCAGCGCGAGCAGCACCGAGGCGACGAGCGTGGCGAGCGTGCGCCGCGGCCGGGTCCGGCGGCGCGGGGTGTCGTCGAGGGGCGGCGACTCCAGACGGCTGGTCCGGTTGTAGCGGGACTCGTCGTCGTCCTCGTTCACGGGCAGCCGGCGCAGTGCGGTCAGCGCGCGCGGGATCACGCTCGTCCGGTCGTCGGCGTTGTCGTGCTCCGCGGCGACCGCCTGCGGGGGCACCGCGTCCAGCTGCTCGGCACCGAGCGCGCCGCGCGCCTCACGGGCCAGCGCGAGCAGCGCCACGGCGTCGTAGGGGCGGACCTCCGGCATTCGGGCGGTCGCCGCGGCGACCAGCTCGTCCAGCTCGTACGCGAGGCCGGGCACGGCGGCCGAGGGCGGCGGGACGTCCTCGTGCACATGCCGGTAGAGCACCTGGGCGGGGGAGTCCCCCGTGTGCGGCTTGCCGCCGGTCAGCATCTCGTAGAGCACCACACCGCACGCGTACACGTCGACGCGGGGATCGGCGCTGCCGTGCTCGATCTGCTCCGGGGCGAGATAGGAGACGGTGCCCAGGACCGACCCGGTGGTGTGGGTGACCGTGTCCACGGCCCGGACCAGCCCGAAGTCGGCCACCTTGACCCTGCCGTCGTCCCCTATCAGGACGTTCTCCGGCTTCATGTCCCGGTGCACGAACCCCGCACGGTGGGCGGCGCCCAGCGCGGCAAGGACCGGCTCCAGGATGTCCAGCGCGGCCCGCGGCTGCAGCGCCCCGCGCTCGCGCAGCACGTCCCGCAGGGTGCAGCCGGAGACGTACTCCATGGCCAGGTAGACGTACGACCCGTCCGCCCCCTGGTCGAACACCTGGACGACGTTGGGGTGGGCGAGCCGGGCCACCGACTTGGCCTCGCGGATGAAGCGCTCGACGAACGAGCCGTCCACGGCCAGGGTCGGATGCATCACCTTGAGCGCGAGGACGCGGTCGAGGCGGGTGTCCACGGCCCGGTAGACCGTGGCCATCCCGCCGACCGCGATCCGCGCGTCGACGCGGTAACGGCCGTCGAGCAGTTGCCCGACCAGAGGGTCTTGAAGGGTCGTGTCCACGCAGGCGAGTGTACGAGCCGTCACCGACACCTCCGGCCGGTTCCCGGACCATCGGGGCGGTACTGCAGCCGACCTGTGACGTGTCTTACCCACCTGTGCCCCCGGCGCCGTACCGGGTCACTGGAAGGCGGGCCGCTCCGGGTCCAGCGCGGCCATGCCCGCCACCGGCGACGAGGCCTCCGCGAAATGGCGCCTCGGGATACGCCCCGCCCGCCGGGCCAGCCGCCCCGCCTCCACGGCGCCGCGCATGGCGGTGGCCATCAGCACCGGCTCCTGCGCCCGGGTCACAGCTGAGGCGAGCATCACAGCCGCGCACCCCAGCTCCATCGCGAACGCCGCGTCCGACGCCGTACCCGCTCCCGCGTCCAGGATCACCGGCACGCGCGCGTGCTCGACGATCAGCTGGAAGTTGTGCGGATTGCGGATGCCGAGGCCGGAGCCGATCGGCGACCCGAGCGGCATGATCGCGGCGCAGCCCACGTCCTGGAGCTTGCGGGCGAGGACGGGGTCGTCGTTGGTGTACGGCAGCACCGTGAAGCCGTCGTCCACCAGTGTCTCCGCGGCGTCCAGCAGCTCGATCGGGTCGGGCAGCAGGGTGCGCTCGTCGGCGATGACCTCCAGCTTGACCATGTCGGTGCCCAGCGCCTCACGCGCGAGGCGGGCGGTCAGCACCGCCTCACCGGCCGTGAAGCAGCCGGCCGTGTTGGGCAGCACCCGGATGCCCAGCTTGTCCAGCACCGACAGCACGGAGCCGTGGACGCCGGGGTTGACGCGCCGCATCGCGACGGTGGTCAGCTCGGTCCCGGAGGCGATCAGCGCCCGCTCCAGCACGTCCAGGCTCGGCGCGCCGCCGGTGCCCATGATCAGCCGGGAGGTGAAGGTCGTACCCCCGAGGACAAACGGATCGTCGGCCATGGGTCAGCCTCCTTGGACGGCGGTGAGGACCTCGACACGGTCCCCTTCCGAAAGGGGTGTGGCGGGCCACTGGGCACGCGGGACGACGGTTTCGTTGAGGGCGGCGGCCACTCCGGAGGGTGCCGCGGTGAGGGTGTGCACGAGGGCGTCGAGAGCCGTTCCGTCGGCGATCCGGCGGGGCTCCCCGTTGACGGAGATGATCATGCGGGCTGCTCCGTGAGTGCGGCGCTGAAGCGCTTCGGCGTGAAGGGACGGGCCTCGTCCGGAAGTTCACCGGTCGTCAGGACGTGCGCCATGGCGTCACCGGTCACCGGAGTGAGCAGGACGCCGTTGCGGTAGTGGCCGGTGGCCAGCAGCAGGCCGTCCAGCCCGGTCGGTCCGAGCAGGGGCGCGTTGTCGGGCGAGCCGGGCCGCAGGCCCGCCCTGGTCTCCGTCAGCGGCAGCTCGGTGAGCCCCGGGACCAGTTCGTGCGCGTCGCGCAGCAGCTCGTACACGCCCCCGGCGGTGACCGTGGTGTCCCAGCCCTGTTCCTCGCTGGTGGCGCCCACGACCAGCTCACCGTTCTCGCGCGGCACCAGGTAGACGTGGCTGCCGCGGACCACCGCGCGCACGGTGCGGCTCAGGAACGGCGCGAGGGGTGGCGGCACGGTCAGCCGCAGCACCTGCCCCTTGACCGGCCGCACGGGCGGCAGCACGGCCTCGGGGACGCCCGCGAGCCGCCCGCTGAGGCTTCCGGCGGCGAGCACCACCTGCGCGGCGGCCAGCTCGGCCCCCGCGCGCGTGACGATGCCCGTCGCCCGCTCCCGGGCGACCAGCAGCCGCTCGGCCCACTCCCGGTGGAAGACGACGCCCGCCCGCTCACACGCGGCCACGAGCGCCGCCGCGAGACGCCGCGGGTCGATCTGGTGGTCGCCGTCCACCCGCAGCCCGCCGCGCACACCCGGCGCCAGCATCGGCTCCAGGCGGCGGCAGTCCCGGCCCGACAGCCACTCGGAGTCGAGCCCCGTGTGCCGTTGCAGGGCGTGCAGTTCGCGCAGATGGGCGCGGTCGTCGGCGTCCAGCGCGACGGCGAGGGTGCCGCAGCGGCGGTAGCCGAGGTCGTGACCGGTGAGTTCGGTGAGTTCGGCCGCGAAGTCCGGATAGCGGCGGGCCGACGCGAGGTTCAGACCGAGCAGGGTCTGCTCGCCGTAGTGGAGTTCCGTGACGGCGGCCAGCATGCCGGCCGCCACCTGGGCGGCCCCGCCGCCCGGTTCCGGGTCCACCACGGCGGTGGCCAGTCCGCGCTGTGCGGCACGCCAGGCCGTGACCAGACCGATGATTCCGCCCCCGATGACGAGGACGTCCGAGGTACGTGCAGAAGACGACACGGGCACCGCGCCCCTCCCTTCGCCGGCATGACCCGGATCAGGTTCGTACGGTCGGAGGCCGCCCAGCCTCCCTCTCAGCCCGGTGCGTCCGGGCTCCCGCGAGTGCTTTACGGTGGCCACCCTAGCCCTTGACTCCGCCCCTCTGTAAGGGAGCCTCCTGGCATGCCCCGCTCACTGGACGGCCTCGTCCTCGCTCCCGTCGCCGACCAGGCCCCGGGCCAGGTGGGTACGCGCACCCGGTTCACGTACCACGAGAAGGACGGCGAGGTCTGGGCCGAGTACGCGGGTGGGGACGTCGTCCGCGGGTACCTCGTGGGGACGCGCGAGGGGGACCGGCTGGACTTCCGGTACGTGCAGCTCAAGCGGGACGGGACGACGTCCTCGGGGCACTGCGTGTCGGCCGTCGTGGAACTGCCGGACGGGCGGCTCCGGCTGGACGAGAGCTGGGAGTGGGAGTCGCAGGCCGGCAGCGGGACGAGCGTGGTCGAGCAGCTCGGCTAGCGGTGGGCCGGGGGCTCGGGGACCAGGCCACGGGGACCTCCCCCTTACTGACAAACTGTCAGGTGTCTATGGTGATCAGGTGAGCGAGCAGACGAGGGCACAGGCGCGGCGCGTGGTCGTCGTGGGCGCGGGCATGGCCGGGGTGCAGACCGCGGTCGCCCTGCGGGAACAGGGCTTCGACGGCACGGTGACGCTGATCGGCGCCGAGCCCCACCAGCCGTACGACCGGCCGCCGCTGTCCAAGGCGGTCCTGCTCGGCACGGCCGAGCACTCCGCCTTCGACGTCGACTTCGAGGCGCTCGGCATCGAACTGCACCTCGGGCGCGAGATGACCGGTGTCCGCCCCGGTGACCACGAGCTGGACACCGAGGCCGGGCCGGTGCCGTACGACGCGCTGGTCCTGGCCACCGGAGCGGAACCCGTCACCCTGCCCGGCGCCGAGGGCGTCCCCGGCGTGCACCTGCTGCGCACCCTGGACGACGCCGAGCGGCTGCGGCCGGTGCTCGCCCGGCAGCACGACATCGTGGTCGTCGGCGCGGGCTGGATCGGCGCGGAGTTCGCCACCGCCGCCCGGGAGGCGGGCTGCGCGGTGACCGTGGTGGAGGCCGCGGACCGTCCCCTCGCCGGGGCACTGCCCGGCGACGTGGCCGCGCCGATGAGCGCCTGGTACGCCGACAGCGGCGCCGTCCTGCGCACACACGCGCGCGTGGAGCGGGTCGAACCCGGGGCGGTCGTCCTGGACGACGGATCGCGGGTGCCCGCCGGCGCCGTCGTCGTCGGCATCGGCGCCCGGCCCGCCACGCGCAGGCTCGCCGGCTCCGGCATCGAGCTCGGCCGGCACGGGGAGGTCCTGGCCGACGACCACCTGCGGACCTCGGCGCCGGACGTCTACGCCGTCGGTGACTGCGCGTCCTTCCCCTCGGCGCGCTACGGCGAGCGCCTGATGGTGCACCACTGGGACAACGCTCTGCAGGGCCCCCGCACGGTCGCGGCGAACATCATCGGCGAGGCCCCGGCCGTCTACGACCCGGTCCCGTACTTCTGGTCCGAGCAGTTCGGGCGCTTCGTCCAGTACGCCGGGCACCACGCGTGCGCCGACGCCACCGTGTGGCGCGGTGACCCGGCTGGGCCCGCCTGGTCGGTGTGCTGGCTGCGGGAGGGCCGGCTGGTCGCCCTGCTCGCCGTGGGCCGCCCCCGGGACCTGGCGCAGGGCCGGCGGCTCATCGAGGCCGGAACCCTGATGAGCCCGGAGCTGCTCGCCGACCCGGCGCGCCCGCTGAAGGCGGCCACGGCCTGACGCGTCGCCGCCGGTGCCGGTGTCCTCCATCTCGGCCTGGGTGACCTCCCGGTCGCCGCGGCCCGGGCGATCCTCGGCGACGACATCCTGCGTGCGTGGAGCGGTCCAGGAGGGGGGCGACTACTTTCTGCACCGGCCCGTGCCGGCCGACCCCCGCCGAGCCCGGCCGCCACGCCCCCGGCCTCGACCTGGTCCGGCACAGGGCGGCGCGGGCACCGGCCGTCCCTGGTTCGCCATCGGGGGCATCGACCTCGGCAACCTCGACCAGGTCCTGGACGCGGGCGCCCGCTGAAGGCGGCCACGGCCTAACGCGTCACCGCAGGTCAAAGGGGTCGGTGGGCGGGGCTGACTTCCGACTGTCAGTGGGGGATGGCAGGCTTGTTCCCGTGACCGAGATTGACGCAAAGATCGATGCTCTCGTCCCCGCCTGGCTCACCCTCCCCGACATCGCCGAGATGCTCGGCGTCGAGGTGACGCGTGTGCGGCAGCTGGTCAAGGAGGGCCAGCTCATCGCCGTGCGCCGCGGTGAGAACCGCGCGCTGCACGTCCCCGCCGCCTTCATCGACGGGGACAAGGTCGTCAAGGGCCTGTCCGGGACCCTGACGCTCCTGCGGGACGACGGCTTCACGGACGAAGAGATGCTGGAGTGGCTCTTCACCCCCGACCCGAGCCTGCCGGGCACGCCCGCGCAGGCGCTCAGCGAGAATCGCGGCACGGAGGTGAAGCGGCGGGCCCAGGCACTCGCCGTCTGATCCCAGCCCGACTCGAGAAAGCCGCCCGGTGTACGGCCGCGCGGGCCCGCGGGCCCGGCCCCCGGGCCGACCGCGCCCGCGCGGCCCGTACGCCGGCGGCAGACACATCCAGAGGCACCGAATCCACGGGGGGACCCACGCATGCCCGACACCGCCGCCACCGCTCGCGCCCGGCTCGCCGAGGCCCGTGTCTACCTGTGCACGGACGCCCGTAAGCGCCAGGGGGACCTGCCCGAATTCCTGGACGCGGCCCTGGCCGGCGGGGTCGACATCGTGCAGTTGCGCGACAAGGGCATGGAAGCCGCCGAGGAGCTCGAGCACCTCGCGGTGTTCGCCGACGCCTGCGCCCGGCACGGCAAGCTGCTCGCCGTCAACGACCGCGCGGACGTCGCCCACGCCGCCGGCGCCGGTGTCCTCCATCTCGGCCAGGGCGACCTCCCGGTCCCCGCGGCCCGGGCGATCCTCGGCGACGACATCCTCATAGGCCGCTCCACGCACGCCGCGTCCGAGGCCGCGGCGGCAGCGGTCCAGGAAGGGGTCGACTACTTCTGCACCGGCCCGTGCTGGCCCACCCCCACCAAGCCCGGCCGCCACGCCCCCGGCCTCGACCTGGTCCGGCACACGGCGGCGCTGGGCACCGGCCGTCCCTGGTTCGCCATCGGCGGCATCGACCTCGGCAACCTCGACCAGGTCCTGGACGCGGGCGCCCGCCGGGTCGTCGTCGTCCGCGCGATCACCGAGGCCGACGATCCGGGCGCGGCGGCGTCGGAGTTCGCGAAGCGGTTGCGGAGCGCCTGAAGGGGTCGGCGGCGTCGGAGGGCGCGTGACCCGATGTGACCGCACGGTGTCCAAGGAGTGGACAACAAGCCGACAATCCGGGCAAATTCCCTGCATCCGGTTGGGGGACAGGTGTCCCCTGGCTAACCTGCCCGTATGGCCCTCGGAACCGCATCCACCAGGACTGATCGTGCACGCACCGTGCGCGACATGCTCGCCGCCGGCAAGACGACGTACTCGTTCGAGTTCTATGCGCCGAAGACCGCCAAGGGCGAGCGCAGCCTGTGGAACGCGCTGCGCAGGGTGGAGGCGGTGGCCCCCGACTTCGTCTCGGTGACGTACGGAGCCGGCGGCTCCACCCGTGCGAGCACGGTCAAGGAGACGCAGCAGATCGTCGCCGACACCACGCTCACCCCGGTCGCCCACCTCACCGCCGTCGACCACTCGATCGGCGAGCTGCGCAATGTGATCGGCCAGTTCGCCGACGCCGGCATCCGCAACATGCTGGCCCTGCGCGGCGACCCGCCCGGAGACCCCATGGGCGAGTGGGTGCCGCACCCCAAGGGCCTGACCTACGCCGCCGAACTCGTCCGCCTCATCAAGGAGTCGGGTGACTTCTGCGTCGGCGTCGCGGCCTTCCCGGAGATGCACCCGCGCTCCGCGGACTGGGACACGGACGCCCGGCACTTCGTCGACAAGTGCCGGGCCGGCGCCGACTACGCGATCACACAGATGTTCTTCCAGCCGGAGTCCTACCTTCGGCTGCGTGACCGAGTGGCCGCCGCGGGCTGCGAGACGCCGGTCATCCCCGAGATCATGCCCGTGACCAGTGTGCGGATGCTGGAGCGGCTGCCGCAGCTCAGCAACGCTCACATCCCGTCCACCTTGAAAGAGCGGATCCTCACAGCGAAAGACAATCCGTCCGCTGTACGCTCCATTGGGATCGAGTTCGCCACGGAGTTCTGCACACGGCTGCTGGCGGAGGGAGTGCCGGGTCTGCACTTCATCACGCTCAACAACTCCACGGCGACCCTGGAAATCTACGAGAACCTGGGCCCGCACCACCCCCCGCGGGCCTAGACCGGTCGCACGCTCATACGACACACTGCGTAACGGCCACTGGGAGAGGGGCGTACATGGGCTGGACGGTCCTCTACATCGCGTTCGGCATCGTCGCGCTGTGGCTGCTCGGCGAGGTGCTGTTGCAGTACAAGGCGCGGCTTCGCTGGCGTCTGCTGGCGTTCGTCGGCTTCCTCGGTGTCGTGGTCGGGGTACTGATCCCGTCCGTCATCGTGATCGGCCTGGGCGCCGCGGCCTTCGCGGTCGGGCAGACCTACGTCACGCTGTCGTTCCGCCGTGGCTTCGCGGCCGGCTGGGCGGTCACCGGGCGTCCCACCCTGGGCGGCAGCAAGCGCCGCCGGGGTGAGCCGGAGCACCAGGACCCGGCCCTGGAGGTCTCCGACCTCGAGGCGTCCGGGTACGGGGACGGCGAGGGCAAGTACGGGCAGCACGGCACGGGTTACGGCCAGGACGACTACGAGCGCGACGACGTCTTCACGCCCGCCCGCCCCGGCGCCGAGACCGCCGCCGAGACCACCTCCGTGTACGAGCCGCAGCCGATGCCCGACGACACGGGCTCCTACGGTGTCTACGGCGACACCGGCGCGTACGCCACCCAGGGCCAGACCCAGGACCAGTACGCGGCGGCGGCCCAGTCCGCCGACCAGGCATACGCCTACGACGGCTACTCCGGCTACGGCCAGCAGCAGTACGGCTACGACACCACCGGCCAGCAGCAGTACGCCGCCTACTCCGACCCGTACATCGGCACCCAGACCTACAGCGGGTCGTACGACACCGGGTACGACCAGCAGCAGTACGGCCAGCAGGGCTACGGCCAGGACCAGTACGCCACCGGAGGGTACGGCGGCGAGACCCCGGCCGGGGGAGTGTGGGTGCCGCAGCAGCGCAACCCCGATGACCCGTACGGCGGCGAGCTTCCGCAGGAGCAGCCGTACCCGTATCAGGGGGACGGCCAGGTGCAGCAGGAGAACGGGTACGACGAGCGGTACCGCTTCTGACGTCGCGTGCCCGCACGCCGCGAGTGCGCGGCCGGCGGGCATGGTGAGCCCCGCGGGTCCTTGCCGGGACGCGCGGGGCTCATTGACGTTCGCGTGCCTTCACCGGGAACCGCGGAAGTCCGGCCCCTCCACGATCAGACCCGACACCAGCGCGCCCGACATCCCCGCGTGCGGCAGGCCACCGCCCGGGTGGGACCAGCCGCCGACGGTGAACAGGCCTGGCAGTGCGGTGCTGTTGGCGGGGTGCAGAAGCCTGCCCCCGGCCGCCGCCAGCGCGGGGGCCGGGATCGCCCCGCCCTCCGCGCCGGTCGCCGCGGCGATGTCCGCCGGGGTGTGCGGTTCGTGCCGGAGGAGCCGGGCGCGGAGGTCCGGGATCGCGCGCTCGGCGGCGCTGATCATGGCTTCGGTGTGGTGGGCGGTGCTGTCCGGCGCGGCCGAGGCCGGGACGGTGGCCGTCAGCGTGACCGCCTCGTGGTCCGGGTCCGGGACCAGCCGTGGATCGTCGGGGCGCAGGAGGGTGACCGTGGGGTGCGCGGCACCGGCATCCGCCGTGCCGGTGCCGAAGACGGCGGCCAGCTCGCCCTCCCGGTCCGAGGTGTGCACCACCGTCCGGTGCGGTGTGCCCGCGGGGCGGGGGCCGCGCAGCGCCAGCAGCACCGTCAGGCGGCTGGGCAGCCCGCGCTGGGGCGGGACATCGCCGGTGGCACGCGGGGGCAGGTCCGGCAGAGCGCCGGGCGCGACCCCGGCGACCACGAAGTCCGCCTCCGCCACCGTCCCGTCGGCGAGCTCCACGCCCGCCGCCCGGCCGTCCTTGTCCAGGATCCTCGCGACCTCGGCGCCGAAGCCGAACTCGACCCGGCGGGCGAGACAGCGCTCGTACACCGCGCGCGCCAGCTCCCGGATGCCGCCGCGCACGTACCAGACGCCGAAGGCGTGCTCCATGTACGGCAGCACGGCCGCGCTCGCCGGTGCGACCCGCGGGTCGAGGCCGTACGCCAGCGCATGGCTCTCCAGCAGGGCGATCAGCCGGGGGTCGCGCAGCTCCCAGGCGCCGACCTCGGCGAGCGTGGCGGCGCGGCGGGTGCGCAGCAGCTTCTTGTGCGGCACCGAGGGGTAGGGCTCGCGCTCGGCAAGCACCGGCCAGTTGGGCCACAGGGGCTCCTCCAGGAGGGGCCGGCGCGTGCGGTCCCAGGCCTCGCGGGCCCGCACCAGGAAGTCACCCCAGCGGTCGCCCGCACCGGAGCCCAGCGCCTCGTCGAGAGCGGCGACGACGCCGGCGCGCGAGGCGTTCGGCAGGGACAGCTCGGTGCCGTCGGCGAAGAGGTGCCGGGCCGAGGGGTCGACCTGCGTCAGCTCGACGCACGCCTCCAGCGGCTCCTTGCCGGTCTTGAGGAACAGGTCCCGCCAGACCGCGGGCAACGACAGGATCCCGGGACCGGTGTCGAAGGCGAACCCGTCCCGCTCCTGGCGCCGCACCGCTCCGCCGTACGTCTCCGTACGCTCGTACACCGTCACCCGGTGGCCCGCCACGGCCAGCCGCGCGGCAGCCGCCATGGCGCCCATCCCAGCGCCGATCACCGCAATCCGTGCCATGCCTGCGACTTTATCGGCCCCCACTGACACTCCGTGACCGGTGCGGGTCCTGAGCGGGCGCTCGGTGGGCTGTATTACGCGAGCGTCGTGGCCCAGTTCCGCGGGTGCGGCGCCGCTTCGCGGCGGGCGCGGGCCTGGCCCCGGCGAGTGCGGCGCCGCGTCGCGGCGAGCGGAGTCCGGTCACGGCGGGCGCGGAGCGTGACCGCGTGGGGCGCATCCCGGGGAGCACCGGGCGAGGGACCGTATCCCGGCGAGCAGGCAGCCTGACCTCGGGGACACGGAGCCTGAGCTCGGCGGGAAAGGCCATCGCCGCCGTACGGGCGGCGGGCGCGGCACAGCGGCGAAGCGAGCCGTACCCTGTCGGGCTCCGTGCCGCACCACGGCGGAACGAGCCGTATCTCGGCAGCCCATGGGCCGGACCCCGGCGCACCAGCCCCGGCCCGGCGCACCCGGTCTCACCCCGGTGGGCCGGCCCCGCGTTTCGCCAGGTGTCGTTCCTCGCGGCGTTGGGCTCTGCGGCGCAGGAAGCGGTGGATGCGGGAGGTGAGGAAGTACAGGGTGATCAGGCCCAGGACCAGCAGAACCGCCGCGATGATCGCCGCCGCCTCGGGGTAGAAGATCGCGAACGTCACCAGCCCCCCGACGCCCAGATCCTCGGCGACGCTGATGATCACGTTGCTGAAGGGCTCGGGCGACGCGTTGACCGCCATGCGCGTCCCGGCCTTGACCGCATGGCTGGCCAGTGCCGTCGAACCCCCGACGGCGCCCGCCGCCAGGTCGGACAGCGACGCGCTCTGCCCGGCGAGCAGCGCCCCGACCCAGGCGCCCGCGGCCGGCCGGATCAGCGTGTGCACCGAGTCCCACACGGAGTCGACGTACGGAATCTTGTCCGCGACCGCCTCGCAGAGGAACAGCACGCCCGCCGTGATGAGCACCTCGGGTCGTTGCAGCGTCTCCGGGACCTCGTCGCTCAGCCCCGTCGCACCGAAGAAGCCGAGCAGCAGCACCACTGCGTACGCGTTGACGCCGCTGGCCCAGCCGCTGGTGAAGACGAGAGGGAGTACGGACACGGACGCGATCGTAACCACCGGGCGGCCACGCGTCCTGGGGGCGAACGCGGACGGCTGAGTACCCGTACCTATCCACGGAGATGAGTACGCGCGCGGATGGGGCTCCACCTGCGGGAACGAGAGAGTGGGGGCACGGAAAGGGGCCCGGCGCCGGCACCGCCGGCACGGGGCGGCGGAACGGCGTGGCCCTGGACCGCTCCTTCCGCCGGCCGAGGCCGGCGGGAGCGAGGCACGGGGGAGCCCCGGGGGAGGGACGACCGAACGGGGGCCCGACGGGGGAAGAGGAAGGGAACGGGGAACGGGGAACGGGGGAACGGGAAACACGGGGGAGCACCGGGGGTACGGGGGAGCACAGGGAAGCACCGGTCCGGCGTGGCCCGCGGGGGACGCGGCCACCATCCGGACCGGCGCTTTCCGTTTGCGTTGTGCTGCCCGCGTCACCCACCTGCCCGGAGAGCACACCTAGGGCTCACCTAGGGCCGCCCGCTCACCCGCCCCTGCAACAGCCGCGACAACGCCGCGTGCACGTCGTCCAGGGAGCGCTCCGGCTGGAACGCCTGCCAGTCCAGCGCCGCCACCAGCACCATGCCGACCAGCGCCGCCGCCGTCAGCGGCACGTCGATCTCCTCGCTGAACTCGCCGTGCTCGATGCCCTCGCGCAGCACGTCCTCCACGACGGCCACCGCCTCCTGGCGTACCACCAGCAGCGTGGACTGCCAGGCCCGGTTGGTGCGCCACAGCTCGGCCACGTACAGCTGGGTGAACGCCGGATAGCGGTCGATGAAGACGAGCCCGGCCCGGATCATGGCGTCCAGGGCGGCCACCCGGGTGCCGCCCTCCTTCGCCGTCCGCTCGGCCGCCTCCCGCAGGGAGGCGGTGAGCAGGCCCACGCCGTGCCGCAGCAACTCCTCGAAGAGGACGGACTTGCTGGCGAAGTTGTAGTACACGGTGCCCTTGGCGACCCCGGCCCGCTCGGCGATCTCGTCCACCGTGGTCGCGGAGAAGCCCTGCTCCGCGATGAGCGTGACGGCCGCCTCGTAGAGCTTCTGCCGGGTCGCCTCGCGGCGGGTACTCGCCCCCGACGTGGCGCTGCTGCGTTCCATGGCCCTGATTGTCACAGGAACGGCATCGTTGTAGGGCGCAGCCGACGAGGTCACAGGCTCAGCTCCGGGTGCAACCGGTCCAGCGTCCACACCTGGCGGCGGCGTGCCGACAGCGCGGTCAGCGCGAGGGCGCCCACCGTGAACGCGGCGAGCACCACGCACGCGTGCCAGACGGGCCCGAGGCCACCACCCGTGATGAGCCTCCGAAGCGCCTCGACGATGTAGCTCATCGGCAGGAACGGGTGCAGCGCGTTGAAGAAGCCCGGACTGGTCTGCACGGGGTACGTGCCGCCCGCGGACGTCAGTTGCAGCATCAGCAGCGCGAGCACCAGGATCCGCCCGGCGGCCCCGAAGCGTGCGTTCAGCCACTGGACGATCGCCGCGAAGCACGCCGTCACCAGGAACAGGAAGCCCACCGTGCCGGCCGCCCGCACCATCTCCAGGCCGACCGCCCAGTGCAGCACCGCCATCAGCGCCACCGTCTGGAGCACGCCGATCGCCAGCACCGGCAGCCAGCCCGCGAGCGCGATCCGCCAGGCCGAGGCACCGGTGGCCAGCGCCCGCCGGTTGAGCGGCGCGATCAGCATGTACGCCACCATCGCGCCCACCCACAGGGACAGCGGGATGAAGTACGGGGCGAAACCGGTGCCGTAATTGGGCGCCTCGTACAGGGACTTGGAGGCCAGCTGGACCGGGTCCGCCATGACCTCGGTACGCGCGTCGCGCTCCCGCTTGTCGTAGTCGGGGATCTGCTCCGCGCCGTCGTGGAGCCCGTTCGCGAGCTTCACCGAGCCGTCGACCAGCTTGAACATGCCCCCGCTGAGGTCGTCCGCGCCCGTCTTGAGCTCGCCGACACCTGTGTCGAGATCTTGAGCGCCCGTCCGGGCGGTGCCCAGTCCCGTGTGCAGTGCCTTGGCGCCCTTGGCGACCTTTCCGGCACCCTCGTTCAGCTTGTTGATCTTCGCGACGGCCTCGTCCAGGTCCTCCGAGAGGTGCGGCGCGTCCTTCGCGAGCTGCCGGGCCTGCTGCTCCAGGGTGGCCAGATGGCCGTCGAGTGCGTCCATGTCACCGTCGTAGCCGCTGATCACGGTGTTGAGGTCGTCCGCGATCGTCGCCACGTCGGCCGCCGAGTCCATGGCCTTCTCCAGGTCGGAGCAGGCGGCGTCGGGCACGACGGGGGTCTCGCAGCGCCTCTTGTGGATGTCGCTCAGCGTGTCGGAGGCCAGATGCGCTCCCGTGGCGGCGGCCGGGGCCCGCTTCACCAGCGCGTCGAGGTTGTCCCGGATCGCGGCGGACGAGTCGGCGACCAGCATCGCCGTGTCACCGATGGTCTTCTCGTTCTCCTGGAGGAAGGGGCCCAGCTTGTCCGCGATGCCGTTGACCTGGTCGGCGAGCGTCTGCGTACCCTCCGCGACCTGTGCCGAACCGTCCTTCAGGTCCCCCGCGCCGGTGGTGAGCTTCGTCAGGCCCGAGGAGAGGTCGCCGCTGCCGTCCTTGGCATCCTTCAGGCCGTCGGCGAGGTCCTTGGAGCCCTTCTCGGCCGTGCCGATGCCGCTTTTGAGCTTGTCGGCGCCGCCTGCCGCCTTCACCGTCTCGCCGTGGATGTCGGAGAACGAGATGAAGATCCGGTCCAGGAAGGACCGCGACGCCTTCGTGGACGCCGCCGTGCGCACCTCGCTGAACACCGTCCGCGATATCTGCCCGACGATGTAGTTGTTCGCGTCGTTCGTACGGACCTGCAGGGCGCCCGTCTCGGGGGAGTCGCCCGAACTGGAGGCGATGCGCTCGCTGAAGTCGGCCGGCATGGTCAGCGACAGGTAGTACGTGCCGTCCTCGACGCCCGCGCGCGCGTCCTCGGCGCTCACCTCGTGCCAGTCGAAGACCTCGCTGTCCCGCAGCCCCGCCACGATGTCGTCGCCCGCCTCGACCTTCTTCCCGCCGGCGGTCGCGCCCTTGTCGTCGTTCACCAGCGCCACGGGGAGCCGGTCCAGGCGGCCGTAGGGGTCCCAGAAGGACCACAGGTACAGCGCGCCGTACAGCAGCGGCAGCAGCAGAAGCGCCACCAGGGCGGCCCGGGGCAGCTTCCCCCGGCCGAACCGCCGCAGCTCAAGCGCGGCCAGCCTCGGCGAACGCATCCGCCCCCTCCTTCACCTCGTCGCGAGCCCTCAGGCCGTCCCGGCCTGCGCCCTCGTGGTCCCCGTCGTCCTCGTCGCCGGACGCCCCGCCGCCCCCGACGTCCCCGTCGCCCGACGCGCCGCCCCCGGCGTCCCCGGGCTCCGCGTCCCGGTCGTCGCCTGCGTGCGGGCCGTCGTCCGCGGAGTTCTCCGGTATGTCGGTGCCGGCCCCTCCGGTGGACAGCGCCACGGCGTCCCCGGGGGCCTCGCTGCACACCGCGAGGACCGTCGTCCCGGCCTCGGCGATCGACCTGAGCAGCGCCCACACCTCGGCCCGCTCGGCGTCGGAGAGCTTGAGATCGGTGTCGTCGATCCCGAGCAACCGCGGGCGCCCGACGAGCGCCAGCGCGACGGACAGCCGCAGCGCCTCCACCCGCTCCAGGTCGCGTACGGCGGTCCGGGAGCCCTTGGGCAGGGCCTCCGTGTCGAGCCCGGCGGCGGTCAGGGCGGCGTCGATCCGCAGCCGCGCCTCGTTCGCGCGCTCGGCACGCGGCCGCAGCAGACCCCGCAGCGAGACCCCGAACCGGCGTTGCAGCAGCGCCCTCTCGCGCAGGTGCTCCCCCACGGTCAGCGCCGGGTCGAGGTCGGTGACGCCGGGGACGTGGGCGAGCGCGCTGACCTGGCGCAGGGCCGCCATCTGCTTCGGCAGCCGTGCGTCGCCCACCTCCGCCGTCCCCTCGGTCGCCTTCATCCGTCCGGTGAGCGCGAGCAGCAGGCTCGTGCGTCCCGACCCCGACGGACCCGCGATCGCGATCAGCGAGCCGGGCTCCGCGGCGAAGGTGATGCCGCGGAAGGCCCAGCCGCGAGGTCCCTCGAGCCCGAAGTCGCGGGCGGTGACGGCGAGTCCCGTCACGGG
Source organism: Streptomyces sp. NPDC052023 (assembly GCF_044548465.1). NCBI lineage: Bacteria > Bacillati > Actinomycetota > Actinomycetes > Kitasatosporales > Streptomycetaceae > Streptomyces > Streptomyces sp. NPDC052023. The sequence continues at coordinate 175,444 of NZ_JBIUBW010000001.1, read as the reverse complement.
TCCCCCCACAGTGCCCCCAGGTGTTTCCGAATCGAACTATTTGAACTGACTGGTCAGTGCAAAAGCTAACCCGAACCTGCGATCGAAGCAAAAGCCCAGGTCAGAACGGATTGTCAGTGCCATACCTCACGATGGGCACATACGGCACCCCGTGTGAGGGCGTGCCGTCACCCAGACGACAGGAGGTTCGTCATGGCCAACTCGTCCGCAGCCGCCGCCCGCCGGCGCCGCGCCACCGGCCCTGCCCCCTCACTGACCGGCCCGGCGAGCGACGTGCACCCCGTGCTCCGCCGGGCCACGGCCCCGCCCGCCGCCCTCGACCTGCTCGCCCAGGCCCGCACCGGGCTCGACGAGGCGACAGCCCTCGAAACGCCGAACGAGCGCTACGCCCTCGCCCACCTCGCCGCCCTGCGCACCGCCGCCGCCGTGCTGGCCGCGCGGGGCCGCCCGGAGACCAGCCCCCGGCGCCGGGCCCGGATCAGGAGCGCCTGGGAAGTGCTCCCCGAAATCGCGCCAGAGCTCACCGAGTGGAGCGCGCTGTTCGCATCGGGGGCCCGGCGCCGCGCCCGGGCCGAGGCGGGCATCCAGGGCGCGGCCAGCCGCCGGGACGCCGACGACCTGATACGTGACGTGGCGATGTTCCTCCGCCTCGTCGAGCGGATGCTGGTGCTCCAGCCGGTCCTCCCGCCGCCCCGCCCGGACACGGACGCGGCGCGGAACCGCGGCCCCGGCGCCGGCCGCGGCCGCGGCATGCCCGACGCCGGCTGACGCACCGCACGTGCCCGATGCCGGAACCACTCGTGGTCAGAGGGAGGTGCGGCCGTCGCGATGACCGTCCGGCGCGCCGGAGGCAATAGGGTGGAAGGCGCCTGAAGCCTTCCCTCCCGCACCCGGGGCGGGTGAGGCAGCCCGTTCGCTCCGCCCCGCACGAGGGCGGTGCCGCGCCGAGGAGTCAACTGCCGTGTCGGACCCGATGCGCCCGCCCGCCTCCCACCACCACGCTTCAGTGGCGTCGCTGCGCTCCGACCCCCCTCGTCCGCGCACCGCACTCCGTACCGCCGTGGTGTGGGAGGTGCTCCAGGAAGCCCTGGACCGCCGGGTCAAGGCCACGGGCCGCGAGTCGCTGGACGTGCTCGACACCGGGGGCGGCAGCGGCAAGTTCGCCGTACCGGTCGCCGGCCTCGGCCACCGGGTCACCGTCGTGGACCCCAGCCCCAACGCGCTGTTCGCCCTCGAGCGCCGCGCCGCCGAGGCCGGCGTCGCCGACCGGGTGAAGGGCGTGCAGGGCGACGCCCGCGGCCTGTTCGACGTGGTCGAGCGCGGCGCGTACGACGCCGTGCTGTGCCACGGCGTCCTGGAGTACGTGGACGACCCGGCCGAGGGCCTCCGCAACGCGGTGGCCGCGCTGCGCCCCGAGGGTGTCCTCAGCCTGCTCGCCGCCGGTCTGGGCGGCGCCGTGCTCGCGCGTGCCCTCGCGGGCCACTTCACGGAGGCCAAGCAGGCACTCGACGACCCGAACGGACGCTGGGGCTCGGGTGACCCGATGCCGCGCCGCTTCACCGCCGAGCAGCTCACCGGCCTGGTCGAAGGCGCCGGCCTGGCCGTGGGCGCCGTGCACGGCGTCCGGGTCTTCGCCGATCTGGTGCCCGGTGTCCTGGTGGACACCGAGCCCGGTGCCATGGAGGCCCTGCTCAAGCTGGAGGCCGCCGCGGCCGAGCTGCCCGCGTTCCACGCGGTGGCCACGCAGCTTCATGTGCTCGGCGAGACCCAAGGGTCCGCCGGGGCCTGAGCGGCTGCTGTGGGACGCCGCTGATCAGCGCGTTGCGTGCGGATGGAGTACGCCACAGGCCCCCCGATCGGGGCGTTCCCGCCGTATGATCGAGGGAGACCGCCCGGCATGACGGGTCGGCCGCCGGGGAATGTGAACCTCAGCGGGCCGGTCCGGCCATGGCGGGTTCCGGTTGGCCAATTGGCGTAGAGGGGCGGGTTTCACGGGGGCGATTCCCTGCCTATCCTGAAGGGACCCCCCGGGTCGCCCCGGCGACTGCACGATGAGGAGGACTCCGTGCCGCTCTCAGAGCACGAGCAGCGCATGCTCGAGCAGATGGAGCGAGCGCTGTACGCCGAAGATCCCAAGTTCGCGACAGCGCTTGAGGGAAGCGGGCTGCGTACGTACACCCGGCGACGGGTCTACCAGGCGGTCGCGGGCTTCCTCGTAGGTATCGCGCTCCTCATGGCCGGAATGGTCGCCAAGCAGGTCTGGCTCAGCGTGGTGGGCTTCCTCGTCATGCTGGGCTGCGCGGTACTCGCCGTGACCGGTTGGCGCAAGGCCCCCAAGCCGGGCGAGCAGCCGGCCGCGGGTGCCCCCCACGCCGGTCGTCAGGAACGTCAGCGGCGCTCGATGATGGACCGCATCGAACAGCGCTGGCAGCGACGCCGCGACGAGCAACAGGGCCACTGATTCCCGACCACAGCTCCCAGGTACAGAGGTGAGGGGTTACCGCCCACCGGGCGGTAACCCCTCACGCATGCCGTCACCGGGGCACGGCGGGAAGCCTCCGGAACGGCGCGGACAGGGCGAGGGGGCCGGTGCACAGGCACCGGCCCCCTCGCTGTTCCCGCCGCCCCGGCCGCTCAGCCGCTCTGCTGACCGAACGGACGGCGCGCCAGGGCCGCGGCCCAGCCGCTCGCCACGCGGCCCTTCACAGCCAGCCACCGGTCGCTGAGGTCCCACACCGCGCGGACGGCCGAGCGCGGCAACACGACCGCACGGATCCGGGTCCGCCAGCCGGCCCGGGAGCGCAGCGCCTGCCGCAGCCGGCGCACGTCGTCCGCCAGCCCGGCCTCCGCGTGCGGATCGGGTGCGAACAGCACCTGCTCCACGGCACCGGCCACCCGGTGCACCGACCTGGTCGCCGGGTCGTCCAGATGCCCGAGGCGCACGATCCGCGCGGCCGCCTTGCGCGGGGTCAGCGCCTCGTCCGGCGCGATGCCGTAGTCCCAGGCGGTGTCCGTCAGTTCGCGCCAGACGGCCAGGACATGCCCGGCGGCCACCTCGGCGGCCAGCCGCTCGTCCGGCTCCACGGCGAGGGCGGTCACCTCGACGCCGTCACCGCTGCCCACGCCGCCCCTGCCGCGGGCGAGCACGCCCTGGGGCGCGGAGCCCGTTCGCCTGGCCGAGGCCAGCCGCACCGACCGCCGTCTGACCCGCCACAGCATGGGCAGCAGCGGCAGCACGATCACCGCGACGGCCAGCAGAGTCCAGCCCGCTGTCCCGTACCAGGGGCGGCCTTCGTCGTCCGAGGAGCCCGGGTCCAGCGGCAGCGCGCCGCCGCACATCTCCAGCCGCCTGTCCTGCGCGGAGCAGCTCGCGCTCGTGGACGGCTCGGCCGACGGGGCCGAGTCCGCCGGGCGCGAGGCCTCCGGCAGGTCGGGAATGCTGCTGGGCACCTCGGGCTGGGTGTAGGAGGGCGTCGACCCCCGGTTCGGCGTCGGCTCGAAGCGGGTCCATCCCACGCCCTCGAAGTACAGCTCGGGCCACGCGTGCGCGTCCCGCAGCCCCACCGCCACCGTGCCGTCGCCCTGCGCCGTACCCGGCGCGAAGCCCACCGCGACCCGGGCGGGTATGCCGAGCGTGCGGGCCATCGACGCCATCGAGAAGGAGAAGTGCACGCAGAAGCCCCGCTTGTCCCGCAGGAAGCGGGCGATGGCCTGGGAGCCGCTGCCTGCCTGCACCTCGGTGTCGTACTGGAACCCGCCGTTCACGGCGAAGTACTCCTGGAGCGCGACCGCCTGCTCGTACGGATTCCTGGCCTCGGCCGTGATCTCACGGGCCGTCCGCTCCACGACCCCCGGCAGCGAGTCCGGCACCTGGGTGAACTCGCGCGCGAGGGCGGCGGGCGGCGCGGGCGCCGCGGCCAGCTGCTCGGCGGTCGGCTGCACGGCGAGGCTGGTCACCTCGTAGGTGGCGCCGCGAGTGGTCTGGCCGTGGTCGCCGACGAGCGTCATGCCCACCGGCTCGTACCGCCAGTTGCCGTCGATCTTCACGCCGCTCGGCGGGTAGGGCATCGGCAGCCAGTCCTGCGCGTAGGAGTCCGCGGCCGCGATGCGCGTGCGGACCTCGGTGCGCCGGATGTCCGGGCCCAGGCCGGCGGGCGTCGGCAGCTCGTCCGGCACCGCGACGATGTTGCGCCGGGAGGGCTTCCACGTGGTGCCGTCGAAGTCGTCCAGGGACACGATCCGCAGATACATGCCGGAGAGGTCGCCCGTGTTCGTACGCATCGTGAGGACCGTTCGGTCCTCCTCGACGTTCAGGCTGTCGCGCAGGGAGACCAGCGGGTTCACCGCGGAGATCGTGCCGCCGTTCCCGCTGCCGGTGCCGACGCCCGTCCCGGCGGGGTCCAGCAGGCCGCCGTTCATCGTGGGCAGGGCGAGGGGCACCGCCAGGGCTATGCCCAGCGCGACGACGCCGATCCGCCGTCCCGTGCGCGCCGGCGCCACCGGGCCGCCCGGCTCCCCGCCCGGGCCGCGCTGTGCCCCGCCGAAGACCCGGCCCCACTGCGCCAGCCGGTCCCGGCCCTCGGCGAGCAGCAGCATCAGATAGCCGGCCGCCGCGATCAGGAACCACACCCAGCCACCGGCGCCGTCGGACAGCCCCGCGGCGACCGAGTACAGCGCGAGCAGGGGCAGCCCGGCGGGGGCGGCGCTGCGGAAGGTCACCGCGAGCACGTCGACCGCCAGCCCGATCACCAGGACACCGCCGACGAGCATCAGCTTGATGCCGACGGACAGCGGGGCCGGGATCGCGTACCGCCCGACGTCCTGGGTGCCCTGCCGGAGCAGGTCGGCGAAGTGCGCGAAGGCGTCGGGGCCGGGGATCACCCCGGCGATCGCGTACTCCGGGGCGAAGACCAGGGTCAGCAGCATCAGCAGGACCAGGGCCTGCACGATCACCGTCAGCGGGCGGGCCAGCGGCACCCGCCGGGCCGCCGCGCCCACTCCCGTCTGGATCGCCAGCAGAACGGCCGCCTGCACGAACCACGAGACCTGGTCGACCAGCGGCAGCAGGGCGCACGAGGCCATCAGCGTCGCCGCCGTGGCACACAGCGCCATCCGCGCCTGCCCGCTCATGACCGCCCCTCCCCGCCGGCCGTGCCGCTCGCCGCCACGACGCCGGTGCGCTCACGCTCCGCCTGGCGCCACAGGTCGTGCAGCGGGGCGCCCCGCGGCACGCGCACGGCCGTCCATCCGGCCTCGCGCAGCATCCGCAGCCCCTCCGCCCTCCTGTCCAACGGGCGGGGCACGTCCGTCGGTTCCCGCACCCAGTCCGCGCTGTCCAGGACGAAGGCGACCGCGCCTCCGGTCCGCTGGCGCATCCGGGCGGCCACCGCGGCCTGCTCCTCGTCGAGGTCCCCGAAGAAGGCCACGAGCAGCCCCTCGTGCCCGCCGCGCAGTACGTCGTAGGCCCGCGACAGACCGGTGCCGTCGGAGTGGTCGATCACCGCGAGGGTGTCCATCATCAGACCGGCCGCGTCCGCCGACTCCTGGCTCGCTCCCGCGAAGCCGTCCGCGCCCTCGCCGGGCACCGAGTTGCCGGTGTCCGTCAGCAGCCGCACCGAGAAACCCCGTTCGAGCATGTGCACCAGCACGGACGCGGTGCCCGCCACGGCCCACTCGAAGGCCGAGTCGGGGCCCGCGCCCGCGAAGGCGACGCCCCGGGTGTCGAGCAGCACCGTGCAGCGGGAGCGCTGCGGCTGTTCCTCGCGGCGCACCATCAGCTCGCCGTAGCGGGCGGTGGAGCGCCAGTGCACCCGGCGCAGGTCGTCGCCGTGGCGGTAGCCGCGCGGGATCACGTCGTCCTCGCCGGCCAGCGCCAGCGAACGCAGCCGCCCGTCGCCGTACCCCTTCGCCTCGCCGGTCAGCCGCACCGGCGGCAGCGGCTCCACGCGCGGGATGACCGTCAAGGTGTCGTACGTCGAGAAGGACCGGGTCAGCTCGCACATCCCGAACGGGTCGGTCAGGCGCAACTGGAGCGGGCCCAGGGGGTACCGGCCGCGCAGGTCCGAGCGGACGCGGTAGGACACCTCGCGGCGGCCGCCCGGCTCGACGCGGTCGAGCACGAAGCGGGGACGGGGGCCGAGCACGTACGGCACGCGGTCCTGGAGCATCAGCAGGCCGGTCGGCAGCCGCGAGACGTTGTCCATCCGCAGATGAACCCGGGACTCGCCACCGGCGGGCACGCGCGCGGGGGACAGCCTGCGGGTGCCCGCCACCCGGTAGCGCGTGCGGTACAGCACCGTCGCGCACACCAGGGGCAGCGCCGCCAGCAGCAGCCCGACCCGGAGCAGGTCGCTCTGGCCGAGGACGTAGGCGCAGACCGCGGCGGCCACTCCGGCGGCCAGGAAGGAGCGGCCGCGGGTGGTCAGACCGGCCAGGGCCGTGCGCACGCCGCCTTTGTCACCCCGGTCGGCGTCGGCGGGCGCGGGGCCCGCCGGAACGGTCATCACAGCCTCCGGGGCGGCTGCTGGCCGTAGGCCTGTGCGCCGTGGCCCAGGCCGCCGAAAGCGTTCTGCTGAGGCGTCGAGGGCACCGGTGTGCGCTGCAGGATCTCCTGGACCACCTGCTCAGCCGTGCGGCGGTTGAGCTGGGCCTGTGCGGTGGGCAGCAGGCGGTGGGCCAGCACGGCCACCGCGAGGGCCTGCACGTCGTCCGGCAGGGCGTAGTCCCGGCCGCCGAGGGCCGCCGAGGCCTTGGCCGCGCGCAGCAGGTGCAGCGTCGCGCGCGGGGAGGCACCGAGTCTGAGGTCGGGGTGGGTGCGGGTGGCGGCGACCAGGTCCACCGCGTACCGCCGGACGGTCTCGGCGACGTGCACCCCGCGCACCGCCTCGATCAGCTTCACGATGTCGTGCGCGTGCGCCACCGGCTGGAGGTCGTCCAGCGGGCTCACCCCGCCGTGCACGTCGAGCATCTGGAGCTCGGCCTCGGCGCTCGGGTAGCCGATCGAGACACGGGCCATGAAGCGGTCGCGCTGGGCCTCGGGGAGCGGATAGGTGCCCTCCATCTCGACCGGGTTCTGCGTGGCGACCACCATGAAGGGGCTGGGCAGCTCGTAGGTCTGCCCGTCGATCGTGACCTGGCGCTCCTCCATCGACTCCAGCAGCGCGGACTGAGTCTTGGGCGAGGCGCGGTTGATCTCGTCGCCGATCACGATCTGGGCGAAGATCGCGCCCGGCTTGAACTCGAAGTCCCGGCGCTGCTGGTCCCAGATGGAGACGCCGGTGATGTCCGAGGGCAGCAGGTCGGGCGTGAACTGGATACGCCGCACCGAACAGTCGATGGACCGTGCCAGCGTCTTGGCGAGCATCGTCTTGCCCACGCCGGGGACATCCTCGATCAGAAGATGCCCCTCGGCGAGCAGCACGGTCAGCGAAAGCCGCACGACCTCGGGCTTGCCCTCGATCACTTCCTCCACCGCACCGCGGACCCGATCCGCAGTGGCAGTCAGATCAGTGAGGCTCGCTCGATCGTCATAGGTCGTCACCCGGCCCTCCTCGGCCCGTTCTTGCTTACGGGCCGACGCTCTGCGATGCGTATCCGGCCCACCCCGAAACACGGACACCACGCGTGCTGAACTCCGCGCGACGCCACCACCCGCATTCTTGCCGCCGTTACCGATTCGTGTCACTCGACTGTGGACAACTGGCAGCGATATGTCGGGTCTTACGGCAATTTGTTCTGCCCTGTGCCCGGGGATCCCGAAGAACGAGAGCCCCGGGCGGCGGTCACGCGGGGTCGATCTCGCGCAGCAGGCCGGTCCGCACGTCGAACACGAAGCCGCGTACGTCGTCGGTGTGGAGCAGGAAGGGCGAGGTGCGCACCCGCCGCATCGACTGCCGGACGTCCTGGTCGACGTCCGTGAAGGACTCCACCGCCCAGGCGGGACGCTGGCCGACCTCGGCCTCCAGTTCGGTGCGGAAGTCCTCGGTGAGGCTCTCCAGGCCGCAGCCGGTGTGGTGGACGAGGACGACGCCGCGCGTGCCCAGCTTGCGCTGGCTGATGGTGAGCGAGCGGATCACGTCGTCGGTGACCACACCGCCGGCGTTGCGGATGATGTGGCAGTCGCCCAGCTCGAGGCCGAGCGCGGGGTAGAGGTCGAGGCGGGCGTCCATGCAGGCCACGACAGCCAGCTGGAGGACCGGGGCGGCTCCCAGGCCAGGGTCGGTGAAGGCGGCCGCGTACTTGTCGTTGGCCTCGACAAGGCGGTCGGTGACGGTGCCGACGCGGGCCATGGCGTCCTCGGAGCCGGCAGGGACCGATGCAGAAGTCGTCATGGTGATGACGGTACTGGTCACTGGCAGGCAGGTCCTGTTGTGCGGCGGGACAAAGAATGTCATCGGGCCTTGATGTGAGCTAACCCACAAGCGTGGCGCGTATGCGCCCTTACGAGTGATCCCACCGGATCGCGGGTTGATCGGCGACCGCCGCCGCGACGCGCAGGCCGGTTGATTGACCGCGACAGAGGGTGGACTAAAGTGACGCGAAGCGGGAGGCGAGGCTCTCCCCGCTGCAGCGAGTTCCCAGACATTCCGGCGTGGCCGCCGGAGATCTCCCACGTGCGCGGCGCGTACGTACGGCTCGGCCTCCACCCGCTCCCGGCCGGCTGACGCTTTCGGCGCCGGCAGGCCTCCCCTTCACGAGCGGGCGGGGACCCGGCGGTGCGTACCGCCCGCCGGATCTGAGAGGGCCCCTTGAGCCAGAGTCGACACGTCCCGGTGATGCTCCAGCGGTGCCTGGATCTGCTGGCACCCGCCCTGGAGCGGCCCGGTGCCGTGGTCGTCGACTGCACGCTCGGCCTCGGCGGCCACAGCGAGGCGCTCCTCACCCGCTTCCCCGAGGCCCGCCTCGTCGCCCTGGACCGGGACAAGGAGGCGCTGCGCCTGTCCGGTGAGCGGCTCGCGCCGTACGGGGAGCGCGCCGCCCTCGTGCACGCCGTGTACGACGAGCTGCCCGAGGTGCTGGACAGACTCGGCATCGCGCGCGTGCAGGGTGTCCTCTTCGACCTCGGGGTCTCCTCCATGCAGCTCGACGAGGCCGACCGCGGCTTCGCCTACGCCCAGGACGCCCCGCTCGACATGCGCATGGACCAGTCGGCCGGTGTCAGCGCCGCCGAGGTCCTCAACACCTACCCCGCCGGTGAGCTGGTGCGGATCCTGCGCGCGTACGGCGAGGAGAAGCAGGCCAAGCGGATCGTGGCAGCCGTCGTACGCGAGCGTGAGAAGGAGCCGTTCAGCAACAGCGCGCGGCTCGTGGAGCTGATCCGGGACGCGCTGCCGCAGGCCGCCAAGCGCACCGGGGGCAACCCGGCCAAGCGCACCTTCCAGGCCCTGCGTATCGAGGTCAACGGCGAGCTGTCGGTGCTGGAGCGGGCGATCCCGGCGGCGGTCAAGGCGCTGGACGTGGGCGGCCGGATCGCGGTGCTGTCGTACCACTCGCTGGAGGACCGGCTGGTCAAGCAGGTGTTCGCGGCGGGTGCCACCAGCACCGCGCCGCCCGGGCTGCCGGTGGTGCCGGAGCAGTACCAGCCCCGGCTCAAGCTGCTCACCCGTGGTGCCGAACTTCCCACCGAGGAAGAGATCGCGGAGAACCGCCGCGCGGCCCCGGCGCGCCTGCGCGGGGCCCAGCGGATCAGGGAGGACGTCGAGTGAGGCAGCCGACGGGGCGGGGGTCCGGGATCCCGGCTCACGACATGAGCGGGTCCGGCACCGGGACGGCGGGGGAGGGTGTGTGAGCAGGAAACCCGAACTCAGGGGCAGGGCCGCGCGCCTCGCGCAGCTGCTGCCGACCGGACGCGGACAGGCCGCCCGGACGCCCTTCGTCCTCCTCGTCGTGCTGCTCCTCGGGGGTGGCCTCATCGGCCTGCTCGTGCTGAACTCCGCGCTCAGCGAGGGCTCGTTCCAGCTCGACGACCTGCAGGAGGAGACCAAGAGCCTCACCGACGAGGAACAGGCTCTCCAGCGCGACATCGACGGCTACTCCGCCCCCGGAGCCCTCCAGCGGCGCGCCCGCGAACTCGGCATGGTCCCCGGCTCGGACCCCGCCTTCCTCGGCCCCGACGGCACCGTCAAGGGCGTCCCGTCCCCCGTCGCCGCCGAACCGGCCTCCGCGCGCCGGCCCCTCGTCCTCGCCCCCGAGGCGATGCCCACCGGCTCCGTGCCCACCGGCTCCGCGCCCGCCGCACCCGCACCCGTGCCCGTGCCCACCGCCTCCCTGCCGAGCGCCTCCGTGCCCACCCTCTCCGCACCCGGCACCGCCGCGCCCGCCGCACCGGCCCGTCCGAGCACTGCCCCGGCCACCCCCACCGCCCCCCGCACGCTCGCCAGCACGCCCTCCCCCCTCCCGACCACACCCTCCGGCAGGTGACGGAAGTGACCGACAGGGAACCGCCGCGCCGCCGCGTGCCCGGACCCGCGCGGCCCGACCGCTCGGCCGGCCGGCGGCGCCCGGGCCCCGGCGCCCACCCCTCGCGCCGCCCCGGCCCTCCCCGGCCGGCGGCCGCGCGCGGGATCCGGCTCGGCAGCCCCCGCCCGCGGCTGCGGCTGATCGGCTTCGCGCTGACCCTCGTCATGCTGGTCTTCGTCGTCCGGCTGCTCCAGGTGCAGGCCGTGGACGCGAGCGCCTACGCCGCCAAGGCCCAGCAGAACCGCTACGTCGTGCACACCCTCGCGGCCCAGCGCGGCGAGATCACCGACCGCACCGGTGTGGCCCTGGCGACCAGTGTCGACGCGTACGACATCACCGCCGACCCCACGCTGTTCACCCGCGAGCAGCTGAAGGTCGACGACGCGCCCGAGCAGGCGGCGGCACTTCTCGCGCCGATCCTCGGCACGGACCAGGCCGAGCTCGTCCGCAAGCTCAGGCCGAAGGACAGCAAGCTCCGCTACGTCCGGCTCGCCACGCGGCAGACCCCGCAGGTCTGGAGGCAGATCAAGGACCTGAGGACCGCGCTCGCCGCCAAGGCGGAGACCGACAGCAGCACCGTCAACGTCCTCGGCGGCGTCCTCGCCGAGCCCAGCAGCAAGCGCGTGTACCCCAACGGCGATCTGGCCGCCGGGATACTGGGCTGGGTCAACGCCGACGGCAAGGGCGGCGGCGGTATCGAGCAACAGCTGAACGACGAGCTGGCCGGCGAGGACGGCAAGATCCGCTACGCCCAGTCCGGGGGCCTGCAGGTGCCGACCGTCGGCTCCACCGAGACGCCCGCCGTGCCCGGCTCCGACATCGAGCTGACCATCGACCGCGACATCCAGTGGGCCGCGCAGGACGCCATCGCCGAGCAGGTGGAGAAGTCCGAGGCGGACCGGGGCTACGTGATCGTGCAGGACACCCGTACCGGCGAGATCCTCGCGATGGCCAACTCGCCCGGCTTCGACCCCAACGACCTGACCACGGCCGACGCGACGGCCATGGGCAACGCGGCCCTCCAGGACGCCTTCGAGCCCGGCTCCACCGCCAAGGTCATGTCGATGGCCGCCGTGCTGGAGGAGAACGTCGCCACGCCCCAGACGCATGTGGTCGTGCCCAACCGGCTGCACCGGGGCGACCGGCTGTTCCAGGACGACATCGACCACCCGACCTGGTACCTGACGCTCAACGGCGTACTCGCCAAGTCCAGCAACATCGGGACGATCCTGGCCACCGGCCAGCTCGGCAGGACGCAGGCCGAGGCCAACCGGGTGCTCCACAAGTACCTGCGCGCGTTCGGCATCGGCGGTTACACCGGACTGGGCTTCCCCGGCGAGACCCAGGGCATCCTCGCGCCGCCGGAGCAGTGGTCGACCTCGCAGCAGTACACGATTCCTTTCGGCCAGGGCGTGTCCATCAACGCCATGCAGGCGGCCTCCGTGTACTCGACCATCGCCAACGGCGGCATGCGGGTCGAACCCACCCTCGTACGCGGCACCAAGGGACCCGACGGGCGCTTCACTCCCGCTCCGGAGCCCGACAGGACGCGGGTCGTGAGCGAGAAGACGGCCAGGACGCTCGCCCGGATGCTGGAGTCGGTCGTCGACGACGAGGAGGGCACCGGCACCAAGGCGCGCATCCCCGGCTACCGGGTCGCGGGCAAGACGGGCACCGCCAACCGCGTGGATCCGGACACCGGCAAGTACCGCGGCTACACCTCGTCGTTCGCCGGATTCGCGCCCGCGGACAAACCCCGCGTCACGGTCTACTGCGCCATCCAGAACGCCACCAAGGGCAGCTACTTCGGCGGCCAGATCTGCGGGCCCGTCTACAAGCAGGTGATGGAGTTCGCCCTGAAGACCCTCCAGGTCCCGCCGACGGGAGCCGGGCCCGCGAGGCTCCCGGTCACCTTCAAACCCTGATCAGCACCGAGCACCCCAGGAACCAGCCGTGACAACGATCACCCCCGATCCCGGGAACCAGAGCTGTCCCCGCCCCTCACTTCGCTCCGGAGCGGGTACGCCCGGTACGCTCACCGCCGTGCCACACGCTGATCAGTCCCAAACCACCCAGAAGGACGTTCCCGTGACCTACCCGGGGCCGCCCAGGCCGGAACGGGTCTCCGCCACACCCCTCGCGGAGCTCGCCGATCAGCTGGGTGTCACCGCCCCGGAAGAGGCCGCCGCGGTCACGGGGATCACCCACGACTCGCGCGCCGTCCGCCCCGGCGACCTGTACGCCGCCCTGCCCGGCGCCCGCGTGCACGGCGCCGACTTCGTCACCCAGGCCGTCGGTCTCGGCGCCGCCGCCGTGCTGACCGACCCGGCCGGCACCGAACGCGCCGCCGCCACCGGGCTGCCGGTGCTCACCGTCGACGACCCGCGCGCGCGGATGGGTGAGCTGGCGGCGACGATCTACGGCCACCCGGGCCGGGAGCTGCTCCAGATCGGCATCACGGGCACCTCAGGCAAGACCACCACCGCCTATCTCGTCGAGGGCGGTCTGCGCACCGGCCGTTCCGCCGGGCTCATCGGCACGGTCGAGACCCGGATCGGCGACGAGCGGATCAAGTCCGAGCGCACCACTCCGGAAGCCACCGATCTGCAGGCCCTGTTCGCCGTGATGCGCGAGCGCGGGGTCGAGGCGGTCGCCATGGAGGTCTCCAGCCACGCGCTGGTCCTCGGCCGGGTCGACGGCTGCGTCTTCGACATCGCCGTGTTCACCAACCTCAGCCCGGAACACATGGAGTTCCACTCCGACATGGAGGACTACTTCCGGGCCAAGGCGCAGCTGTTCACGCCGGAACGCAGCAGGCTCGGCGTGGTCAACATCGACGACGAGTACGGCCGCAGGCTCGCCCGCGAGGCCGGTGTCCCGGTCGTCACCTACTCCGCCGAGGGCCACCCCGACGCCGACTGGCGCGCCGAGGACGTCGAGGTGGGCCCGCTGGACTCGCCGTTCACCGTGATCGGCCCCGACGGCGAGCGGATCCGCGCCAGGTCGCCGCTGCCGGGCCCCTTCAACGTGGCGAACACCCTCGCCGCGATCGTCGCCCTCGCGGCCGCCGGGCTCGACCCGCAGACCGCCGCCGACGGCGTCGCCGCCGTGCCGGGCGTACCGGGCCGCCTGGAGCGCGTGGACGCCGGGCAGGACTACCTCGCGGTCGTCGACTACGCCCACAAGACGGACGCGGTCGAATCCGTCCTCAAGGCGCTGCGCAAGGTCACCAAGGGCCAGGTGCACGTCGTGCTCGGCTGCGGCGGTGACCGGGACACCACCAAGCGGGAGCCGATGGGCGCGGCCGTGGCCCGGCTCGCCGACACGGCCGTACTGACCTCCGACAACCCGCGCTCCGAGGACCCCCTCGCGATCCTCGCCACCATGCTGCAGGGCGCGGCGACCGTGCCCGCGCACGAACGCGGCGAGGTGCTGCTCTTCGAGGACCGGGCCGCCGCCATCGCCGCCGCCGTCGGCCGGGCGCAGCCCGGGGACACCGTGCTGGTCGCGGGCAAGGGCCACGAGCAGGGCCAGGACATCGCCGGGGTGGTCCGTCCCTTCGACGACCGCCAGGTACTGCGCGAAGCAATCCGGAAAACCCAGGGATGAAAATCCAGAAGACCCAGGGGATGAACTTGTGATCGCCCTCTCTCTCGCCGAGATCGCAGAAGTCGTCGGCGGGCAGACGCACGACATACCGGATCCGTCGGCACAGGTGACCGGACCGGTCGTCCGGGACTCCCGCGAGGTCACGCCCGGCAGCCTGTTCGCCTGCTTCGTCGGCGAACGCGTGGACGGTCACGACTTCGCGGCCCAGGTCGTCGGGGCAGGCGCGGTGGCGGTACTCGCGTCGCGCCCCGTCGGCGTGCCCGCGATCGTCGTGGACGACGTCCAGACGGCGCTCGGCGCCCTCGCCCGGCACGTCGTGGGAAAGCTCGGCACCACCCTCGTGGCGCTCACCGGCTCCGCGGGCAAGACCAGCACCAAGGACCTGATCGCGCAGGTGCTCCAGCGCAAGGCGCCGACGGTGTGGACGCCCGGATCGTTCAACAACGAGATCGGGCTGCCGCTGACCGCGCTCAGCGCCACGGCGGAAACCCGGTTCCTGGTGCTGGAGATGGGCGCCCGGGGCATCGGCCACATCCGGTACCTCACCGGCCTGACGCCCCCGCGGATCGGCCTGGTGCTCAACGTCGGCACCGCGCACATCGGTGAGTTCGGCGGCCGCGAGCAGATCGCGCAGGCCAAGGGCGAGCTCGTCGAGGCGCTGCCGCCGGCGGAGGACGGCGGTGCGGCGATCCTCAACGCCGACGACCCCCTCGTACGCGCCATGGCGTCGCGCACCAAGGCGAAGGTGGTCCTCTTCGGAGAGGCCGACGAAGCGGACGTACGCGCCGAGAACGTGCGCCTGACGAATTCCGGCCGGCCCTCTTTCACCCTTCACACACCCTCCGGGTGCAGTGATGTGACCATGCGCCTGTACGGTGAGCACCACGTGTCGAACGCGCTCGCCGCGGCCGCCGTCGCCCATGAGCTGGGCATGTCCGCGGAAGAGATCGCCACCGCGCTCTCCGAGGCAGGCTCCCTCTCCCGCTGGCGTATGGAGGTCACCGAGCGCCCGGACGGCGTGACGGTCGTCAACGACGCCTACAACGCGAACCCCGAGTCCATGCGGGCCGCCCTGCGCGCCCTGGTGGCGATGGGCGAAGCCTCTCGGGCAAAGGGGGGCCGTACGTGGGCGGTGCTCGGCAAGATGGCCGAGCTCGGGGACGAGGCGCTCGCCGAGCACGACGCGGTCGGGCGGCTCGCCGTCCGGCTCAACGTCAGCAAGCTCGTCGCGGTCGGGGGCAGGGAAGCCGCCTGGCTGCAACTGGGCGCATATAACGAGGGTTCGTGGGGTGAGGAGTCGGTGCACGTGTCCGACGCACAGGCGGCGGTCGACCTGTTGCGCAGCGAGTTGCGCCCGGGGGACGTCGTCCTCGTGAAGGCGTCCCGTTCGGTCGGCCTGGAGAGTGTCGCCGAGGCGCTGCTCGCGACCGGCGCCGAGGGTGAGGTCGCCGCCCGATGATGAATCAGATCCTGTTCGCGGGTGTCATCGGGCTCTTCCTGACACTGGTCGGCACGCCGCTGCTGATCAAGTTGCTGGCGCGCAAGGGCTACGGCCAGTACATCCGCGACGACGGCCCGCGCGAGCACGCCAGCAAGCGCGGAACGCCGACCATGGGTGGTATCGCCTTCATCCTGGCCACGGTCGCCGCGTACTTCCTGTCCAAGGTCATCACGGGCAAGCCCCCGACCTTCTCGGGTCTGCTGGTGCTGGGCCTCATGGTGGGCATGGGCCTGGTCGGCTTCCTGGACGACTACATCAAGATCGTCAAGCGGCGCTCGCTGGGTCTGCGGGCCAAGGCGAAGATGGCCGGCCAGCTGATCGTCGGCATCGCCTTCGCGGTGCTGTCCCTGCAGTTCGCGGACAACCGCGGCAACACCCCGGCCTCCACCAAGCTGTCGTTCATCACCGACTTCGGCTGGACGATCGGCCCGGTGCTGTTCGTGGTCTGGGCGCTGTTCATGATCCTCGCGATGTCGAACGGCGTGAACCTCACCGACGGCCTCGACGGCCTCGCCACCGGCGCCTCCGTGCTGGTCTTCGGCGCCTACACCTTCATCGGCGTCTGGCAGTTCCAGGAGTCCTGCGCCAACGCGCAGACCCTGACCAACCCGGGCGCCTGCTACGAGGTACGCGATCCGCTCGATCTCGCGGTGGTCGCTTCGGCCCTGATGGGTTCCTGCCTCGGCTTCCTGTGGTGGAACACCTCCCCGGCCAAGATCTTCATGGGTGACACCGGTTCGCTGGCGCTCGGCGGTGTGCTCGCCGGTCTCGCCATCTGCTCCCGCACGGAGCTGCTGCTGGCGATCCTCGGCGGCCTGTTCGTACTGATCACCATGTCGGTGGTCATCCAGGTCGGCTCGTTCCGCCTGACCGGTAAGCGGGTCTTCCGGATGGCGCCACTCCAGCATCACTTCGAACTCAAGGGCTGGTCCGAAGTCCTTGTCGTGGTCCGGTTCTGGATCATTCAGGGCATCTGTGTGATTGTCGGACTAGGCCTCTTCTATGCGGGATGGGCAGCGGAAAAGTGACCTCCTCGGAGCTCAAGGGCAAGCACGTCACCGTCGCCGGGCTCGGCGTCTCCGGCGTCCCGGCGGCCAAGGTCCTGCACGGCCTCGGCGCGCACGTCACCGTCGTCAACGACGGCGACGACGAGCGCGCCCGGGCCCAGGCCGCGGAGCTTGAGACGCTCGGCGTCACCGTCCGTCTCGGCGACGGCGCGACCCTGCCCGAGGGCACCGAGCTGATCGTCACCGCGCCGGGCTGGAAGCCGGACAAGCCGCTGTTCACGGCGGCGGCCGAGGCCGGCGTCCCGGTCTGGGGCGACGTCGAACTGGCCTGGCGGCTGCGGGGCCCGGACGCGGCCCCCTGGCTGGCGGTCACCGGCACCAACGGCAAGACCACGACCGTCCAGATGCTCGCCTCGATCCTGCGGGCGGCGGGGCTGCGCACCGCCGCCGTCGGCAACATCGGGGTCTCGCTGCTGGACGCGGTGCTCGGCGAGGAGCCCTACGACGTCCTCGCCGTCGAGCTGTCCAGCTACCAGCTGCACTGGGCGCCCTCGCTGCGCGCCCACTCCGCGGCCGTGCTGAACCTCGCCCCCGACCACCTCGACTGGCACGGCTCCATGGAGGCCTACGCCGCCGACAAGGGCCGCGTCTACGAAGGAAATCGCGTCGCCTGCGTGTACAACGCGGCCGACAAGGCCACCGAGGACCTGGTGCGCGCGGCGGACGTCGAGGAGGGCTGCCGGGCCGTCGGCTTCACCCTGGGCACCCCGGCGCCGTCCCAACTCGGCGTCGTGGACGGCATCCTGGTCGACCGCGCCTTCGTCGCGGACCGGCACAAGAATGCCCAGGAGCTGGCCGAGGTCTCCGACGTGAGCCCGCCGGCCCCGCACAACATCGCCAACGCCCTTGCGGCGGCGGCCCTCGCGCGCGCGTACGGCGTGCCCGCCCACGCCGTGCGGGACGGTCTGCGCGCCTTCACCCCCGACGCCCACCGCATCGCCCACGTCGCCGACGTGGACGGGGTGGCCTACGTCGACGACTCCAAGGCCACCAACACCCATGCCGCCGAGGCCTCGTTGGCGGCGTACGACTCGATCGTGTGGATCGCGGGCGGACTGGCCAAGGGCGCCACCTTCGACGAGCTGGTCGCCAAGTCGGCGAAGCGGCTTCGCGGGGCCGTCCTCATCGGCGCCGATCGCGCCCTGATCCGCGAAGCCCTGGCGCGACACGCCCCGGAAGTACCCGTCGTCGACCTCGACCGGACCGACACTGGGGCGATGCTCGCGGCTGTCCGGGAGGCGCGCCGCCTGGCCGTCACCGGAGACACGGTGCTGCTGGCACCCGCGTGTGCCTCCATGGACATGTTCGCCAACTACAACAAGCGAGGAGACGCGTTCGCGGAGGCGGTTCGCGAACTCGGCGCGGGCGCCTGAGAGCGGGTCTCGGCCACGGCGGGTGCTGTGGGGACCCTTGGAGGGACAGGTGACTCGGATGTGGCTCGGGTTTGGTCGGCTTCGGCTCCCCGCCGGTGGGAGCCGCTGATGTCCGGCAGCCGTACCGGAGGGCCTCCGGTCCGACGAACCGTCCGCGCCCCCGCCGCCGCCCGTCAGCCGCGCGAGAACCTCGCCGTACGGATCTACATCCGCGTGCGCAAGGCCTGGGACCGGCCGCTGACGGCGTACTACCTCATCCTCGGCGGAAGCCTGCTGATCACCGTGCTGGGCCTGGTGATGGTCTACTCGGCCTCCCAGATCACCGCCCTGCAGATGTCGCTCGGCGGGTCGTACTTCTTCCGCAAGCAGATGCTGGCCGCCGTCATCGGCGCGGTGCTGCTGTACGTCGCCTCCCGGATGCCGGTGAAGCTGCACCGGGCGCTCGCCTACCCGATCATCGCCGGCGCCGTGTTCCTGATGGCCCTGGTGCAGGTGCCGGGGATAGGGATGGCGGTCAACGGCAACCAGAACTGGATCGCCCTCGGGGGCTCCTTCCAGCTCCAGCCCAGCGAGTTCGGCAAGCTCGCCCTGGTGCTGTGGGGCGCGGACCTGCTCGCCCGCAAGCAGGACAAGAACCTGCTCGCGCAGTGGAAGCACATGCTGGTGCCGCTGGTGCCGGTCGCGTTCATGCTGCTCGGCCTGATCATGCTCGGCGGCGACATGGGCACCGCGATCATCCTCACGGCGATCCTGTTCGGGCTGCTGTGGCTGGCGGGCGCCCCAACCCGGCTGTTCGTCGGTGTGCTGGCGGTCGCGGCGGTGCTCGGCACGATCCTCATCCAGAGCAGCTCCAACCGGCTGGACCGGTTCCGCTGCATCGGCGCCACCGAGATGGGCCCCGACGGCTCGTGCTGGCAGGCCGTGCACGGCATCTACGCCCTCGCCTCCGGCGGACTCTTCGGTTCCGGGCTCGGTGCGAGTGTGGAAAAATGGGGTCAACTCCCCGAAGCGCACACCGACTTCATCTTCGCCGTCACCGGTGAGGAACTGGGGCTGGCGGGGACGCTGTCGGTGCTCGCCCTCTTCGCCGCTCTAGGCTATGCGGGTATCCGCGTGGCCGGAGGCACGGAGGACCCCTTCGTCAGGTATGCCGCGGGAGGCGTGACCACCTGGATCACGGCCCAGGCCGTGATCAACATCGGTGCGGTGCTCGGCCTGCTGCCGATCGCCGGCGTCCCCCTCCCGCTGTTCTCCTACGGGGGATCCGCCCTGCTGCCGACCATGTTCGCCATCGGGTTGCTGATCGCCTTCGCGCGCGACGAGCCCGCTGCGCGGGCGGCGCTTGCGATGCGGCAACCCCGCTTTGGTAGAAAGCGGGGGGCTGGGGGTCCCACAGGACCCCGGAGATGGAACACGATGCGACGGCGCGCCACGGCGCGCTCGTCCGGAGAGCGGTGAATTTCGGTGCATGTCGTACTCGCTGGTGGGGGGACCGCCGGCCACATCGAGCCCGCGCTCGCCCTCGCGGACGCCCTGCGCAGGCAGGACCCGACGGTGGGGATCACGGCCCTCGGCACGGAGCGCGGCCTGGAGACCCGGCTCGTCCCGGAACGCGGCTACGAGCTGGCGCTGATCCCCGCCGTCCCGCTGCCGCGCAAGCCCACTCCCGAGCTGATCACCGTCCCGGGACGGCTGCGCGGCACGATCAAGGCGGCCGAGCAGATCCTGGAGCGCACCAAGGCGGACGCCGTGGTCGGCTTCGGCGGCTACGTCGCCCTGCCCGGCTATCTGGCCGCCAAGCGGCTCGGCGTGCCGATCGTGATCCACGAGGCGAACGCCCGCCCCGGCCTGGCCAACAAGATCGGTTCCCGGTACGCGGCCCGCGTCGCTGTCTCCACGCCCGACAGCAAGCTGCGCGACGCCCGCTACATCGGCATCCCGCTGCGCCGTTCCATCGCCACCCTCGACCGGGCCGCCGTCCGTCCCGAGGCCCGCGCGATGTTCGGCCTCGACCCCAATCTGCCCACGCTGCTGGTCTCCGGCGGCTCGCAGGGCGCCCGGCGGCTCAACGAGGTGGTCCAGCAGGTCGCCCCGTGGCTCCAGCAGGCCGGAATCCAGATCCTGCACGCGGTCGGCCCGAAGAACGAACTGCCGCAGGTCCACCAGATGCCGGGAATGCCCCCGTACATCCCGGTAAGTTACCTGGACCGGATGGACCTCGCGTACGCCGCGGCCGACATGATGCTCTGCCGCGCGGGCGCGATGACCGTCGCCGAACTCTCCGCCGTCGGGCTGCCGGCCGCCTACGTCCCGCTGCCCATCGGCAACGGCGAACAGCGGCTGAACGCGCAGCCGGTCGTCAAGGCCGGCGGCGGACTGCTGGTCGACGACGCGGAACTCACCCCGGAGTGGGTGCAGCAGAACGTGCTGCCCGTGCTCGCCGACCCGCACCGGCTGTACGAGATGTCCCGCGCCGCCGGTGAGTTCGGCCGCCGGGACGCCGACGAACTCCTCGTCGGCATGGTGTACGAGGCGATCGCCGCCAACCGTGCACACCGTTAGGCACGTTTGAACGGAAGGCAGGGAGCGTGGCCGGACCGACCACCGCCGAGCGCGGTGCACGCCAGCAGGAGCAGTCCGGCCCGCCCCCCGCCCCGCGGTTGAGGCGGCCCAGGCTTCTTACGATCATCATTCTTGGGCTTGTCCTGATTCTCCTCGGCGCCGGTGCCGGCTGGCTGTTGTACGGCGCGCAATGGACGCGCGTGCAGCGTGTGACCGTCTCCGGCACCCACGTCCTGACGCCCGCGCAGGTGCGCGAGGCCGCCGACGTACCGGTCGGGGACCCGCTGATTTCCGTCGACACCGACCGGATTGAGGCAAGACTGCGTCGGAAATTGCCCCGAATTGACGCGGTTGAGGTGGTCCGCTCCTGGCCGCGTGGAGTCGGCCTGAAAGTGACCGAGCGGACCCCGGTCCTGCTCGTCGAAAAGGGCGCCGAGTTTGTGGAAGTGGACGACGAAGGTGTCCGTTTCGCTACGGTTTCCGAAGCGCCGAAAGGCGTTCCGCTTCTGGATTTGACCGTGTCCCGGTCGGGTTCGGCCGCGCCCAGCCACCGTCGTTTCGGAGAGCTCCGTCTGGTACGCGAGGCGGTCCGCGTCGCCGGAGCCATTCCTGCCGCGGTCGCCCAGGACACCCGGGTCGTCAAGGTCCGTTCCTTCGACGACATCTCACTGGAGTTGACCGGCGGGCGCACGGTTGCGTGGGGGAGTGGCGAGAAGGGGCGCGCGAAGGCCCGTAGCCTCACCGCTCTCATGAAAGCCGCTTCCGGTGCGCGGCACTTCGACGTCAGCGTTCCCATCGCCCCCGCGTCATCAGGGAGTTGACGCACATCGGCGCAGGCCAGCACCCTGGTTGGGCAGCGCTACGGCTGATCACATAGGGTGAAAAGAAAAACGGGAGGTTCGGCGTGTTCGTTGAACGTGCGCCACTTGTCGACTTAGTGTCCTGTTCAGAAGACTCCAGGGAACAGACACACTGGTAACCCTAAACTTCAGCGTTAGGGTTCGGGTCGGCGTTACGGACCGTCCCATTCGGCATCAGTCGTCGGATCGCGGGGCACCGCGGACGGCGGCACGTAATTCGAGGCGAGAGGCCTTCGACGTGGCAGCACCGCAGAACTACCTCGCAGTCATCAAGGTCATCGGTGTCGGCGGCGGTGGTGTCAATGCCATCAACCGGATGATCGAGGTCGGTCTCAAGGGTGTCGAGTTCATCGCCATCAACACCGACGCGCAGGCACTGTTGATGAGCGACGCCGACGTGAAGCTCGATGTCGGCCGTGAACTCACCCGCGGACTCGGCGCCGGAGCCAACCCGGCCGTCGGCCGCAAGGCCGCCGAGGACCACCGCGAGGAGATCGAGGAGGTCCTCAAGGGGGCCGACATGGTCTTCGTGACGGCCGGTGAAGGCGGTGGCACCGGCACCGGCGGCGCGCCCGTCGTGGCCAACATCGCCCGCTCGCTGGGCGCCCTCACCATCGGCGTGGTCACGCGCCCGTTCACCTTCGAGGGACGGCGCCGCGCCAACCAGGCCGAGGACGGCATCGCCGAGCTCCGCGAAGAGGTCGACACCCTCATCGTCATCCCGAACGACCGGCTGCTGTCCATCTCGGACCGCCAGGTCTCGGTCCTCGACGCCTTCAAGTCGGCCGACCAGGTCCTCCTCTCCGGTGTCCAGGGCATCACCGACCTCATCACCACTCCCGGCCTCATCAACCTCGACTTCGCCGACGTCAAGTCGGTCATGTCGGAGGCGGGTTCGGCGCTCATGGGCATCGGCTCGGCCCGCGGCGACGACCGCGCGGTGGCCGCGGCCGAGATGGCGATCTCCTCGCCGCTCCTGGAGGCGTCCATCGACGGCGCCCGGGGCGTGCTGCTCTCCATCTCCGGCGGCTCCGACCTCGGCCTCTTCGAGATCAACGAGGCCGCCCAGCTGGTCAGCGAGGCGGCCCACCCCGAGGCCAACATCATCTTCGGCGCGGTCATCGACGACGCCCTCGGCGACGAGGTCCGGGTCACCGTGATCGCCGCCGGCTTCGACGGGGGCCAGCCCCCCGCACGCCGGGACACCGTCCTCGGCTCGGCCTCCGCCAAGCGCGAGGAGCCCGCCCCGGCACGGCAGCAGACCGAGAGCCGCCCGTCGTTCGGCGCCCTCGGCAGCGTCAAGCCGAAGGAGGAGCCGGAGCCGGCTCCCGAGCCGGTGAGCGAGGTCCAGGCGCCGCCGCCGGTGCCGCCGTCGCGCGCCTACACGGACAGCGCGGCCGAGGAACTGGACGTACCGGACTTCCTGAAGTGATAGGACAGCGCGACACCGTGAACGGCGCGCACTTCGCTTTCACCGACCGGTGGGGCGGGGTGAGCGCCGTTCCGTACGAGGAGCTCAACCTCGGCGGCGCGGTCGGGGACGACTCCGCCGCGGTACGGACCAATCGGGAGCTGGCCGCCAAGTCGCTCGGGCTGGACGCCGGGCGGGTCGTCTGGATGAACCAGGTGCACGGCGACGACGTGGCCGTGGTCGACGGTCCCTGGGAATCCGGCTCACCTGTCCCGTCGGTCGACGCGATCGTGACCCGGCGGCGGGGCCTCGCCCTCGCCGTTCTCACCGCCGACTGCGTACCCGTACTGCTCGCCGACCCCGTCGCCGGGGTCGCCGCCGCGGCCCACGCGGGCCGGCCCGGCATGATCGCCGGTGTCGTCCC
Organism: Streptomyces sp. NPDC052023; assembly: GCF_044548465.1. Taxonomy (NCBI): domain Bacteria; kingdom Bacillati; phylum Actinomycetota; class Actinomycetes; order Kitasatosporales; family Streptomycetaceae; genus Streptomyces; species Streptomyces sp. NPDC052023. The sequence continues at coordinate 152,179 of NZ_JBIUBW010000001.1, read as the reverse complement.
CGCCGCGCTACGCGCGATGATGGAACTGGGTGCCGAGCCGGAGCGGATCGTGGCCCGCACCGGACCCGCCGTCTGCGGCCGGTGCTACGAGGTGCCGGACGCGATGCGCGCCGAGGTGGCCGCCGTCGAGCCGGCGGCGTACGCCGAGACGAGCTGGGGCACGCCGGCGGTCGACGTGGCCGCCGGAGTGCACGCCCAGCTCACCCGGCTCGGGGTGCGCGACCGGCAGCAGTCGCCGGTGTGCACGCTGGAGTCGGGCGATCACTTCTCGTACCGCCGCGACCGGACCACCGGTCGGCTCGCGGGCTATGTGTGGCTGGACTGATGGGACATGACGGACCGTAAGGACGAACTCGCCGGAAATCTGGCGAAGGTGGAGGAGCGCATCGCCGCGGCGTGCGCGGCCGCCGGGCGGCGGCGTGAGGAGGTGACCCTGATCGTGGTCACCAAGACCTACCCCGCCGCCGATGTGCGGATCCTGTCGGAGCTGGGTGTGCGTCATGTCGCCGAGAACCGTGACCAGGACGCGGCGCCCAAGGCCGCGGAATGCTCGGATCTGCCCCTTACTTGGCACTTCGTCGGCCAGTTGCAGACCAACAAGGTGCGCTCCGTGGTCGGGTACGCGGATGTCGTACAGTCCGTCGATCGTTCCAGGCTTGTCACAGCTCTCTCCAAGGAGGCCGTGCGCGCCGGGCGTGAGGTGGGGTGCCTGATCCAGGTCGCGCTCGACGCGGGCGAGAGCGCGCGGGGGGAGCGGGGCGGCGTGGCGCCGGGCGGCATCGGGGAGTTGGCGGACGTGGTGGCCGGGGCACCGGGATTGCGGCTGGACGGGTTGATGACCGTCGCGCCGCTCACCGGGGAGTTCGCGGGACGCGAACCGGCGGCATTCGAGCGGATGATGGATTTGTCGACCGACCTGCGCCGGACCCATCCGGCTGCCACCATGGTCTCGGCAGGGATGAGCGCGGACCTCGAGCAGGCCGTGGCCGCCGGAGCGACACATGTGCGCGTCGGCACCGCGGTACTCGGAGTCCGCCCCAGGCTCGGGTAACGTCGCCAAGAAGTCGGACCACAGCAGAAAATATGGTCATTGCCGTCGCAGGGCGGGCGTAACGACCTCGTGGATCGCGGGCATTTGGCAGTCGTCAGCCGATCCACCACAGAGCGGAGGACTCAGAGCATGGCCGGCGCGATGCGCAAGATGGCGGTCTACCTCGGCCTCGTGGAGGACGATGGGTACGACGGCCGGGGTTTCGACCCCGACGACGACTTCGAACCCGAACTCGACCCGGAGCCCGAGCGGGATCACCGGCGCCACGAGTCGTCGCACCAGTCTCACAGTGCACATCAGTCCCAAAGGGACGAACCGGTACGGATGGTGCAGCCTCCGGCGCCTCGCGAGCCGGTCTCCCACGCCGCTTCGCTTCCCGCGGAATCCGGACGTCCGGCGCGCATCGCGCCCGTGGCATCCATCACACAAGAACGCGCAAGCCTGGAGAAGAACGCACCGGTGATCATGCCCAAAGTCGTGTCGGAACGAGAGCCGTACCGGATCACCACACTTCACCCGCGGACCTACAACGAAGCCCGTACCATCGGGGAACACTTCCGTGAGGGCACCCCGGTGATCATGAACTTGACTGAGATGGATGACACAGATGCCAAGCGACTTGTCGACTTTGCGGCGGGTTTGGTGTTTGGTCTTCACGGCAGTATCGAGCGGGTGACGCAGAAGGTGTTCCTGTTGTCTCCTGCTAACGTCGATGTCACGGCGGAGGACAAGGCCCGCATCGCAGAGGGCGGGTTCTTCAACCAGAGCTGAGACGCACGACCGGAAACAGCAGTGCAAGCATCACCGAGCAGTACCCAGAGCATGGATCAGGGGAGAGGGAAGCAAGGGTCATGAGCGTGGTCCTGGATGTCGTCTACATCGCGCTGATGTGCTTCCTCATCGTGCTCATCTTCCGGTTGGTCATGGACTACGTCTTCCAGTTCGCCCGCTCATGGCAACCCGGCAAGGCGATGGTGGTCGTTCTGGAGGCCACCTACACTGTCACTGATCCACCGCTCAAGCTTCTGCGGCGGTTCATTCCGCCGCTGCGTCTCGGGGGCGTGGCGCTCGACCTGTCCTTCTTCGTACTGATGATCATCGTCTACATCCTGATCTCGATCGTGAGTCGGCTGTGAGCGATGTGAACTACGGTCTTGCCGAATGCCGACGACTACGTTGAGGTGAAGAGATGCCGTTGACCCCCGAGGACGTGCGGAACAAGCAGTTCACGACCGTCCGCCTCCGAGAAGGCTATGACGAGGACGAGGTCGATGCCTTCCTCGATGAGGTCGAAGCCGAGCTGACCCGTCTGCTCCGCGAGAACGAGGACCTGCGCGCCAAGCTGGCCGCGGCCACCCGCGCCGCCGCCCAGAACCAGCAGAACATGCGCAAGCCCCCGGAGGCGCAGGACCAGCAGCAGGGGATGCCCCAGCCCGGCATGCCGCAGCAGGGCATGCGCGGTCCCGGCGCTCCTGTGCCCGCCGGCATATCGGGCCCGCCGCAGCAGCAGATGGGTGGCCCCATGGGGGGCCCGCCCCAGCTGCCGAGCGGTGCCCCGCAGCTGCCCGCCGGTCCCGGCGGTCAGGGTGGCCCGCAGGGTCCCGGTCCGATGGGCCAGGGTCCGGGGCCGATGGGCCAGCCCCCCATGCAGCAGATGGGCGGCCCGATGGGCGGTCCTATGGGTGGCCCGATGGGCGGTCCCGGTCAGGGCGGCCCCGGTGGCGACAGCGCCGCGCGCGTTCTGTCGCTCGCCCAGCAGACCGCCGACCAGGCGATCGCGGAGGCCCGTTCCGAGGCCAACAAGATCGTCGGTGAGGCCCGTTCGCGCGCCGAGGGTCTGGAGCGGGACGCCCGCGCCAAGGCCGACGCGCTGGAGCGGGACGCCCAGGAGAAGCACCGCGTCGCGATGGGCTCGCTGGAGTCCGCCCGCGCCACGCTGGAGCGCAAGGTCGAGGACCTGCGCGGCTTCGAGCGGGAGTACCGCACGCGCCTGAAGTCCTACCTGGAGTCGCAGCTGCGTCAGCTGGAGACCCAGGCGGACGACTCGCTCGCCCCGCCGCGGACCCCCGCGACCGCGTCCCTCCCGCCGTCCCCGGCGCCTTCGATGGCCCCGGCCGGCGCGAGTGCCCCGTCGTACGGTGGCAACCAGTCGATGGGTGGTGCGCCGAGCCCGGCCGCTCCGTCCTACGGCGGCCAGCAGCAGATGTCCCCGGCGATGACCCAGCCGATGGCTCCGGTGCGGCCCCAGGGCCCGTCGCCGATGGGTCAGGCCCCCTCGCCCATGCGTGGGTTCCTGATCGACGAGGACGACAACTGACGGTCGGTAGTACGGCGTAGACGTCGGCAGCGTTCATAGGGCGGGGCCCCGGATTCCGATCCGGGGCCCCGCCCTTTCGCTACGCGTGTTCACGGTGTTTGCCGTGTGTGTTCGGATGTGGGTGCAGTTGTATGGGTGTACGCAACGCCGAAGGCCCGGGCCCACCAAGATTCTTCGGCGGGTCCGGGCCTTCGGCCGGGGTTACGCCTTGCGCAGGCGGAACGTCAGCGTCAGCGCCTCGTCCGTGAACGGCGCACCATAGCTGTCGTCCGCCTCGCCCTGGGCGAAGTCCGTGGCCAGGACCTCGTCGGCGATCAGCGGGGCGTGGTCGCCGAGCGCGGCGATCGTCGCCGGGTCGGTCGCGGTCCAGCGCAGCGCGATGCGGTCGGCGACGTCGAGGCCGCTGTTCTTGCGGGCCTCCTGGATCAGGCGGATCGCGTCACGGGCGAGGCCCGCGCGGCGCAGCTCCTCCGTGATCTCCAGGTCGAGGGCGACCGTGGCACCCGCGTCCGACGCCACTGACCAGCCCTCGCGGGGGGTCTCCGTGATGATGACCTCGTCGGGGGCCAGGGTGATCGTCTCGCCGTCGACCTCCACGGACGCCGTGCCCTCGCGCAGGGCGAGGGAGAGCGCGGCCGCGTCGGCGTTCGCGACGGCCTTGGCGACGTCCTGGACGCGCTTGCCGAACCGCTTGCCCAGCGCGCGGAAGTTGGCCTTGGCCGTGGTGTCGACCAGGGAGCCGCCGACCTCGCTCAGCGACGCGAGCGCCTCGACATTCAGCTCCTCGGTGATCTGCGTGTGCAGTTCGGGGGAGAGGGTGTCGAAGCCGGCCGAGGCGATCAGCGCGCGCCGCAGCGGCTGACGCGTCTTGACGCCCGACTCGGCGCGCGTGGCACGCCCCAGCTCCACCAGGCGGCGCACCAGCACCATCTGCTTGGACAGCTCCGGGTCGATGGCGGTCAGGTCCGCCTCCGGCCACGAGGACAGGTGCACCGACTCCGGCGCTCCGGGCGTGACCGGCACGATCAGGTCCTGCCAGACCCGCTCGGTGATGAAGGGGGTCAGCGGGGCCATCAGCTTCGTGACCGTCTCGACGGCCTCGTGCAGGGTGCGCAGCGCCGCCTTGTCGCCCTGCCAGAAGCGGCGCCGGGAGCGGCGCACGTACCAGTTCGACAGGTCGTCGACGAACGCGGACAGCAGCTTGCCGGCGCGCTGGGTGTCGTACGCCTCCAGGGACTGCGTCACCTGGTCGGTCAGCGCGTGCAGTTCGGACAGCAGCCAGCGGTCGAGCAGCGGGCGGTCGGCCGGGGCCGGGTCGGCCGCGGAGGGGGCCCAGTTCGACGTGCGGGCGTACAGGGCCTGGAAGGCGACCGTGTTCCAGTAGGTGAGGAGCGTCTTGCGGACGACCTCCTGGATGGTGCCGTGGCCGACCCGGCGGGCGGCCCACGGGGAGCCGCCGGCCGCCATGAACCAGCGGACCGCGTCCGCGCCGTGCTGGTCCATCAGCGGGATCGGCTGGAGGATGTTGCCCAGGTGCTTGGACATCTTGCGGCCGTCCTCGGCGAGGATGTGGCCGAGGCAGACGACGTTCTCGTACGACGACTTGTCGAAGACCAGCGTGCCGACCGCCATCAGCGTGTAGAACCAGCCGCGCGTCTGGTCGATGGCCTCGCTGATGAACTGCGCCGGGTAGCGGGACTCGAAGAGTTCCTTGTTCTTGTACGGGTAGCCCCACTGCGCGAACGGCATCGAACCCGAGTCGTACCAGGCGTCGATGACCTCCGGCACGCGCGTGGCCGTCCTGGCGCACTCGGGGCAGGCGAAGGTGACGTCGTCGATGAACGGGCGGTGCGGGTCGAGGCCCGACTGGTCGGTGCCGGTCAGCTCGGTGAGCTCGGCGCGGGAGCCGACGACCGTGAGGTGGTCGTCCTCGCAGCGCCAGATGGGCAGCGGGGTGCCCCAGTAGCGGTTACGGGACAGGGCCCAGTCGATGTTGTTGTTGAGCCAGTCCCCGTAGCGGCCGTTCTTGACCGTGTCCGGGTACCAGTTGGTCCGCTCGTTCTCCTGAAGGAGGCGGTCCTTGATGGCCGTCGTGCGGATGTACCAGGACGGCTGCGCGTAGTAGAGCAGCGCGGTGTGGCAGCGCCAGCAGTGCGGGTAGCTGTGCTCGTAGGGCAGGTGCCTGAAGAGCAGGCCGCGCTCGCCCAGGTCCTCGGTGAGTTTCTCGTCGGCCTTCTTGAAGAAGACGCCGCCGACGAGGGGGAGGTCCTCCTCGAAGGTGCCGTCCGGGCGGACCGGGTTCACCACCGGCAGGCCGTACGAGCGGCAGACCTTGAGGTCGTCCTCACCGAAGGCGGGGGACTGGTGGACCAGGCCGGTGCCGTCCTCGGTGGTGACGTAGTCGGCGTTGACGACGAAGTGGGCCTGCGTGCCCTCGGGGAACTCGACCAGCTCGAACGGGCGCTGGTACGTCCAGCGCTCCATCTCGGCGCCGGTGAAGGTCTGTCCGGTGACCTCCCAGCCCTCGCCGAGGGCCTTCTCGACCAGCGGTTCGGCGACGACGAGCTTCTCCTCGCCGTTCGTCGCGACGACGTAGGTGACCTCGGGGTGGGTGGCGACGGCCGTGTTGGAGACCAGGGTCCACGGGGTGGTCGTCCACACCAGGAGCGCGGCCTCGCCGGCGAGGGGGCCGGAGGTGAGGGGGAAGCGGACGTAGACGGAGGGGTCGACGACCGTCTCGTAGCCCTGGGCCAGCTCGTGGTCGGACAGGCCGGTGCCGCAGCGGGGGCACCAGGGGGCGACGCGGTGGTCCTGGACCAGCAGGCCCTTCTTGAAGATCTCCTTCAGCGACCACCAGACGGACTCGATGTATTCGGGCTCCATGGTCACGTACGCCTCGTCGAGGTCGACCCAGTAGCCCATGCGGGTCGTCAGCTCGGAGAAGGCGTCGGTGTGGCGCAGCACGGACTCGCGGCACTTGGCGTTGAACTCGGCGATGCCGTAGTCCTCGATGTCCTTCTTGCCGCTGAAGCCGAGCTCCTTCTCCACGGCCAGCTCGACCGGGAGGCCGTGGCAGTCCCAGCCGGCCTTGCGGGCCACGTGGTAGCCGCGCATGGTGCGGAAGCGGGGGAAGACGTCCTTGAAGACGCGGGCCTCGATGTGATGGGCGCCCGGCATGCCGTTCGCGGTGGGGGGCCCTTCGTAGAACACCCACTCGGGGCGGCCCTCGGACTGCTCCAGGCTCTTGGCGAAGATCTTCTGCTCGCGCCAGAAGTCGAGCACGGCGTGCTCGAGGGCGGACAGGTCGACCTGGGCGGGCACCTGGCGGTACGTCGGCGTTGTCATCTGCGAGCTTCCTCCGGCGGACTTGCTGCCTTCCGTCCGGAGGGACGAGAGCTACGTCATTCCTACGCCGCTGCGGCGCGCTCCCGCGGTACCACCCTCCTTGGCTCGCCGCGCGGGGTGTGCGTCGGTGAGCCCCCTCATTGAGGCGCGATGCCGGTTCTACCGGCCCCGGGCTGGTGAGCTGGGGCTTTCTTCCGGCGGCTCCGGGGTGATCTTCGCGTCGCGCTCGCCCCCGGGCTTCCACCGTCCCCGGGTCGCTCTGGGCTGCGTACGCCGCTACTCGTCCCCATCCATGCTTTTCGCTCCGCCCAGTGTACGGCGCCGGGCGGACCCTGGCCGACCGGATTTACGGGGGCGGCGGTCAGGGTGTAATTTGACCCGATTGGTCAATTATGCGACTTCGGATCCTCTGATGTCCGGCTCGGCGGATTACCCGGCGGGGAGCTGGGCACAACGCATGCATGCCGGGCGCGTGGCGGTCGCGGGGTGGGCGATTCGGGCGGCGTGCCCCGTTGCCGCGGGCGTCGAGTCGATTTATCGTCCCAGCACGATTCGCGTGCAAGATCACAATATGTGAAGGGGCCGCGGCCATGGTGGCGAAAAAGACCGCCGCACAGCAGTCGGCGTCCGGCAGGTCCACGCACGCTTCCGGCGGCGCGGCGGACGCGTCCGGCGGTGCGGCCAAGGGTTCGGGTGGGAAGAAGAGCACGCAGGGCGTGGCGTCGGCCGCGAAGCGCGCGGTGGACAAGGCCGTGGAGGGTGTCAAGCGGGTGCGGGCGGCGGCCTCGGTGGGGGTGGGCGGGAAGGGGGCGTCCGCCGGGGCTGCTGCTGGGGCTGGAACTGGTGCCGGGGCTGGGGAGCGGGCTGGGTCGTGGGTCGAGGGTGGGGGGAAGCGGACGGCGAGGAAGGCTGTGGTCACGGGGTCGGCCGGCGAGAAGGTGCCGGCTGGGGGACCGGCTGGCGGGGAAGGGCCGGCCCGAGGAGTGACGGGCGGGAGCGCGCCTGCAAAGGAGGCTGCGGGTGGGCGGGGGCACGCCGAGGGATCGGCGGGGCGGCGGGTGCACGCCAGGGGGCCGGCAGGCGTAGGAGGGTCGGTCAGGGAGTCGGAGGACGAGGCGGCACCGGCTGCGCGGGTGGGGACGAAGAAGGCCGCCGTCAAGAAGACCGCTGCGAAGGACGCGGTGGCCGGGGCCGCGGGGGGCGGCGGGGCGGAGGGCGAGGCGCGCTCCGCGAAGAAGGCCGCCGGGGGCGGTGCGGTCGCCGAGAAGCGTCCGGCGAGGAAGGCGGTCGCGGACGGCATCGCCGCCGAGAAGCGCCCGGCGAAGAAAGCGGTCGCGGGCGGTGGGACCGCCGGCAAGGGCCCGGCGAAGAAGGCCGCGGCCAAGAAGGTGCCGGCGAAGAAGACTGCGGCGGCCAAGTCGGCGGTGGTCGAGGTGGCGTCCGTCCCGGAGGGAGCGGCTGCGAAGAAGGCTGTCACCAAGAAGGCCGCGGCCAAGAAGACGGCCGCGAAGAAGGCCGCCGCCAAGAAGACCGCGGCACCGAGGGACGCGGCGGCGAAGAAGAAGGCGCCGGTGAAGGACGCCGTTCCGAAGAAGGTGGCGCCCGGCAAGAAGGGCGCGGCCAGGAGGGCGGCGGGAGCCGAGCGCGGGGCGGATGAGGAGGCCGTGGCCAGGAAGGTGGCCCCTGGCAAGAAGGCCGCTGCCAGGACGGAGGCGGCATCGGAGCAGATGGTGGGTGACGGGCGCGCCGCCAAGAAGGCGACCCCCGGAAAGAAGGCCGCGGCCGGGAAGGCGGCGGCTGAGCGTGCCCCCGGTGAGGGTGCTGTCGGGAAGGTGGCGCCTGCCGAGCCGGCCAAGACCGGGAAGGCGGCCGCATCGGTGCGGGCGGTTGAGGAGGGCGGCAAGCGGGAGGCGGCCCACGGCAAGGAGGGCGGGACCGGGAAGGTGGCGGCCGGGGAGGGTGGCGGCGCCGGGGATCTCGGGGAGGAGCGCGCCTCGCGGGGTGCGGGCGGGCGCAGTACGGGCAAGAAGGCGGGCGCGGCGCGGGCCGCGAAGCAGACGGGAGCCACGACGGTGGTTGCGAAGAAGACCCCACGGCAGGCCACGGCGGCGAAGACGGCTGTTCCCAAGGCGCGGGGCGCTGCCGCGGAGCCGGGCGACCTCGCTGTGCGCCCCGGTGAGGACCCCTGGACCCCGGAAGAGGTCGAGGAGGCCCACGGCGAGCTGACCTCGGAGATGGAGCGGCTGCGTGCCGAGATCGCCAACGCCGAGTCGTCCCTCGTGGGCCTGATGCGGGACTCCGGCGACGGCGCCGGCGACGATCAGGCCGACACCGGCGCCAAGAACATCACGCGCGAGCACGAGCTGGCCCTCGCCGCCAACGCCCGCGAGATGCTCACCCAGACCGAGCACGCCCTGCAACGCCTCGACGCCGGCACGTACGGTCTGTGCGAGAACTGCGGCAACCCCATCGGCAAGGCCCGGATGCAGGCCTTCCCCCGGGCCACTCTGTGTGTCGAGTGCAAGCAGAAGCAGGAGCGGCGGTACTGACCCGGTCCGGGCCCCTCCTGAGCGCATGCGCCGTCAGTGGTGTGCCGTACCCTCGTGCTCAGTCAGGCACCTAGGTTGAGGGACTCACGTGGCAGAGGCGGAGCGCATCATCGGTACGCCGGGCACCCCGGACGCGGCGCGGGCCGAGCAGGAGCGGCCCGGTGATGACGCCGCGTCGCGGGAAGGGTCCGGCGCCGAACCGGCACAGACCCCGTCCGGCCCGGACGAGCGGGACGCCCAGGCCGAGCGGCCCCGGGGCAGGCGCCGGATCGCCGTGCTGTTCGCGGTCGCCGGGTTCGCGTACGCCCTCGACCTGATCAGCAAGATGATCGTGGTGGCCAAGCTGGAGCACCATGAGCCGATCGAGGTCATCGGGGACTGGCTGCGTTTCGAGGCGATCCGCAACGCCGGTGCGGCCTTCGGCTTCGGCGAGGCCTTCACCGTGATCTTCACCGTGATCGCGGCGGCGGTGATCGTGGTGATCGTCCGGCTCGCCCGCAAGCTGTACAGCCTGCCCTGGGCGATCGCCCTCGGCCTGCTGCTCGGCGGTGCGCTCGGCAACCTCACCGACCGGATCTTCCGCTCGCCGGGCGTCTTCAAGGGCGCGGTCGTCGATTTCATCGCGCCCAAGCACTTCGCCGTCTTCAACCTCGCCGACTCGGCGATCGTGTGCGGCGGCATCCTGATCGTGCTGCTCTCGTTCAAGGGCCTCGACCCGGACGGCACCGTTCACAAGGACTGATCAACAGCCTCCGGTCAGCGGTGTCGGACCCGTCCGGCATACTCGACGGGTGAGCACGATTCCCGAGATCCGTACCCTGCCCGTGCCGGACGGCCTGGAGGGCGAGCGCGTCGACGCCGCCATCTCCCGCATGTTCGGCTTCTCCCGTACCAAGGCCGCGGAGCTCGCCGCGGCGGGCAAGGTGCTGGTCGACGGCGCGGCGGTCGGCAAGTCCGAGCGGGTGCGCGGCGGCGCCTGGATGGAGGTCGAGATGCCGCAGGCGGCCCCGCCGGTGCAGGTGGTGGCCGAGCCGGTCGAGGGCATGGAGATCGTGCACGACGACGAGGACGTGGTCGTCATCGTCAAGCCGGTCGGCGTGGCCGCGCACCCGAGTCCGGGCTGGACCGGTCCGACGGTGATCGGCGGCCTGGCGGCGGCGGGTTACCGGATCTCCACGTCCGGCGCGGCCGAGCGGCAGGGCATCGTGCACCGGCTCGACGTCGGCACCTCGGGTCTGATGGTGGTCGCCAAGTCCGAGCGCGCGTACACCTCGCTCAAGCGGCAGTTCAAGCAGCGCACGGTCGACAAGCGGTACCACACCCTCGTCCAGGGCCACCCCGACCCGACCAGCGGCACCATCGACGCGCCCATCGGCCGTCACCCCAACCACGACTACAAATGGGCGGTCACGGCCGACGGCAAGCCCTCCGTCACGCACTACGACCTGATCGAGGCCTTCCGCGCGGCGTCCCTGCTGGACGTGAAGCTGGAGACGGGCCGCACCCACCAGATCCGTGTCCACATGGCCGCCCACCGGCACCCCTGCGCCGGTGACCTGACGTACGGCGCCGACCCGACGCTCGCCAAGCGGCTCGGACTGACGCGGCAGTGGCTGCACGCCGTCCGGCTCGGCTTCGACCACCCCGGCGACGGTGAGTGGGTGGAGTTCGCCTGCGACTACCCCGACGACCTGCAGAGCGCGTTGGACAAGGTGCGCGAGGAGACCCACGGATGAGCCCCGGGTACGTCGTGCGGGTCGCCGAGGAGGCGGCCGACCGCGAGGCGTGTTTCGCCGTGCGCAAGGAGGTCTTCGTCGCCGAACAGGGCGTGCCGGAGGACGTGGAGTACGACGCGTACGACGCCGGCGCGCTGCATGTGCTGGCCGTGCGCCAGGACGGCGTGCCGCTCGGGACAGGGCGGCTGCTGTACGGCGCCGCGGCGGCCGGCAAGACCGGGGGCGATCCGTCGGTGGGGTCGCTCGGGCGGCTCGCGGTGGCGCGGGAGGCCCGTGGACTCGGCGTCGGTGTCGCACTGGTGCGGGCCATCGAGGACGCCGCACGCGCGCGGGGACTCGCTGCCGTCGACCTGCACGCGCAGACGCATGCCCTGGGGTTCTACGAGCGGCTGGGGTATGTGGCCTACGGCCCGGAGTTCCCCGACGCGGGGATACCGCACCGTTCCATGCGGCGTTCGCTCTAGCGTCCGGCACGGCTCGGCCGTGCGACGCGGGGCGTGACCGTTCGACGGGGGTTTCGTCCGTTCCGAGCCCGGAGTGCTGACCGTGGATCAGTTGGCCCTGTTGTTCGTGCTGTTGCTCGGGGCCGTGGTGAGTGTCCCGGTCGGGGACCGGCTGCGGCTGCCGGCGCCCGTGCTGATGACGCTGCTGGGCATCGTGCTGGCGCTGCTGGAGTTCGTGCCGAACGTCGACATCCCACCGGATCTGATCCTGCCGCTGCTGCTGCCCCCGCTCCTCTACGCCGCGGTGCGGCGCACGTCCTGGCGGCAGTTCACGGCGAACGTCCGGCCGATCCTCCTGCTGGCCGTGGCGCTGGTGTTCGTCACCATGGTGTGTGTGGCGGCCGTGGCCCACGCGATCGTGCCGGGGCTGCCGCTCGCCGCCGCCCTGGCGCTCGGGGCGCTGGTCGCGCCGCCCGACCCGGTCGCGGCGACCGCCGTCGCGGGGCAGTTGGGGCTGCCCCGGCGGCTGGTGTCGATCCTGGAGGGCGAGGGCCTGTTCAACGACGTCACGGCCATCGTGCTGTACCACGTGGCGATCGCCGCGGCCGTGAGCGGGACGTTCTCGCCGTGGGAGGCCGGAGGCCAGCTGGTGCTGTCCGCGGTCGTCGCGGTCGCGGTGGGGCTCGCGCTCGGCTGGGGCGCGAACAAGCTGATGGACGTGCTCGGGGACGCCACCCTGCAGATCAGCCTGACCCTGCTGGTGCCGTACGCCTCCTACGTGCTGGCCGAGGAACTGCACGGGTCCGGGGTGCTCGCGGTGCTCACCACCGCGCTGTTCCTCGCCGAGTACGCGAGCGATCCCGACGACGTGCTGACACGGCTTGCCGGGCACACCTTCTGGGACATCGTCGACACCCTTGTCACCGGGGTCGCGTTCGGGCTGATCGGGCTGGAGCTGCACAACGCGATCCGGACGGCGTCCGGGCGGTGGGGTGAGCTGCTGGGGTGGTCGGCGGCGATCGTGGGGGTGGTCGTACTGGTGCGTCTGGCGTGGTTGCTGCCGGCCACCTGGCTCACCAAGCGGTTGCACGCCCGGCGGGACTATGACGAGGAGATCCCGACGAGCTGGCGCGAGACCGTGGTGATGTGGTGGGCCGGGATGCGGGGGGTCGCGTCCGTGGCGCTGGCGCTGGCGATTCCGCTCCGGACGGAGAGCGGGGCCCCCTTTCCCAACCGGAACGAGATCGTGTTCGTGGCGTTCGGGGTGATCATGGCGACGCTGGTGCTCCAGGGGCTGAGCCTGCCGTGGCTGGTGCGGCGGCTCGGGGTGCGGGCGGACACGGCGCGGGAGCAGGAGTTCGAGCGGGCGCTGGCGGTGCGGGCCGCCAAGGCGGCGAAGCGGAGGCTGCGGGAGATCGAGGAGGTGGAGGAGCTGCCGGACGAGATGTCCGAGCGGATGTTGCGGCGGGCGTCGGACATCGGGTGGCGGATCAGTCCGGAGCTGGGGGAGGACGAGCGGCGGGAGGGGCACGAGCAGCGGGCCCGGCGGGTGCGGAGGTTGCGTCGGATCGAGGGGGAGATGCTCAGCGCGGCGCGGCACGAGGTGCTGGCCGCGCGCAGTGAGGTGGGGGCGGATCCGGAGGTGGTGGATCGGGTGTTGCGGCAGCTGGATGTGCGTAGTTTGCGGTGAGCGTGGGTGCGTGGGTGGGGGTCGGTCTCCCACCCACGCACACTCGTTCGGGCGCTCTCTCAGCCTCGGTCCGGCCTCGGCGCTTCCACCGCCCGCCGGCCGTCCCGGGAGCGGCGGTGGCCGTTGGGCCCCGGAGGCAGGGTGGCGTCCGCCGTGTTGACGCGGGGGAGGGCGTACTGGTGTTCCTTGATCAGCCAGGCGATCATCTGCTCGCGGACCGTCACCCGTACCGTCCAGACGTCGTCCGCGTCCTTCGCCGTCACCAGAGCCCGTACCTCCATGGTGTTGGGCGTGGTGTCCGTGACGTCCAGGCCGTAGTGGCGGCCGTCCCAGGCGGGGCACTCGCGCAGGATGTCGCGGAGCTTCTCGCGCATCGCGGCCACCGGGGCGGTGTGGTCGAGGTGCCAGTAGACGATGCCGGTCATCTGCGGGGTGCCGCGCGACCAGTTCTCGAAGGGCTTGGACGTGAAGTACGACACCGGCATCGTGATCCGGCGTTCGTCCCAGGTGCGGACCGTGAGGTAGGTCAGCGTGATCTCCTCCACGGTGCCCCACTCGCCGTCCACCACGACCGTGTCACCGATGCGCACCATGTCGCCGAAGGCGATCTGGAGTCCCGCGAACATGTTGCTCAGCGTGGACTGCGCCGCCACACCGGCGACGATGCCGAGGATTCCGGCGGAGGCGAGCAGTGAGGCGCCCGCCGCGCGCATCGCCGGGAAGGTCAGCAGCATCGACGCGATGGCCACCACACCGACGATCGCCGCGACCACCCGCAAGATCAGGGTGACCTGGGTACGCACCCGGCGGACCCGGGCCGGGTCGCGCTGGACACGGGAGTTGGCGTACCGCGAGTACGAGGTCTCGACGACGGCCGCCGCGATCCGGATCACCAGCCAGGCCGCCGATCCGATCAGGACCAGCGTGAGCGCCTGACCGATGCCGACCCGGTGGTCCTCCAGCAGTTGCGTCTCGTCGTACGACCCTCTCAGCAGGGCGGCGCACAGCACGAGCTGGAAGGGGATGCGGCCACGGCGCAGCAGACCCCACAGCGGGGTCTCCGGGTGCCGCTGGTCGGCCTTGCGCAGCAGCAGGTCGGTGGCCCACCCGATGAGCAGGCCGAGCACGACCGAACCGCCGATGACTATCAGGGGTCGGAGCAGGTTCTCCATGTCCTCGAACGTAACCAGTCATCGGGGGCAGTGAACATGTGACTTCCTGGCGCATCGGGGTAATGCCCCCGACCGGCGCCGTCGTACCCGGCTGGCACCATGGCCTCATGAACATCATGCTGTTTCACTCGACCTACGGCCTCACGCCCGCGGTGCGCGCCGCGGCGGACCGGCTGCGCGCGGCCGGTCACGAGGTGTGGACGCCGGACCTCTTCGAGGGGCGCACGTTCGCGACGGCCGAGGAGGGCATGGCGTTCAAGGAGGAGGTCGGCAAGGACGAGCTGCTGAAGCGGGCCGTGCTGGCCGCGGCGCCCTGTTCGGAGCGCGGACTGGTGTACTCCGGCTTCTCGCTCGGCGCCTCGGTCGCGCAGACCCTCGCGCTGGGCGACGAGAAGGCGCGCGGGCTGCTCCTGCTCCACGGCACGTCGGACCTCGCGCCAGGCGTCTTTGTGGACGACCTGCCGGTGCAGCTGCACGTCGCCGAGCCGGATCCGTTCGAGACGGACGACTGGCTGAGCGCCTGGTATCTCCAGATGCGCCGCGCCGGGGCGGACGTGGAGGTCTACCGGTACGCCGGGGCCGGCCACCTGTACACCGACCCCGAGCTGCCGGACTACGACGAGGAGGCCGCCGAGGCCACCTGGCGGGTGGCGCTCGGCTTCCTCGACAGTCTCTGACGCGGCTGCCGGCGGCTTACACCGGGTCGTACGTGCGCTCCACCTTCTGCGTGCCGCTGCGCGTCCGGTACGAGCGGCTCCACGAGGCCTTCGAGTCGGCCCTGGTGCGGTCGGCGAGGACGTAGTAGTCCATCTGCGCGCGTTCGGCGGTGATGTCCAGGACGCCGTAGCCGTGGCGGTCGGTGTCGACCCAGTGGACGTGCCGGTTGGCGGCGCGGATGAGCGGGGAGGCGAGGGCGGAGACGGTGCCCTCCGGGACCTTCACCAGGTCGTCGAGGTTGTCGGACGTGACCGAGGTGACGACGAACTCCGTGGCGGCGGACGCCGAGAGCGGGTACGTGCCGGCGTTCACCGGCACGTCGTTGGCCCACGCCATGTGGATGTCGCCGGTGAGGAAGACCGTGTTGCGGATGGCGTTCGCGCGCAGGTGGGCGAGGACCTCGCGGCGGTCGTCGGTGTAGCCGTCCCACTGGTCGGTGTTGACGGCCAGGCCCTCCTGCGGCAGGCCCAGCAGCTTGGCCAGCGGCTTGAGCAGCTCGGCGGAGAGCGACCCGATGGCGAACGGCGAGATCATGACCGAGTTGCGGGCGCGCCCGGTGAGCGTGCGGTCCGGGTCGTCGACGTCGCCGTTGCCGAGGGCGACCTGCTGGGAGCGGAAGGAGCGCAGATCGAGCAGGGAGAGATCGGCGAGCTTGCCGAAGCGCAGCCGGCGGTAGGTGGTGCCGGCGATGGCCGGGCGGACCGGCATCCACTCGAAGTACGCCTGCTTGGCGGCGGCCTGGCGGGCCGACCAGGTGCCCTCGGCGCCCTCGGTGTGGTTCTCGGCGCCGCCGGACCAGGCGTCGTTGGCGATCTCGTGGTCGTCCCAGATGGCCACCACCGGGGCTGCCGCGTGCAGCGCCTGGAGGTCAGGGTCCGTCTTGTAGCGGCCGTGGCGTATGCGGTAGTCGGCGAGGGTGGTGATCTCGTGCGCGGGGGCGTGCGAGCGCACGGAGGTGCCCCGGGTGCCGTACTCGCCCGCCGGGTACTCGTAGATGTAGTCGCCGAGGTGCAGCCAGGCGTCCAGGTCGCCGCGGACGGCGAGGTGGCGGTAGGCGGCGAAGTAGCCGGCCTCCCAGTTGGCGCAGGAGACCACGCCGAAGCGGAGGTTCGCGACCGCCGCGTCGGTGGCGGGGGCGGTGCGGGCGCGCCCGGCGGGGGAGTCGGTGCCGCCGGCCGAGAAGCGGAACCAGTAGTCGGTGGCGGGTGCGAGACCGCGGATGTCGGCCTTGACCGTGTGGTCGGAGGCTGCGGTCGCGGTGGTGGTGCCCTTGGCGACGATGTTCGTGAACGCCTTGTCCGTGGCCACGGTCCAGCTGACCGGGGTGTCCGGACCGAGTCCGGAGCCGGGTGTCGCCTCGGCGGTGGGCGTCACCCGGGTCCACAGCAGGATGCCGTCCGGGAGCGGGTCGCCGGAGGCGACGCCGTGCAGGAAGGCGGGGGTTGCGGCGGCCGCGAGGGCCGGCAGGGCGCCGGCGAGCGGGGCGGCGAGAACGGCTCCGGCGGCGGCCGCCTTGACGACCGTACGGCGGCGCGGAGCGGGGGAGTTGAGGCCCGTGGTGGGTCTGTGTCGACTGGTCACGGGCGATCAGATTACTGATCGGTAGCGCTTTCGGTAAGGCACGGGTGTGCGAAGAGCGGGCGAACCCGCAAGAGTTCGCCCGCTCGTTCTTCGTGCTTCCGTACGGCGTTACCGCCTGACGGGGTGTTACCGGGTGCTACTTGGTGACGCCCGCGTCCTTGAGTGCCTTCTCCCACTCGGCGACGGAGCCCGGGTTCTTGATCACCTTGTCGTTGATCTTGATGGTCGGCGTCGACTTGACGTCCTTCGTGTTGTCGAAGGAGTCGCTCATCTTCATCGCCCAGGCGTCGTAGGTGCCCTTCTCCACGGCGTCCTGGAACTTCTTGTTGTTCTTCAGCGCGTCCACCGTGTCCGCCACCTTGATCAGGTAGTCGTCCTTCGCGAACTCGTCGCCGGTCTCCTCGGGGTGGTACTCCGCCGAGTACAGCGCGGCCTTGTAGTCCAGGAACGCCTCGGGGCTGACGTTCAGCGCGGCACCGAGCGCGCTGAGGGCGTTCTTGGAGCCCTCGCCGCCGAGGTTGCCGTCGAGGAAGGTGCCGAGGGTGAGGGAGAGCTTGTAGTCGCCGTCCTCCATGCCCTTGTTGACGGTCTCGCCGACGGTCTGCTCGAAGGAGGCGCAGGCCGGGCAGCGGGGGTCCTCGTAGAGGTGGACCACGTTGTCGGACTTGGAGTCGCCGACGAGGACCGTGGTGCCGTTCTTGCCGGAGGTGTTGGCCGGGGCCACGACCTTGGCGTCGGCGGCGGCCTCCCACTTGCCCGGCTGGCTGGTCTGGACGACGGCGTAACCGATGCCGCCGGCCACGGCGAGGACGCCGACGACCGAGCAGGCGACGATGATCTGCCGCCTGACCTTGGCGCGCTGGGCCTCGCGCTCGCGCTCGGCCCGCAGCCGCTCCCGGGCCGCCGTCTTCGCCGCCTGGCTGTTCCGCTTGCTCATGGTGATCTCCGTGTGGGACGCGCACATGTCGTACGCGGGATACGTGTGAGGGGTGTGGATCGTGCTCGGGGCGCCGCCCGGAGGCGGCGATCGGCGCCGGACCGCTCAGGCGGCCAGGGCGAGGGAGCACGGCGGGCCACGCCGTCCCAGGGAGTGGGTGAGGAGCAGGTCGCGCGCGGGGGCCGAACGGCGCGTGGGGCGGGGGAACCGGGGTGCCGGTGCCGCGGGCCGTACCGTGCGGGCGGCGGCCGCCAGCAGCAGCGGCCGGAACGTGGTCGCGGCCATCGCGCTCAGCAGCTGGGCCAGGGCCCGCTCGCCGCGGCGCAGCCAGGCCGCCGCCAGCAGGCCGACGCCCACGTGGGCGCCGAGCAGCAGCCAGGCGGTCTCCGGGTGCGCGTGCGCCAGGACGGAGGCGACCCGCTCGGTGCCGCTGGTGCCGGCCATCCGGGCAAGTGGTGAGCCCACCTCCCCGCCGCCGCACAGCAGGTCGAGGCCGACCGAGCGCAGCGGGCCCGCGACCGGGCCGCCCGCCCGTCCGTAACAGGCGTGCTGGCCCGCGGTGAACACCGTGTCGGCGGCCAGCTCCAGCGGGATCAGCAGCGCGGCGATCCGGCCGAAGCCGCGCTCCCGGCCGGCCAGGGAGTACGCGAGGACGAACACGGTGGCGGCGATCGCCGCCACCGTGCCCAGTGGCAGGGGGGCCCGGGACAGCAGCACGTGCGACGCGGCGCTGAGCGTCACGACGATCGCCGTGAACAGCGCCGCGCGTACGGCTCTGAGGTGTGTCCCGGATATGTCCATAGCGGGGAGAGTGTGTCACGGACTCCGGTAAGGGACTCCTAAAGGGTCCCTGTGAAGTCCTGGTGTGGTCGGTCGGTGTGGTCGGTGTGGCCGGTGTGCGGTCAGAGGCCGGGGATCCGGCCGTTGCGGAAGAGGTCGACGAAGATCTGGTGGTCGGCGCGCGCGCGTGCGCCGTAGGTGTGCGCGAAGTCGGCCAGGAGCGGCGCGAGGCCGCCCTCGTCGCCCGCGAGGGCCGCGTCGATGGCCCGCTCCGTGGAGAACGGCACCAGGTCGGAGTGGCCGGAGTCGTCGTCGGCCGCCGAGTGCATGCTGGCCGTGGCCCGGCCCAGGTCGGCGACGACCGCGGCGATCTCCTCCGGGTCGTCGATGTCGCCCCAGTCCAGGTCGACGGCGTACGGCGACACCTCGGCGACCAGCTGGCCCGCGCCGTCCAGCTCGGTCCAGCCGAGCCACGGGTCGGCGTGCGCCTGGAGGGCGCGCTGGGAGATCACCGTGCGGTGGCCCTCGTGCTGGAAGTACTCGCGGATCGCCGGGTCCGTGATGTGCCGGGATACGGCCGGGGTCTGAGCCTGCTTGACGTAGATCACCACGTCGTTCTCCAGGGCGTCGCTGTTGCCCTCCAGCAGGATGTTGTACGAGGGCAGGCCGGCCGAGCCGATGCCGATGCCGCGGCGGCCGACGACGTCCTTCACCCGGTAGGAGTCCGGGCGGGACAGGGAGGACTCCGGGAGTGTCTCCAGATAGCCGTCGAAGGCGGCCAGCACCTTGTAGCGGGTGGCCGCGTCCAGCTCGATGGAGCCGCCGCCCGGGGCGAACCGGCGTTCGAAGTCGCGGATCTCGGTCATCGAGTCCAGCAGCCCGAACCGGGTCAGCGAGCGGGCGACACGCAGCGCGTCCAGCAGCGGGCCCTCGGCGGTGTCCAGGGTGAACGGCGGCACCTCGTCGCTCTTGGCGCCGGTGGCCAGCGCGCGCACGCGCTCGCGGTAGGCGGACGCGTAGATCGTCACCAGCTCGGTGATCTGCTCGTCGCTGAGCGCCTTCGCGTAGCCGATGAGGGCGATGGAGGCGGCGAAGCGCTTCAGGTCCCAGGTGAAGGGCCCGACGTACGCCTCGTCGAAGTCGTTGACGTTGAAGATCAGCCGGCCGTTCGAGTCCATGTACGTGCCGAAGTTCTCCGCGTGCAGGTCGCCGTGGATCCACACGCGCGAGGTGCGCTCGTCCAGGAACGGCCCGCTGTATATTCCGCCGTCGCCCCGCCCGGCGCTCTCGGCGTCGAGGTCGTGGTAGAAGAGGCACGCCGTGCCCCGGTAGAAGGCGAACGCCGAGGCCGCCATCTTCCGGAACTTCACGCGGAACGCGGCCGGGTCGGCGGCGAGCAGCTCGCCGAAGGCGGTGCCGAAGACGGCGAGGATCTCCTCACCGCGGTGCTCGTCGTCGAGCTGCGGGAACGACATCGCTGGGTGCCTCCTGGTGCGGGTCGTGCGTGACCTGTGGGACGGATGGTGCGTGCCCGTGGCACCGGGCGTCCGTCACCTTCCAACGGACGAAGGTACGCGGGAGTGCCCGTCGGTTGTCAGAGCCGGGGCATAGACTTCGACGCTGTCCCCAGACTGTCCGCAGCCCGTCGGACCCCCGTCGACGTACGTTTTCCTTGGAGGCCGAAACCGTGTCGAAGCCGCCGTTCACGCACCTGCACGTCCACACCCAGTACTCGCTGCTGGACGGTGCCGCGCGGCTCAAGGACATGTTCAACGCCTGCAACGAGATGGGCATGACGCACATCGCCATGTCCGACCACGGCAACCTGCACGGGGCGTACGACTTCTTCCACAGCGCGAAGAAGGCGGGCGTCACGCCGATCATCGGTATCGAGGCGTACGTCGCCCCCGAGTCCCGGCGCAACAAGCGCAAGATCCAGTGGGGCCAGCCGCACCAGAAGCGGGACGACGTCTCCGGTTCGGGCGGTTACACCCACAAGACGATGTGGGCGGTGAACAGCACCGGTCTGCACAACCTCTTCCGGCTCTCCTCCGACGCCTACGCCGAGGGCTGGCTGCAGAAGTGGCCCCGGATGGACAAGGAGACCATCTCCCAGTGGTCGGAGGGGATCGTCGCCTCCACCGGCTGCCCGTCCGGCGAGCTGCAGACCCGGCTGCGCCTCGGCCAGTTCGACGAGGCCCTGAAGGCGGCCGCCGAGTACCAGGACATCTTCGGCAAGGACCGGTACTTCCTGGAGCTGATGGACCACGGCATCGAGATCGAGCACCGGGTCCGGGACGGACTGCTCGAGATCGGCCGGAAGCTCGGCATCCCGCCGCTGGTCACCAACGACTCGCACTACACGTACGCGCACGAGGCCGGCGCCCACGACGCGCTGCTGTGCATCCAGACCGGCAAGAACCTCTCCGACCCCGACCGCTTCAAGTTCGACGGCACCGGCTACTACCTGAAGTCCACGGACGAGATGTACGCCATCGACTCCTCGGACGCCTGGCAGGAGGGCTGTGCCAACACGCTCCTGGTGGCCGAGATGGTCGACACCACGGGCATGTTCGAGAAGCGCGACCTGATGCCCAAGTTCGACATCCCCGAGGGCTACACCGAGGTCACCTGGTTCAAGGAGGAGGTGCGCCGGGGCATGGAGCGCCGCTTCCCCGGCGGCATCCCCGAGGACCGCCAGAGGCAGGCCGACTACGAGATGGACGTCATCATCTCGATGGGCTTCCCCGGCTACTTCCTGGTGGTCGCCGACTTCATCATGTGGGCCAAGAAGAACGGCATCGCGGTCGGACCCGGCCGTGGCTCCGCGGCCGGCTCGATCGTCGCCTACGCCATGGGCATCACCGACCTCGACCCGATCCCGCACGGCCTGATCTTCGAGCGGTTCCTCAACCCCGAGCGCGTCTCGATGCCCGATGTCGACATCGACTTCGACGAGCGCAGGCGCGTCGAGGTGATCAGATACGTGACGGAGAAGTACGGCGCCGACAAGGTCGCCATGATCGGCACGTACGGCACCATCAAGGCGAAGAACGCCATCAAGGACTCCGCGCGCGTCCTGGGCTACCCGTACGCGATGGGCGACCGGCTCACCAAGGCCATGCCGCCGGACGTTCTCGGCAAGGGCATCCCGCTCTCCGGCATCACCGACCCGCAGCACCCCCGCTACTCGGAGGCGGGCGAGATCCGGGCGATGTACGAGAACGAGCCCGACGTCAAGAAGGTGATCGACACCGCCAAGGGCGTCGAGGGCCTGGTCCGGCAGATGGGTGTGCACGCGGCCGGCGTGATCATGTCGAGCGAGACCATCACCGACCACGTCCCGGTCTGGGTGCGGCACACCGACGGCGTGACCATCACGCAGTGGGACTACCCGAGCTGCGAGTCGCTCGGCCTGCTGAAGATGGACTTCCTGGGCCTGCGCAACCTCACGATCATGGACGACGCCGTCAAGATGGTGAAGTCCAACAAGGGCATCGACATCGACCTGCTGTCGCTGCCGCTGGACGACCCCACGACGTTCGAGCTGCTGCAGCGCGGCGACACCCTCGGTGTCTTCCAGTTCGACGGCGGCCCGATGCGCTCGCTGCTGCGGCTGATGAAGCCGGACAACTTCGAGGACATCTCCGCCGTCTCGGCCCTGTACCGCCCGGGCCCGATGGGCATGAACTCCCACACGAACTACGCGCTGCGCAAGAACGGCCAGCAGGAGATCACGCCGATCCACAAGGAGCTCGAAGAGCCCCTCAGGGAGGTCCTGGACGTCACCTACGGCCTGATCGTCTATCAGGAGCAGGTGCAGAAGGCCGCCCAGATCATCGCGGGCTACTCGCTCGGCGAGGCCGACATCCTCCGCCGGGTGATGGGCAAGAAGAAGCCCGAGGAGCTGGAGAAGAACTTCGTCATCTTCCAGGGTGGTGCCCGCAAGAACGGATACAGCGACGAGGCGATCCAGGCCCTGTGGGACGTGCTGGTCCCGTTCGCCGGCTACGCCTTCAACAAGGCGCACTCGGCGGCGTACGGACTGGTCTCCTACTGGACCGCGTACCTCAAGGCGAACCACCCCGCCGAGTACATGGCCGCGCTGCTCACCTCGGTCAAGGACGACAAGGACAAGTCGGCCGTCTATCTCAACGAGTGCCGCCGCATGGGCATCCGGGTACTCCCGCCGAACGTCAACGAGTCCGAGTCGAACTTCGCCGCCCAGGGCGACGACGTGATCCTCTTCGGCCTGTCCGCCGTCCGCAACGTCGGTACCAACGTGGTCGAGTCGATCATCAAGTGCCGTAAGACGAAGGGGAAGTACGCCTCCTTCCCCGACTACCTCGACAAGGTCGACGCGGTCGTGTGCAACAAGCGGACCACGGAGTCGCTGATCAAGGCGGGCGCGTTCGACACCATGGGCCACACCCGCAAGGGCCTGACGGCGCAGTACGAACCGATGATCGACAACGTGGTCGCAGTCAAGCGGAAGGAGGCGGAGGGGCAGTTCGACCTCTTCGGCGGCATGGGCGACGAGGCGAGCAGCGAGCCGGGCTTCGGTCTGGACGTGGAGTTCGCGCCGGAGGAGTGGGACAAGACCTATCTGCTCGCCCAGGAGCGCGAGATGCTCGGTCTGTACGTCTCCGACCACCCGCTCTTCGGCCTCGAGCACGTGCTCTCGGACAAGGCCGACGCGGGCATCGCGCAGCTCACCGGCGGTGACTTCGGCGACGGCGCGGTCGTCACCATCGGCGGCATCATCTCGGGCCTCCAGCGCAAGATGACCAAGCAGGGCAACGCCTGGGCCATCGCCACCGTCGAGGACCTCGCCGGTTCCATCGAGTGCATGTTCTTCCCGGCGACGTACCAGCTGGTGTCGACCCAACTGGTCGAGGACGCCGTGGTGTTCGTCAAGGGCCGCCTGGACAAGCGTGAGGACGTGCCGCGGCTGGTCGCGATGGAGCTGATGGTCCCCGACCTGTCCCACGCGGGCACCAACGCGCCCGTGGTGCTCACCATCCCCGCGGTGAAGGTCACTCCGCCCATGATCAGCCGGCTCGGTGAGATCCTCACCCACCACAAGGGCGACAGCGAGGTGCGGATCAAGCTCCAGGGGCCGACGAAGACGACCGTCCTGCGACTGGACCGGCACCGGGTGAAGCCCGACCCGGCGTTGTTCGGCGATCTGAAGGTGCTGCTCGGCCCGTCCTGCCTGGCGGGCTGAGACCGGCTTCCCGATGTGAGCGAGGGGCGCGTCCGCCGATGGACGCGCCCCTCGTCATGTGCCTGGTTCGACCACGACCCGCTGTGCGGATGTCAGTTGTGGCCGAAGCGCTTCTGCCGGCCCTTGCGGGCCGTGTCTATCGGCGAAGGCTGCGCGGCCTGCTGCTCCGACATCGGCTCCGCCGACGACTGCTCCTGCTGACGCGGGGCACGGCTGGTCTGCTGCTGCTTACGGTCACGGTTCTTGTTCTTGGCCATGGTGATCTGCCTCCTGAGGGGGATCTAGGGGCCAGGGCCGGGACCAGATTCACATATGCCGATAACGATCGCATGTCGGACAATTACCGTGTGTGACAGGGGTTGTCGGCGCGAGAGGGGAGCGCGAATCCCCGAAACGCCACGCCGAAGATCGAGTTCGGGCCGTTAACCCCCGCGTGGTCGGGCAGACTCGAAGGAAGCCCGAAGCAAACCTCCCGGGAAGAGGGTGAGTCGCGTGGACCGCTGCGTCGTCCTGGTGGACGCCGGGTATCTGCTGGGGGCCGCCGCGAGCCTCCTCGCCGGGGAGCCCTCACGGTCCCGTATCACCGTCGATCACGCCGCCCTGATCCAGGGGCTGCGCGAACGCGCCGAGTCCGACACGGAACGGCCGCTGCTGCGCATCTACTGGTTCGACGGCGCCCCCGACCGCGTCCCGCAACCCGAGCACCGCAGATTGCGCGTGATGCCCCGGGTCACGGTCCGCCTGGGTGCCCTCACCCGCAGTGACGGGCGCTGGAACCAGAAGGGCGTCGACGCCGCGATGCACGCCGAGCTCACCGAGCTGGCCCGCAACCGCGCCTGTTCCGACATCGTCCTGGTGACCGGCGACGGCGACCTGCTGCCCGGCATGATGGCCGCCAAGGAGCACGGGGTCGCCGTGCACCTGTGGGCCGTGCAGGCCGCCGACGGCGACTACAACCAGTCCGAGGACCTGGTGGCCGAGGCCGACGAGCGGCGGGTGCTGGACCGGACGTGGATCACCAAGGCGGTGCGCCCCAAGGAACTGGGCGGCATCTGCGCGCCGCCGCCCGCGCCCCGTCCCGAGATCGCCGCGATCCTGTCCGCGCCGCTGCCCGACTCCACGCTCGCCCCGGCCTCCGAGCGGCCCGTCGAGGAGCCGCCGCGCACCGCGCCGGCCGCCGCGCGCAACGGCGCCGATGAGCGGGTCCCGGCGCCCAAGGGCGTCCCCACGCCCAAGGACCTCGCCGCGCTCCGCGCGCACGGCCCGCAGCCCCCGCAACCCGCCACCGCGACGCTGCGCTGGTCCTCGGACAAGGGCTGGGTGGACCGCCCCGGCGTCGCCGCGGAGCCGCCCGAGGTCGCCTCGATGCCGACGCTGGCGCAGCTCACCACCGCCGAGCAGCGCTGGGCGGACCGGGAGGAGGACATCACGACCGTCGGCGGGGACCCGTACGAGGTCGGACAGGTGTTCGCACGCCGGTGGATGTCCCGGCTCGGTGACCAGAACCAGCTCCAGAAGCTGTCCGGGATGTACCCGCGTGTCCCGCACCGGATCGACGGGGAGCTGCTGCGCTACGCCGCCCGCTTCGGGCTGCTCGCGCACAAGGACGACCAGATCGACGAGCACGACCGGTACGCGATCCGGGCCGGGTTCTGGCGGGAGATCGACGTCCGGACGGCGGCGGAACCCGCTCCTGCCGCCGAGCAGTGAGCGGTGCGCGCGGGGGACCCGCAGCGCCCGGCGCCCCCGCGGTCGCGTGCCGTTGCGGTGGATTCATGCGCGGAGGCGGTTTTCGTGGTGTAGGCCGACCCGGGAGCGTGCCGGGGGTGCGGACCCCGTAGGCTCGTCCCTTGTGAGTACGCGCGCGGCAGGGGCCTTCCGGGACAGTGGCGGGGTCGTGTGTGCGGTGCGCGGGCTGACCAAGACCTATCCGGCGGTACGGGGCAGGCGCGGGGCACCCGGGACTCCCGAGGTCCGGGCCACCGACGACGTACGGCTGGAGGTGCGCCGGGGTGAGATCTTCGGGCTGCTCGGGCCGAACGGCGCCGGCAAGTCCACCCTCGTGCGTCAGCTGACCGGGCTGATGCGGCCCGACAAGGGCAGCGTCGAGATCCTCGGGCACGACATCGTGCGCCACCCGGATCGGGCCTCGCGGATCCTCGCCTATCTCGGGCAGGAGTCCACCGCCCTCGACGAACTGACCGTGGCGCTCGCCGCCGAGACGACCGGGCGGCTGCGCGGACTGGAAGCCCGGCAGGCGCGGGACGAGCGGGACGCCGTACTGGAGGAGCTGGGGCTCTCCGGGATCGCCGGGCGGCCGCTGAAGAAGCTTTCCGGTGGACAGCGGCGGCTGGCCTGTGTCGCCGCGGCGCTGGTCGGGGAGCGGCCGCTGCTGGTGCTGGACGAGCCGACCGCCGCCATGGACCCCGTGGCGCGGCGGGCCGTGTGGTCGGCCGTGGACCGGCGCCGGGCCGAGCGCGGCACGACCGTCGTGCTGGTCACCCACAACGTCATCGAGGCCGAGACCGTGCTCGACCGGGTGGCCGTGCTGGAGCGGGGACGCGTGATCGCCTGCGACACGCCCTCGGGGCTGAAGGAGCGGGTCGCCGGGGAGGTGCGCGTCGACCTGGTGTGGCGGGAACGGGCACCGCTGGATGTGCCCGAGGTGGCGGCGCTGCGGGACCGGGTCGTGGAGTCCGGGCGGCGCTGGACGCTGCGGCTGGCACCGGAGGAGGCCCGGGCGGTCGTCTCGACGGTCACCGGCGGGGCCGCCTTCGCCGCGCTGGACGACTTCACCCTGACCACGCCGAGCCTGGAGGACGTGTACATGGCGCTCGGCGGGGCGGCGCGGCAGGGGCTGGTCAAGGCATGAGCCGAAGTCGCCGCATGAACGTGAGTGGCCGGGCCGCCACATCCGTACGGAACGGGGGAAACGCCGGAGTGACACCGGGGAAGGGGAGCAGCGCCACGTGAGTGTCGTACCCGCAGAAGTGCTGCCGGGCAGTGTCCTGGCCGCCGACGGAGCGGCCCGGGACGCGGCCGAGCTCGCGCCGCCCGCGCGGCTGTGGCCCTCGCTCGCGGCCGTGTACCGGGCGCAGCTGTCCCGGGCGCGGGTGGCGCGGATTCCGCTGCTGTTCGTGGCGACCTTCCAGTCCGTCGGCATCATGATCATGATGCGGGGCGTGGTGGACGGCGGAGGCGAGGCGCAGTTCGTGGTCGCCGGGTCCTCGATCGTGGTCGTGGCGTTCGTCGCGCTGAACCTGCTCGCGCAGTACTTCGGCCAGCTGAGGGCCACCGGCGGGCTCGACCACTACGCCACCCTGCCGGTCCCGCCCGCCGCGGTGGTGCTGGGAGCCGCGGGGGCGTACGCGTCCTTCACCGTGCCGGGGACGCTGGTGACCGCCGTCTTCGGGTGTGTGCTGTTCGGCCTGCCGCTGACGAACCTGTGGGTGCTGCTGGTGGTGATCCCGCTGGCCGGGGCCGCGCTGGCCGGCCTCGGGGCCGCCCTCGGGCTGCTCGCGCCGCGGCCGGAGCTGGCCACGCTGCTGGGGCAGCTCGGGATGTCGGCGGCGCTGCTGCTGGGCGTGCTGCCGCCGGACCGGATGCCTCAGATCGTGCGGTTCGCCCGGGATCTGCTGCCGTCGACGTACGGGGTGGAGGCCTACGCGCGGACCTTCGCGGCGCATCCCGACTGGGCCCGGGTGGCCGCGGACCTCGCCGTCTGCGCCGGGGTCGGGGTGATCTCGCTGGCGGTCGCCACCTGGGCGTACCGCCGGGCCGCCGTCCGGTGACGCGCGCCACGGACGGGCCTGGCACGATGTCAGGGTGACAGCACCGTTGACGCCACCTCCGCCGCCGCATGAACAGTCCTCGCACCGTGCGTGGCCCCCGGCCGGGCACATGGCGGGCGCGCATGAGCACACCGTCGCTCACGGCAGCGGGCACGGAGGCGCTCCGGGGAGCACGAACGAGGACGGTCCCGGGATGAAGACCGAGGTGCGGGAGGCCGGCGTCGTCACGGTGGCCCTGACGCTGTGCGGGGTGCTGCTCGGGGTGCTGTGGAACTGGCTGGCGCCGCGGGTGCCGCTGGTCGGTGACGTGGTGAGCGGGACGTGGGTCGTCTACCTCAAGGACACCGAGGGCGAGCAGTCGATCGGCGTCGACGGAACGTTCACTCTGCTCGCGCTGGCGTTCGGTGTGGTGAGCGCCTTCCTGGTGTTCCTGGTGCGGCGGGGCGGGGGTGTGCCGCTCGTGGTCGCGCTCGGCCTCGGAGGGCTGCTCGGATCGCTTCTCGCCTGGCGGGTGGGGGTGTGGCTCGGGCCCGCGCCGGATGTCCTGGCACGCGCGAAGGACGTGGGCAAGGGGGTGACGTTCTCGGCGCCGCTGGAGCTGGGTGCGAAGGGAGTGTTGCTGGCCTGGTCGTTCTCGGGGCTGCTGGTGCACCTGGGGCTGACGGCGCTGTTCGGGCCCAGGGATCCCGAGCCGGTGGGGTACGGGCCGCACGGGGAGGCCCGCTAGCTTCAGCGGGACTTCCTGACCGGGACTCCTTGGCCGCCGCAGGACAGGCCGCCGCAGAACAGGCCGCCGAGGTCAGGCCGGCCGGGGTCAGGCGCGGCCCACGGGGGCCAGGGTCGCCGCGGTGAGCTCGGCCAGATCCTGCGGGGACAGCTCCACCTCCAGGCCACGCCGGCCCGCCGAGACGCAGATGGTGGCGTGGCCGGCGGCCGTGGCGTCCAGGACGGTGGGAAGTTTCTTGCGCTGGCCCAGAGGGGAGATGCCGCCCCTGACGTAGCCCGTGGTGCGTTCGGCCAGGGCCGGGTCCGCCATCGCCGCCTTCTTGCCGCCCACCGCCGACGCCAGCGCCTTCAGGTCCAGCGTGCCCGCCACCGGGACCACCGCCACCGTCAGGGTGCCGTCGACGTCCGCCACGAGCGTCTTGAAGACGCGGTCCGGTGAGACGCCCATCGCCTGCGCCGCCTCCTCCCCGTAGGAGGGGTGGGCCGGGTCGTGGTCGTAGGAGTGGATCGTGAAGTCCACGCCCGCCGCCGTCAGCGCCACCGTCGCGGGCGTGCCGCCGGACTGCTGGTTCTTCTTGGGCTTCTTCGCCATCCGGGCTGTTCCCCAGGTTGTTCGAGAGGTCAGTTCAGGCTCGTGGGTGCCCGCGTCAGGTCCGACGCCGGCAGTGACGGCAGCGTACGGATGATGGCCGTCTCGGAGCGAAGGAGTTTCAGTTCGTCACGCAGCCGGGACGCGGTGTCCGGCGCCTGGAGCAGCCGCTGCTTGGTGGGGGTGTCCAGCATCATCGCCGCCGCCACGAGATACGACACCACCGACGGCTCGTCCGGCAGGTCGCCGCCCGTCGACAGCGACCGCTCCCGCGCTCCCGCCAGCCGCTTCTGGTACTGCCGGAACGCGCGCAGCACCCCCTCGGCCAGCGCCCCCGCCTCGTCGCCCGGTTCCTCGGGCAGTTCCTCCAGCTCGCCCACGAGGAACGGCCCCGAGGTGTCCACCGAGAGCAGCCGCACCCGGGTGGTCCCGGTCGCCAGCACCTCGAAGGTGCCGTCGGCCCGCTCCCGGATCGTCGCCGCGTCGGCCACGCAGCCGACGCCGTGGAAGGCCTTGACCGGATCGGCGCCGAAGCCGGCCGCCGGACCCCGCTCGGGCACCGCCGTGGGGTCGGGCATGCCGGGCGCGCTGGGGGCGACCTCGTGGCCGTCGCGGATCGCCACGACGGCGAAGCGGCGCGGTTCGTCCTCGGGGGTCTTCACAAGCGTGCGCATCATGGCGCGGTAGCGCTCCTCGAAGACGTTCAAGGGGAGCACGAGCCCCGGGAACAGCACCGTGTTCAGGGGGAAGAGCGGCAGCCGGACGGTGGTCACGTCGCAAGAGCCTAATGGTCGCCGCAGGGTCCCCGTCCGCCCCGCCCACTCCCTGGGCGGCGCCCGGCCCCTGCGCGGGGGCAGCTTGCGCGCTCCCAGGCCCTAGTTGCGCCGCAGCAGCCGTGTGGCTCCCGCCGCCACCGTCGTGGCGAGGATCCAGCCGAGCAGGACCAGCGCGGCGGCGAGCCACTGCCAGCCGCCGTCCAGACGCCAGAACCCCATCTGGCCCAGGTCGATCACCGGCAGCAGCAGGTCGAGCGCGAAGAGGGCCGGATTCCAGGGCGGCTCGCCCGCGCCGGAGCCGGTCCGGGGCCGCCCGGCGGACGCGAAGGCCAGCGAGCCCGCCGCCCACAGCACCGCCATCCACACCGCGGCCCGCCCCGGCCGGTACCCGTAGGCCACCGTCAGGTCCTGCGCGTACCCCCAGAGCTTTCCGGTCGGCGGCAGGGTCTCGCGACGGCGCCGCTGCTTGGCCAGCAGCACCTCGCGCGCGTCCTCGTCCTCGCCGCTCGCGCGCAGTACCGCGGCGAGCCGCTCGTAGGGCTCCGGGTGGTACTCGGCGGTCGCCGCGGCCACCCAGGCCAGCCGCTCGGCCAGCGGGAACGACCCCTGGGGCACCAGGTTCTCGTAGCCGAAGCCGCGCATCGCCAGGTTGCCGACGCCCGGCCAGCTGCTCGCCCGGTCGACCAGGTTGACGGTCCGCGCGCCGGACAGCACCACCTTGCCGCGCCGCGGCCGCTCCCCTAGGAAGCGCAGCTCGGGCGCCTGCACCCGGCGCAGCGACAGTTCCTGGTCGTCGGTGAAGGTGAACCGTGCCCCCTCCAGGTCGACCGCGTCGCCGAACCGGCCGTCGTCGAGGCGTACCCCGCCCTGGCACTCGAAGTGCTGGATCCGGGTCCCGCGCGCGGGAGTGCGCCCGGCGAGCTGCGGGCCGCCGACACCCGCCGGGGAGAGGTACAGGGTGCGCCCCACGGTCAGCTGCGGGGCGTTCAGCGCGTGCCGCGTGTACGGGTTGCGCAGCCGGGCCCCGCGCAGGCTCAGCGAGACCCCCACGTTCGCGCTGCGCAGGCTCAGCTCGCCGTGCGACTCCAGCATCTCGGCCTGCAGGTCCTGGCCGACGGTGAGCCCGTCCGCGGACAGGGAACGGCCGGCGCGGTCCCGGTGCACGACGGCCTGGTTGAGCAGCAGGTCGGTGCCGATGTGAGCGTCGGTCAGCCGGACGCCTCCGGGGAATCTGCAGCGCGGCAGATGAAGATCGCCTTCGGTGTGCACCCGGGCCGCCTCCAGCCGTGGCGCCGAGCAGCCCACCAGCCGTACGGTCCTGAACCGGGCCTCCGGCATCAGGATCTCCCGCTCGAAGCGGCAGCTCCGCAGCTCGACGTACGGCTCCACCGCGCCGCCCGCCAGGTCGAGGCTGCCGCTGATGTGCACGCCGGTCAGCTTCAGCGCGGACACCCGGCCCGCGAGCGCCGGCGGGCCGTCCAGGAGCAGCCAGCACACGATGCGCGCCCGCACGGTGCGCCCGGGCCCCCACGGATGCCCGCCGTGCGGATCGTCGACGACCGCGTCGCCGCTGCTCAGGTCGTAGACGCTGCCGTTGCGGAAGGCCTGCCACATGCCGGCCTCGGCGGCGGTCAGATCGTCCGGCAGGTCCCCGTCCCGGATGCCGGCCCCCTCGGTCACGTCGGTCCCTTTCTCCCCGGCTGCTCATCGGTTCCGTCCTGCCGTTGATGCCCGCTGGGTGACCGCCCGAACGCTTGACGTGAAGCCGGTCTTCCAGTTCCGGTACCGGGGCGTGAGCGGGGTCTCGTATCAGCCACTGATACGTGCGGACGGCGTCCCGTCCGGGTCTGCGAGAATTGGGTGCGTGATCTCCCGAATCGATCTGCGCGGCGACGCCCTCCCGGAGGGTCCCGCCCTGCGCGACCTGCTGCCCCGAGCCGACTTCGACGTGACGGCCGCCCTGGAGAAGGTGCGTCCGATCTGCGAGGCCGTGCATCATCGGGGCGACGCGGCGCTGATCGACTTCGCCGAGAAGTTCGACGGCGTCACGCTCGACCAGGTGCGGGTCCCCCCTGCGGCCCTCACCCGCGCGCTGGAGGAGCTCGACCCGGCCGTGCGCGCGGCCCTGGAGGAGTCCGTCCGGCGCGCCCGCCTCGTCCACCGCGAGCAGCGCCGCTCCACCCACACCACCCAGGTCGTACCCGGTGGCCGGGTCACCGAGAAGTGGGTGCCGGTCGATCGTGTCGGCCTGTACGCGCCCGGTGGCCGCTCGGTCTACCCGTCGTCCGTGGTCATGAACGTCGTGCCCGCGCAGGAGGCCGGCGTCGAGTCCATCGCCCTCGCCTCGCCCGCGCAGGCCGAGTTCGGCGGCCTGCCGCACCCGACGATCCTCGCCGCGTGCGCCCTGCTCGGCGTCGACGAGGTCTACGCGGCCGGCGGCGCGACGGCCGTGGCGATGTTCGCGTACGGCACCGAGTCCTGCCCGCCCGCCAACATGGTCACCGGCCCCGGCAACATCTGGGTGGCCGCCGCCAAGCGCTACTTCACCGGCAAGATCGGCATCGACGCCGAGGCCGGCCCGACCGAGATCGCGATCCTCGCCGACTCCACCGCCGACCCGGTGCACGTCGCCTCCGACCTGATCAGCCAGGCCGAGCACGACCCGCTGGCGGCGGCGGTGCTGGTCACCGACTCCGCCGAGCTGGCAGACGCGGTGGAGCGGGAGCTGGAGCCGCAGGTGGCGGCCACCAAGCACATCGACGACCGGATCGTCCCGGCCCTCAAGGGCAGGCAGTCCGCGATCGTCCTGGTCGACGGGGTCGAGGAGGGCCTGCGGGTGGTCGACGCGTACGGCGCCGAGCACCTGGAGATCCAGACCGCCGACGCCGCCGCGGTGGCCGACCGGGTCCGCAACGCCGGCGCGGTCTTCATCGGGCCCTGGGCCCCGGTCTCGCTGGGCGACTACGCGGCCGGGTCCAACCACGTCCTGCCCACCGGCGGCTGCGCCTGCCACTCATCGGGCCTGTCCGTTCAGTCCTTCCTGCGCGGCATCCACATCGTCGACTACACGCGGGACGCGCTGGCCGAGGTCGCGCACCACGTGGTGACGCTGGCGGAGGCGGAGGACCTGCCGGCGCACGGCGCGGCGATCAAGGCACGGTTCGGTTGGAAGGTACCGGAGAGCAAGTGACTGGCATCGACGATCTCCCCGTACGGGACGAGCTGCGCGGCAAGTCCCCCTACGGCGCGCCCCAGTTGGACGTCCCCGTACGGCTGAACACGAACGAGAACCCCTACCCCCTGCCCGAGCCGCTGGTCGAACGGATCGCCGAGCGGGTGCGCGAGGCGGCCCGGAATCTCAACCGCTACCCGGACCGCGACGCGGTCGAGCTGCGCACCAGGCTCGCCGAGTACCTGACCAGGACCTCCGGGTACGAGGTCGGTCCGGCCGGCGTCTGGGCGGCCAACGGCTCCAACGAGGTCATCCAGCAGCTGCTGCAGACCTTCGGCGGACCGGGCCGCACCGCCATCGGCTTCGAGCCGTCGTACTCGATGCACGGCCTGATCGCGCGCGGCACGGGCACCGGCTGGATGTCCGGTCCCCGCAACGACGACTTCTCGATCGACCTCGCCGCCGCCGAGAAGGCGATCGCCGAGCACCGGCCCGACGTCGTCTTCATCACCACCCCCAACAACCCCACCGGCAACGCGACCCCGCGTGAGACGGTGGTCGCCCTCTACGAGGCTGCGCAGGCGGCGAAGCCGTCCATGGTGGTCGTGGACGAGGCCTACGTCGAGTTCAGCCACGGCGACTCGCTGGTCCCGTTGCTCGCGGGCCGCCCGCACCTGGTGATCTCCCGGACCATGTCGAAGGCCTTCGGCGCGGCCGGCCTGCGCCTGGGCTATCTCGCCGCGGACCCGGCCGTCGTCGATGCCGTCCAGCTCGTACGGTTGCCGTACCACCTGTCGGCGGTCACCCAGGCGACCGCCCTGGCCGCCCTGGAGCACACCGGCACGCTGCTCGGATACGTCGAGCAGCTGAAGACCGAGCGGGACCGGCTGGTCGCCGAACTGCGCGCGATCGGCTACGACGTCACCGAGTCGGACGCCAACTTCGTGCAGTTCGGCCGGTTCGCCGACGCCCATGAGGCCTGGCGGAAGATCCTCGACCGGGGCGTCCTGGTCCGGGACAACGGCGTACCGGGGTGGCTGCGGGTCACCGCCGGGACGCCGGACGAGAACGACGCGTTCCTCGACGCGGTCCGAGAGTTGAAGAAGGAGCAGAGTTCATGAGCCGCGTGGGACGCGTGCAGCGCACGACCAAGGAGACATCCGTCCTCGTCGAGATCGACCTCGACGGCACCGGCAAGGTCGACGTGTCGACCGGGGTCGGTTTCTACGACCACATGCTCGACCAGCTCGGCCGGCACGGTCTGTTCGACCTGACCGTGAAGACCGAGGGCGACCTGCACATCGACTCGCACCACACCATCGAGGACACCGCCCTCGCACTGGGCGCCGCCTTCAAGCAGGCGCTCGGCGACAAGGTGGGGATCTACCGCTTCGGCAACTGCACGGTCCCGCTGGACGAGTCCCTCGCCCAGGTCACCGTCGACCTCTCCGGCCGCCCCTACCTCGTGCACACCGAGCCCGAGAAGATGGCGCCGATGATCGGCGAGTACGACACGACGATGACCCGGCACATCCTGGAGTCCTTCGTCGCCCAGGCGCAGATCGCGCTGCACGTCCACGTGCCGTACGGGCGCAACGCCCACCACATCGTGGAGTGCCAGTTCAAGGCGCTGGCCCGGGCCCTGCGCTACGCCTCCGAGCGCGACCCGCGCGCGGCCGGCATCCTCCCCTCGACGAAGGGCGCGCTGTGACCGGCACGTCGACCCTGCTGATCGTCGTCGGCCTCTTCCTGGTCGGCGGCATCATCTCGTTCGTCAAGCAGCAGATGCCCAAGGGCCTGATCGTGCTGCTCTCCATCGGCGCCGCGATGTGCCTGGTCGCGGGCGTCCTGCGACTGGAGGTGTGGAATTGAGCGCCCCCAAGAGCGTCGTGGTCTTCGACTACGGATTCGGCAACGTGCGCTCGGCCGAACGCGCCCTCGCCCGCGTGGGCGCCGATGTCGAGATAACCCGTGACTTCGACAAGGCCATGGACGCGGACGGCCTGCTGGTGCCCGGCGTCGGCGCGTTCGCCGCCTGCATGACCGGCCTGCGTGAGGCCCGCGGCGACTGGATCGTCGACCGGCGGCTGGCCGGCGGGCGCCCCGTGATGGGCATCTGCGTCGGCATGCAGATCCTGTTCGCCCGGGGCATCGAGCACGGCGTCGAGACCGAGGGCCTCGATGAGTGGCCCGGCGCGGTCGAGCCGCTGCAGGCCGAGATCGTGCCGCACATGGGCTGGAACACCGTGGAGGCGCCGGACGGCTCCGAGCTGTTCGCCGGCCTGGACGCGGACGCCCGCTTCTATTTC
This sequence comes from Streptomyces sp. NPDC052023, assembly GCF_044548465.1. Taxonomy (NCBI): domain Bacteria; kingdom Bacillati; phylum Actinomycetota; class Actinomycetes; order Kitasatosporales; family Streptomycetaceae; genus Streptomyces; species Streptomyces sp. NPDC052023. The sequence goes on along the minus strand of NZ_JBIUBW010000001.1, from coordinate 117,271 downwards.
GTGCACTCCTACGCCGTCCACGACTGGACCCTGGAAACCGCGAACCCGACGATGCGCGCGCCGCTCGTCACCTGGTCCACGCACGGCAAGCCCTTCGTGGCCGCCGTGGAGAACGGCGCCCTGTGGGCCACGCAGTTCCACCCCGAGAAGTCCGGCGACGCCGGCGCGCAGCTGCTCACCAACTGGATCGGAACCCTGTAGAGACATGGCCAAGCTCGAACTCCTCCCCGCCGTCGACGTCCGTGACGGCCAGGCCGTCCGCCTCGTGCACGGCGAGTCCGGCACGGAGACCTCGTACGGCTCCCCCCTGGAGGCCGCCCTCGCCTGGCAGCGGGCGGGCGCCGAGTGGCTGCACCTGGTCGACCTGGACGCCGCCTTCGGCACCGGCGACAACCGCGCGCTGATCGCCGAGGTGACCGAGGCGATGGACATCAAGGTGGAGCTGTCCGGCGGCATCCGCGACGACGACACCCTGGCCGCCGCCCTCGCCACCGGCTGCACCCGCGTGAACCTCGGCACGGCCGCCCTGGAGACCCCCGAGTGGGTGGCCAGGGTCATCGCCGAGCACGGCGACAAGATCGCGGTCGGCCTGGACGTCCGCGGCACGACGCTGCGCGGACGCGGCTGGACCCGGGACGGCGGCGACCTCTACGAGACGCTGGAGCGCCTCAACAAGGAGGGCTGCGCGCGCTACGTCGTCACCGACATCGCCAAGGACGGCACGCTTCAGGGCCCCAACCTGGAACTGCTCAGGAACGTCTGCGCGGCGACCGACCGCCCGGTCGTGGCCTCCGGCGGCGTGTCCTCGCTGCAGGACCTGAGGGCGATCGCCGAGCTCGTGCCGCTCGGTGTCGAGGGCTCCATCGTGGGGAAGGCGCTGTACGCCAAGGCGTTCACCCTGGAAGAGGCCCTGGAGGCTGTGGCGTCATGACGTCCGATGCCGTGCGGCGGGTGCAGAGCGGAAGTCCCTGGGAGGAGCCCTTCGGTTTCGCACGCGCCGTCGCGGTGGGCGACCGTGTGCTGGTGGGAGGCACCACGTCCTTCAAGGGCAGCGTGCTCTACGGCGAGGGCGACCCGTACGAGCAGGCCAAGGTGGCCTTCACCAGCGCGATCGAGGCGCTCGGCGAGTTCGGGCTCGGGGCCGGGTCCGTGGTCCGCACCCGGATGTACCTCTCGCATCAGCGGGACGTGGACGAGGTGGGCCGCGCCCACAAGGAACTCTTCGCATCGGTGCGGCCGGTGTCCACCCTCCTCGTGGTGGAGGGATTCGTGGACCCGCGCATCCTGGTCGAAGTCGAAGTAGAGGCATTCAGAGGAGCCGAGCAGTCATGACCCTGGCGGTCCGAGTCATCCCCTGCCTGGACGTGGACAACGGCCGGGTCGTCAAGGGCGTCAACTTCCAGAACCTGCGCGACGCGGGCGACCCCGTCGAGATGGCGAAGGTGTACGACGCCGAGGGCGCCGACGAGCTGACGTTCCTGGACATCACCGCGTCCTCCGGCAACCGGGAGACCACCTACGACGTGGTGCGCCGCACCGCCGAGCAGGTGTTCATCCCGCTGACGGTCGGCGGCGGCGTGCGCACGGCCGAGGACGTCGACAGGCTGCTGCGGGCGGGCGCCGACAAGGTGGGCGTCAACACGGCGGCCATCGCGCGGCCGGACCTGATCCGCGAGATCGCCGAGCGGTTCGGCCGCCAGGTGCTGGTCCTGTCGGTCGACGCCCGCCGCACCGGGTCGGGCTCCTTCGAGGTCACCACGCACGGCGGACGCAAGGGCACCGGCATCGACGCCGTCGAGTGGGCGCACCGCGCCGCCGAGCTGGGCGCCGGCGAGATCCTGCTCAACTCGATGGACGCGGACGGCACCAAGGACGGCTACGACCTGGAGATGATCGCCGCGGTCCGCAAGCACGTCACCGTGCCGGTGATCGCCTCCGGTGGCGCGGGCCGGCTGGCCGACTTCCCGCCGGCCATCACCGCGGGCGCGGACGCCGTCCTCGCGGCCTCCGTGTTCCACTTCGGCGACCTGCGGATCGGCGAGGTGAAGGAGACGCTGCGGACGGCGGGCCACCCCGTACGGTGAGTCCGGCCGCCGCCGGTTGTTCAGCGGCTCAGATGCCGAGCTGCCTGCCCTCCTCCAGCTTCGCGATCGCGTCCGCGTCGCCGTCGATGTCCACCTTGGCGGCGTTCTGCCGGCCGTAGAGGAACAGCAGCAGCTCCGACGGCTCACCCGTCACCGTGACGACCGGGGTGCCGCGGTGGGCGACCGCCGTCTGGCCGTCGGGGCGGCGCAGCACCAGGCCCGTGGGGACACCGCGGCCCATCAGACGGGCGGTGCGCTCCAGACGGGACCACAGGGCGTCCTGGAAGACCGGGTCGAGCTCGCGTGAGGTCCAGTCGGGCTGGGCGCGGCGGACGTCCTCGGTGTGGACGTAGAACTCGATCGTGTTCGACATCTCGTCGATCTGCTTGAGCTGGAAGGGTGAGAAGCGCGGCGGGCCGCTGCGGATGAGCTGGATCAGCTCCGCGTACGGCTTGTCCGCGTACTCCTCCATCACCTTCTCCAGGCGAGGCGCGAGCTGCTTGATCACTATGCCGCCCGCGGCGTCCGGGCGGCGCTCGCGCACGACCACGTGCGCGGCCAGGTCGCGGGTCAGCCAGCCCTCGCACAGGGTCTCGGCGTCCGGACCGGCGGTCTCCAAGAGGTCGGCGAGGAGGAGCCGTTCACGCTTGGCAAAGGTCGACATGGAGTCAGCCTACGACCGGGTATCCGTACCGCACAGTGGACGGCGCCCGGGGCTGTCGGTGCGGCGCGGCACAATGGCACCCATGACCAGTACGCCACCGCCCAGCAGCCTCGACCCGGAGATCGCCGCGCGCCTCAAGCGCAGCGCCGACGGGCTCCTGCCCGCCATCGCCCAGCAGTACGACACCGGTGAGGTGCTGATGCTGGGCTGGATGGACGACGAGGCCCTGCACCGCACGCTGACGACGGGCCGCTGCACGTACTGGTCGCGCAGCCGCGGGGAGTACTGGGTGAAGGGCGACACCTCCGGTCACTTCCAGTGGGTCAAGTCCGTCGCCCTCGACTGCGACGCCGACACCGTGCTCGTCCAGGTCGACCAGGTCGGAGCCGCCTGTCACACCGGCGCGCGCACCTGCTTCGACGCCGACGTCCTGCTGAAGGACGCCGATCACGGCGTACCCGCCCGAGATCAGTAAGGTCAGCCGCCATGGACCTCGAGACGTTCCGCAAGCTGGCCACCGACCGCCGCGTCATCCCCGTCACCCGCAAGCTCCTCGCCGACGGCGACACCCCGGTCGGGCTCTACCGCAAGCTCGCCGCCGAGCGCCCCGGCACCTTCCTGCTGGAGTCCGCGGAGAACGGCCGCTCCTGGTCCCGCTACTCGTTCGTGGGCGTCCGCAGCGCCGCCACCCTCACCGCGCTGGAGGGCAGGGCACAGTGGCTGGGCGAGCCCCCCGTGGGCGTGCCCGTCGACGGCGACCCGCTGGCCGCCCTGCGCGCCACCGTCGAGACCCTGCACACGCCCCACCAGGAGGGCCTGCCGCCCTTCACCGGAGGCATGGTCGGCTACCTGGGCTACGACATCGTCCGCCGTCTGGAGAAGATCGGCCCCGGTGAGCGGGACGACCTGCGGCTGCCCGAGCTGACCATGCTGCTGACCAGCGACCTCGCGGTGATGGACCACTGGGAGGGCTCGGTCCTGCTGATCGCCAACGCGATCAACCACAACGACCTCGACACCGGCGTCGACGAGGCCTGGGCGGACGCCGTGGCCCGCCTCGACGCCATGGAGGCGGACCTCACGCGCGCGGTGGCCCAGCCACCGGCCGTGCTGCCGCCGTCGGAGCTGCCCGAGTACAGCGCGCTGTGGGGCGGCGCCGACTTCCAGGAGGCCGTCGAGGACATCAAGGAGCGCATCCGGGCCGGCGAGGCCTTCCAGGTCGTGCCGTCGCAGCGGTTCGAGACGCCGTGCACGGCGAGCGCGCTGGACGTCTACCGGGTGCTCCGGGCGACGAACCCCTCGCCGTACATGTACCTGCTCCGCTTCGAGGGCTTCGACGTCGTCGGCTCCTCGCCCGAGGCGCTGGTCAAGGTCGAGGACGGGCAGGCGCTGCTGCACCCCATCGCCGGCACGCGGCCGCGGGGCGCCACCCCGCAGGAGGACCAGACGCTGGCCGAGGAGCTGCTCGCCGACCCCAAGGAGCGCGCCGAGCACCTCATGCTGGTCGACCTCGGGCGCAACGACCTCGGCCGGGTCTGCGAGCCCGGCTCGGTGGAGGTCGTCGACTTCATGTCCGTCGAGCGGTACTCGCACGTGATGCACATCGTCTCCACCGTGACCGGCCGGGTCGCGGCGGGCCGCACCGCGTTCGACGTGCTGACGGCCTGCTTCCCCGCGGGCACCCTCTCCGGCGCGCCCAAGCCGCGCGCGATGCAGATCATCGACGAACTGGAGCCGTCCCGGCGCGGGCTGTACGGCGGCTGCGTCGGCTACCTCGACTTCGCCGGCGACTCCGACACGGCCATCGCCATCCGCACCGCCCTGCTGCGCGACGGCACCGCGTACGTCCAGGCGGGCGCGGGCATCGTCGCGGACTCCGATCCCGTCGCCGAGGACACGGAGTGCCGCAACAAGGCGGCGGCCGTCCTGCGCGCGGTCCACACGGCGAACCGGCTCGCACAATAGGGCGCTTCTCACGTGAACCCCGGGTGACGGTTCGCGCCCGGGGCAGGCGATAGTGGAGTACGTGACTGCTGTTCCTCACCCCCGTTCCGAAGCCCCCGCAGCCGCGCGCGCCGGGCGCCGGAGTCTTGCCCTCGCCCTGCTGTGCGGTGCGCTCGGCGCGGCCGTGGCGCTGCTGGCCACCCGTCAGCAGTGGTCGGAGGGCACCGCGACGGTGGCCGGCGGCGCCTTCCCGCTGACCGCCCGGGGCAGTGACGTCACCGGCGTCCCGGCGGCCCTCGCCATAGTGGGCCTGGCCGCGCTGGTCGCCGTCTTCGCCGTCCGCAGGGCCGGCCGCCTGGTGGTGGCCGGGCTGCTCGCGCTGTGCGGCGCGGGCACCGTGGCCGCCGCCCTGTACGGCGCCTCAGACAGCTCCGCGCTCGACGAGAAGGCCGCGCAGGCCTCCGGCGACACCTCCGCCACCGTGGAGGCCCTCACCCACACCGCGTGGCCGTACGCCGCGGCCGTGGGCGGCGCCCTGATCCTGCTCGCCGGCCTCCTCGCCCTGCGCTACGGCCGCCTGTGGCCCGCGATGTCCGGCCGCTACGAGCGTGGCGCTGCCCCCGGCGCGCGCCGGGGCGCCACGGCCGTCGGCCCCGACCGGCCCGAGGACCTCTGGAAGGCCCTCGACCGCGGCGAGGACCCGACCGGCACCGGACCCGCGTAGCGGCCGGACCATCCGCGCGGTGTGGCGCATCAGACGCCCCCGGGAGCGGCCCCGCGCGCACGACACGCGCAGGCGTGCGGGACAATGAACGTCGAGCGTCAGGCTCACACACGCATACGGCAACGAGGAGCAAGCAATGGCGGACAGCAGCCACGGGCACGGTCACACCCCCGCCGCCTGGACCGGTGTCATCATCGCCTTCATCGGTTTCTGCGTCGCGGGAGCCTTCATGGTGATGGACAACCCGCTCGGCTTCTGGGGCGGCATGGCGGTCATCGTCCTGGGCGGCGTCGTCGGCTGGATCATGCGCGCGATGGGCCTGGGCGCGCCCAAGGCGCAGCCCCTCAGGATGACGTCCGGCGCCGCGCAGCCCGCGCGCGCCGTGACCACCCGCGAGCCGGTCGCCGCCGAGAGCTGATCCTTCCCGCACGGCCCACTTCCGCCGCGACCTCGTCGAGGGGCGGCCCGGCACGACGCCGGGCCGCCCCTTTGCGCACCCGCGCGCCCGGGCCGGGCACAATGCGGGCATGAACACCGGCAGCCGCAGCACCCGCACAGCACGGCTCGCCGTCCCCGTCGGCGTGCTGGCGGCCGTCGCCGCCGCCTTCGCCTATGTGGGCGCCGTCGACCCCAACGAACCCGGCCACTACCCCGTCTGCCCGCTGCTGCGCGTCACGGGCCTGTACTGCCCCGGCTGCGGCGGTCTGCGCAGCGCGCACGCCTTCGTCCACGGCGACCTCCCGGCGGCGCTGCAGGCCAACGCCCTGGCCGTCGCCGGCTATCTGCTCTTCGCCGCGCTGTGGACCGTCTGGGTGGTCCGCGCGGCGCGCGGGCGGCCGCTGCGCCTCGATCCGCGTCCCGCCGTGATGTGGGGCGTGGGCGCGTTGCTGCTGCTCTTCACCGTTGTCCGGAACTCGCCCTTCGGTGGCTGGCTGCACCCTTGATCAACTGGCGGATGTCCAGGTACTGGGACCGGCGTCAACCGGATGTGAGGCCTTCGCCCGGCTCCGGATACCATCGCAGTGACCACCGGTTTTCCTCTTCGGTGCCGCTTTGACAGTCAACCGTCTGGAAGGGGGCCACTCGCGTGAGTGTGCTCGACGAGATCATCGACGGAGTCCGTGCCGACCTCGCGGAGCGGCAGGCGCGTGTGAGCCTCGACGAGCTCAAGGAGCGCGCGGCGAAGGCTCCCGCGGCCAAGGACGGACTGGCCGCCCTGCGCGGCGACGGCGTCAAGGTCATCTGCGAGGTCAAGCGGTCCAGCCCGTCCAAGGGCGCGCTGGCGGCGATCGCCGACCCGGCCGGCCTCGCGGCGGACTACGAGGCGGGCGGCGCGGCCGTCATCTCCGTCCTCACCGAACAGCGCCGGTTCGGCGGCTCCCTCGCCGACCTGGAGGCCGTCCGGGCGCGCGTGGACATCCCGGTCCTGCGCAAGGACTTCATCGTCACGTCGTACCAGCTGTGGGAGGCCCGCGCGTACGGTGCCGACCTCGCGCTGCTCATCGTCGCGGCCCTCGACCAGCCCGCCCTGGAGTCCCTGATCGAGCGGGCGGTGTCCATCGGGCTCACCCCGCTCGTCGAGGTGCACGACGAGGACGAGGTCGACCGCGCGGTCGACGCGGGCGCCAAGCTCATCGGCGTCAACGCGCGCAACCTCAAGACCCTGGAGGTCGACCGCGGCACCTTCGAGCGGATCGCCCCGGAGATCCCGGAGGGCCTCGTCAAGATCGCCGAGTCCGGCATCCGCGGCCCGCACGACCTGATCGCCTACGCCAACGCGGGCGCCGACGCCGTCCTCGTGGGCGAGTCCCTCGTCACCGGCAAGGACCCCAGGACCGCGGTGTCCGACCTGGTGGCGGCCGGCGCCCACCCCGCGCTGCGGCACGGCCGGGGCTGACCCACCGGTAGGCTGGCCGCGATGACGACCACGACGACGACCCCGGACCGGCACGCGCGCCTCGCGCGCGGCTGCCGCCCGCGCGGCTGCCGCGCCCCCGCCCGCCGGGTGCACGGTCGCAGGGTCCGTTACGTGATCGGTGACGAACCCGGCCAGGTGAACGGCCGCCGATGGCAGCGCCCCTTCGGGGGCGCGGGGCTCTGTCCGATGTGCGGCCACCGCCGCGCGGGCGCGACAAGCCACAGCCGGCCGTCAGCCGACTGACGAAGCCCCGCCCCCACGGCGATCAGTGTCATTCCACACACTCACCGTGAGGCTCACGCATGCCCAGCAACTTCTTCGTCCCCGACCCGGAGGGTCAGGTCCCCAGCCCCGAAGGCTACTTCGGGGCGTTCGGCGGCAAGTACATCCCGGAGGCCCTCGTCGCCGCCGTGGACGAGGTCGCCGTCGAGTACGACAAGGCCAAGTCCGACCCCGAGTTCGCCCGCGAACTGGACGACCTGCTCGTCAACTACACGGGCCGCCCCTCGGCGCTCACCGAGGTCCCTCGTTTCGCCGCGGAAGCGGGGGGCGCCCGGATCTTCCTCAAGCGCGAGGACCTGAACCACACCGGATCCCACAAGATCAACAACGTCCTCGGCCAGGCCCTGCTCACCCGGAGGATGGGCAAGACCCGCGTCATCGCCGAGACCGGCGCGGGCCAGCACGGCGTCGCCACCGCCACCGCCTGCGCCCTCTTCGGCCTCGACTGCACGATCTACATGGGTGAGGTCGACACCCGGCGCCAGGCCCTCAACGTGGCGCGCATGCGGATGCTCGGCGCCGAGGTCATCGCCGTGAAGTCGGGCAGCCGCACGCTGAAGGACGCCATCAACGAGGCCTTCCGCGACTGGGTCGCCAACGTCGACCACACCCACTACCTGTTCGGCACCGTCGCGGGCCCGCACCCCTTCCCCGCCATGGTCCGCGACTTCCACCGGGTGATCGGCGTCGAGACGCGCCGCCAGCTGCTGGAGCGCGCCGGCCGTCTCCCCGACGCCGCCGTCGCCTGCGTCGGGGGCGGCTCCAACGCCATCGGCCTGTTCCACGCCTTCATCCCGGACACCGGCGTCCGTCTCATCGGCTGCGAGCCCGCCGGGCACGGCGTGGAGACCGGTGAGCACGCGGCCACCCTGACCGCGGGCGAGCCCGGCATCCTGCACGGTTCCCGGTCCTACGTCCTCCAGGACGACGAGGGCCAGATCACCGAGCCTTACTCGATCTCGGCCGGCCTCGACTACCCCGGCATCGGTCCCGAGCACTCCTACCTCAAGGACACCGGGCGCGGTGAGTACCGCGCGGTCACCGACGACGCCGCGATGCAGGCCCTGCGACTGCTCTCGCGGACCGAGGGGATCATCCCGGCCATCGAGAGCGCGCACGCGCTCGCCGGTGCCCTGGAGGTCGGCCGCGAACTCGGCAAGGACGGGCTGATCGTGGTCAACCTCTCCGGCCGCGGCGACAAGGACATGGACACCGCCGCCCGCTACTTCGGGCTGTACGACACCGACGCCGAGGTCGCCGAGGACGCCTCCGGCACCGCCGAGATCGAGGGAGACGCCAAGTGAGCGGGAACATCCAGCTGCTGAGCGACACCCTCGCCGCGGCCAGGTCCGAGGGCCGCTCCGCCCTGATCGCCTACCTTCCGGCCGGGTTCCCCACCGTGGACGGTGGCATCGAGGCGATCAAGGCCGTCCTCGACGGCGGCGCCGACGTCGTGGAGGTCGGGCTGCCGCACAGCGACCCCGTGCTCGACGGCCCGGTGATCCAGACCGCCGACGACATCGCCCTGCGCGGTGGCGTGAAGATCGCGGACGTCATGCGCACGGTCCACGAGGCGCACGAGGCCACCGGCAAGCCGGTCCTCGTCATGACCTACTGGAACCCCGTCGACCGCTACGGCGTCGAGCGCTTCACCGCCGAGCTGGCCGAAGCGGGCGGCGCCGGGTGCATCCTGCCCGACCTGCCGGTGCAGGAGTCGGCGCTGTGGCGTGAGCACGCCGAGAAGCACGGCCTGGCGACGGTCTTCGTGGTCGCGCCGAGCAGCAGGGACGAGCGGCTCGCGCAGATCACCGCGGCCGGCAGCGGCTTTGTGTACGCCGCCTCTCTGATGGGCGTCACGGGCACCCGGGAGTCCGTGGGCACGCAGGCCCAGGACCTGGTCCGGCGTACTCGGGCCACCGGCACCGGCCTGCCCGTCTGCGTCGGGCTCGGCGTCTCCAACGCGGCGCAGGCCGCCGAGGTGGCCGGCTTCGCCGACGGGGTGATCGTCGGCTCGGCCTTCGTCAAGCGGATGCTGGACGCGCCCGACGACGCGGCCGGCGTCGAGGCGGTCCGCGCGCTCGCGGGCGACCTGGCGAAGGGCGTGCGCGGGCAGGCGTGACGGCCCCGGAATGTCATACGGGTACATGACGGCAAGTCATACGGGTCCCTCGTACGGGTGGACCTGGGACCGGGGAGGCGCGGTGCGCCTCCCCGGTTCGTTCTGCGGGGTGTGAGCGAGAAGAACCGTGACGGAAAGCGCACCGCCCGGGAGCGGCTGGCGGTCGAGCGTGAGAAGCAGAAGGCCGCGGACAAGCGCAGGCGGGCGCTGATCGTCGGCACGGCGGTCGTAGGTGTCCTGGGCCTGGCCGCGGTGATCGGCGTGGTCGCCGCCAACGCCGGCAAGGAGACCGGCGACAGCGCGGGCCCGGTCGTGGCGCCCTCGGGGGCGAACGGCGAGGACAACCTCGCCATCCCGGTCGGCAAGGAGGACGCGAAGTCGACGCTCACGGTCTGGGAGGACTTCCGCTGCCCGGCCTGCCAGTCCTTCGAGCAGACCTACCGCTCGACGATCCACGAGCTGACGGAGGCCGGCCAGCTGAGAGTGGACTACCGGCTGGCCACGATCATCGACGGCAACATGGGCGGCAGCGGCTCCCGCAACGCGGCCAACGCCGCGGCCTGCGCACAGGACGCGGGACACTTCACGGCGTACCACGACGTGCTCTACGACAACCAGCCGCCGGAGACCGACGACGCCTTCGCGGACAACGCCAAGCTGATCGAGCTGGCAGGGAAGGTCAAGGGACTGGACACGCCGGCCTTCCGCACTTGCGTCGAGGACGGCAAGCACAACAGCTGGGTCGACAAGTCCAATGAGGCCTTCACCAAGGGCGGCTTCAGCGGCACGCCCACCGTCCTGCTCAACGGCAAGAACATCTACCAGGACCAGACGATGACGCCCGACAAGCTGAAGCAGCAGGTGCAGGAGGCCGCGCGCGGCTGAGGCGCGGGCCTGGCCTGTTATGGAGCCGTAGCCGGGCCGCCCGACATCGGGCCCGCCCGGCACGGTAGCGTCGACCCTGCCATGGAACTTGCCTACATCCCCAGCCCGTCGCGCGGAGTGCTGTACCTCGGCCCCATCCCGCTGCGCGGTTACGCGTTCTGCATCATCCTCGGCGTCTTCGTGGCCGTGTGGTACGGCAACAAGCGCTGGATCGCCCGCGGCGGGCGATCCGGCACTGTGGCCGACATCGCGGTCTGGGCGGTGCCGTTCGGCCTGGTCGGCGGCCGCCTTTACCACGTGATCACGGACTACCAGCTGTACTTCAGCGAGGGCCGCGACTGGGTGGACGCCTTCAAGATCTGGGAGGGCGGCCTCGGCATCTGGGGCGCGATCGCGTTCGGCGCGGTCGGCGCGTGGATCGGCTGCCGCCGGCGGGGCATCCCGCTGCCCGCTTACGCCGACGCCGTCGCCCCCGGGATCGCGCTGGCGCAGGCCATCGGGCGCTGGGGCAACTGGTTCAACCAGGAGCTGTACGGGCGGGAGACCGACCTGCCCTGGGCGCTGCACATCACCTCCACGGCGGACGGGCGGGTGCCGGGGTACTACCACCCGACGTTCCTCTACGAATCCCTGTGGTGCATCGGTGTCGCGGTCCTGGTGATCTGGGCCGACCGGCGCTTCAACCTGGGCCACGGCCGGGCCTTCGCCCTGTACGTCGCCTCGTACTGCGCCGGACGCTTCTGGATCGAGTACATGCGGGTCGACGACGCCCACCACATCCTGGGCCTGCGGCTCAACAACTGGACCGCGCTGCTGGTGTTCCTGCTGGCCGTGGCCTACATCGTGGTCTCGGCGAGGAAGCGGCCGGGCCGCGAGGCCGTGGTGGAGCCGGACGCCGCATCCCTGGACGGTGGTGACAAGCCGGACGGTGGCGACGAGGCCGGCGAGGCAGCCGGTGAGAAGGCCGACGGTGACGGGGCGTCCGGTGACGCCAGGTCCGAAGCGGTCGAGGACGAGGCCGGGTCGGCGACGAAGAAGACCTGACAGCCGGCAGTACACAGGCGTGGGGGGGCGGGGGGGTGGGGGGGGCCCCCCCCCCGGGGGGGGGGGGGGGGGCCGGCGGGGCCCGCCCCCCGGGGGGGGGGGGGGGGCGGCCCCCCCCCCCGGGGCGGGCCCCCCCCCCCCGCCCCCCCCCCCCCCCCGCGGGGGGGGGGGGGGGGCCCGGCCGGCGCCGCCCCCCCCCCCCCCGCCCCCCTCGGTCAGGCGCCCCGCGTCAGGCCCGGTGGTGCGGGCCCCCGGGATCGACGGGGTCGATGCGTTCCGGGCGCGGCGGCGTCACGGGCGGAGCGGGCGGGACGGGCGGCGCCGGCGGGTACGCCGCGCTGCCCGGTCCGGCCTGCGGGACGGCGCCCTGCGCGCGGTCCTGGTCCGCCGTCAGTTCGGCGCGGCCGTGCGGCGTTCCGGGCGCGTGCGGCCGGGCGGCGCCGCGCAGCAGATAGGCGACGGCTCCGAGGATCGCCGCGGTGACGAGCGCGGCGGCCCAGCCCGGCAGGACGAGGGCGAGCGCGAGCCCGACGGCCAGGGCGACGGCCGCGCCCGCGTACAGGGCGACGGCGCCGGACGCGGCGTACAGCGTGGCCTTGCGGCGCTGTTTGCGCGTCTGCTGGCGCAGTTCGTCGCGGATCGTCTCCCGCGCGACCTGCGCCAGCTCGTCGACAAGGTGCTTGTCCAGGTGCTGCAGATGATCCATGCGGTCCATGGCTGCCGGGTACCCTTGGCCGCCCCCGCTTAACGCCGTCCTCAGGATGCCGGCGGCCGCATCCGGAAGTCGTACCGCTCGGGCAGCGGTCCGCCGCCGATCCGCTCCCACAACCTCCCGATGACCTCGTCCCCTTCCCGTAGGTCGGCCACCTCGAAGCCGGCCTCGAACACCGCGCGGGCGTCCTCGGCCCGCCCCTCGGCGGCCAGCAACTCGGCCTGGAGCAACCGGAACCGGCCCCGCGCCCGCGTCGCGGGAAGGAGCCGCTCCCACACGGCCCGCGCCTGCGCCGGACGCCGTACGGCGAGCAGCGCGCCGATCGCCTCCCGGCCCAGCGCCGCCATGGCCGCCGTCCATGCCTCGCCGTCGTCACGCCGCTCCCGGCACAGGTCGTCGAAGGCCTCCCCATAGCGGTCGGCGGCCCGCTCGTGGTGGCCGCTCTCCTGGTCCGCGACCGCCAGGCACCGCAGCAACGGCCAGACGGAGGCCGCCGGCGCGAGCGCCCGCTCCCAGCTGCGCACCGCCTGCGCCCGGTCCCCGGCGTGCCACTGCGCGACCCCGAGGTGGTACTCGGCGAGGGGCGTGGCCGGAGCCGTCTCCAGCATGTCCCGCCAGTGCGGCCCGACCAGTGTCCCGCCCGGCGGCCCTACCCGGCGCGGCTCGGGAAGGGACCCGGCCCGCAGCAGGTGGAGCCACGGCGCCTGGTCGTCCCCGAGGGTGTCCTCCTCGAACGGCGTGCCCGGCAGCTTCCAGCCCCCGCTCAGCACTTCGAGCGCGCCCCAGCCCGAGCCGGTGGCGACCCGAGCGCGGGGTTCGGTGTCGGCGTACGGCTTCCAGGCCTCGTACGCCGCGGCCACGTCCGCCCGCGGCAGCACCGCCTCCAGCCGCGCCTCGGCGTCGCGGACCACGCTCGCCCAGTCCTCGCCCTCCGGGGACACGCGGAGCGGTCCGTAGGCCTCCAGCCAGGAGACCTCGCTCTCCGCCTCCAGCCGCACGTGCTCCAGCTGGGTCCGGGCGAGGCCGGCCTGGATCTCGCAGTAGCCGCCGGTGCCGGGTTCGGTGAGCCACTGCTGCCAGCGCCGCCCGCCGCTGCCCGAGCCCCACACGAACAGCTTGCGCCCGCGCAGCACGTCGGTGGACGTCTGCACGAGGCCCTGCCCGTCGGCGTCGAGCGCGGCGATCCAGGGCCGCCGTCCCTCGGGCAGCTCGTAGAAGTAGTCGGCCGGATAATCACTGTTGAGGGGATACGTCCGGTCGGTCCCGTCGTGCGCGGGGACCGGCACCCTGCGCAGCCGGCGCTCGTAGCTGAAGTTCCAGGCCTTCTCGGCCGGGGCGAGTACCCGGCACTCCTCGGGGACGGCGATGTTGGACCACCAGTAGGCCGGCACGGGCCGCTCGTGCGGGTTGCGGACGCGGACGCCCGCGTAGAGGAACCCGGAGCCCTCGGGCAGCCAGAGGTCGACCTGGAAGGGCAGGTCGCGCAGCCGTTCCCACTCCCACAGGCGCAGCATCTCCCCGCCGTCGGGGGCGGGGACGACGGCGGCGTGCAGGGGCGAGCAGGACAGGGTGGTGTGGCCGGTGGCGCCGATGTTCCATTCGACGCCGCCCGAGAACCAGGCACCGTTGAGGGCGAAGTTGGCGGGCTGGAACACCGGGTTGCGGTAGAGGAGCTCACGGCCGGACGGCAGCTGGACCAGGGAGATCAGCCGCCCGCCGAGGGCGGGGAGCACGGTGGCACGCAGCCGGTCGTTCTCGATCACCACGGCGTCGAAGTCCCGTGGTGCGCGCGCCCGTTCGTAGCCGTCCCGGACCTGCGCCGGCAGCAGGCTGCGCAGCGGGGCGTACCCGACCTGCCGTGCCATGTCCCGCGGCAGGTCCTCCCGGTCACGGTCGTCGATGCGGTGTGCCTCGTCGAGGGGGCGCAGCGGTGGCAGGGGGTTGTCCGGCCCCAACTCGGCGGCCGGGAGCGTCACTACGTCACGTCGGATCGTCGTCACGAATCACCATGGAACCCGCCCGCCGCCGAGCTGGCCAGGGGAGCCGCCGGTCAGGATTGCGCAAAGGCGTCCACCACGACGTCCGCGAGCAGCGCGCCCGCCGTGCCCTCGGGGTCGAGGTCGGGGTCGTAGATGGTGACGTTCAGGCCGGCGCAGTGAGGTGCGGCGAGCAACGGCCGCAGCAGTTCCACCAGCTGATCGGGGAGGAGACCGTCCGGGTCGGGGCTGTCGACGGCGGGCATCACGGACGGGTCGAGCACGTCGGCGTCCAGGTGCACCCAGAAGCCCTGCACCTCGAGCTTTCGTACCGGGTCCTCGTCCGCCGGTTCACGGGGAGGGACGCCGTCCTGAGAAGATCAACTATCGGTCCGCATCTCGGTGGTGAGCGCCCAGCGCTCGTGGTCGCGCCAGGCGCCGTCGATGTGGAGCATCCGGGGCGAGAAGCCCTCCAGCCGGAACCCGCAGGTGCGGGCCAGGGCGATGGACGCGGTGTTGCCGGGCTGCACGTTGATCTCCAGCCGGTGCAGGCGCATCGGCCCGAAGGCGTGGTCGATCACGAGGTTCAGCCCTTCGCGCATCAGGCCCCGCCCGGCGGCGTGCGCGAAGGCGCCGTAGCCGAGAGCGCCGCACTGGAAGGCGCCGCCGACGATGTTGTTGATGTTGATGTACCCGGCGAGGGCGCCCGAGTCCGTCTCGCACACCAGGAACCCCGCCTTCGTCGGGTCCTCGATCAGGCGGCCGGCATAGCGGGCGTAGGCCGAGGCGGTGTCCGGCGGGAAGAGCCACGGGTGATGCAGATCCTTGCTCTCCCGGACCCGTGCCGTGAACTCGGCGCCGTCCTCGTGGGTGAAGTGGCGTATGCCCACCCGGGGGCCCTCGGCGAGGTGGCGGGACGCGATGTGCGGCATCCCGCCACCCTACGACCGGCCCCCGGCCACCGCAGCCCCGGCCGTCAGTCCCGGACCGCGGGCAGCTCCAGCACCCCGGTGTCGCCGGGCGCGCTCACCACGGTCACCGGCTTGACGCCCCGGTTGCCGAAGTACGCCCCGTCACTCGCCGCGATCACGAACCGCAGCCGGTGCCCCCGCTCGTAGCGGTGCACGATCCCCGGCAGCGTCACGGTGAACGGCCGCCGCACGTCCGGCACCCGCACCGGCGCGACCAGCCGGTGCACCAGCGTCTGCGTGCCGTCGGGGGCGACGTCGTACAGCTTCGCGAACAGGACCAGTCTGTCGGCGGCGTCGCCGGAGCCCTGGGTCCGCTCGGCCGTCGGCGAGACCACCTTCAGCCGGGCCCGGGGCTCTCCCACGACCTCCACCGGCCGCCGGAGTGGCTCTCCGGTCCACGCCAGGTAGGTGCCCTTGATGTCATGCGGTGCCGCATCCGGCAGCCCGAGCATCCCGGCCAGGGAGCTCTCCGAATGGCTGGTGGGGGTCAGCCAGTTGAGGTAGCTGCGGCTGCCCCGCGCGACCTTCCGGCGGTCGTCCACGAGTTTGCCGTCGCCGGAGAGGTACAGCTTCCGCCCAGGTACGGGCAGCCGGTCGGCGGTGGCGTACCGGCTGCCGGGGTCGCCGGCCCAGTCCCGGTAGTAGGCGAAGGCGGGCCCGGTGTCGACGCCGGTCCTGTGGTGCAGATAACGGTCGAACCAGGCCAGGATCCGCCTGCCGACGTAGCTGGTCTCCAGATTGCCCGCCGCGAGGTCGAGTTCGCCCGCCGCCGGATCGCTGATGCCGCCACTGTGCCCCCAGGACTGCCAGATCATCTTCACCGGCGTGCCCCGGGCCTTGAGCGCCTTGTACGTCCTCGTGGCCTCGTCGAGGTTGAAGAGGGTGTCGGCCTGCCCCTGGACCAGCAGGGTCGGCGCCTGGACCCGGTGCAGATAGGACACCGGGGAGACGCTGCGGGCGTAGGCGAGCAGCTCCCGCGTCCGGTCGGCCGGGTAGCGGCCGGAGTTGAGGGTGCGGATGGTGTCGCAGGCCGGGGTGACGAAGTGCAGGCAGGCCAGGGAGTTGATGCGGGACGGATCGAGGCTCGGCTCCAGCAGCGGCTGGCCCTCCCCGATGAGGTAGAAGCCGTTGGTCCACTGCCATTTGAAGGCGCCGGGCACGTCGGCGGCGCCGACGGCGTTGTTCGGGTCGAGCGAGTACGCAAGGTCGTTCCAGGTGATCATCGGCACCAGGGCGTCGACGCGGCGGTCGACGGAGGCGGTGGCGAGCTGGACGGCGCCGCCGTAGGAGCCGCCGATCATCCCGACGCGCGGGTCGCCCGGCGCGTCCAGGGTGACGAAGTCGGCGCTGGTCCCGTCGTCGGCGGCGCGTTTGCCGGCCAGGAAGTCGACCAGTTGCGAGGCGGCCCGCCCGTCGGTGGCGGGGTCGTCGAGCGAGACGAGACAGCCCGAGCGGCCGAAGCCGAGCCCGGAGTAGACGAGTCCCACGTACCCGCGCTGGGCGAAGCTCCTGCCGATGGCGTCGGTGGAGCCGTCGTTCTTGCTGCCGCCGAAGCCGTTGGTGGCGAGGACGGCGGGGGCGGGCCGGGCGCTGCCGATCCCCGCGGGCCGGTAGAGGTCGGCGTCGATCGTGCAGGTCCGGCCGCCGGCCTGGACGGTGAACTTCAGGGCGGTGACGGAGTACTGGCCGGTCGCGGCGGTGGCGGGGGCGGTGAGGGCGACAGGAGCGGCGAGCGCGGCGCCGAGAGCGGCGGCGAGGACGGCACGAGATCTGGGCACACGTCGGGACACGAGACCTCCACGCTGAGGACAACCCGGATACCGGCCAGTACCTGCCGGCCGGTTGACATGCTGTGACACGTGTCAGCCGAGGTCAATCACCGTGACGGCGGTTTCTGCACGGAAACTGACGGGCACTCAGCGCAGCGCGGGCTCGTCCAGCGTCAGCGTCCCCGCCTCCGCGTCCAGTTCCGCCGCCACACCGAACGGGATCGTCAACGCCCCTTCGCAGTGCCCGAACCCGAACTCCTCGGCGACCGGAACGCCCAGTCCGCCCAGCCGGTCCACGAGCACCCGGCGCACCATCTCGTACGGGCCGCAGTCGAGCCAGGAGCCGAGCCCGACCCCGGCCACCCCGTCGAGCCATCCGGCGCGCAGCAACTGGGTCAGGATCCGGTCGAGCCGGTACGGCTCCTCCCCCACGTCCTCGATCATCAGCAGCCCGCCCCGGGCACCTGCCCGGGCGTGCGCGGTGCCCAGCTCGGCGGCGAGCAGGCTCACACAGCCACCGAGGGTCACGCCCCGGGCCCGCCCGGGCACCAGGGCGGCACCGCCGGAGGCGATCGTGCGGACCGTCTCCGGCGCGAACAGCGTGGCCTTCAGATGGTCCTGCGCCCGCGCGTTCTTGATGAAGTCCACGCCCGCCGCCATCGGCCCGTGCAGCGTGACCAGGCCGAGCCGGGTGGCGAACGCCTCGTGCAGCGCGGTGACGTCGCTGAAGCCGACGAGCACCTTCGGTCCGGCCGCCCGCAGCGCGTCCCAGTCGAGCAGGTCGGCCATCCGCTGCACCCCGTACCCGCCGCGGGCGCACAGCACGGCGGCCACGGACGGATCGCACCAGGCGGCCTGGAAGTCGGCGGCCCGGTCGGCGTCCGTGCCCGCCAGATAGGGGAACTCGGCGTGCCGGTCCAGCACATGGGGTGCCACCACCGGGTCGAGGTCCCAGCCGCGCAGCACGTCGAGCCCGGCGCTCAAGCGCTCCTCGGGCACCGGCCCGCTCAGCGCGACGACGGCCACCCGCGCGCCGGGAGCCAGCCGGGGCGGACGCAGGAGTTCCTTCACTTGCTCAGCTCCAGCGTCGCGACTTCGGGCGGGGTCAGCCCGAACACCTGGGCATACAGCGAGAGTTCGGCCTCCAGGGCGCGGATCATGGTGTCCGCCCGCCGGAACCCGTGCCCCTCGCCCTCGAAGGCGATGTACGCGTGCGGCACCCGCCGCCCCTCCATCTCCTCCAGGAACCGCTCGCACTGGGCGGGCGGGCAGATCACGTCGTCCAGGCCCTGAAGCAGCAGGAAGGGGGCGGTGATCCGGTCGGCGTGCCCGGCGGGCGAGCGCTCCGCGTACCTCCCGGGAACCTCGGCGAGCGGTCCGACCAGGCTCTCCAGGTACTGCGACTCGAAGTCGTGCGTCTCCCCGGACGCCCAGCCGGCCAGGTCGAGGATCGGGTAGATGATCGTGCCGCAGGCGTAGACGTCGGTCATGGTGAGCGACGCGGCCGTGGTCCAGCCGCCCGCGCTGCCGCCGCGCACGGCGAGCCGGTCGCGGTCGGCGGTGCCCTCCTCGGCGAGGGCGAGCGCGACGGCCGCGCAGTCCTCGACGTCGACGACGCCCCACTGCTCGCGCAGCCGCTCCCGGTACTCCCGCCCGTAGCCGGTCGAGCCGCCGTAGTTGACCTCGGCGACCCCGATGCCGCGCGAGGTGAAGTAGGCGATCGAGAGGTCGAGGACGAGCGGGGAGCGGCTGGTCGGGCCGCCGTGCGCCCAGACGACGTACGGCGGCAGCTCGGCGCCGGGCGGGGTGCAGCCGGGGTTGTGCGGCGGGTAGACGTGCGCGTGGACCTCGCGCCCGGCGGGTCCGGTGAAGGTGCGGATCTGCGGTTCCGGGTAGAACACCGGGTCCACCACGTCGTCGTGCTCGGCGCCGACCACCCGGGCCCGGCCGGTACGGGCGTCCAGTTCGACCACCTCGTAGGCGCTGCGCGGGCTGGCGCCGACGGCGACGACCCGCTCGCCGTGCACCGCGAGGGCGGGCGTGAACTCGGTCCAGGGGCCGGCCGCGTCGACGACCTCTCCGGTCTCCGGGTCGAGTATGCCGAGGGCGGTGGCGCCGCGGCCGTGCACGACGGCGATCAGCCCGCCGTCCAGCGGGGCGAACCAGCGGCTGCCGATCCGCCACAGCGGGCCGCCGAACTCCTCCTCGCGCGGGCACAGCGGCTCGCCGTCGCGGTAGAGGTTCCACCAGCCGGTGCGGTCGCTGACGTACAGCAGGGCGCCCTCGGCGTCGAACTCGGCTTGCGCGACGGCCTCCCGCGGGCCGCCGGCGACCGTGCGGGGGTCGGTCAGCGTGCCGTCGTCCGTCACCTCGGCGAGCACCAGCTCGGTGCCGTCCCACGGCATCCGCGGATGGTCCCAGGCGAGCCACGCCGCGAGCCGCCCGTCCGGCGAGAGCCGGGGCCCGGTGACGAAGCGGTGCCGGCCGTCGCTCAGTTCGCGTACGGCGTCCCGGTCGCCGGCGGCGGAGCCGTCCAGCGGCACGGCGGCCAGTACGCGCCGCACGTCGGTGGGCCCGTCGCCGGTGAACTCCTCCAGCACGCACCACACCTCGCCGCGCTCCACCCGCAGCTGCGGATCCGCCCACCGCAGCCCGCCGCCCACCGCCGACACCGGTGTCAGCGGGCGCGGCTCGCCGCCCTCCTCGTACCGGTACAGACGCTGGTCGGCGAAGTGCACGAACACCACGACCGGACGACCGTCGACCAGGGCACCGGCCCAGGGCTGCCCGCCGTACTCGATGACGCGGCTGCGCACGTTCCACGGCGCGGGCAGCACGGACTCCTCCGTGCCGTCGGCGTGCCGGCGCACCAGGGTGCGACGGCCCCCCTCGGTGGGCCGTGGCTCGGTCCACCACGCCTCGTCGCCGACGAAGCCCACGTACTCCGGGTGCCCGTCGTGCGCGGCGGCGAGGGCCGCGTCGATGGGCGTCGGCCAGGAACCGTACGGCAGGGTCTGCACGTTCTCCCCCATGTGGTCAGGCGTCCCGCAGGAACCGGTCGAGGACCCGCACCCCGAAATGCAGCGCCTCGACGGGCACCCGCTCGTCGACGCCGTGGAAAAGGGCCTGGTAGTCGAGGCCCTCGGGCAGCTTCAGCGGCGCGAAGCCGTAGCCGGTGATGCCGAGCCGGGAGAACTGCTTGGCGTCGGTGCCGCCCGACATGCAGTACGGCACGACGTGCCCCTCGGGGGCGAACTCCTCGACGGCGGCCCGCATCCTCGCGTACGTCGGCGAGTCCAGCGGGGCCTGGAGCGCCACCTCGCGGTGCTCGAACTCCCAGTCCACGTCCGGCCCGGTGAGGAGGTCGAGGGTGTCCTTGAACTCCTGCTCGGCGCCGGGCAGATACCGCCCGTCGACGTGGGCCACGGCCTCGCCCGGAATGACGTTGATCTTGTATCCGGCGTCCAGCATGGTCGGGTTGGCGCTGTTGCGGACGGTGGCCTCGACGAGCTTGGCGGCCGGCCCGAGCTTCTCCAGCAGCCTGTCGACGTCCCTCAGGTCGCCGTCGACGCCGTACAGCGCGGCCAGCTCGGTGAGTGCCGCACGCACGGTCGGGGTCAGCCGCAGCGGCCACTCGTGCGCGCCGATCCGCGCGATCGCGGCGGACAGCCGGGTCACCGCGTTCTCGCGGTTCACCTTGGAGCCGTGCCCGGCCCGCCCGCGCGCGGTCAGCTTGAGCCAGCCCGTGCCGCGCTCGCCGGCCGCGATCGGGTAGATCTCGCGGCCCGCCCCGTCATGGAAGGTGAACGCCCCGGACTCGCTGATGCCCTCGGTGCACCCCTCGAACAGCCCGGCGTGCCGGTCGGCGAGGAAGCCGGAGCCGTCGACGGCGCTGGCCTCCTCGTCCGCGGTGAACGCGACG
Organism: Streptomyces sp. NPDC052023; assembly: GCF_044548465.1. Classification (NCBI taxonomy): domain Bacteria; kingdom Bacillati; phylum Actinomycetota; class Actinomycetes; order Kitasatosporales; family Streptomycetaceae; genus Streptomyces; species Streptomyces sp. NPDC052023. The sequence continues at coordinate 96,257 of NZ_JBIUBW010000001.1, read as the reverse complement.
ACGATGTCCCGCCGGGGCCGGACGCCCTCGCGGGCCCAGGACCGCACGACGGCGAGGATCATCGCGTCCATGTTCTTCATGTCGACCGCGCCCCGGCCCCAGACGACCCCGTCACGGACCTCCCCGGAGAACGGGTGGACGCTCCAGTCGGCGGCCTCGGCCGGCACGACGTCCAGGTGCCCGTGCACCAGCAGCGCGTCGGCGGACGGGTCGCTTCCCTCGATCCGGGCGACCACGTTGGTGCGGCCCCTGGTGCGCTCCAGGAGCGTGGGCTCCAGGCCCGCCTCGGCCAGCCGGTGAGCGGCGTACTCGGCGGCGGGCCGCTCCTGGCAGTCGCCGCCGCCCCGGTTCGTGGTGTCGATGCGGATGAGGCCGGAGGTGAACTCCACGACCTCGTCCAGCGCCTGTTGATCAGCCATACTGCTCCTCCACGGCGGCCGAGACAACGGTGGTGACCGCCTTGAAGGTGCGGATCCCCTCGTACATGGTCGCACTGGTGTACGCCACCTTGCGCTCCCCGGTCCGGCCGACGCCCGGCACGACGGTCGCCGCCATGGCCAGGTGCTCGGCGTCGAACTCGACCGCGACCGTGTACGGGCCGGAAGCGACCGGTTCGTACCGCACGGCAAGCGGGGCCGCCTCCTTGGCGGCGGCCCGGATGTCGGCGGCGGTCCTGGCCGGCGTGCGGCACACGGCCGCGTACCGCGACACATGGTCCTTCACGGCGACCTTGAGCGCCTCGGGCGCGTACCCGAGCGCGTCCTCGCACGCCACGTCGTCGCCGGTCACCAGCACCACGGGCACCCCGTACTCGGCCACGACATGCGCGTTCAGCAGACCCTCGCTGGCCCGGACGTCGTTCAGCCACACGCCGGTGATGGAGTTGGCGAGGTAGGTGTGGGCGAGGACGCCCTCCGCGCCGGCGGCGGCGTGGTAGCCGACGAAGGCGATCCCGTCCACGTCGCCGCGCTGCACGCCCTCGACCATCGACAGCGACTTGTGCCGCCCGGTGAGCATCTGCACCCGCTCGTCCAGCTGCTCGAGCAGCAGGTTGCGCATGGTCCAGTGGGCCTCGTTGACCAGCACCTCGTCGGCGCCGCCGTCGTAGAAGCCGAGCGCCGCCGCGTTCACGTCCGAGGTGAACAGGGAACGGCAGCGCTCCCACTGGGGTGTGCCGGGCAGCACGTCCGCCGGCCAGGTGACACCGGTGGCGCCCTCCATGTCGGCACTGATCAGGATCTTCATGAAGCGTCACGTTACGCGGAGATTCGGCGGGCGACCAGGACGGGGTACGCGCAGCCCGTACGCCGCCCGACCCTACGCCCGCGTGCACATCCGTGTCACCCGGTGCGGCCCGCGAGCAGCCACCTCGACGGCAGCTCGATCCGGGTGCCGTCGGGCCCCGTCTCCGTGGTGGTGAGCGGCAGCTCGCCGCTCGCCAGCACGGTCAGGCCCGCCGCGGTCAGGTACTCGGGCACCGCGGCGTCCGCGACCTCGCCGGGCGCGATGCCGTGCCGGAAGACCGGCGCGAGCTTGGCGGGCGGACCGGCCGGGCTCTGTGCCAGGCCACGCAGGAGGGGCCCGGCGGCCTCGGCGAGCTCGACGAGGAAGACCCGGCCACGCTCGCCGACAAGGGTCGCGATCCCGTCGGCGAGCGGCTGCCGGTCCCCGGGCTCGCACTGGTGCAGCACGCCGCGCATGTACACATTGGCGTCGCCGAGCTGCGTGCGCAGCGCCTCCACCTCGGCCTTGTCGGCCGCGTCCAGCTCGCGGTAGGTCGCCTGACCGGCCGGATCCGCCTGCTCGGCGTGCGCGACGGCCGCCGCGGACAGGTCGGCGCCGAGGACGCGCGGGAACCGCCCGGCGAGGAAGCGGGTCTGGGTGCCGTTGCCGCAGCCCAGGTCGACCATCGGCAGCCCGGGGTCGGCCAGCAGCGGCTCGAACAGGGCCACGTGCCGTCCCGCGGTCAGCGCGGGCTCGGCGTCCCAGAACACGGAGCCCGGCCCGCCGGGCGCTTCGCGCCAGAACCCTTCCCAGGCCGCCCGGTACCGACTCGTCACACTCATGGCCAACTCCCCAGGTCCGAGACCGATTTCCCGCCGCGGGCGACGGGCCAGTACGGTCTACCGCGCCCGGCGCGTGGCCACAAGGACACGGCGCGCAGACGGCGCATACCTTCACGCCGCGTTCGACCGGAGTACGCCGTCCTGAAGGACGGTTCAGCGACCCGGCAGCGTGAGTTCGAACCAGACGGTCTTGCCCTCCTTGGTACGGCTGGCGCCCCACTCACGCGCGAGGGTGCTCACCACCCGCAGCCCGCGGCCCGTCTCGTCGAGCGGTCCGGCGCTGAGCAGCGTCGGCAGGTCGTGATCGTCGTCGTCCACCTCGCACAGCAGGGTGTCGCCGCGTACGAGGCGCAGTACGACCGGCCGGCGGTGGGAGTGCCGTACCGCGTTGGTGACCAGCTCGCCGGCCATCAGCTCGGCGCTCCCGGCCAGCGCGGGAAGGCCCCACGCGTGCAGGTGCTCGCGGACCACCGCGCGGGCCCGGCCGACCTCGGCCGGATCAAGGGGGAAGCGCCACTCCGCCACGTCGCCGGGTTCGATGCCGCCCAGGCGGGCCATCAGCAGGGCCACGTCGTCCTTGCGTCCGCCGCGTGCGCCCAGGGCGCGGATGATCGTGTCGCAGGCGTCGTCCATGGACGCCGCCGGGTGGGCGGCCGACTCGCACAGCGTGGCGAGCCCGACACCGATGTCCTCGCCGCGCATCTCGACCAGCCCGTCGGTGCACATCACCAGGCGGTCACCGGGCTCCACGCGCACGCGCACCGCCTCGAACGGCACCCCGCCGACACCGACGGGCGCGCCGGTGGGCAGATCGAGCAACTCGCTGCGGCCGTCGGCGGCGCGGACCAGCACGGGCGGGATGTGGCCCGCGTTGGCGAGGTACAGCTCGCCCGCGATCGGGTCGTACACGGCTTACACGCAGGTCGCGAGATAGCCGTCGCCGAGCCGCTGGGCGAGGTCGTCGAGGTTGCGCAGCAGCTGCGCGGGCGGCAGGTCGAGAGCGGCCATGGTCTGCACGGCCGTGCGCAACTGGCCCATCATGGCGGCCGAGTTGAGGCCGTGACCCATGACGTCGCCGACGACGAACGCGGTGCGCGCGCCGGGCAGCTTCACCGCGTCGAACCAGTCGCCGCCCACCCGCCCGAGCAGGGTCCCGGGCAGATAGCGGGTGGCGATGTCACAGCCGGACATGCGGGCCGGGATGTGCGGCAGCATGCTGTCCTGGAGGGTCTCGGCGACGCTCTCCTGGAACGTGTACATGCGCGCGTTGTCGAGCACCAGTCCCGCGCGGGCGGCGAGTTCGGCGCCGGTGACCCGGTCCATGTCGTTGAACTCGGCGCGCTCGGGGTGCCGCAGCAGGACCATGAACCCGAGTACGACATGACGGGCCTTCAGCGGTACGACGAGCATGCTGCGGCCCGTGATCAGCGGCCGGATGTCGCGCTTTTCGAACTGCGAGGCGATGGCGTGACCCATCGCCTCGCTGATCCGGGGCACGAGGACGGGCTCGCCGGTCGTCATGCACTGGAAGAACGGCGTGGCCGCCGGGAACGGCATGGCCTCGCCGACGGGGACGACGTCGTCCCAGCGGCCCGGTTCGTCGGTGTGCTCCAGGGCCACCCGGTGCCACATGGTGGTGGTGTCCGGCACGCCGTCCGGGAAACCCTCACCGGCGACGACCTGTTCGCGCAGATAGGTGCCGGCGACGTCGGTGAAGCGGGGCACGACCGCCCTGCTGACCTCCACGATCGTCCGGGCCAGGTCGAGCGAGCTGCCGATCCTCCCGCTGACCTCGTTGAGGAACTCCAGACGCTCGCGTACGGCGGCGTACTCCAGGTCGCCGGCCTCGTCGCGCAGCTCCTCGGGAACGGGCGCACCGGCGGCGATGGCCCGGGCGAGCCGCGCACGCCGTGCCGTGCGGTCGGCACGCCGGGGCACGCCCCAGTCGGGGGTGACCGGAACCCGGTCGTTCTGACTGAACTCCAGTACGGGGTAGCCCAGTTCGAGGACCTGCCCGACGATGCGGGCGCTCTCACCGACGCTCATGCTGGGCAGGATGTCGGGGAGCCTGCGGGCCAGTTCGTCGGCGCCGGGGAAGTCGGTGTGCAGGGCGAAGGCGGGCGAGATCCGCTCGGCGGGCGCGCCCTCGCCCCCGTCGGTCACCCGCAGCGCGGCGGCGTCGGCGGCGAGCACCAGCAGCCGCTCCGCTCCGGGTCCCACCAGCGGATACGCCCACCACAGCACGTCGATCCTGCGACCATCGGGCACGGTGAGGCGGGCGTTGCCCGCGGCCGGGTAGGACAGTCCGCCGTCGAGCGAGGCCCCGAGGTCCGGACCGAGACCGTCGGACGCCCCGTAGGGTCCGTACGGCGAGGGGTCCTGGTGCGCCGGCAGTGCGCCGGAGACGGGCAGCAGGTCGCTCACCGGGCGGCCTGTGGCGGACTCCTTGGCGGTGCCGAACAACCGCCGCGCGCCGGTGCTCCAGTGCGACACGAGGCCCTCGCGGTCCACCACGACCACGGCCAGCGGGACCCGCCCCGCCGGCGTGCCGCTCCCGGCCGGGTGGCCGGGAGGTGCCTCCCGGTCGGTGCCATGCTCCACGGCCCAGGCCCTCTCTCCACGGCTGTGCAAGATCTGTGCCCCGGCTCACCACCGTACGGCGCCGACCGCACGCGATGTGCGCCAATACGGGAATTGAGGCGCCCGGGCGCGCGGGGGTGCGCCCCCCTGGGCGGCTCAGTCCTCGTGGCCCAGCTGGAGGTCCCGTTCGGTGCGCCCGCCGCCCGCCACCTGGAGCACGGTCGCCACGGGCGGATATCCGGCCGCGATGACCGTGTACTCGCCGGAGGAGAGGTCGACGAACCGGAACGTGCCGTCGGGACCCGTGGTGAGGGTGTCGACGACGTTGCCCGCCGCGTCCAGCAGGGTCACGCGCGCGTCCTCCACGGGCCGCCCGCCGCTCGCCCGGACCGTGCCGCGCAGCACGGCGCCGCCGGCCAGTTCGACGTCCTGCCGGGTCTCCCGGGCGGCCTGCACGGTGACGGGGAGGGCGGCGGGGCGGAACGCGGGCGCGCTGGCGGCGAGGGTGTACTCACCGGCGACCAGTTCGGTGATGACGTAGCCGCCCTCGCGTCCGCTGCGGGTGCTGGAGACGACCTCGCCGTGCACGTTGGTGAGGGTGACCGTGGCGTCCCGTACCGGCGCGCCGTCGGCGGTGAGCACGCTCCCCGCGAGGCGGCCCGCGCCGCCGAGGACGACGTCCAGCTCGACGGGGCGCTCGCCGACCGTCACGGAGACGGCCTGCGGCTGGTGACCACCGGCCGCCGCGATCAGGACGTACGCCCCGGAGCCGGGCGTGGCCAGCGCGTAGCGTCCGTCCTCGCCGCTGGCGCCGCGCCCGATCTGCTGTCCGGCGACGTCGATGAGGGTGAGCGCCGCGCGCGGGACGACGGTCCCGTCGGGGTGCTGCACGGTGCCGCAGACGGCGATCCCGGCGGCGTGCGGCGAACGGGCCTGTGGGATGGGGGACTTCACCGGCGCGGTGTCCGTCTCGGGGGTGTGGTGGGTCACCAGCGGTTTCTCCTTGAGGAAGAACGACAGAAGCAGGCCGGCGGCGAGCACGGGCACGAGGTACAGGAAGATCCTCGGCATGGCGTCGGCGTAGGCCTGGATGTAGCCGTCGCGCAGCGCCGGGGGCAGTGCGTGGACGGCCTGGGGGGTGATGGACTCGGCGTCGGGCAGGGCGGCACCCGCGCGCGGCAGGTGCTCGGCGAGGGAGTCGGTGAGGCGGTCGGCGAAGAGGGTGCCGAAGACGGCGGCGCCGACGCTGCCGCCGATCTGCCGCAGGAAGTTGTTGGCGCTGGTCGCCGTGCCGAGGTCGGCGGGGCGCACGGAGTTCTGCACGGCGAGGATCAGCACCGGCATCACCATGCCCATCCCGGCGCCGAGGACCCCCATCCAGATGCTGTAGTGCAGCCGGGGGGTGTCGGCGTCGAGCCGGGAGAGCAGCCACATGCCGACGACGGAGAGGGCGCTGCCGAGGATCGGGTGGATCTTGTAGTGGCCGGTGGCGCTGATGAGCTGCCCGGAGATGATCGAGGCGGCGACGATGCCGCCCATCATCGGCAGCATCAGCAGCCCGGACTCGGTGGCGCTGGCCCCGTCGACCATCTGCAGGAAGGTGGGCAGATAGCTGGCGGCGCCGAACAGCGCGACGCCCAGCACCAGGCCGACCAGGCCGGTGATGTTGAAGACCGAGTCGCGGAACAGCCTGAGCGGGATGAGCGGTTCGGCGGCGAAGTGCTCGGCGACGAGGAACAGCGCGATGGCGGCCACGGCGCCGGCGGCGAGGCCGAGGATGACCCGGGAGCCCCAGTCGTACTCGGTCCCGCCCCAGCTGGTGAGCAGGACCAGGCAGGTCGAGGCCGTGGTGAGCAGCAGCGCTCCGAGGATGTCGAGCCGTGCCTTGACCTGGGGTCTGGGCAGTTTGAGGACGACGGCGACGACGGCCATGGTGAGCAGGCCGAAGGGGACGTTGATGTAGAAGCACCAGCGCCAGGAGAGATGGTCCGTGAAGTAGCCGCCGAGCAGCGGCCCGGCGACGGAGGCGAGGCCGAACGCGGCGCCGATCAGCCCCATGAACTTGCCGCGCTGCCGGGGCGGCACGATGTCCGCCATGATCGCCTGGACGCCGATCATGAGCCCGCCCGCCCCGACGCCCTGCACCGCGCGGAAGGCGATCAGCTGGTCCATGGTCTGCGCGCGGCCCGCGAGGGCGGAGCCGACGACGAAGACGACGATGGCGAACTGGAACACGCCCTTGCGGCCGAGGAGATCACCGAGCTTGCCGTAGATCGGGAGACCGATCGTGGCGGTGAGCAGATAGGCGGTGATCGCCCAGGACATCTTGTCCAGGCCGTGCAGCTCGCCGACGATCTTCGGCAGGGCGGTGGCGACGATCATCTGCTCCAGGGCGGCCAGGAGCAGGGCCAGCATCAGCCCGAAGAAGACCAACCGCACCCGGCGCGGGCCGAGTTCGGCGGCCGGGGTGGGCGGTGGCACCGGGAGCCGCGGGGGCGCCACCGCCACGGCCGGTTCGTCCTGCACCAGAGTGGTCACGCCCACGTACCGCTCCCCTCGTCGCGCTGCTGCACCATTACCGCGTAAAAGCGACAACTACCAACAAGCGCGACGAGTTACGGATTCATGCCGGCGGGAGCTGAGATCCACCCGAACCGGTGAGGGGCCAACACCCTTTGCGGACCGGCCTCTTGGGTTACTTCTCCACTTCGGCGGCCAGCTTGTCGAGCATCGCGTCGTAGATCCGGGCGAGCCCCTTGGGCGCGAAGGTCTTCTCGAAGAAGCCGCCGATGCCGCCCGCGCCCTGCCAGACGGTGACCACGACGACACGGGACCTGCCCTCGCCCGCGGGGGTGACGCGCCAGGTGGTGACCATGGAGGAGTTGCGGTCCTTCTCGACCAGTTCGCCGTCGGTCGGCTCGGTGACCTCCAGGAGGCAGTCCCGGACGCGCTTGCTGGTGGCCTGGAGCTTCCAGTGGACGAGGGTGCCCTCACCGTCGCCGCCCTCGCGCACCTCGTACTCGCTGAAGTGCTCGGGCAGCAGCTTCGCGCGCGTGCCGCTGTAGTCGGCGAGGGTGTCGAACACCTTCTCCGGGTCCGCCGCGACGACGCGTTCCGTGGTGGCCTCGACCTGCGCCATGGAGTTCCTCCAGCACCTGAGTTCTCGGGATCGGGGCAAGCCAACCACCCCGGTCCCCGGCCGCCCAAATCGGGAGCACGGAAGTGATCGATCGGGTATCGGAGCGCGATCGGAGGTGACGCCCGCACGATCATGGGAACAGATGTTCTATTGTGAGGGCAGTGCTACCGAGGAGGTGTCATGCGCTGGGAGAACCTCACCCTGGAATCCGGCGACCGCCCGGCCGACGCCGCGCTGTTCGGCGCGGACGCGGTGACCACCCGTACCTTCGACACCCCCGAGTTCGCCGGCATCACCTTCCACGAGGTGCGGGCCCGCTCGATCATCAACCGGGTGCCGGGGGCCTCCCGCATGCCCTTCGAGTGGACGGTGAACCCCTACCGGGGCTGCACGCACGCGTGCGTGTACTGCTTCGCCCGCAAGACGCACAGCTACCTGGACCTCGACACGGGCCTGGGCTTCGACTCCCAGATCGTGGTGAAGGTCAACGCGCCGGACCTGCTGCGGCGCCAGCTCGGCTCGCGCCGCTGGCAGGGCGAGCACATCGCGATGGGCACCAACGTCGACTGCTACCAGCGGGCGGAGGGCCGCTACCGGCTGATGCCGGGCATCCTGACCGCCCTGCGCGACCACGCGAACCCGTTCTCCATCCTCACCAAGGGCACCCTGATCCTGCGCGACCTGGAGCTGCTGACCCAGGCGGCCCGGATGACGGACGTCGGCATCTCGGTCTCGGTCGGCTTCACCGACCCCGAGCTGTGGCGCACCGTGGAGCCGGGCACGCCCGCGCCGGAGCGGCGCCTGGACGTCGTAAGGACGCTCGGCGAGCACGGCATCGGGTGCGGGGTGCTGATGGCGCCGGTGATCCCGTTCCTGAGCGACCAGCCGGCCCAACTGCGGGACACCGTGCGGGCGATCGCGGCCTCGGGGGCCACCTCGGTGACCCCGCTGGTGCTGCATCTGCGCCCGGGGGCGCGTGAGTGGTTCATGGCCTGGCTCGGCAGGGAGCACCCGCACCTGGTGCGCCGCTACGAGCGGCTCTACGCGGACGGGGCCTACGCCCCGAAGTGGTACCAGCGCCGGATCACCCGTCAGGTGCACGAGCTGGCCGAGGAGTACGGCATCGGCCCCACGCGCGCGGGGACGCGGCGCCGGATCCGGGAGCCGGAGCCCGCCCCGACGGCGAGGCCCGAGCAGACTCAACTTTCGCTCATCTGAGAGCGTTCGAGCGCAACTCGCGGCCCAATCGGGTCAAGAATTGGCGGAACACGTTCTTACAGGTGCTCACCCCGGGACGATGCGGCGAGGACCGCGGGACTCGCGGTCGCGACCCTCCGTCCTGGGAGCACCCATGAAGAAACGTGCAGCCGCGCTGTGCGGCGCCGCCGTCGTGGTGGCCGGGACGTTCACGGCCGTCCCCGCCCGGGCCGGCGGCGCGTACGCCACCGGGCTCACCTGGAAGAAGTGCGGCACCGCCGACTACCCCACGCTCCAGTGCGCGTCCCTGGAGGTGCCCCTCGACCACGCGGACCCCGGCGGGCGGAAGATCACCCTCGCCCTGTCCCGCGTCCCGCACACCGCGAAGACGTTCCAGGGGCCGCTGCTGGTCAATCCCGGCGGGCCCGGCGGCAGCGGGCTGAAGCTCGCCGGGTTCGTCGCCTCCGCACTGCCCAGGGCGGTGGCGGCCCAGTACGACGTCATCGGCTTCGACCCGCGCGGCGTCGGCGCCGGAAAGCCGGCCCTGAACTGCGCTCCCGGTCACTTCAACCCCGTGCGCGCCGCCTCCGTGCCGGCCACCACGGCCGTCGAGCAGGCGGGCCTGACGCGCGCGAAGTCCTTCGCCGACGCCTGCGGCGCGAAGTACGCGCGCGAGCTGCCGCACATGAACACGCTCAGCACCGCGCGGGACATGGACCGGATCCGCCGCGCCCTGGGCGCACCGCGGATCAACTACTTCGGCTACTCGTACGGCACGTACCTCGGCGCGGTCTACGCCAAGCTGCACCCGGACCGGGTACGGCGCATGGTCCTCGACTCGGTCGTCGACCCCACGGGTGTCTGGTATGACGACAACCTCGCGCAGGACAGCGCCTTCGGCGACCGCCACCGGGCCTTCATGACGTGGGTCGCCGAACACGACGCCTCCTACCGGCTGGGCACCGATCCGCAGAAGGTCGAGGCCACGTGGTACGCGATGCGCACGGCTCTGGACAAGCGGCCCGCGGGCGGCACGGTGGGCCCGGCCGAGCTGGAGGACACGTTCCTGCCCGGCGGCTACTACAACGGCTACTGGCCCTATCTGGCCGAGGCGTTCGCCGCGTACGTGGGCGAGAAGGACCCCGGCCCGCTGGTCGAGGCGTACGAGGACTTCGGCGCGGCCGACGCCGCCGCGGAGAACGGCTACAGCGTCTACACCGCGGTCCAGTGCCGGGACGCGGGCTGGCCGCGTGACTGGCGGCAGTGGCGCAAGGACAACTGGGCGGTGCACGCGAAGGCACCGTTCATGACCTGGAACAACGCCTGGTACAACGCACCCTGCGCGTTCTGGCCGACGGCGTCGCTGCGTCCGGTGGACGTGGCCAACACCGAGCTGCCGTCGGTCCTGCTGTTCCAGGCGACGCACGACGCGGCCACGCCGTACCAGGGCGCTGCGGCGGTCCACCGCCTGCTGCGCGGCTCCAGCCTGGTGGTGGAGAAGAACGGCGGAAACCACGGCATCACCCTCAGCGGGAACACCTGCCTGGACGAGCACCTGGCGGCCTACCTCACCGACGGCACCGTGCCGCGCGGTCGCGGTGAGGCCGACGCGCAGTGCGCGGCACTGCCCGGCCCGAAGCCCCTGGTCGCCAAGACCGCGGGGCAGTCGCGGGGCTCGACGCTGCACAGGCTGCTCGGCTTCCGTGGCTGAAAGGTGAGGTGACGGCCCGTCGGGAGCGACGCCGGACCCATGGTCCACGATGGACGCATGAGTGAGCCGACCAGGATCCCCGCTCCCGTCGGGGTCGCAGCCGCCACGCAGTACTCGCACGGGGTCATCGGCACCGGCCGCATCGTCGCCGTCTCGCGGCTCCCGCTCGACGAGCGCGGTGAGCCGGCCGGCGCGGGCGACCCGGCCGCCCAGGCCCGCCAGGTCTTCGTACGTGTCGCCGGGCCGGTCCGCCCCGTGTACCTGAGGGAGATCGACGCGTTCGCGGTGGTCGCCGCGTGACCGGGCCGCACATCCGGGAGCTGGCCCTCGCCGACTGCGACCGGGTGGCCGAGATCCGCGTCCGTGGCTGGCAGAGCGCCTACCGGGGCCTGATGCCGCAGGCCTACCTCGACGCGCTCAGCGTGGCGCAGGACGCCGCGCGTCACCGGGCCCGCTTCGGGCAGGGCGACGGCACGGTGGTGAACCTGGTCGCCGAGCGGGCGGGCGAGATCGTCGGCTGGGCCTGTCACGGCCCCTACCGGGACGGCGAAGTACGCACCGCGGACGCCGAGTTGTACGCGATCTACGTGCACCCCGAGCGGTACGGCGAGGGCATCGGGCAGGCCCTGCTGGAGGAGTCGGTACGACGCTGCCGGGCCTCCGGTCACCCGCGGATGATGCTGTGGGTCCTGCGGGACAACACCCCCGCCCGCCGCTTCTACGAGCGGGCGGGGTTCACCGCGGACGGCGTGGAGGAGCCCTTCGAGGTGGAGGGGGTCGAGGTGCCGGAGGTGCGGTACGCACGGGAGCTGCCCCACCCGCGTCAGCCGTGACCGCTCGCCTCACCCCTGCGCTGCTCCGGAATGCGTGCCAGTGCCGCCACCGCCGCCTCCGCAAGCGCCGGGTGTGCCAGCGCCTCGTGCAGCACGGCCCTGGCCCGGGTGTCGCCCAGCGCGCCCAGCCCCTCCACGCAGGCGAGGGCCACACGGTGGTAGGGGTCGTGCGGGCGCAGCCGGCGCCGCAACGTGGTGATCAGCGCGGGGGCGGACTCGGGGGCACGCAGCTCGACGAGCAGGCGCACGGGGTGCAGGGCGTAGGCGACGCGCAGTTCGTTCGTGGCGAGGGCGGCGGCCGCGCGGGCGGTGCGCGGGTCGCCGAGCCGGGCGAGGGCGTGGGCGGCGGACGCACAGCGCGGTGGATCACGGTGGTTGAGGAGCAGGACGAGGGACTCGAAGGCCCGCCGGTCGCCCGCGAGGCCGAGCCGGAAGGCGGCCAGCTCCCTGGCCCACAACGGCCGTCCGGGCGCTGTGAGCACCTCGGCCAGTTCGCCGTGATCCTCGGTGCCCGCCAGCCGCTCGTACTCCGCGGAACCTGCGGACTCCTGCCGTAAGCGCTCCGTGAGCGATCGCAACTCTTCGTCCATGAAGCGAGCGTACAAACGATCTCGGCGTGAGGGACCTACATCACAAAGACAGAGGGCTGGCGCGCTCGTTACCCACGAGTTAAGCTCAGACGAGCGAGTTACCCACTCGCACCCCGCTCGCGACGGCCTGGTGACGCAGCCGCCGCGAGAAGTCGGTTCGGTACGTCAGGTACCGCAGTACGACTCGGCCACGGGACAGGGCCGGTCGGTCATCTCCGTTCCCGGGCGTGTGCACGTCCGCGGCGACGGCGCCGGGCGTGTGCGCTTGCGGCCCGGAATCACCCGCACTCCTCACGCACCCGGTGCGCCCTTGGCGCACCCGGCGCGTTCCCAGTCGTCACCCTCATTTTCCAGGAGTCCCGCGATGGCCACTCCCCTGTCCGACAGCCCTCTGTCCCCGCTCAAGACCATTGCCGTGGTCGGCCTCGGCACCATGGGCACCGGCATCGCCGAGGTCCTGGCCAAGGCCGGCCGCGACGTCGTCGGCATCGACATCAGCGAGGCCCAGGCGGTGCGCTGCGTCGCCGCCCTGGAGTCCTCCACGGCCCGCGCCGTGGAGCGCGGCCGCCTGACCGCGCAGGAGCGCACGGACACCCTCGCCCGCGTCCGCACCGCCACCGACCTGCGGGCGGCGGCCGACGCCGACCTGGTGATCGAGGTGGCGCCGGAGTCGTACGAGATCAAGCAGCAGATCTTCCGCGAACTGGACGGCGTGGTGCGCCCGGAGACGATCCTGGCGACCGGCACCAACGCCCTGTCCGTGACGCGCCTGGCCGCCGACTCGGCCCGCCCGGAGCGCGTGCTGGGACTGCACTTCTTCAACCCGGCCCCGGCGATGAAGCTCGTCGAGGTGGTCTCCTCGGTGCTCACCGCACCGCAGGCCACGGCCGCGGTCACGGACCTCGCGATCGAGCTGGGCAAGGAGCCCGTGGCGGTCGGTGACCGGCCCGGATTCGTCGCCGACGGCCTGCTGTTCGGTTACCTCAACCAGGCCGCCGCGATGTACGAGGCGAGGTACGCCTCCCGCGAGGACATCGACGCCGCGATGCGGCTGGGCTGCGGCCTGCCGATGGGGCCGCTCGCCCTGCTCGACCTGATCGGCGTCGACACCGCGCGGACCGTCCTGGACGCCATGTACACCGCGTCCCGTGACCGGCTGCACGCCCCCGCCCCGATCCTGAAGCAGCTCAGCGAGGCGGGCCTGGCGGGACGCAAGTCGGGCCGGGGCTTCTACACCTACGAGTCCCCGGGCAGCGCCACCGTCGTGCCGGACGCGCTGACACCGCGGGAGGACGAGAACCTGACGCCGGGCCGCGCGGTCCGCTCGGTCGGTGTCGCGGGCTCCGGCACCATGGCGTCCGGCATCGCCGAGGTGTTCGCGAAGGCGGGCTACGAGGTGGTGCTCGCCGCCCGCAGCGAGGAGAAGGCGCAGACGGCCAAGGCCCGCATCGGCAAGTCCCTCGCCCGCTCCGTCGACAAGGGCAGGCTGACCGCGCAGGCGGCGGCGCAGACCCTGGAGCGGATCACCCCGGCGGGCTCGTACGAGGCCTTCGCGGACGTCGACCTGGCCGTCGAGGCCGTCGCCGAGGACCTGGAGATCAAGCGGCAGCTGTTCGCGGCGCTGGACAAGGTGTGCAAGCCGGGCGCGGTCCTGGCGACGACCACCTCGTCGCTGCCCGTCGTCGCGTGCGCCCGCGCCACCTCGCGTCCGCAGGACGTGATCGGCATGCACTTCTTCAACCCGGCGCCGGCGATGAAGCTGGTCGAGGTCGTCCGCACGGTGCTGACGGCCGACGACGTCCACGCCACGGTCCGCGAGGTCTGCGCCAAGGTCAGGAAGCACGCCGTCGACTGCGGCGACCGTGCCGGGTTCATCGTCAACGCCCTGCTCTTCCCGTACCTGAACAACGCGATCAAGATGGTGCAGGACCACTACGCGTCCCTCGACGACATCGACGCGGCGATGAAGCTGGGCGGCGGCTACCCCATGGGCCCCTTCGAGCTGCTCGACGTGGTCGGCCTGGATGTGTCGCTGGCCATCGAGAAGGTGCTGCACCGCGAGTTCCGGGACCCGGGACTGGCCCCGGCGCCCCTGCTGGAGCACCTGGTCGCCGCGGGCTGTCTCGGCCGCAAGACGGGCCGGGGCTTCCGCGAGTACGCCCGCCGCTAGGGGCGTTCCGTGGATCCGTCCGGCCCGCAGGAGCGGCCCGGCGCGACCACGCCGGGCCGGGTCGCGGGGACGCAGCCCCTGGCGGGCGGGGCCGGGCGGCCCGGCGACTGGTTCAGGACGGCCGGGGAGTGGGGCGGGCTGCTGGAGCCGGGCAGCCGATCTCCGGGCGCCCGGCCCGGCGCTGTCCCGCCCGCCGGCGGCGGGGGAAACCCCGGACCTGCGCATCGAGCTGCGGACATGCAGTACGTTCAGGGCATGTCCCAGCCCGCCAAGTCCTCACGTACACCAGCCACGCCCGACGCGCCGGAGAGCGCCGCGGGCGGTCGCGCCGCCGCCCAACGGCTCAAAATGCGCCGGGAACTGGCGGCCGCGGCGATGGAGCTGTTCGCGACCAAGGGCTACGAGGCGACCACCGTCGACGAGATCGCGGCCCAGGCCGGGGTCGCACGCCGCACCTTCTTCCGCCACTTCCGCTCCAAGGAAGAGGCGATCTTCCCCGACCACGACGACACCCTGATCCGGGCAGAGGCGGTGCTCAACGCGGCACCCGCGCACGAGCACCCGCTCGACACGGTGTGCCGGGGGATCAAGGAAGTCATGAAGATGTACGCGGCCCGGCCGGAGATCTCGGTCGCCCGCTACAAGCTCACGCGTGAGGTGCCCACGCTGCGCGAGGCCGAGATCGCCTCGGTGGCCCGCTACGAGCGCCTCTTCACGCGCTATCTGCTGGGCCACTTCGACGAGCACGCGCACGACGACGACGCCAACGACGACCCGCTGCTGGCCGAGGTGGCCGCGTCCGCCGTCGTGACCGCCCACAACCACGTCCTGCGGCGCTGGCTGCGCGCGGGCGGCCAGGGGGACGTGGAGGCGCAGCTGGACCACGCCTTCGGGATCGTGCGCAAGACGTTCGGGGCGGGCATCGGCGTCGGGCGCTCCACGGCGCCGAAGCCGGCCCCCGCGGCGGTCTCGGCGCACGGCGAGGTACTGGTGACGGTCGCCCGCACCGATGCCCCGCTGGACGAGGTCATGCGGACCATCGAGGAGGCGCTCAAGGAGCGCTGAGCGGTTCGCCCGCTGTGATGACGGCCACCCTTCGGGGTGGCCGTTTTGGCATGTCAGAGCCCCTTTTTGACGCCTTCCAGGACACCATTCGATCGATCATCGCTCATTTGTTACGTAAAGATTTCGTCTGAGCGAGATTTCTGGCACCCAGTGCCTTGCCGGATGACACGGGGTGCCATACGTTGATGTTGTCCGGGCGGCCGGCGTGCAGCGACCTTTCGTACGCCGGCTGTCCCCGCAAACCGACGGCTTGCGCGCCCGGACGCCTGCGTCACAGGCAACCTCCCGCGCCACAAAGCGCTGCCGAACAAGCACTGTCCGCCGAACCGACGGCACACCCCTCATCCCTCAGCAGCACCGACGTAACCCTCAGCGCCCCTCCCTCAGAGGCGCTCACCGCCGGAGGCAACACCGTGACCGTGAAGGACATCCTCGCCGCGATCCAGTCGCCCGACTCCACGCCGGCCGACTTCGCCGCTCTGCCGCTCCCCGAGTCGTACCGCGCGATCACCGTGCACAAGGACGAGACGGAGATGTTCGCGGGCCTCGCGACCCGCGACAAGGACCCCCGCAAGTCGATCCACCTGGACGAGGTGCCGGTGCCGGAACTCGGCCCGGGTGAGGCCCTGGTGGCCGTCATGGCCTCCTCGGTGAACTACAACTCGGTGTGGACCTCGATCTTCGAGCCGCTGTCGACCTTCGGCTTCCTGGAGCGCTACGGGCGGCTCTCGCCGCTCGCCAAGCGCCATGACCTGCCGTACCACATCATCGGCTCCGACCTGGCCGGCGTCGTCCTGCGCACCGGTCCGGGCGTCAACTCCTGGAAGCCCGGTGACGAGGTCGTCGCGCACTGCCTGTCCGTCGAGCTGGAGTCGTCCGACGGGCACAACGACACCATGCTCGACCCCGAGCAGCGGATCTGGGGCTTCGAGACCAACTTCGGCGGCCTCGCCGAGATCGCGCTCGTGAAGTCCAACCAGCTGATGCCCAAGCCCACCCACCTGTCGTGGGAGGAGGCCGCGGCCCCGGGCCTGGTCAACTCCACCGCGTACCGGCAGCTGGTCTCCCGCAACGGCGCCGGCATGAAGCAGGGCGACAACGTCCTGATCTGGGGCGCGAGCGGCGGACTCGGCTCGTACGCCACGCAGTTCGCGCTGGCCGGCGGAGCGACCCCGATCTGCGTCGTCTCCAGCGACCAGAAGGCCGACATCTGCCGGTCGATGGGCGCCGAGGCGATCATCGACCGCAACGCCGAGGGCTACAAGTTCTGGAAGGACGAGCAGACCCAGGACCCCAAGGAGTGGAAGCGATTCGGCAAGCGCATCCGCGAACTCACCGGCGGCGAGGACATCGACATCGTCTTCGAGCACCCCGGCCGCGAGACCTTCGGTGCCTCCGTCTTCGTCACCCGCAAGGGCGGCACCATCACCACCTGCGCCTCGACCTCGGGCTACATGCACGAGTACGACAACCGCTACCTGTGGATGTCGCTGAAGCGGATCATCGGCTCCCACTTCGCCAACTACCGCGAGGCCTGGGAGGCCAACCGCCTCATCGCCAAGGGCAAGATCCACCCGACGCTCTCCAAGGTCTACCCGCTGGAGGAGACCGGCCAGGCCGCCCACGACGTCCACCGCAACGCCCACCAGGGCAAGGTCGGCGTGCTGTGCCTGGCGCCCGAGGAAGGGCTCGGCGTGCGCGACCAGGAGAAGCGCGCCCAGCACGTCGACGCGATCAACCGCTTCCGGAACATCTGAGGAGCGCTGCATGACTGAGCGTCAGAAGGACCGGCCGTGGCTCATGCGCACGTACGCCGGTCACTCCACGGCCGAGGCGTCCAACGAGTTGTACCGGCGCAACCTCGCCAAGGGCCAGACAGGGCTGTCGGTGGCGTTCGACCTGCCGACGCAGACCGGCTACGACTCCGACCACATCCTCGCCCGCGGCGAGGTCGGCCGGGTCGGTGTGCCGATCGGGCACCTCGGTGACATGCGCCGGCTGTTCCAGGACATCCCCCTGGAGCAGATGAACACCTCGATGACCATCAACGCCACGGCCATGTGGCTGCTGGCGCTCTACCAGGTCGTCGCGGAGGAGCAGGGTGCGGACATCACCAAGCTCCAGGGCACGACCCAGAACGACATCGTCAAGGAGTACCTCTCGCGGGGGACGCACGTGTTCCCGCCGGGGCCCTCACTCCGGCTGACCACGGACATGATCGCGTACACGGTCTCCCACATCCCGAAGTGGAACCCGATCAACATCTGCAGCTACCACCTGCAGGAGGCGGGCGCCACCCCGGTCCAGGAGATCGCGTACGCGATGTCCACCGCGATCGCGGTTCTCGATGCCGTACGCGACTCAGGGCAGGTTCCCCAGGAGAAGTTCGGGGATGTCGTGGCCCGCATCTCCTTCTTCGTGAACGCGGGCGTCCGCTTCATCGAGGAGATGTGCAAGATGCGGGCGTTCGGGCGGATCTGGGACCAGGTCACGCGCGAGCGGTACGGCATCGAGAACCCCAAGCAGCGCCGGTTCCGCTACGGCGTGCAGGTCAACTCCCTCGGCCTGACCGAGGCACAGCCGGAGAACAACGTCCAGCGCATCGTCCTGGAGATGCTGGCCGTGACGCTCTCCAAGGACGCCCGCGCGCGGGCCGTGCAGCTGCCCGCCTGGAACGAGGCCCTGGGTCTGCCCCGCCCCTGGGACCAGCAGTGGTCCCTGCGCATCCAGCAGGTGCTCGCACACGAGAGCGACCTGCTGGAGTACGACGACATCTTCGAGGGCTCGAAGGTGATAGAGGCGAAGGTGGGCGAGCTCGTCACCGAGTCCCTCGCCGAGATGGAGCGCATCCAGGAGATGGGCGGCGCGATGGCCGCCGTCGAGTCGGGCTACCTCAAGTCGCAGCTGGTCGCCTCGCACGCCGAGCGCCGGGGGCGGATCGAGTCCGGCCAGGAGAAGATCATCGGCGTCAACATCTTCGAGACGACCGAGCCGAACCCGCTGACCGCCGACCTGGACACCGCGATCCAGACGGTCGACCCGGCCGTCGAGGCCCGCGTCGTCGAGGCGCTGGGGCGCTGGCGCGACACCCGCTACCAGCCGCCCTTCAACCACCCCCGCCCCTGCAAGGCGCTGGAGCGGCTGAAGGAGGCCGCCAAGGGCACCGGGAACCTCATGGAGGCCACCCTGGAGTGCGCCCGTGCCGGGGTGACGACCGGCGAGTGGGCCGGGGCCCTGCGCGAGGTGTTCGGCGAGTTCCGCGCCCCGACGGGAGTCTCGTCGGCGCCGGTCGCCGTCCCCGCCGAGGAGGGCAGCGCCCTGTCCGGGGTGCGGCGCAAGGTGAACCTGACGGCCCAGGACCTCGGTGTGGGCAAGCTGCGCTTCCTGGTCGGCAAGCCGGGCCTGGACGGGCACTCCAACGGCGCCGAGCAGATCGCGGTGCGCGCGCGTGACGCCGGCTTCGAGGTGGTCTACCAGGGCATCCGGCTGACGCCCGAGCAGATCGTCGACGCCGCCCTGGCGGAGGACGTGCACGCGGTCGGGCTCTCCATCCTCTCCGGTTCGCACGCCCAGCTGGTCCCGGACGTGCTGGAGCGGCTGCGCGAGGCCGGAGCGCCCGACATCCCGGTGATCGCCGGCGGGATCATCCCGAACGGCGACGCCGAGCAGCTCAGGGCCGCCGGAGTGGCCGCGGTCTTCACCCCGAAGGACTTCGACATCACCGGGATCATCGGCCGTATCGTCGACGAGATCCGCAAAGCGAACAAGCTCGACCCCCTGGAGGTCCCCGCATGACCGTCAACCGTCTGCGCCCCCGCCGTTCCTGTCTGGCGGTCCCGGGAAGCAACCCCCGCTTCCTGGAGAAGGCGCAGGGCCTCCCGGCCGACCAGGTCTTCCTCGACCTGGAGGACGCCTGCGCGCCGCTCGCCAAGCCCGAGGCCCGGCACACCATCGTCAAGTTCCTCAACGAGGGTGACTGGACGGGCAAGACCAGGGTCGTGCGGGTCAACGACTGGACGACGGAGTGGACGTACCGCGACGTCGTGACGGTGGTCGAGGGCGCCGGCCCCAACCTCGACTGCATCATGCTGCCCAAGGTGCAGGACGCCCAGCAGATCGTCGCCCTCGACCTGCTGCTGACGCAGATCGAGAAGACGATGGGCTTCGAGGTCGGGCGGATCGGCATCGAGGCGCAGATCGAGAACGCGCAGGGTCTGAACAACGTCAACGAGATCGCGCAGGCTTCGCCGCGGGTCGAGACGATCATCTTCGGCCCGGCCGACTTCATGGCGTCCATCAACATGAAGTCGCTGGTCGTGGGCGAGCAGCCGCCCGGCTACCCGGCGGACGCCTACCACTACATCCTGATGAAGATCCTGATGGCCGCCCGTGCCAACGACCTCCAGGCGATCGACGGCCCCTACCTGCAGATCCGCAACATCGACGGCTACCGCGAGGTCGCCCGGCGCGCCGCGGCCCTCGGCTTCGACGGCAAGTGGGTGCTGCACCCGGGTCAGGTCGAGGCGTCCAACGAGATCTTCTCGCCCTCGCAGGAGGACTACGACCACGCCGAGCTGATCCTGGACGCGTACGACTACTACACGTCCGAGGCGGGCGGCAAGAAGGGCTCCGCGATGCTCGGCGACGAGATGATCGACGAGGCCAGCCGCAAGATGGCGCTGGTCATCTCCGGCAAGGGCCGCGCGGCCGGCATGCGGCGCACGTCGAAGTTCGAGATCCCGGAGGCCTGAGCGCGATGCAGTTCGGACGCACCTACGAGGAGTTCGAGGTCGGCGCGACGTACAAGCACTGGCCGGGCAAGACGGTCACCGAGTACGACGACCACCTGTTCTGTCTCCTCACCATGAACCACCACCCGCTCCACATGGACACCAACTACGCCGAGAAGACGACCGACTTCGGCAAGAACGTGGTGGTCGGCAACTACATCTACTCCCTGCTCCTCGGCATGTCCGTCCCGGACGTCTCCGGCAAGGCGATCGCCAACCTGGAGATCGAGTCGCTCCGGCACGTGGCGCCGACCTTCCACGGCGACACCATCTACGGCGAGACGACCGTGCTGGACAAGTGGCCGTCGAAGTCGAAGAACGACCGCGGCATCGTGCACGTGGAGACCAGGGGCTACAAGCAGGACGGCACGCTGGTCTGCGTGTTCCGCCGCAAGGTGATGGTCCCCACGGAGACGTACATCAAGGAGCGCGGCGGCGAGCAGCCGGGCCGGCCCGAACTCGAGGAAAAGGAACAGGGGAAGTAGCGATGGCGCGACTCGCCCAGACCGCCGGTCTGACCGACGTCCAGCAGGAGATCCTGTCCACGGTCCGGGACTTCGTGGACAAGGAGATCATCCCGGTCGCCACCGGGCTGGAGCACCGCGACGAGTACCCGCAGGCGATCGTCGACGGCCTCAAGGAGTTGGGCCTGTTCGGCCTGATGATCCCCGAGGAGTACGGGGGTCTGGGCGAGTCGCTCCTGACGTACGCCCTCTGCGTCGAGGAGATCGCCCGCGGCTGGATGTCGGTCTCCGGCATCATCAACACGCACTTCATCGTGGCGTACATGCTCAAGCAGCACGGCACGCAGGAGCAGAAGGACCACTACCTGCCCAGGATGGCGGCCGGAGAGATCCGCGGCGCCTTCTCGATGTCCGAGCCGGGTCTGGGCTCCGACGTGTCGGCCATCACGTCCAAGGCGGTCCGGGACGGCGATGAATTCATCCTGAACGGTCAGAAGATGTGGCTGACCAACGGGGGTACGTCGTCCCTGGTGGCCGTACTGGTGCGAAGTGACGAAGGTCACCCCGAGGGCACCGCCCCGCACAAGTCGATGACCACCTTCCTCGTCGAGAAGGAGCCCGGCTTCGGTGAGGTCCGTCCCGGCCTGACCATCCCCGGCAAGATCGACAAGATGGGCTACAAGGGCGTCGACACCACCGAGCTCATCATGGACGGCCTGCGGATTCCCGCGGATCGCGTGCTCGGCGGGGTCACCGGACGCGGCTTCTACCAGATGATGGACGGCGTGGAGGTCGGGCGCGTCAACGTGGCCGCACGTGGCTGCGGTGTCGCTCAGCGTGCGTTCGAGCTGGGCGTCCAGTACGCCCAGCAGCGCCACACCTTCGGCAAGCCGATCGCGCAGCACCAGGCGATCCAGTTCAAGCTCGCCGAGATGGCTACCAAGGTCGAGGCCGCGCATGCCATGATGGTCAACGCTGCGCGCAAGAAGGACTCCGGGGAGCGCAACGACCTCGAGGCAGGGATGGCGAAGTACCTCGCCTCCGAGTACTGCAAGGAGGTCGTGGAGGATGCCTTCCGGATCCACGGCGGCTACGGCTTCTCGAAGGAGTACGAGATCGAGCGTCTCTACCGTGAGGCTCCCATGCTGCTGATCGGTGAAGGTACCGCCGAGATCCAGAAAATGATCATCGGGCGCAGGCTGCTCGAAGAGTATCGGTTCCAGGGCTGAATTGTCCGGAAGCGGGGTGTTTTCTTCGAGAAGAAGATCACACCCCGTAGGCACTCTTCGGCCGCCGACTCGGCTTCCTGGCTTACCCAGTTGTGGCGCTTAGCCGCTACGATCGCCGGAAAGCCGCCGTCCCCCGTCAGAAGCGCGGCATCATCCGCTACGAAGGTCATCCATGCCCCACAGCCAAACCTCTGCACACCGCGACAGCCTGGTCGGCGTACGCCTCGCGCGCGGAGCATCGCCGTGGCTTCTGCCGACCGTCGCCACCGCAGCCCTCAGCCTGGCCCGCGCACGCCGCTCCGGTGCCGCGAAGGCCGTCGCCGTTCCCGCCACCGCGCTCGCGGCGGGGATGCTGTGGTTCTTCCGCGACCCCGAGCGTGAGATCGCCCAGGGCCGGGTCATCTCGCCGGCCGACGGTGTGGTGCAGAGCATCATGCCGTGGAAGGACGGACGCACCCGCGTCGCGATCTTCATGAGCCCGCTCAACGTCCACGTCAACCGCGCTCCCCTGGCCGGCACCGTGACGTCCGTCGAGCACGTCCCGGGTGGCTTCGTTCCCGCCTTCAACAAGGAGAGCGAGAACAACGAGCGGGTGGTCTGGCACTTCGACACCGAGCTCGGCGACATCGAGATGATTCAGATCGCCGGTGCCGTGGCCCGGCGTATCGTGCCTTACGTGCCCGAGGGCACGAAGGTCGAGCAGGGCGACCGGATCGGACTGATCCGCTTCGGCTCACGTGTGGACCTCTATCTGCCGGAGGGCGTGGAGGTCGCGGTCGAGGTCGGTCAGAAGACCGTGGCTGGGGTGACTCGAATTGACCGTGATTGACCCGGAGACCCAGGCCGGCTGGGTGCCCGAGGCCGAGGAGGCCGACGACGAGGAGGAGATGCCGCTCTCTCTCCGCCTCTCGATAGCGGACACCCTCACCCTCGGCAACGCCACGTGCGGCTTCATGGCGGTGTACTTCACCACCACCGGCATCCTGATCCCGCACCTCACCGGCAGCCAGGAGACCGGCATGGCCCGCCACAGCGCGGCCACGGCGGTCATCCTGATGCTCTGCGCGGCGGTCTTCGACCTGTTCGACGGCCTGGTCGCGCGCAAGCTGCGCTCCTCCCCCATGGGCGCCGAGCTGGACAACCTGTCCGACCTGATCAGCTTCGGCCTGGCCCCGGCGTACTTCGTGCTGGTCTACGGCATGGTCGCCGACGACGCGCACCAGCGGGTGGCGGCGGTCGGCGCGATCGTCGTACTGCTCGCCGTGGTGCTCAGGCTCGCGAGATTCTCCTGTGTGACGCCGACCAACGGCATGTTCCAGGGCATGCCGAGCCCCTTCGGCGCGCTGACGGTCGTCGCCATCGTGCTGCTGGAGCTGCCCTTCGCGGCGACGCTGCTGGCGATCCTGGGTACCGCGTGGCTGATGGTGAGCCGCGTGGAGTACCCGAAGCCGCGGGGCCGCCTGGCCGGCGCGATGCTCGCCTGGATCGTGCTGAGCATGGGCCTGCTGGTGGCCTGGGCCTTCGGTGCCCCCAGCGGCCAGCTGCTCCTCCAGACGGGCTGCGCGCTCCAGCTGGTCATGGGCGCGGTGATCCCGCTGTTCGCCACGGCCCGCCGCGTGAACAACATCCGTGACAACCGGCGCGAGGCACGGGCGGCGCAGCTGCCGTAGGCGGTGGCGGACGGTGATACGTGGGTGAAGGGCCCCGGACCTGAGTGGTTCGGGGCCCTTCACCGTTCCTTGGCGACCGTGATGCGGAGGGCGCGGCCGGCTGACGCGTCCCCAGTGCGCCCGGACGGTGTGGCGGCTCACCGGTCGGGAACGCCGGCCGGCGTGGCGGCGGGGCGCCGGGTGTCTCCCCGGAGAAGGTGGCACCGGCCTTGCTCCGGCACCGCTCCCCGGCGATCGCCGTGATCCCGGCACCTCGCCGGTCACCCGTCCGCGGGAGAACCTGGCGGCGGAGTTCGAGCCGCCGCCCGGGACCATGGCCCTGCTGGACGGGGTCGGCGGCATGCCGGGCCCGTGATCGCGGCGCCCCTGGACGCCCACCCGCTGTGGGGGGCGAGCCCGGGGCGACCGGAAGGTGTCAGGCCAGGTGGTCGCGCGCGATGCGCTCCGCGGTCCGCTCCAGGAGCGGGCCGGCGTCCGCGATGCTCTTCGCCACGTCCGGCTCGATCTCGCTCAGCGGGTAGGCCCGCCGGATCCCCGCTCCCTCCAGTGCCTGAGGCGTCAGCGCGAGGCGCCCGCACACCGCGACGACCTCCTTGCCCGCCGCCCGCGCCGCCGCGGCGACGCCCGCCGGGGCCTTGCCGTGCAGCGTCTGCTCGTCCAGCGACCCCTCACCGGTGATCACCAGGTGCGCGCGCTCCAGGGCGGGCGCGAAGCCGAGCACGTCGAGCATGACCTCGATGCCGGGCCGGAAGCGCGCGCCGAGCAGCATGGCGCCGTAGCCGATGCCGCCCGCCGCACCCGCCCCCGGCGCACCCGCGTACTCGCCCGCCCGGGCGCCCACGGACTGCTCCAGGACCTTGGCGAAGTGCCCCAGCGCCGCGTCCAGCGTCGCCACGTCGTCGGGGGAGGCCCCCTTCTGCGGGCCGTACACCGCGGGCGCGCCCTTGGGTCCGGTCAGGGGGTTGTCGACGTCGCTGGCCAGCACCAGTTCGACCGAGGAGAGCCGCGCGTCCAGGCCCGACAGGTCCGCGGACGCCAGCTCGGCCAGCCCGCCGCCGCCCGGCGTCACCGGCTCCCCGCCGGCCGTCAGGAACCGCGCCCCGAGCGCGGACAGCATGCCCGCCCCGCCGTCGGTCGTCGCACTGCCGCCGACCCCGAAGACGATCGTGCGCGCCCCGGCGTCGAGGGCGGCCCGCAGCAGCTCCCCGGAGCCGTACGTGGAAGCGGTCAGGGGTGCGAAGACCCCGGCCGGCAGCCGCTGGAGCCCGCTCGCCTCGGCCATCTCCACCACCGCCGTGTCACCGCGCAGCGCGTAGGCGGCCGTCACCTGGTCCCCGAGGGGACCGGCGACCCGCACCTCGCGCCGCTCGAAACCGGCCGCGACGGCCGCGTCCACCGTCCCGTCGCCGCCGTCCGCCACGGGCAGCGACTCCACGGCGAGGTCCGGCACGACGCGGCGCAGCCCGGCCGTGATCCGCTCGGCGACCTGTACGGCCGTCAGCGACCCCTTGAACTTGTCCGCGGCGATGAGCACCCCACGGGCACCGTCCACAGCGTCAGCCACCTTGTCTTCCCCTCGCTCTCCGGGCCCCGCGCACGTCAGGGCCAGTCGCGCCGCTGCGACCTTAACCGCAGGACACCCCCGCCGTCATACCCGGCCCGGTCCGCGGGATCCCCGGCGCCCGGCCGGGCCGGTCTGTGGCGGTGGCCGGAAGTGGGTAGACCGTAGCCATGACCCCTGTGGGCACCGAGCCAGAGCTCGCCGACCGCGTCCTGGGGGGCTGGCTGGGCCGGATCGCCGGCAACATGCTGGGCAAACCGGTCGAGCAGGGCGACCTGTGGACGCGCGACCGCATCGACGACTACCTGCGGCAGGCCTCCGCCCTGCCCCTCACCGACTACTTCCCCGAGCCGCCTCCGGGCGGCACCGCCATCGAACTGCGCCCGGAGTGGCGCCAGTGCGTCCGTGGCCACATCCACGGCAGCTGCCGCGACGACGACGTCGACTACGCGATCCTCGGGCTGCACCTGCTGGAGACGCACGGCTTCGGCTTCAGCACCGAGCAGGTCGGCGACCTGTGGCTGCTGCGGCTGCCGTACCTGCAGACCTTCACGGCCGAGCGGGCGGCGTACCGGAACCTGGCGAGCGGCCTGAAGCCGCCGCTGACGGCCACGTTCGAGAACCCGTACCAGGAGTGGATCGGCGCGCTGATCCGTGCCGACATCTACGGCTGGACCTGTCCCGGCGAGCCCCGGCGCGCGGCCGGGCTGGCCCGCCGGGACGCGGTGCTCTCGCACACCGGCAACGGCGTCTACGGCGCCATGTGGGCGGCGGCGCTGGTCTCGGCGGCGTTCACCGTCTCCACCGTGCGCCAGGCCCTGGACGAGGCGCTGGCCGTCGTTCCGGCGAGCAGCCGGCTGGCCCGCACGGTCCGGCGGGTCATGTCGCTGCACGAGACCCGGATGACCTGGGAGGACACGCTGACCACGGTGGGCGAGGAGACCGCCGGGCTGGGCTGGATCCACACGATTCCGAACGCCGCCGTGCTCACCGCGGGGCTGCTGTACGGCGACGGAGACTTCACCCGCACCGTCACGCTGACCGTCCGCGGCGGACTGGACACCGACTCCAACGGCGCCACTGCGGGCTCGGTGGCCGGCGTGCTGACCGGTGCGGACGCGATCCCGGAGCAGTGGAAGGAGCCGCTTCAGGACACGGTGCGCAGCGCGGTGTTCGGCTTCGACGGGATCCGGATCAGCGAACTGGCGGAGCGGACCCTGCGGCTGGCGCAGGCGGATACCTAGGGACGTGGGCAAAGACGCGTGGACAGGCCGGGAAGGCGCGGGCGGGGCGGTCGTGCGCCGCAGAAGACGGTCCTGCGCGCTGGTTACCCTTGCCAGGGTGACCACTCCTGACTTCGCCACGTACATCGCGAGCCTGCCGCGCGTCCTCGCTGGTGCCGCCACGCTCTTCCGCGACGCCGAGGGCCGTGTGCTGCTCGTCGAGCCCAACTACCGCGAGGGCTGGGCACTGCCGGGCGGCACGATCGAGTCCGACGACGGCGAGACCCCCCGGCAGGGCGCCCGGCGCGAGACCGCGGAGGAGATCGGCCTGGACCGCGAACTCGGGCGGCTGCTCGCCGTGGACTGGGTGCACGGCACGGCCCGGCCGCCGCTGGTGGCGTACCTGTACGACGGCGGGATCCTGAGCCAGGAGGACATCAAGGCGATCCGGTTGCAGGAGGAGGAGCTGCTGTCGTGGCGGTTCGTCGCGCCCGGCGACCTCGCCGGCCACCTGCCCGGCGCCACGGGCCGCCGCGTGCTGGCCGCGCTGGACGCCCTGGCGGACGGCTCGGAGACGGTCGAGCTGGAGAACGGCCACCGGGCCGGCTGAGCCTGCGTCGGCCGGCCCGGACATCCGTTCGCCGTCCCGCCGGCCGCCGCCCTGCCCTCGGTGCCATGAACAGGCCCCTCGTCGCCCTTCTCAGCGGCGCCGGCATCTCCACCGACTCCGGCATCCCGGACTACCGCGGCCCGAACGGGCTGTGGCGGCGGGATCCGGAGGCCGAGAAGCTCGTGGCGTACGAGTACTACATGGGCGATCCGGAGATCCGCCGGCGCTCCTGGCAGATGCGGCGGAGGAACGCGGCGCTGCGGGCGGAGCCGAACGCCGCGCACCGGGCGGTGGCGGAGCTGGGGCGGTCCGGGGTGCCGGTGCGGGTCATCACGCAGAACGTGGACGGCCTGCACCAGCTCGCCGGGATGCCCGCCCGCAAGGTGCTCGAACTGCACGGCAGCGCACGTGGTGTGGTGTGCACCGGGTGTCATGCGCGCGGGTCCATGATGGACGCGCTCGCCCGCGTCGAGGCCGGTGAGGACGACCCGGCGTGCCGGGAGTGCGGCGGGATCCTGAAGTCGGCGACGGTCATGTTCGGCGAGCGGCTCGACCCGGTGGTCCTCGGCGAGGCCGTCGCGATCACCAAGGCCTGCCAGGTGTTCGTCGCGGTCGGCACCAGCCTCCAGGTGCACCCCGCCGCCGGGCTCGCGGACGTCGCCGTCGGCCACGGGGCGCGGCTGGTGATCGTCAACGCCGAGCCGACCCCGTACGACGAACGCGCCGACGAGGTCGTACGGGAACCGATCGGTACCGCGCTGCCCAGGTTGCTGCGGGCCTTCGCCGGTTAGGGCCTGTCGTCAGGGCCGGGGCGGGAGCGGGAAGAGGGCCGCGCCGCGCTCGAAGTCGAGCAGGCGCCGCTTGCGTTCCAGGCCGCCGCCGTAGCCGGTGAGGCCGCCGCCGGCGCCGATGACGCGATGGCAGGGGACGATGATGCCGATGGGGTTCCTGCCGTTGGCGAGGCCGACCGCACGGGAGGCAAAGGGATTGCCCAGGGCTTCGGCCAGTTCGCCGTACGAGCGGGTCTCACCGTACGGGATGCGGCGCAACTGGTCCCAGACGGTGCGCTGGAACGGCGTGCCGTTCAGGCGCAGTTCGACGGTGAAGTCCCGCAACTCGCCGTCGAAGTAGGCCGTCAGCTGGTCGACGGCCGCGCCGAAGGGCCTGTCGTCGCGCCCGCCGAAGGTCTCCTCGGCCGGGCGGTGACGCTGGTCCGTCATGTAGAGGCCGCTCAGGATGCCGTCGTCGGCGACGAGGGTGAGCAGGCCGTAGGGGCTGTCGATGACGGTGTGCTGTCGCATCGGGGTCCTTGTCCGGGTTCTTTCGCGGCTACTGCACGGGTACGTGCCAAGGCGCTTACACGGGGAGGAAGTTGATCGGGTGGCTGTCGGTCGCCCACAGGTACTGGACCGCGTACGCCCGCCAGGGCCGCCACGCCGCCGCGCGCGCGGTGAGCGCCGCCGGCGTGGCGGGCAGGCCCAGCTCCCCCGCCGCACGGCGGATGCCGAGGTCGGTGGGGAGGAAGGCGTCGGGGTCGCCGAGGGCGCGCATCGCGATGACGTCGGCCGTCCAGGGGCCGAAGCCGGGCAGGGCCAGCAGCCGGGCGCGGGCGTCCGGCCAGTCGCTCTCCACCCCCAGGTGGAGTGAGCCGTCGGCGAGTCGGCCCACGAGGGTCGTGAACGTCGTGCGGCGGGTGCGGGGCATGGCGAGGGAGGCGGGATCCAGGCCGGCCAGGGCCTCGGGAGACGGGAACAGGTGGGTAAGGCCGCCCTCGGGGTCCTCGACCGGCTCGCCGTGCGCGGTGACCAGCCGGGCGGCGTGGGTGCGGGCGGCCGCCGTGGAGACCTGCTGGC
Source organism: Streptomyces sp. NPDC052023 (assembly GCF_044548465.1). Classification (NCBI taxonomy): domain Bacteria; kingdom Bacillati; phylum Actinomycetota; class Actinomycetes; order Kitasatosporales; family Streptomycetaceae; genus Streptomyces; species Streptomyces sp. NPDC052023. The sequence continues at coordinate 67,506 of NZ_JBIUBW010000001.1, read as the reverse complement.
CGAGCACCGCCCGTATCGCGAACTCGGCCTCGTCGACCGTGCGTGGCACCCGCCGGCCGGGCGCCTTGTCGACCAGCGGCGCCAGCACCGGGTCGGCGCGCAGCTGGTCGTCCACCGCGACCGGGTCGGCGTCCAGGTCGAGCATCCGGCGGCAGCGGCTGATGGCGACGGGCAGATCGCGCAGGTCACTCAGGGTGAGGCGGCAGGCGATGTGGTCGGGCTGCGGGGTGAGCGCGACGATGCCGTGGCCGTAGGGGAGGCGGAGCGTGCGCCGGTAGGCGCCGTCGCGCCACTCCTCCACGCCGGGTACGGCGGTGGCGGCGAGGTGACCGAAGAGGTTGTCGGGGTTGAGCGGGGCGCGGAACGGGAGCCGGAGGGACAGGGCGCCCGGGGTGCCTGCGGAGTGTCCCTCCGGTACCCGCGCGCGCAGATCGCCGGGGGTGAGCGCGTAGACCTCGCGGACGGTGTCGTTGAAGGTGCGGATGGAGGAGAAGCCGGCCGCGAAGGCGATCTGCGCCATGGGCAGCGCGGTCGTCTCGATGAGCAGCCGGGCGGTCTGGGCACGCTGGGCGCGGGCCAGTGAGAGCGGGCCCGCGCCGAGTTCGGCGAGCAGCTGGCGTTGGATCTGCCGGGCGCTGTAGCCGAGCCGTGCGGCGAGACCGGGCACGCCCTCGCGGTCCACCACGCCGTCGGCGATCAGCCGCATGGCGCGGGCGACCAGGTCGGCGCGCTGGTTCCACTCCGGGGAGCCGGGGCTGGTGTCCGGACGGCAGCGCTTGCACGCGCGGAAGCCGGCCTGCTGACAGGCCGCGGCGCTCGGCTGGAACACCATGTTCTCCGGCTTGGGCGGCACGACCGGGCAGCTGGGCCGGCAGTAGATGCCGGTGGTCAGGACGGCCGTGAAGAACCAGCCGTCGAATCGCGCGTCCTTCGAACGGACGGCTCGCAGACAGCGTTCGGTGTCGGTGTGCATCCCCTTCTGCATGCCTCAAGCATGGTCGACCGGACGCGCCGGGACTGGCGAGAATCCGACATCAACCTTCTCTGTCCTGGGCCCGGCCGGATCACGGGTCAGGGCGGCACCCGGAGGTGCCGCCCTGTTGGTGAGCTGCCTCAGCGGGTGGCCGGGGTCTCCCGCCAGGAGGCCAGGGCCCAGATCACGAACACGTCGATCGCCATCATGACGACGGACCAGACGGGCTGGTACGGCAGGAAGAGGAACTGGAGGATCAGGCTGATCGCGGCCAGGGTGATACCGGCGACCCGCGCCCAGGGCGCGCCCATCATCAGGCCCCAGCCGGTGACGGCCACCAGCACGCCCACGACCAGGTGGATCCAGCCCCAGCCGGTGAGGTTCAGCTCGTAGACGTATGTGCCGACGCGGGTGTACACGTCGTCCGCGGCGATCGCCGCGATGCCCTGGAGCACCGCCAGCACGCCGCCGACCAGCATCAGCACTGCGGCGAACATGACACCGCCGGTCACCCATCCCTCGCGGCGGCCGGAAGGCCCGGTGGGCGAGGTTCCCGTTTGATGTGCAGCGTGCTGAGTCATGGCGGCCGTTCCTTCCGTCCCCGAGCAGATGTCCCGATGAGCCCCCGGGGAGCCGCGTGCCGGGCCCCGTGAGGGGCGCCCGACGGGGTCCCCATGTGGGTGACTCCAGCGTCCGGGCGCCCCTGGGGTGCCGCCATTCCGGTTACGCCGGCCGGGTGAAGGGCGCTCACATGTTGATCATGTGGCCGGCCAGCCCGTGCACCGCCTCCTTGACCGCCTCTCCCAGCGTCGGGTGGGCGTGCACGTTACGGGCGACCTCGTGGACGGTCAGGTCCCACTGCTGGGCCAGGGTCAGCTCGGGCAGCAACTCGGTGACGTCCGGGCCGATGAGGTGGCCGCCGATGAGCTCGCCGTACCTGGCGTCGCTGATCAGCTTCACGAAGCCGGTGGCGTCGCCGAGGCCGTGCGCCTTGGCGTTGGCGGTGAAGGGGAACTTGACCACCTTGACGTCGTGGCCGCGCTCGCGGGCCTGGGCCTCGGTGTAGCCGAAGCTGGCCACCTGAGGCTGACAGTAGGTGGCGCGCGGGATCATCGCGTAGTCGAGTTCCATCGTCTCGGCGTCCGCGAGGGTCTCCGCGGCGACGATGCCCATGGCCTCGGCGGCGTGCGCGAGCATGAGCTTGGCGGTGACGTCGCCGATGGCGTAGATGTGCGGCACGGAGGTGCGGCAGCGTCCGTCGACGTCGATCGCGCCGCGGTCGCTGACGCGGACGCCGGTGTTCTCCAGGCCGTAGCCGGTGACGTTGGGGGCGAAACCGATCGCCTGGAGCACCTTGTCGGCCTCCAGCACCTGCTGGGAGCCGTCCTTGGCGGTGACCGTGACACGGACCTGGGGGCCGGACTCGTCGATGGCGTCCACGCGGGTCGAGGTCATCACGTCGATACCCAGCTTGCGGTACTGGCGGGCCAGTTCGGCCGAGACGTCGGCGTCCTCGGTCGGGGCGACGCGCTCCAGGAACTCGACGACGGTGACCTTCACGCCGTAGTTGTGCAGCACGTAGGCGAACTCGACGCCGATCGCCCCGGCGCCCGCGATGACGACCGAGCGCGGCAGGTCCTCGGCGAGGATCTGCTCCTCGTAGGTCACCACGCGCGAGGTGCGGCGGGTGCCGGGGAGCAGCTTGGGGGTGGCGCCGGTGGCGATGACGCAGTTCTCGAAGCCGATCGTGCGGGTGCCGCCCTCGTAGTCGGTGACCTGGAGGGTGTGCGGGTCCAGGAACGTGCCGCGCCCGTCGATCTCCGTGATCTTGTTCTTCTTCATCAGGTAGTGGACGCCCTTGACCCGGCCGTCCGCGACCCGGCGGCTGCGGCGGAAGGCCTCGCCGTAGTCGAAGGAGACCTCGCCGTCGACCTTGATGCCGAAGGTCTTGGCCTCCCGGGTGACGATGTGCGCGAGCTCGGCGTTGCGCAGCAGGGCCTTGGTGGGGATGCAGCCGACGTTCAGGCAGACGCCGCCCCAGTACTTCTCCTCCACGACGGCGACGCGCTTGCCCAGCTGGGCGGCCCGGACGGCGGCGACGTAACCGCCGGGGCCCGCTCCGAGAACGACGACGTCGAAGCGCTCCTGCTCGTCCTGCTGGTCCATGCGTCAGGTCCCTTTCGGTGTGATGCGCAGACTTCACGTACGAAAGGGATTCTTTCGCCCCGCCCCGCCCATGACCACACTGATCGCTAAACCGGCCGGTCTCAGACCGGTCGGCTGCCGTGCAGCGCTTCCAGCACGTCCTCGTCCGTCAGCTGCTCGAAGTCGTCGTACCACAGGCCCACCGCGTGGAACGGGCTCGGCCGCAGCATGCACACCACGTCGTCGGCCTCGCCGCGCAGCAGCTCGACGGCCTCGTGCGAGCAGACCGGCGCGGCGACGACGATCCGCTCGGGCTCCCGGTGCCGTACCGCGCGCACGGCGGCCCGTGCGGTCGATCCGGTGGCCAGTCCGTCGTCGACGAGGATGGCGGTACGTCCGTGCAGTTCGGCGGCGGGCCGGTCCTGGCGGTAGCGCTGCTCCCTGCGGTGCAGCTCGCTGCGCTCCCGGGCCACGATCGGTGCCAGCTCGGCCTCCTTCAGGCCGAGCTGGTCCAGGGCCCGGGTGTCGAAGAACGGCGGCTCGTCGCCCGCGATGGCACCGACCCCGAACTCCTCGTGGAACGGCGCCCCGATCTTGCGGACCACCAGCACGTCGAGCGGCGCGCCGAGTGCCAGCGCGACCTCCCGGGCCACCGTGACGCCGCCGCGGGGCAGGGCGAGGACCACGGGATCCGGGAGCGTCCCCTTCTCCTGCAGGATGCGCATGTGCCCGGCCAGTTCCCGGCCGGCGTGCGCGCGGTCACGGAAACGCATGTGCTCCCCTTCCGCCGCGGGGCCGTTTTCGCGCCCCGTGGTCGTACGGGTTTCCACCGTGCGGCGCCCGACACGCGCAGAACCTCACGTCAGGTGCCGGGGACCTCCTTACCGGCACCCGGCGGCCGCCGCCCTGCGTGTGCCGCCGCCCTCGCCTCCCGCACGTCGCTCGGCGGGCGCGCACGGTACGTGCGGGCGCGGTCGCAGTCGGCGAACTCGTCGTGCGTGTGCGCGCCCCAGCTGTCGTCGCCGCCCCCGTAGCGGGCGGACTTGCCGCCCTCGAAGTGCGGGAAGGTCCGGCGCGCCGCCCTGAGAGAGCCCGGCAGGGCGGCCCGGGTCAGCCCACCTGCCGCGCGAAGGCGTCGTAGGCCTCCTGGTCGAACAACACGAACGTGACCTCCTCGACCGACGTCCCCGCGGCCCGTACCGTCTCGACGGCGATGCGCGCGGCGTCGTCCATCGGCCAGCCGAAGATGCCGGCGGAGACGGCCGGGAACGCGACGGTTCGCGCGCCCAACTCGTCGGCCACGCGGAGGGATTCCCGGTAGCACGAGGCCAGCAGCCCGGAGCGGTCCTCCTGCGCGGAGTGCACCGGCCCCACGGTGTGGATCACCCACCGCGCGTCCAGGTCGCCCGCCGTCGTGGCGACCGCCTGTCCGGTCGGCAGGCCCTTGCCGTAGTGGGAGGCGCGCAGCTTGCGGCAGTCCTCCAGGATCGCGGGGCCGCCGCGCCGGTGGATCGCGCCGTCCACTCCTCCGCCGCCCAGCAGAGAGGAGTTGGCGGCGTTGACGACGGCGTCGGCGCGCTGCTCGGTGATGTCGCCCTGGACGAGCGTGATGCGAGGGGTCATGTCTGCCTCAGCCTCCTCCACACGGCCTTCGCCGCGTTGTGTCCCGACATGCCGTGCACCCCCGGCCCCGGCGGGGTGGCCGAGGAACAGATGTACACGGCCGGGTGCGGGGTGCGGTACGGGAACAGGGACAGGGTGGGCCGCAGCAGGGTCTGCAGACCGCTGACCGCGCCGGAGGCGATGTCGCCGCCGACGTAGTTGGCGTTGCGGGCGGCGATCTCGGGGGGTCCGGCGGTGGCGCGGGCGAGGACACGGTCACGGAACCCCGGGGCGAAGCGCTCCAGTTGGCGCTCGACGGCGTCGGTGAGGTCTCCGGTCCAGCGGCTCGGGACATGGCCGTACGTCCAGAAGACCTGCTTGCCCTCGGGAGCGCGGGTGGGGTCGGCGACACCGGGCTGCACGGTGATGAGGAACGGCCGCCCTGGTGCCCGGCCGAGACGGGACGCCTCGCGCAGCGCGGTGCCGATCTCGGCGCTGTCCCCGCCGATCTGCACGGTCCCGGCCCTGCGTGGCTCCTCGGCGGTCCACGGAACGGGGCCGTCCAGCGCGTAGTCGATCTTGAAGACGCCCGGGCCGTAGCGGTACCCCTCGTAGTACCGGCCGAAGCCCGCGATGCGGGCCAGGGCGGTGGGTGAGGTGTCGAAGACGTACGCGCGCGCGGGCGGCAGGTCGTCCAGGCGCTTGACCTCGTAGTCCGTGTGGATCGTGCCGCCGAGGTCCTTCAGATACGCGGCGAGCGCGTCCGAGATGGACTGGGAGCCGCCGCGGGCCACGGGCCAGCCCCTGGCGTGCGCGGCGAGGGCGAAGACCAGGCCGATCGCGCCGGTGGCGAGGCCGGTGAGCGGAGCCATCACATGGGCGACGAGACCGGCGAAGAGGGTCTTGGCGGGCTCGTCGCGGAAGCGGCGGGTCAGCCAGGTGGAAGGGGGCAGACCCACCAGGCCGAAGCGGGCGAGGGTGACCGGGTCGCGGGGCAGCGCGGTCGTCGGCAGGGACATGAAGTCGCGGGCCAGCGTGTCCCAGTGGGGCAGGAAGGGCTCCACCAGCCTGCGGTACGCCCCTGCGTCGCGCGGGCCGAGGGACGCGGCCGTCTCACCGACCGAGCGGGACAGGACCGCGGCTCTGCCGTCGGGAAACGGGTGCGCCATGGGGAACTCGGCGTGCAGCCACTCCAGGCCGTAGCGGTCCAGGGGGAGCGCCCGGAACGCCGGGGAGTTGATACCGAGGGGATGGGCTGCCGAGCACGGGTCGTGACGGAAGCCGGGGAGCGTGAGCTCCTCGGTGCGGGCGCCGCCGCCGATCGTGTCCCGCGCCTCGAACACCGCCACGGAGAAGCCCCGGCGGGCCAGCTCCACGGCGGCGGTCAGTCCGTTCGGCCCCGCACCCACCACGACCGCATCGAGCATCGACGGCACCTTCGGACTCCTTCGTCAGCCGATGGCCACTCAGGATCAGGATATGCCGGGAGACTGACACTCCTCCGCGACGGGGGCCCGCCGGGCGGGGACGGGGGTGTTCGGGGCGGAGGCAGGGACGGCGTGGCGGAGGCGACGGCCGGGAGCGCCGGGGCGTGGCGCCCAAGACGACGGGGCGCGTGGCGCGAGCGACGGCGTGCGAGGGCCGGTGCCTCCACCGCACGCCGGGGACAACGGGGCCCGCCGCGCCAGGACCCGTAGGGCCCCGCCCCAGGACCGGCAGCTCCCCGCGCCGGACGGGAAGGGCCTGGCGCCAGACGGGCAGGTCCGCCGGGACGGCGGCCGGGCGCGGTCAGGCCGAGGTGGCCGGGGTGACCCCCGTGCCCCTCGGGAGAGAACCCTCGCTCAGACCGCCGCGGCGAGCAGTCCCGCCACCCGTCGGGCCGTGGCCGTGTCGCGGGCCGCGGTGAAGGGCAGGACATTGCCTCCCGTGATGCGGAACGGCTCGCCGGTACGGGTCAGATGGGCGCCGCCCGCCTCCTCGACCAGCAGCAGCCCCGCCGCGTGGTCCCACGCGGCCTCCCATGAGAACGCCGTCGCGTCCGACTCGCCCCGCGCGACGGCGAGATACTCCAGGCCGGCCGAGCCGCACTCCCGCGGCGCGACGCCGTCCGTCCACAGGCCGAGCAGCGCGCGCTTCTCCTCGTCGGTCGTGTAGTCCGGGTGGGAGGTGGCGATCCGCAGGTCGCGGCCTGGCGTGGGCGGTCCGGGGAACAGCCGCTCGCCGTCGAGGAAGGCGCCCTGGTCGCGGACGGCCGTGGCCAGCTGGTCACGGGCGGCCGCATACGTCCACGACGCCAGCACGACGCCGTGGTGCGCGAGCGCGACCAGCGTGCAGAAGCCCTCGTCGCCGTGCACGAACTGCCGGGTGCCGTCCACGGGGTCGACGATCCAGACCGGGGCGTCGCCGCGTATGGCGTCGTACGACGCGGGGTTGGCGTGCACCGCCTCCTCGCCGACCACCACGGAGCCGGGCAGCAGCGCGCCGAGCGCCTCGGTGAGGTGCCGCTCGGCCAGCCGGTCGGCGTCCGTCACCAGGTCGTGCGGGCCGCTCTTCTGGTCGACCTCGTGCGCCGCCAGCTGCCGGAAGCGCGGCATGATCTCGGCCGCGGCGGCCTTGCGCACCGCTTCTTCGACGTCGGCCGAGTGACGTGCGAGAAACTCGTCGATGGTTTCCATGTCTTCGAACATGCCTCCATGAGAGCACGTGGCACTGACAATCCCCGCCCCGCCGGTGCACTCCGGGTGGAATCGGGATGAATTCCCGGCTCCCCCTCCCCGCCCCCGGAGCTCACCGTCCGACCGCGTACCCCTGCATCCCGCGCGGATTCGCCGCCGCCGACAGCACACCCGTCTCCGGGTCACGCGCCACCGCGCACAGCCGACCCTCCGACCAGTCGTCACCCACGGTGACGTCATGTCCGCGTCGCCGCAGCTCCTCGACCACCTCCGGGGCCGTCCGGCCCTCCACGGTCACGCTCCCCGGGCGCATTCCGCGCGGGTGGAAGGAGCCGGGGAAGCTGTCGTTGTGCCAGTTCGGGGCGTCGATGGCGCCCTGGAGGTCGAGGCCGCCGCGGACCGGGGAGCGCAGGGCGACCGCCAGGAAGAAGTGCAGCTGCCACTGGTCCTGCTGGTCGCCGCCGGGCGTGCCGAACGCCATCACCGGCACCCCGTCACGCAGCGCGATCGACGGGGTGAGAGTGGTCCGCGGCCGGCGTCCTGGCGTGAGCGAGTTCGGCAGACCGTCCTCCAGCCAGGTCATCTGCAACCGCGTACCGAGCGGAAAGCCCAGCTCGGGCACGACGGGGTTGGACTGGAGCCAGCCGCCGCTGGGGGTGGCGGCGACCATGTTGCCCCACCGGTCGACGACGTCCAGGTGACAGGTGTCGCCCCGGGTACCGCCGTCCGCCGAGACGCCGGGCTCGCCGGGTACCGGGGAGGCCGGGCTGCGGGCGACGGTCGGCTCCCCCGCCCCCATGGGGTGGAAGCCGGGCTCGTCGGCGGCCACCACACCCGCGAGGGCGCTCAGCCGGGGCGTGCGTCCGCCCGGGCTCCCCGGCCGCAGCTCGTACGAGGCCCGGTGGCCGACGAGGCCGCGCCGCTCCGCGTTGTAGGGCGCCGACAACAGGTCGCCGAGCGGCACGTCGCACGCGTCGCCGTACCAGGCCTCGCGGTCGGCCAGGGCGAGTTTGGCGCCTTCGATGAGCAGATGGACGTAGTCCGCGGAGCCGTAGGCGGGCAGCTCGGGCGGCAGCAGGGCGAGCTGCTGGAGCAGCACCGGGCCCTGGCTCCAGGGGCCGGCCTTGCACACGGTCCAGCCGTTCCAGTCGTACGTCGCCGGCGCCTCGTAGGTCGCGGACCAGCCGGCCAGGTCGGCGGCCGTGAGGGTGCCGGTGTGGTGCCGGCCGCTGGTGTCCAGCGTGGGGCGCGCCGACTGCCGTACCAGGGCCTCGGCGATGAATCCGGTGCGCCACACCTCCCGCGCCGCGTCGATCTGCGCCTCCCGGTCCCCCGCCCCGGCGACCTCGGCGAGCAGCCGCTTCCAGGTGGCGGCCAGCGCGGGGTTGCGCAGCAGCTCGCCGGGGCGCGGGGACCTGCCTCCCGGCAGGTACAGCTCCGCCGACGAGATCCATTCCTTCTCGAACAGCTCACGCACGCTCTCGACGGTCTCGCCGACGCGCTCCACGGGCGCGTGCCCGTGCTCGGCGTAACCGACGGCGTACTTCAGCACCTCGGCGAGCGGCTTCGTACCGTGGTCGCGCAGCAGCAGCATCCAGGCGTCGAAGGCACCTGGGACGGCGGCGGCGAGCGGTCCGGTGCCGGGGACGAGGCCGAGGCCGAGCCCCCGGTAGTGGGCGACGCTCGCCCCGGCGGGCGCCACGCCCTGCCCGCACAGCACCCGCACCTCATCGCCCGCGGGAGCGATCAGGATGGGCACCTCGCCGGCGGGCCCGTTGAGATGCGGCTCGACGACGTGCAGCACGAACGCCCCGGCCACGGCGGCGTCGTAGGCATTGCCCCCGTCCTCCAGCACGGCCATCGCGCACTGCGAGGCGAGCCAGTGGGTGGACGACACCATGCCGAAGGTGCCCTTCAGGGTGGGGCGAGTCGTGAATTGCATATCTGACCTCGGTGTTTGCGTGTGTCGGTCGGCCAGTCCGACCCCAGGACGGGCCGTGGGGAATGACTGGCCCGTTCTTCCCAGGGCTTGGCGGAGGAGTCGGCTAACGCGCCACGCGGTGGCGGAGGTGGACGACTCCCGAACTGAAGGCGCGGGTCTCGACGAGTTCGAGATCCACCCGGCGCTCACGCTGGGGGAAGAACGGGATGCCGCCGCCGACCAGCACCGGGTGGACCATGGCCCGGTACTCGTCGATCAGACCCAACGCGGCCGCCTCGGCGGCGAGGGTCGCGCCGCCGATCGCGATGTCGCCCTCCCCCGGCTCTGCCCGCAACCGCTCGATCACCTCCGCCAGGCTCCCGGAGGCCAGGCGGGCAACGCCCTGCACCGCCGACAGCGTGGTGGAGAACACCACCTTCGGCAGCGGGTTCCAGAGCGCGGCCCACTCGAGCCTGGAGTCGTCGAGCGATGGATCCTGGTCGGCGGTCTCCCAGTACAGCATCGCCTCGTACAGCCGTCGTCCCAACAGGTGGACGCCGACCTGCCGGATCTCGTCGATCCAGAAGCGAAAGACGTCCTCGTCGGGCGCCGTCCAGTCGAAGTCGCCGTCCGGCCCGACGATGTAGCCGTCCAGTGAGACGTTCATCGAGTAGGTCACGCTGCGCATCAGAAGTCCTCCTCGGTAACGGGTTCGACAGTACGACCGCCGGACGCGGCAGGACTCATCGCGGCTCGCGGGATCGCCTGGGTCTACCCGGGCTGGTCCGGAGCGGCCCCGTAGGGCCTCGCGTGGTCATGGCCCCCGCAGAGCGCTCGCCGTGGCTCCCGTGCGTTCGCGCAGCAGGATCCGGAGCGTGTTGGGGTGTTCGTAGCCGACCTTGCGCGCGATGGCCTCCAGGGACAGATCCGTGGTGCGCAGCAGATGGGAGGCGCGTTCGACGCGCAGGTCCTGGACGAAGCGGACGGGCGACGTGCCCAGCGTGCGGCGCACGGTCCGCTGGAGCGTCCGTTCACTCACCCCGACGGCCCGCGCCGCGTCGGCGATCAAGAGGGGCTGGTCCAGGTGGATCCGGACCCAGCGCTCGAAGGCCGCCAGCGTCGGGTCGCTCTGCGCCAGGGCCGCGGAGATGGTGTACGCCGCCTGGGACGGGCGTTCGTCGACGACCAGATAACGGGCGACCAGATCGGCGAGGGCCGGACTGCTCATCCGTACGATCGCGAGCGCCAGGTCGACGTGGCCGAAGGCCGCCCCCGCGGTGGTCACGCCGTCCGACGTGGCGACCATGCGGCTCTCGTCGACCGTCACCGCCGGGTAGCGCTTGCGGAAGTACGGCGCGAGCCACCAACTCGTCGTGGCGAGCCGGCCGTCGAGGACGCCCGACTCGGCCAGCAGGAAGGTGCCCGTGCAGGCGGAGGCGACGGGTGTGCGGCGCTCCCGTGTCGCCGCCACCAGGCGCCGTACGGGCTGGGAGGCCGGGCCCGAGACATGGGCGAGCAGGGCGTCGGGCCGCCGTTCGGCCAGAGCCGGCACCAGCAGCAGGTCGGCGTGCTCCGCGACGCTGACGGGGGCGGTGTGGACCACGTGTCCCGCCCCGGTGCGGATCCGCCGGCGGAAGCCGATCGTGGCGATCTCCCAGGCGGGTGGCGGCTCCGGCAACTCGCCGCGCATGGCGTTGGCGCCCTCCAGCACGTCGAGGATCGCCGCGAGCCCGGAATCGAAGACGCCGTCGTAGGCGAGCACAGCTACGTCCATGTCGGAAACAGTATCGATCGCGTCGCTTCCGACGCTGGGTGAGGCGTTTCGGGCGGCCTAGATTCTCGGTGTCCGGACGAGATCCGGTGCCCGGTACCGGCACCGCACCGACACGACGACCACACCACGGGAGCGCACCATGACCAAGCTCGGACTGCTGGCCCGCATCGAGGCGAAGCCCGAGTACGCCGACCAGGTCGACGCCCTGCTGCGCGACGCGCTGCAGCTCGCGCGGCAGGAGGACCACACCGTCACCTGGTTCGCGTTCCGGCAGGGGCCCACGACCTTCGGCGTCTTCGACACCTTCGACGACGAGGAGGGGCGTCAGGGACATCTCCAGGGGAAGATCGCGGCGGCGCTGATGGACGCCGCCGGGACGATGCTCGGCGAGGCCCCGGACATCCGGCCCGTCGATCTCCTGGCCGTGAAGCTTCCCTGACCTGCCGTCGCCGCCTCCGTCCGGGCGGCGGCACTCCGACGGCGTTGCCGCCCGGCGGTCACACACTCAGGCAACGGAACCCGGCAGCCGGGTCATCACAGAACGGAAGGCACCATGGCGCAGCACGCCACGCACCACCCCACGACGACCGGCGGCACCCGCTCCGACGGCGCCGGCCCCGCCGGCATCCGCTCCCGCACCCACACATGGGGACCCCCGACGAGCTACGCGACCGCGGGCGGGCGCGCGGGCATCGAGCTGGCCCGCATGAGTCTGAACGGAGACCTGCCGCAAGCGCCGATCTGCGGAACGCTCGGCTTCCGGCTGGTGGCGGTCGAGGACGGGGAGGCCGTCTTCGAGGGCGAGCCCGGCGAGCACCTCTTCAACCCGATGGGCACGGTCCACGGCGGCTACATGGCCACCCTTCTCGACTCCGCCCTGGGCACCGCCGTACTGACCGCCCTGCCGGCCGGCCGCGCGTACACCACCGTGCAGCTGGGTGTGAACCTGGTCAGACCGGTGCTGGCCGCCTCCCCGACGCTGCGCTGTACGGGCCGGGCCGTCCATGTCGGCCGCACGACGGCGACCGCGGAGGCGCGGCTCACCGGGGCCGCCGACGGCAAGCTCTACGCCCACGGGACGGCCACCTGCGCCGTCTTCGCGCTGTCCGGCGCGGTATGACGGGCCGACCGCCGCGCGCCGACACCAGCCCCGACTCGTAGGCGGACTCCGCCGGTTGCGCCCACGGGAGGGGGCCGCGACGAAGGCGGGCTCCGCTGGTTGCACCGGCAGGAGGGGGCAACGGTGCGGCGGTCCGATCACACCGATCGCTGTCCGGTGCGTCTCGTCGTGTGCGGGGCGCCTCGTCGTATGCGGGGCGTTCCCGCCGTGGGCCGGATCGAGTCGGGCGTGGGTCCGGCGCCGGGCGCTCGCGGGGACATAACCGGACACACAACGCGCCGACCGTCAGCCACAGTTACCGCTCAGGCACGGAGCGAGTTGGCACTTCCGCCCCACAGAGACTCGTGTGACACTGGCGTCCCGTCCGCAGTGCGGACCCCCTCCGCACCCACCCCCACGAGAAGTGCGCCGTGCGTTCTCTTCCTCTGCCGCTCGCTCTCACCGCGCGCCTGACGCCGGTCGTCGTGCTCGCCTGCGCGGGCTGGGCGCTCAGCTCCGGCCCGGAGCCCAGCGCCCCCGCCGCCCAGGGCAAGGAGGCGGACCGGACCGGGACCCAGTCCGCCTCGGCGCCGTCCTCGACGACCGTGCCGAAGACGTACACCGCGGCCCCGGCGCCCTGCGACAGCCTGGGCCAGAAAACGATCACGTCGCTGGTGCCCGGCGCCAAGACGGCCGGCAAGGAGATCACCTCGACGGACAAGTCGGTCCGCCGCACCTGCTCCTGGAACGCCCTGAAGGGCTACGACTACCGCTGGCTGGACGTCTCCTTCGAGATCAGCGACTCGGACGACAAGGCGCTCAAGCAGTACGAGGCACGCGTGCGGGAGAAGAGCGGCGGCGGCGCGGTCCCCGGCACGGGCGACGCGGCCTACTCGGTCGTCAACCTCACCACCGAGGACGACCAGAAGACGCGCGAGGCGACGGTGATCGTCCGGGCGTCCAACGCGCTCGTGGTCGTCACCTACAACGGCTCGGACTTCGAGTCGAAGGAGGCGCCCAGTTCGGACGAGATGAACAAGGGCGCCATCAAGGCGGCGAAGGAGGCGGCTGCGGCGCTGGAGGGCGGCGGGTAGGCCTCACCGCCCGGTCGGCGGGGCGGCTCAGGTGGCCCGGTCGCCGCCGGCGCGCTCACGGGGCAGCATCAGCGCCACGTACAGCAGCAGCGAGGCCGTGAGGCCCACCGCCCAGCCGTAGTCGGCGAGCGGCTTCAGGAACGGGATCAGGCCCTCCGACGGGAAGGGGCCGGAGCGCACCCCGTCCGCGTTCACCGTGGAGTACGCGCCGCCGATCGCGAGCACGCCGCCGACGGCGAACGCCACCAGGGCACGCCAGTTCCAGCCGGAGGCGTACCAGTAGCGCCCGCCCGGCGTGTACAGATCCGCCAGGTGCAGGACCGTACGCCGGACGATCCAGTAGTCGGCGATCAGGATTCCCGCGACCGTGCCGAGCAGTCCGCCCACCACGCCGAGCCAGGTGAAGATGTAGAACTCGGGCGTCGAGATCAGCTTCCACGGGAAGATCAGGATTCCGACCACGCCCGTGATCAGCGCGCCGGTACGGAAGTTGATGAACTTCGGCGCCAGGTTGGCCAGGTCGTAGGCCGGGGAGACCACGTTCGCCGCGATGTTCACGGAGATGGTGGCGATCAGCACGGTGATCAGCGCGAAGAGCAGGCCGAAGACGTTGTCCGCCTTGGCGGCGAGGGTGACCGGGTCCCAGATCGCCTCGCCGTAGACCACCTCGGAGCCGGAGGTCACGAGGACGGCGAGGATCGCGAACAGGGTCATCGTGGTGGGCAGGCCCAGCGTCTGGCCCCGGGTCTGGGCGCGCTGGCTGGCGCCGAAGCGGGTGAAGTCGGGGATGTTGAGCGACAGGGTCGCCCAGAAGCCGATCATGCCCATGAGCGACGGGAAGAAGACCGGCCAGAAATCCGCGCCCCAGCCGAGCTTGGAGGGCTGCGAGAGCAACTCACCGAAGCCGTCCGCCTGCACGGCGATCCAGATCAGCAGCACGAAGGCGCCGACGATCACGAAGGGCGCGGCCCAGTTCTCGAAGTGCCGCAGGAAGTTCATGCCGCGATGGATGATGGCGATCTGGACGGCCCAGAACAGGATGAAGCACAGCCACAGCGGCCAGGGGTTGCCGGCGATCTGCCCGGCCTTCTCCCATTCGCCGCCGGTGAGTTTGGAGCCGAGGGCGAAGATGCCGCTGCCGCCGATCCAGGTCTGGATCCCGAACCAGCCGCAGGCCACCGCCGCCCGGATCAGCGCCGGGACGTTGGCGCCGCGCAGCCCGAAGGAGGCGCGGGCGAGCACCGGGAAGGGAATGCCGTACTTGGGCCCGGCGTGGCCGGTGGCGAGCATCGGCAGCAGCACGATGACGTTGGCCAGGGCGATGGTGAAGACCGCCTGCTTCCAGTCCATGCCGAGCGCGACCAGACCGGATGCCAGGGTCCAGCTGGGAATGCAGTGCGCCATGGAGATCCACAGCGCGGCGAAGTTGTAGGTCGTCCACGTGCGCTCGGCGACCGGGACGGGACGCAGATCCTCGTTGGCGAACGGGCTTTCGGCGGGAAAGGCCTCGGGGGCCAGCTCTATCCGGCCGTCGGCGTCGGCACTCTGGGTGGCGGGCGACCCCGCGGGGACTGTTTCGGTCATGGCAGGCCAATCGGCAAGGTGGGACGGGAGAGGCCGTGCGGAGGCCTTGGGCCCCCTCCCCGGAACGGCGGGGAGGAGGGCAAGGGGTGGGGGGTCGGTCGGTGGTCGCTGCGCGTTCAGGAACGGAGCGTGGGGATGACCTTCGCGCCGTAGGCGTCGATCACCGCTTCCTGTGCGTCGTGCATGTCGTACACCGCGAACTGGTCGACGCCCAGTGCGCGCAGCGCCCTGAGTTTCTCGACGTGCTTCTCGACCGGCCCGATCAGGCAGAACCGGTCGACGATCTCGTCCGGCACGAACTGGGTGTCGGGGTTGCCGCTGCGCCCGTGGTGGGCGTAGTCGTACCCGTCACGGGCCTTGATGTAGTCGGTGAGTTCGGCGGGTACGGCGGCGGAGTGCTCGCCGTACTTGGCGACCAGGTCGGCGACATGGTTCCCCACCATCCCGCCGAACCAGCGGCACTGCTCCCGCGCGTGCGCGAGCGCCTCGGGCGAGTCGTCCTCGGTGACGTAGGCGGGGGCGGCCACACAGATCGTGACCGCGTCGGGGTCGCGCCCGGCGGCGACCGCCGCGTCCTTGACCGCCTTGACCATGTATTCGGTGAGATACAGGTCGGCGAGCTGGAGGATGAACCCGTCGGCCTCCTCACCGGTCATCTTCAGCGCCTTGGGCCCGTACGCGGCCATCCACACGGGGAGCCGGGCGCCCGGCTTGATCCACGGGAACCTGATCACCGTGCCGCCCAGTTCGGCCTGCCGGCCGCTGCCCAGTTCCCGGATGACCTTCATCGCCTCACTGATCCGGGCGAGGGTGTTGGGCTTGCGGCCGGCCACCCGCATCGCCGAGTCGCCGCGCCCGATGCCGCACACCGTGCGGTTGCCGAACATGTCGTTGAGCGTGGCGAAGGTGGAGGCGGTGACCTCCCAGGTGCGGGTTCCCGGGTTGGTGACCATGGGGCCGACCGTCAGCTTCGTGGTGTTGGCGAGGATCTGGCTGTAGATGACGAAGGGTTCCTGCCAGAGCACCGCCGAGTCGAAGGTCCAGCCGTAGGTGAATCCGTTGCGCTCGGCACGCTTCATCAGGGAGACGACCCGGGAGGCCGGCGGGTCGGTCTGCAGCACGAGTCCGAAGTCCATGGGCACCGCTCCTAGTTGAGGTACTGACAGGTGGAGCGGGGGATGAAGACGCCGTGTCCGGCGTGCCCGGTGTACTCCCGCTCGGTGATGACGGGGACGCCGCGCGAGAGCACGGTCTCGACCCGGCCGGTGACGCGCTTGCCCTCGTACGCCGAGTAGTCGACGTTCATGTGATGCGTCTCGGCCGACATCACCTGCTCGGCGTGCGGGTCGTAGATCACGACGTCGGCGTCGGCGCCCGGCGCGATGGTGCCCTTCTTCGGGTACATGCCGAACATCCGGGCCGGGGTGGCGCAGGCGATCTCGATCCAGCGGCGGCGCGTGATGTGCCCGTCGAGGACGGCCTGGTGGAGCAGGTCCATCCGGTTCTCCACGCCCGGCAGCCCGTTGGGGATCTTGGAGAAGTCGCCGCGGCCGAGTTCCTTCTGCCCGGCGAAGCAGAAGGGGCAGTGGTCGGTGGAGACCACCTGGAGGTCGTTGGTGCGCAGCCCCTTCCACAGCGCCGCCTGGTGCTCGCGGGGCCGCAGCGGCGTGGAGCAGACGTACTTGGCGCCTTCGAAACCGGGTTCGGCGAGGTTGTCGGTCGACAGGAACAGATACTGCGGGCAGGTCTCGCCGAAGACGTTCAGACCCTCGTCGCGCGCCCGGGTCAGCTCGGCGACCGCCTCCGTCGCCGAGACGTGCACGACGTACAGGGGCGCTCCCGCGACCTGGGCCAGTCTGATGGCGCGGTGGGTGGCCTCGGCCTCCAGCAGGGCCTTGCGCACCTCGCCGTGATACCGGGGGTCGGTCTCCCCCCGGGCCAGAGCCTGCTGCACGAGGACGTCGATGGCGATGCCGTTCTCCGCGTGCATCATGATCAGCCCGCCGTTGTCGGCGGAGCGCTGCATGGCGCGCAGGATCTGGCCGTCGTCGCTGTAGAAGACGCCCGGATACGCCATGAACTGCTTGAAGGAGGTCACCCCCTCCTCCACCAGCAGGTCCATCTCCTTGAGCGTCTCGTCGTGCACATCGGAGACGATCATGTGGAAGCCGTAGTCGACGGCGCAGTTCCCCTCGGCCTTGGCGTGCCAGGCGTCCAGCCCCTCGCGCAGGCTGTGGCCGACGCTCTGCACCGCGAAGTCGACGATCGTCGTGGTGCCGCCCCAGGCGGCGGCCCGGGTGCCGGTCTCGAAGGTGTCGGAGGCGAAGGTGCCGCCGAACGGCAGCTCCATGTGGGTGTGGGCGTCGACGCCGCCCGGGATGACGTACTTCCCGGTGGCGTCGAGCACCTGCTCGGCCGTCCAGGCCTCGGCGGCCGGGGTGCCGGATGCGGCGAGGGCGGCGATTCGGCCGTCCTCGATCAGGACGTCGGCGTGCATCTCGTCGGACGCGGTGACGACGAGGCCACCGCGGATCACGGTACGGCTCATGCTCCCTCTCCTGCCGTGATGGGTGCTGTCAGGGCGCGGTCAGCGGGGTGTACGTGCCCGGCGCCCGGTCGCGGTAGAACTGCCAGCGGTCGCGGACCTCGCGCAGCTTGGCCATGTCCAGGTCCCGCACGACCAGTTCGCTCTCCTTGTCGCTCGCCACCTCGCCGACGAACTGGGCCTCGGGGTCCACGAAGTACGAGGTGCCGTAGAAGTCGTTGTCGCCGTACTCCTCGACGCCGACCCGGTTGATCGCGCCGACGAAGTACTCGTTGGCGACGGCCGCCGCCGGCTGCTCCAGCTGCCACAGGTAGCCGGAGAGTCCGCGCGAGGTGGCCGAGGGGTTGAAGACGATCTCGGCGCCCGCGAGGCCGAGCGCCCGCCAGCCCTCCGGGAAGTGGCGGTCGTAGCAGATGTAGACGCCCACCTTGCCGACGGCAGTGTCGAAGACCGGCCAGCCGCTGTTGCCGGGCCGGAAGTAGAACTTCTCCCAGAAGCCGCGCACCTGCGGGATGTGTGTCTTGCGGTACTTGCCGAGGTAGGAGCCGTCCGCGTCGATCACCGCCGCGGTGTTGTACAGCACGCCGGGCTGCTCCTCCTCGTACATCGGCAGTACGAGGACGATGCCCAGCTCGCGGGCGAGCGCCTGGAACCGCCGCACGATCGGGCCGTCCGGGATCCGCTCGGCGTACTCGTAGAAGGCCGGGTCCTGCACCTGGCAGAAGTACGGTCCGTAGAACAGCTCCTGGAAACACAGGATCTGGGCGCCCTGGGCGGCGGCGTCGCGCACCGCCTGCTCGTGCACCCGGATCATCGACTCCTTGTCGCCGGTCCATGACGTCTGGAAGACGGCGGCGCGGATCACTCGGCTCATCGGGACCTCCGGTCGTTCCGGTAGCTCGGTGTCCGGTGAGCCTAGGAAGTCCGGTTGCCGTCGTTGAGTTGCACCGTGTCACGTCCGCGAGGGCGCGGCGTGCCACCGTGTCACCCTTGTGGGGGTCCATGTTTCACCGCCGTCATCGCAGGTCGTCGCATGTTTCACCCCTGTTGCGCGTCGTGTGCGAGGAGCGCGATGTGCACCGACGCGGCCTGCTCGAAGTCGTCGAGGTCGACACCGAGGCGGGCCTGTATCGCCTCCAGACGGCGGTAGAGCGCGGGCCGTGAGACGTGGTGCAGCTGCGCGGTGCGGGACTTGTTGCGGCCGGTCGCGAGATAGGTGCGCAGCACGGCGAGCAGGGTGCCCGCCTCGTCGTCCCGCGCGCACAGCAGCCCGTCCAGCTCCCGCTCCGCGAAGGACTGCACCTGCGGGTCGTCCCGCAGCAGCCGGATCAGGCCCCGCAGATGAACGTCCTTCAGGCGGACGACGGCCGGGAGGTCGAGGACGGCCGGGGAGCCGGCCACGGCGTCCGCGACGTGCAGCGCCTCGCGCAGGCCCGCGGGGACCTCGTCCCAGGCGGCGCGCGGGTCCGCCGCGGCGACGACGACGGGCCGTGACGTGGCCCGCAGCCGTGCCGCGAAGTGGGCGGTGAGCGCCTCGGCGTCCTGGTCCGGGGCGAGGCTGAGCAGCACCGCGGTGGTCCCGCCGGCGAGTTCGGCGGCGATTCCGGGCAGCCCCAGCAGGCGCATCACCCGGTCCGGCCGGCCGGATTCCCGGTCACGCACCACCAGCGGGACGAAGGTGCGCCGGTTGACCGGCAGCCCGGCCGCCCGTGCCCTGGGCAGCAACTGCCGTGCCGGTACGACGCCACCGATCAGGTCCGTCAGCAGGCTCTGCGCCGACTGCTCCTCCCAGCTGCCCGACGAGCCGTCGAGCATGCGGTGCAGCACGAGGGCCTCGGCGGCCCGGTCGGCGAGCAGCCGCCCGGTGGCGGTGTCGCCCCGGTATCCGCACAGCATGATGCGTCCCCACCGCTCGCCGCGCCCGCCCAGCTCGGCGCGGATCCAGCCGTCGCCCTCGCTGCCGCCGGCCTGGCGGGCGATGCGCTCCCAGTCGCGCAGCACGTCGTCGACGGCGGGACGCTCCCCCGCCGTGGCGAGGACGCGGTGGGCGAGGTTGGTCACGACGACGGGACAGGCGCTGTGCCGGGCCACCTCGTCCAGCAGGCGTTGCAGCGGGGCGCCGGAGGTGATCAGGGCGGTGAGCTCGGTGCGTACCTCCTCGGAGCGGCTTACCGCGGCGAACTTGCGTCTGACCAGCCGGGACTGGACCTCCTCCGTGAGCTGGGCGAAGGGGAAGGGGCGGTGCAGGACGACCATGGGCAGCCCGCAGCGCTCGGCGACCCGCCGCATCGGGTCCGGCGCGGCGGGGAAGGCGCGGCCGAGGCCGAGCACGAGGGCCGCCGCCTCCGCCCGGTGCAGCGACTTCACGTACTCGGCCTGCTTGTCCGCGTCACCGGCGAGCAGGACGCCGGTAGTGAGGACCATCTCCCCGCCGCTGAGCATCACGCCGACGTCGGCGGCCTCGGCGACGTGCACCCAGCGCACCGGCCGGTCCAGCTGGCCCGCGCCCGCCACCACTTCCGGCTCCCCGGCGAGCACCCGCTCCAGCGTGAGGACCTGCCGGACCGACAGGGCCGGTTCGAGGGGCTCCCAGGACTCCGGGGTGGTGGTCATGGCGGCGCTCCCTTGCTTCTCTCGTGCTAGCCGATGCTCCTCAAAGCGCGTTCGAGGACGGCGGCGCCCTCCTCGGCCTCGGCGACGGTCAGGGACATCGGCGGGGCGATGCGCAGGGCGCTGGTGTTGTGCCCGCCGCCCTTGCCGATGAGCAGCCCGCCCGCGCGGGCCGCCTCCAGCACGGCGGACGCGGCCTGCGGATCGGCCTCGTCGGTGCCCGGCCGGGTCACCTCGATGCCGATCATCAGCCCGCGGCCGCGCACCTCCCGCACGGCCGGCACCTGCGCGGCGACGGCCCGCAACCGCTCGATCAGCAGTCCGCCGACCCGCCGGGCGTTGCCCTGGAGGTCGTGCTCCAGCAGATAGGTGAGGTTGGCGAGGCCCGCGGCCATGGTGATCTGGGTGCCGCCGAAGGTGGAGATGCTGTGGGAGTCGAGGCAGTTCATGATCTCGGCGCGGGCGACGACCCCGCCGATGGACATGCCGTTGCCGATGCCCTTGGCGAAGGTGAGCATGTCCGGGGGACCACTGCGGCCGTGCGCCTGCCAGCCCCAGAAGTGCTCGCCGGTGCGGCCCCAGCCGGTCTGCACCTCGTCGGCGATCCAGAGGATCCCGCGCTCGGCAAGCACCTCACGGAAGGCGGCGTACAGCCCGTCCGGCGGGGCGGTGAAGCCCCCGACGCCCTGGACGGGCTCGGCGATCAGCGCGGCGGGCGGGCGGGTGTGGCCGAGCAGGTCGGTCAGGTCCTCGACGCAGGCCGCGATGAACTCGTCGTCGCTGAGGCTCGCGTAGGGCCCGCGGGTGCGGACGCCTCCGTGTACGTACAGCGTCTGGAGCGGGGACAGGGAGGTAGGCGACCAGCCGCGGTTGCCGGTGATGCCCACGGCGCTGAAGGAGCGGCCGTGGTAGCTGTTGCGCATCGCCAGGATCGTGTTGCTGCGGCGGTACGTCGTGGCCAGCAGCAGGGCGGTGTCGTTGGCCTCCGTGCCGGAGGTGGTGAAGAAGACCCGGGCGTCCGGGATGCCGCTCACCTGGGCGATGCGCTCGGCGAGTTCGACCATCGGCCGGTTGAGGTACAGGGTGGAGGAGTGGATGATCCGTCCGGCCTGCTCGCTCACCGCCTTGGTCACCTCGGGCAGGGCGTGCGCGGTCATCGTGGTCAGGATGCCGCCGAAGAAGTCGAGGTAGCGGTTTCCGGCGGCGTCCCAGACGTGCCGGCCCTCGCCGTGGGTGATCTCGAGCGGCTCGTCGTAGTAGAGCGCGAGCCAGTCGGGGAGCACGGCCCGGTGGCGTCCCAGCAGATCCTTGGTCACGGCTGCACCAGCCCTTCGTAGGCGTCGGGGCGGCGGTCGCGGTAGAAGGCCCACTGCTGCCGCACTTCTTCGATGACGTCGAAGTCGAGGTCGCGCACGACGAGTTCCTCGGCCTTGTCGCTGGCGGTCTCCCCCACGAACTGCCCACGCGGGTCGACGAAGTAGCTCGTTCCGTAGAAGTCGTTGTCGCCGTACTCCTCGACGCCGACCCGGTTGATGGCGGCGACGAAGTACTCGTTGGCGACGGCCGCCGCCGGCTGCTCCAGCCGCCACAGGTAGGACGACAGTCCGCGGTGCGTGGCGGACGGGTTGTACACCAGCTGGGCGCCGTTCAGGCCGAGTTGGCGCCAGCCCTCCGGGAAGTGACGGTCGTAGCAGATGTAGACGCCCACCTTCCCCACGGCGGTGTCGAAGACGGGCCAGCCGAGGTTGCCGGGCTTGAAGTAGTACTTCTCCCAGAAGCCCCGCACCTGCGGGATGTGGTGCTTGCGGTACTTGCCGAGGTAGCTGCCGTCGGCGTCGATCACCGCGGCGGTGTTGTAGTAGAAGCCGGACTGCTCGATCTCGAACACCGGCACGACGATCACCATGCCGGTCTCGCGCGCCAGTTCCCGCATACGGCGCACGGTCGGCCCGTCCGGCACCGGCTCGGCCCAGCGATAGTGCTCCGGCTCCTGGACCTGGCAGAAGTAGGGGGCGTTGAAGACTTCCTGGAACCCGATGATCTTGGCGCCCTGCCGGGCCGCCTCGCGGGCGTGCTCCTCGTGTTTCGCCACCATGGACTCGGTGTCGCCGGTCCAGGTGGCCTGGACCAGAGCGGCACGGACGATGTTCGCCATGAGCTGCTCCTTCGACGGGGCGTCAGCGCCTCTACGCCCGTAGAGCAGGGCGTAGAGGCACGAACGTATGCCCAGGCGAAGGACTTGCCAAGACCATCGTCGTCAACCCCGGGTTTCGGGGCTGTTTCACACTCCTGTGGGTGAGCGACGCGCGTGAGGGCGCTCGGGGCCGCGGACATGGGCGTCGGCCGGTTTCCCGCGTCTGCCGGCGGTCACTTTCCCGCGCCCCGGGGCGCCCGGCACCCGGCCACCCGCGTCCGGTCAGGCGCCGGGGCGAGCGGCGGTGCGGCGCGCCGTTTCAGGAGCGACGGGCGGCCTCGCCGACGTCCTCGTGCACATGGGCCATCAGCTCACCCATCTCACGGACGACGGGGAGGGGGTCGTCGGCGCTCTCGGCCACGTGCCGCAGCCAGGAGGTGGTCGCCAGGGCGAGACGGACCGCCTCCTCCTCACGGCCGTCGGCCAGCAGGTCCTCGATCCGGGCTGCCACGGTGCCGAGGGTCTCGTCCGTGGTGTCCGGCGGAAGGTAGTCGCGCAGCCCGCCGGGATACGGGTCCTGGGCCCGGGACGCCCGCAGCGCGTCCAGCACCGCGCCTTCGTCGCTGTAGCGGTCGAGCTGACCCATGAGCACGTACATCCGCGCGATCAGTCTGGGGCGGCCGGGGTGGCGGTCGAGCCAGGCCATCAGTTCTCGCTGCCCCCCGAGGTGATCGACGATCGTGGTCAGCGTCTCCCGCGCCTTGGTGACCATGTCGGCGCCGTGGGGAAGGAGTTGAGCCACCTCGTCGGCGAGTCTCGCCTCGTCCTCGGGGCCGAGCGTGCCGGCGGTGAATCCCCCGGCCAGCATGCTGTCCAACCCGAACCTGTCCGGCCCGGGCCGGGCGTGGGCCCGCCGGGGGGAGCCGTGCCGCCGGTGCAGGAGTTCACCGATGCTCTTGGTCAACGGCATGTCGCGCACGGAACCTCCACAAGCAGCTGTCGAGCCCCCTCGGCCGGGTGGACACGCCGCGGGCCTCTCCACCGACCGAGACGGTGGCGCTCGGCGAGCACCTCCCGCGGACACCACCACCCTGCGGCCGTTCCGCGCCGTGCGCGCCCCCGGTGACCCGGACGAGCGACGACGGCGGCGCCGCCCGGCTCGCCGCCCCCGGGAGCCGGCGGGTCCGCCGCCGGACGCCTCCGGGCCCTCGAGTGCCCGGACCGGGCGCCCTGAAGACGTCCCCGCCGGCGATGCTCCCGTGCGTCCTGACGCGGCCCGCGTGGCCGGCGGCGCCACGGGCGGCGGACGGCTCGTCACGCACGTCCGGCAGCGTGCTCAGCCGGTGAGCCCGGCAACCCTCAGGGCGTGCACCAGATCCCGGTGCCGCTCGGCGGAGACGCCGCGCGCGGCCTCCAGCAGGAGGGGCACCAGGGTCTCCGGCTCGGCTCCGGCACTGCGCGCGGCCTCGTCGGGGGTGCGGACGCGGACGTACGCGTCGAGCAGCGCGCGCACCTCGCGGTGACGGCCCTCGTGGGCCAGCCCGAGCACGGCCAGGCCGATCTCGCCCGGCGGCCGCGCCACGCCCTGCCGCAGGAGCCGTGCCCCGTCGGCGTCCCGGCCCGCCGCGACCAGCGCGTCCGCCGCGGCGACGAGCCGGCCGGCGGGCAGCGAGGCGGCCTCCCACAGCAGCGTCGCCCAGTCGGCACCGAGCCCTGCCCGTTCGAGCTCGCCGGCGAACAGCGGGAAGCGGGCGGCGGGCCCGTACGCGGCCTCGGCCAGCAGGACGTGCGCCTCCCCCGTGCGGCCCTCGCTCCGCAGCCGCGCCAGCGTCTCGGCCATAGCTGCGGCCTCCTGCCGCGCCGTTCCGTCCACTTCCTCGAGCGGCGGCTCCGGCGCCGCGGCGGGCTCGGCTGCCGCTCCCGCGAAACGGGCTCCTCGCGGGGAACGTCCGGTGGCGGGGGCCGGGGCGGACAGTCCGGGCACGGCGCCCGGGGGCGCGACGGTGGGGGCGGCACCCTCCTCCGCCATGCCCGCGAAACGGGCGCCGCCCCGGCGACGCCTGCGCTGCTCGCGCAGCCCCCTCCCCCGGCCCTCCCGTCCGTCCCTCGCGGCCGAGTCGGTGGCGGCCGTGCCGGCGGGGGCGCCGGAGCCGGGAGCCACGCCGTGAACGGCGCCGGGATCGAGAACGGCCTCCCCGGAGCCACCGCCGGGATCCAGGAGCGCTCCCCCGGCCTCGCGTCCGTCCGCCGCCCGTCGGTCCAAGTCCGCCATCCTCCTGCGGAGTTCGGCGCACCGTGCGGTCGCCCGGCCGTGGTCGTCGCGGGCCCATGCCAGGTCCAGGCGGATGGCGTCCGCGTCGGCCCGACCGGCGGCCGTGGGCAGTAACCGGCCCAGCTCAGCGAGCCGTCCGGCGGCGTACCGCTGTTCCTGGAGCATGGCGTCGAGCCGATCCCCGAGGGCGTCGCGGCCGCCGGGCCGGGTGTCGTACGCGAGGAGCGCGGCGGCGTGCAGGGGGCGGGCCCGTCGCAGTTCGGCGGCGGCGGCCTCGGGGCCGTGCTCCGCGGCGAGATCCTGCACAAGCGCCTCGACCACGTCCCAGGGAGGCACCTCGCGCCCGTCGAGGCAGGCCCGCATGCCCTCCGGATCGCGCTGCCAGAACACCGCGCACCACCCGGCACCGTTGTCCAAGCTCGCCAGCAGGCCGGTCAGGTGGTTCGCGAACTCCCGCACGCGGACCGGTAGTTGTTCCGCCGCCATGGCGCGACCCCCGTAAGGAGCGAAGCATTCCGCGCCGTAGACAACACCAGTCGTGTTACGGCGCCGCTACGGGGAGTTTTCCGGCGGCGACGTCAGACCCCCACCGGCGCGCACGCTCCGGCGAGATCGTCCATCGACAGGCCGAGCGCGCGGGCGAGGGCGGCCACGGTGAAGAAGGCCGGCGTAGGGGCGCGGCCGGTCTCGATCTTGCGGAGGGTCTCCGCGGAGATACCGGCGGCGGCCGCGACCTCGGCCATGCTGCGGCCGCCGCGCGCCTCGCGCAGCAGTTGCCCGAGCCGCTCGCCGCGTTCACGCTCTTCAGGGGTGAGGGGGGTGCGCACCATGCCGCCATTCTAATACCGGTATCACAATTGGCGCGGTGGGGTCCGGGAGGGACTCATCGAGCGACGCCCTCTCGGGCACGGCATCCCGACCACCTTCCGGCCGCGCGCCGGCGACCTCGCCCCGGCGGCCACGGCAGCGGCCGCCGTGTGCACGAAGCCCCTTCGGCTTCGAATGAAGCCGCCCAGGAAGGGGCCTGCGCCCGAGCAAGCGCATGGAGTGGGCCATCGAGCCCCCGCTCGTCGCGAGCGGCCGGGACGACTGCCACACGGCCCCCGACGGCCGGTCCCTGCGCACGAACGACGGATGCCGCGCGGCCCACGCCGAACACACCCGTGGCTATCAAGCGGGACCGCGTCCTCCCGGCCAGGCCGGCACCCGGAAGGGGCGCGCAGGACCGGGCGACCAGCCACTGACAGCCCGCGCCCGCCGAGCAAGGACGGCCCACGGACCGGGGCACCGGCCACGCACAGCCCGCCACCGCCGGGCAAGGAATGACCCACGGACCGGGCGACCGGCCACTGCCGGCCCGCGCCCGCCGATCAAGGGGAGGGCCCACGGACCGCGGCTCCACATGCCACCCGCTCCCGATCGTGCCAGGGTGTTGAGCAGCGCACCCCACGCACGGCCGCGCAGCGCACGGGAACCCGTGCACACCGGTACGCCGACCAGCGAAACGGAACTGTGATGACCAGCGGCTTCCCCGGCCCGGAGGGCATGAACCCGGACCCGTTCGGAGAATTCCTGGCCCGCTTCTTCGGCGGACCTCGTCCGGGTCCCCGCCAGATCGACATCGGCCGGCTGCTCAGTCAGCCGGCCCGGGACATGGTGCGCGGCGCCGCCCAGTACGCCGCCGAGCACGGCAGCCGGGACCTCGACACCCAGCACCTGCTGCGCGCGGCCCTCGCCAGCGAACCGACCCGCAGCCTGCTCAGCCGCGCCGGCGCTGACCCCGACAGCCTGGCCTCGGAGATCGACGAGCGCTCGGGCCCGGTCCAGCACCCGCAGAACGAGGCCCCGCCGCCCACCTCCCTCTCGCTCACCCCGGCCGTCAAGCGGGCCCTGCTGGACGCGCACGACCTGGCCCGCGCGAGCGGCACCGGCTACATCAGCCCCGAGCACGTGCTCAGCGCCCTCGCCGCCAACCCGGACTCCGCCGCCGGGCACATCCTGAACGCGGCCCGCTTCGCCCCCTCCGGCATGCCGCCCGAGGCCCCGGACACCGCGCAGGCACGCCCCGAGCAGCCCCGGTCCACGGCCACGCCGACCGTCGACAAGTACGGCCGCGATCTCACCGAGCTGGCCCGGCAGGGCCGTATCGACCCCGTGATCGGACGGGACGAGGAGATCGAGCAGACCATCGAGGTGCTCTCCCGGCGCGGCAAGAACAACCCGGTGCTCATCGGTGACGCGGGCGTCGGCAAGACGGCGATCGTGGAGGGGCTGGCGCAGCGGATCACCGACGGTGACGTGCCCGACGTACTGATCGGGCGGCGGGTGCTCGCCCTCGACCTGCCCGGCGTGGTCGCGGGCACGCGCTACCGGGGCGATTTCGAGGAGCGGCTCAACAACATCGTGGGCGAGATCCGCGCCAACTCCGACCGCCTGATCGTCTTCATCGACGAGCTGCACACCGTCGTCGGCGCGGGCGGCGGCGGTGAGGGCGGCTCCATGGACGCGGGCAACATCCTCAAGCCCGCCCTGTCCCGTGGAGAACTGCACATCGTCGGCGCCACGACGCTGGAGGAGTACCGCCGGATCGAGAAAGACGCGGCCCTCGCCCGCCGTTTCCAGCCGATCCTGGTCCCCGAGCCGACTCCCGCGGACGCGATCGAGATCCTGCGGGGCCTGCGCGACCGCTACGAGGCCCACCACCAGGTCCGCTACACGGACGAGGCCCTGGTCGCCGCCGTCGAGCTGTCCGACCGGTATCTCACCGACCGGCGGCTGCCCGACAAGGCCATCGACCTGATCGACCAGGCGGGCGCGCGGGTGCGGCTGCGCGCGCGTACCAAGGGCACGGACGTGCGGGCCATGGAGCGGGAGGCCGAACAACTGGCCCGGGACAAGGACCAGGCGGTCGCCGCCGAGCAGTACGAGCAGGCCACCCAGTTGCGGGACCGGATCATGGAGCTGAGGCAGCGGATCTCGCAGGCCTCCGGCGACGACCAGGCCGACGAGGGGCAGAACCTGGAGGTCACCACCGAGGCCATCGCCGAGGTGGTGTCCCGCCAGACCGGCATCCCGGTGAGCAGGCTGACCGAGGAGGAGAAGGAACGGCTGCTCGGCCTGGAGGAGCACCTGCACGAGCGGGTCGTCGGCCAGGACGAGGCGGTCCGGGTGGTCTCCGAGGCGGTCATGCGCTCCCGCGCCGGGCTGGCCAGTCCCGACCGGCCGATCGGCAGCTTCCTGTTCCTCGGCCCGACCGGGGTCGGCAAGACGGAGCTGGCCCGCGCGCTGGCCGAGGCGCTGTTCGGCAGCGAGGAGCGGATGGTCCGGCTCGACATGAGCGAGTACCAGGAACGGCACACCGTCAGCCGTCTGGTGGGCGCGCCGCCCGGGTACGTCGGCCACGAGGAGGCCGGCCAGCTCACCGAGGTGGTGCGGCGGCACCCGTACTCGCTGCTGCTGCTCGACGAGGTGGAGAAGGCGCACCCGGACGTCTTCAACATCCTTCTCCAGGTCCTCGACGACGGCCGGCTGACCGACTCTCAGGGCCGCACGGTCGACTTCACCAACACGGTGATCGTGATGACCAGCAACCTCGGTTCCGAGGCGATCACCCGGCGTGGGGCCGGCATCGGTTTCGGCGCGGGCGGCGCCGACGCGGACGAGGAGGCGCGCCGCGAGCAGATCCTGCGGCCGCTGCGCGAGCACTTCAGGCCCGAGTTCCTCAACCGGATCGACGAGATCGTCTTCTTCCGCCAGCTCACGCCGGACCAACTGCACAGCATCACCGACCTGCTGCTGGAGCGCACCCGCCGTCTGATGCACGCGCAGGGCATCACGGTCGAGTTCTCCGACCCGGCCGTCGACCTCCTGGCCCGGCGGGGCTACGAGCCGGAGTACGGCGCCCGCCCGCTGCGCCGCACCATTCAGCGCGAGGTCGACAACCAGCTCTCCCGCCTCCTCCTCGACGGCCGGGTCAAGGACGGCGACCGGGTGCGGGTCGACGAGGAGGACGGCAGGCTGACATTCCGTACCGAGGGCGCGGCCGTCTAGGCCTACCGCACCGGCCACACCACCATCGCGGACCCGCCCCCGCGCCGGGTGGTCTCGGCCGCGGCCAGCCACTTGCCGTTCGGCAGCCGCTGTACGCCCGTGGTCGCGCCGATCTCCGGGTTGGGGCGGAAGGAGTGGCCGATGTCCTGCAACCGCTTCCGCAGCGCGCTGTCGTCGTAGAGGCCGGGCTCCAGCTCGGTCTGCGCGGCATTGCGCTGACTGGCCCGGGGCGCGGCGATCGCGTCGACCAGCGGCAGCCCCCGGTCCAGGAACCCGGTCAGCGTCTGCAGCACGGTGGTGATGATGGTGGCGCCGCCGGGCGAGCCGAGTGCGACCACCGGCCTGCCGTGCTCGTCCAGCACGATCGTCGGCGCCATCGACGAGCGCGGACGCTTGCCCGGGCCGGGCAGGTTGGGGTCGTGCACCGCCGGGTTGGCGGGGGCGAAGGAGAAGTCCGTCAGCTCGTTGTTGAGCAGGAAGCCGCGGCCCGGGACGGTGATGCCGCTGCCGCCGGTCTGCTCGATGGTGAGCGTGTAGGAGACGACGTTGCCCCACCGGTCCGCTGTGGTGAGGTGGGTGGTGCTGTCACCCTCGTAGGTCGTCGGCGCGGCCGTGCCGCCCGTGGCGCAGGCCGCCGGCTTGCGCGGGTCGCCCGGCGCGACCGGGCTGGTCAGCACCGCGTCGTCCTTGATCAGGCAGGCGCGCGAGTCGGCGTAGCGCTGCGAGAGCAACTCCTTGGCCGGTACGTCCTCGAAGGCGGGGTCGCCGACCCAGCGCCCCCGGTCGGCGAAGGCGATCCGGCTCGCCTCGATGAAGCGGTGCAGATACTGGGCGTCACTCGTCCGCTTCCTCGACAGGTCGCTCAGCTCCAGCATGTTGAGCGCCTCACCGACGGTGGTGCCGCCCGAGGAGGAGGGCGCCATCGAGTAGACCCCCAGGCCCCGGTACGTGGTCCGGGAGGGCGCCTGCTGCTTGGTGCGGTAGGCGGCCAGGTCCTTCAGCGACAGGTCGCCGGGGCGGGCGTGGTACCCCGAGTCGGGGTCCACCGGGGGCTCGTTGACGGTGTCGACGATGTCCTTGGCCAGCTTGCCCCGGTACAGCGCGTCGACGCCCTTGCGGCCCAGTTCGTCGTAGGTGGCGGCCAGGTCGCCGTTGGTCAGCGTGGAGCCGACGACGGGCAGTTCGCCACCGGGCAGGAAGAGCTTCACGGTGTCCGGGAAGTTCCGGAACCGGGCTTCGTTGGACGCGGTCTGGGCGCGGAAGGTGGCGTCGACGGTGAAGCCGTCGCGGGCCAGCCGTTCGGCGGGCTCCAGGAGGGTGCGCAGCGGTTTGCTGCCCCAGCTGCGCAGCGCCGTCCCCCAGGTCGCGGGGGTGCCGGGGGTGCCGACGCTCAGCCCGCTCGTGACGGCCTCGGCGAAGGGAACGGGCTTGCCGTTCTCCACGAAGAGGTTCTCGTCGGCGCTCAGCGGTGCCGTCTCACGACCGTCGATCGTGCGCACGGTACGGGACTTGGCGTCGTAGAAGACGAAGTAGCCGCCCCCGCCCAGACCGGCGGAGTAGGGCTCGGTGACGCCCAGTGCCGCGGCGGTGGCCACGGCCGCGTCGACGGCGTTGCCGCCCTTTCTCAGCACCTCGATGCCGGCGGCGGAGGCGTCCGCGTCGACGCTCGACACCGCGCCGCCGTACCCCACGGCGACCGGGACCTTCTCCACCGGCGCCGTCCGGGGAGCCGGGGGCGCCGCGGCCCCCACCGACACCACGGCGGCCGACACCGCCAGAACCGACAGTTTCCGCACGACAGGGCGACGCATCCGCACCTCCAGTCAGGGACCGTCCGCGCAGCCTAATTCATGGGCATGCCCGCGTCAGGAGCGCGCGCACACCCCCTCACCCACCACTCGAACACGGTTTCCCTGCGCCCGCTACCATGCGCGCCCATGACTGACGACGTGCGCAACATCGTCCTCGGCGTGATCGCCGCCGGCCTCAGCGCCGCGATCGGCTGGCTGGCCCGCACCTATCTCTGGAAGCGCAGGCTCCGCCGCAAGCAGGTGTTCTTCGGGCTGCCCGACAACTCCGAGTCGCTGCTGGTGGTGAACCGCGGCGCGGGCGGGCCGGAGTTGTCGGTGATGCGCTTCGACGTGTTCGCGCTCCTCGAGCTGGCCGCGCTGATCAAGGACTGCAACGCCTACGCCCAGATCGTCCCGCACGACGCGGCACGCCAGGGCTTCGGCGAGCGCACGGAGTTCTGTGTGGGCGGCCCGGCGTCCAACCGCCGCATGACGGCGCACCTCGCGTCCCTGCTGCCCGGTGTGCGGGTGAACGTCGACGCCGAGCCCGGACCGGACCGCGGCGCCTTCCAGATCGGCTCCGAGCGGTACCGCGTGGAGCCCGGCAGAGAAGAGCACGTGCTCCTCGCCCGGCTGACTGTGGATCAGGGCCCGGGCACGCGGCCCGTCTTCCTCTTCTGCGGCCAGACCGCGATCACCAACCAGGCCGCCACCCGCTACCTGGCCCGCAACCACGAGCGACTGGCCCGCAAGCACGGCAACCACACCTTCGTACTGCTGCTGAAGGTGGTGAACTCGCAGGCCTACGGCCCGGACGTGGTCGAGTTGGTCGCGGACGTGACCCGCGCGGCCCAGGCGCCGGCCCCCACGGTCACCCCTCCCCGTACCTCGCATCGTGCGTCCTAGGGTGCTGTGCATTTCAATGATTGTTACTTTCACGTAACTTACCGACGGGTTACCTACAGTAAGCCGCCGAGGTTACCGTCGGGTCACTTTGCACTTACACGAGTGAGGAGTGACCCGTGGGACTCCCTCGCAAGGCCCTGCGTACGACTGCCGTGGGCGCCGTCTCCGCGACCCTGGTCGCCGGAAGCGCCCTCGGGCTCGCCCCCGCCGCCCAGGCGGCCCCGAACACCGTCCGCTTCGTCGACATCACCGGGGACGGCGGCACGATCCTCAAGGCGAACGTCGTCACGCCCGCGGGCGCCGGCGCCGGCCGCCGCCACCCGCTGCTCGTGCTGCCGACGAGCTGGGCCACGCCGCAGATCGAGTACCTCGCCCAGGCCCAGAAGCTCGCCGACGCGGGCTACGTCGTCGTCACGTACAACACCCGCGGCTTCTGGCAGTCCGGTGGCCACATAGAGGTCGCCGGGCCGCCCGACGTGGCCGACGCGTCCAAGGTCATCGACTGGGCGCTCGCCAACACCCCGTCCGACGCCGGGCGCGTCGGCATGGCGGGCGTCTCGTACGGCGCCGGCATCACCCTGCTCGCCGCCGCGCACGACAGACGCGTCAGGGCCGTCGCGGCGCTCAGCGGCTGGGCCGACCTGATCGACTCGATCTACTCCGGCCGCACCCAGCACTCCCAGGCCGCCGCCCTGCTGTGGGGCGCGGGCCAGCTCACCGGGCGGCCCAGCGCCGAACTCCAGCAGGTGTTCGAGGACTTCTTCGCCTCCAACCTGGAGAAGGAACCGGAGCTGATCGCCTGGGGCAAGAAACGTTCCCCCGCGGCCTACCTCGACCGGATCAACGACAACGGCGCCGCGGTCATGCTCGCCAACGCCTGGGGAGACACCATCTTCCCGCCCAACCAGTACGCGGACTTCTACGAGAAGCTGACCGTCCCGAAGAGACTCTCCCTGCGCCCCGGCGACCACGCGACCGCCGAGGCCACCGGACTGCTGGGCCTGCCCAACGACGTGTGGGCCGACACCGGGCGCTGGTTCGACCACCACCTCAGGGGCGTGGACAACGGCATCGACCGTGAGCAGCCGGTCCGCCTCAAGGCCCGCACAGGCGGCGGCTACGAGGGCTACCCGGACTGGAAGTCGGTGGCCGCGACCAGCCGGAAGATCGACCTCGCCGGCTCGGTCACGATCCGCACGAACGTCAACTCCGGGGCGGACGGCGGTGTCGTCTTCCTCTCCAACATCCTCGACCAGATCGCCCAGTTGCCCCCGACGGCCTCGATCCCCCTGCTGCCACGCCGCTGGGCCGCCGTGTGGCAGTCCGGGAAGTACGCCACGCCCCAGCGCGTGCGGGGTACGGCGAAGCTGCACACGACCCTCACCCCGACAAAGGAGAGCGGAACCCTCGTCGCCTACCTCTACGACGTGGGCCCGCTCGGCCTCGGCAAGCTGATCAGCAACGCGCCGTACACCTTCCACGGGCGCACGCCCGGACAGCCCTTCGGCGTGGATCTGGAGCTGTTCTCCACGGCCTACGACGTCCCGGCAGGGCATCGGCTCGCCCTGGTCGTCGACACGGTCGACCCGCTCTACATCGAGCACAACCCGTCCGGCGCGCGGCTGACCTTCTCCTCACCGGCGAACGACCCGTCGTACGTGTCGATTCCGCTGCGCGAGCAGTGATCTCCGGCCGCCGCCGGACGGGCCTGGCTCGGGGTACCGCTGCCCCTGCGGCCGAACGGCCGCGGGGGGAGCACCCATCACGGGGCTGAACGGCACATCGTAGTCGAGACCGGGGCGCGACGAGTCTGCCGGCCGTGAACCGCGGGACCCGGGGCGCGAGGAAGTGCGGGGTGAACGGCCTTCCGCACACGCCGGGCACGAACACGGCCTTCCGGAGGCCGGGTTCGATGGCGTTCGCACACGGTGAACGCGGATCTGGTGCGGGGCACACGTTCGATCGGCGGATCGAGGCCATGCTCTCCCCCACTCAACTCTCGGCCGTGTCGTGGCTGCCGCAAACTATCCGTGCGGGCGAGGAGCTGACACCCGACACGCATTTTTCGGGCATAAGCCGTATTTACCGCAATTGCCCCATCCGGCTCAGGACTCGGCGACCTCCGCGTACAGCTGGGAGAGTTCGGGCACGCCGCTGGCGGCCCACTCCTGGCCCGCCGCCACGACGTCGAACACCCGCCCGGACTCCAGCCGCACCACCGGCTGACCGTCCGGCCAGATCTCCCAGACCGCGCCGGGGACCGTGCGCACGATCACCGTGCCCAGGTACAGACCGGCGTCGTTGCCCAGCCAGGGCAGGATCTCCTCGTCGTCCCGCCAGCGCGGCAGCAGCTGGTCGAGCGCCTCCAACGAGTCCACGGTGTCGTCGAGTTGGACGCCCACCCGGCCCGCCTGGGAACGGAGCAGCTCGCACTCGGCCAGGAGTTCGGCGATGCCCTCGGGGTCGAAGACCCCGGGCCTCTGGCGTCGGTGGCCCAGGAAAGGGATGTTCATACCTCCAGCCTGTCATTCGCACCCGCGTGCGCACCACAGGCGCGCGGACGGCCGTATCCGGTCGTCCGGGCGGTTTCACACCGTGTTCGCGCATGGTTCGTTGACCCACCACCTCCCTCTCCCTAGCTTCACGATCATGGCTTCACCCATGTCCCGTCGCGGCACAGAGCAGGAGGGTCGCTTGGTACGCCGAGGTGTCCGGGGGTTCGCGGTCGTCCTCGTACTGATCGCTTCCGTGCTGCCGGTGGCGTCGGCGCAGGCCGAGCACGACGACCGAGCGGCGCCGCTGCCGCTGGAGCAGCTCTTCGACAACACCGCCGTGAGCGACGACGGCGACCCCTCCGCGGCCGACTTCGACGGCGCGGGAGCCTCCCTGTCCGCCGAGGACCTCACGGCCGCCGGCTGGACCCCGGGCCAGGCGCTCACCGTCCAGGGCGCCACACTGACCTGGCCGAACCGGGTCGCGGGTCTGCCCGACAACGTGCGGGCGAACGGCCAGAGCGTGGCACTGGCCGGCCGGGGCGACGCACTCGCCTTCCTGGTCGCGAGCACGTCAGGCGCCGACCTCACTGCCTCCGGCACCGTCTCCTACACCGACGGCACTCTCTCCCCCTACACGCTCACCGCCCCCGACTGGCGGCGCGGCCCGCTCGCCACCAAGGCGGTGGCGCTGCCGCACGTGAACACGCCCGACGGCCCGCTCGCCGAGAAGGCGCGGCTGTACGTCGTGACGGTGCCGGTCGACGCGACACGGTCCGTCGCCTCGGTGCAGCTGCCCCTCGCCCCCGACCTGCATGTCTTCGCCCTGTCGGTGCGCGCCG
This sequence comes from Streptomyces sp. NPDC052023, assembly GCF_044548465.1. Classification (NCBI taxonomy): domain Bacteria; kingdom Bacillati; phylum Actinomycetota; class Actinomycetes; order Kitasatosporales; family Streptomycetaceae; genus Streptomyces; species Streptomyces sp. NPDC052023. The sequence goes on along the minus strand of NZ_JBIUBW010000001.1, from coordinate 32,998 downwards.
CCACGACCGGCTGGACCGGCGCCTGGGCCACGGCGACCTCCGGGTATCCGGCCGTGGGCCCGTGGACCGACCGGACGCTGCGGCTGGTGGTCCACACGTCGGTGGGCGGGACCGGGGTGCGGCTGCGATTCGACAACACCTTCGCCGCGGCGCCGGTACGGATCGGCGGCGCCACGGTGGCCGTGCAGGACACGGGCGCGGCGGCCGAGGCCACGCCGGTGCGGCTGACCTTCGGCGGGGCGGCGGACACCGAGATTCCGGCGGGAGCACAGGCGTACAGCGATCCGATCGCCTTCGACGTGCCCGCCGGTGCCAATCTGCTGGTCAGCTTCCATCTGCCCGGCCCGATCGAGGCGGCGCCCGTGCACCGCCTCGCACAGCAGCGGTCGTACCTGAGCGAACCCGGTGACCACACCGCCGCCGGCGCGGCCACGGCGTACACCGGCGTCCTGACGAACTGGCCACTGCTGACCGGTGTGGACGTGGCCGGCGGTCCGGGGTCGGTGGTGGTGATCGGCGACTCGATCACCGACGGCGACAAGTCGACCGTGGACGCCAACCGGCGCTGGCCCGACGTGCTGGCCGGGCGGCTGCGGGCGCAGAGCGCGGTGCCGCGGTACGGCGTGCTCAACCAGGGCATCGCGGGCAACAGCGTGACTGCCGACCGCTATCCCGGCGACGGGGTCTCCACGGACTCGGCAGGCGTGAGCGCGCTGCACCGGCTGGACCGGGACGTGCACGCCCAGACCTCGGTGCGCACGGCGATCGTCCTGGAGGGCATCAACGACCTGCTGGCGGGCCGCAGCGCGCAGACGCTGACAGCGGGGCTGGAGGAGATCGCCGACAGGGCGCACGCGCGCGGGCTGCGGGTGCTGGTGGCCACGCTCGTGCCGTGCGGCGGCGAACCTCGCTGTACCGCCGCCCTGGAGACGGAGCGGACCGCCGCGAACGCCTGGATCCGGCAGAACGACGTCTTCGACGGCGTGCTCGACTTCGACGCGGCGGTACGGGACCCGGCGCAGCCGTCGCGGATGCTGCCGGCGTACGACAGCGGCGACCATCTGCATCCGGGCGACGCGGGGCTGGCGGCGATGGCCGAGTCGGTGGATCTGACACTGCTGTGACGCACCCGCCGGGCGGGCGGCCCCAGGGTGTGCCCGGCAGGCCCTAGACCTCCAGGTCGACCACCACGGGGGCGTGGTCCGAGGCGCCCTTGCCCTTGCGCTCCTCGCGGTCCACGTAGGCGTCCTTGACCGCGTTCGCGAACGGCTTGTTGCCGTAGACCAGGTCGATCCGCATGCCGCGGTTCTTGGGGAAGCAGAGCTGGCGGTAGTCCCAGTAGGTGTACGGGTGGTCGTACTTCAGCGGGCGCGGGACGACGTCGGACAGGCCCGTCTCGCGCAGTGAGGCGAGCGCGGCGCGCTCGGCGGGGGTGACGTGGGTGAGGCCCTCGAAGGCGGCCACGTCGTAGACGTCGTCGTCCGTCGGCGCCACGTTGAAATCGCCGAGCACCGCGAAGGGGCGGGTGCCGCCCGCGTCGCCGGCGACGGTCGCCTTCAGCGCCTCGAGCCACTGGAGCTTGTACGCGTAGTGGGCGTGGTCGACCTCACGTCCGTTCGGCACGTAGACCGACCAGACGCGGACCGGGCCGCAGGTCGCGGCGATGGCCCGGGGCTCCCTCGCGCCGTCGTACCCGGTGTCGCCGGGCAGGCCCTTGACCACGTCCGCGATGCCGAGCCGGGAGAGCACCGCCACGCCGTTCCACCGGCCGGTGGCGTGCACCGCGGCCTCGTAGCCCAGGTCACGGAGCTGGTCGAACGGGAACTGCTCCTCGGCGACCTTGGCCTCCTGCAGGCACAGCACGTCCGTGCCGCTGTTCTCCAGCCAGGCCAGCAGGCGGGGCAGACGGGCGGTGATCGAGTTCACGTTCCAGGTGGCGATGCGCATGTCTCACAACCTACCGGGCGGGTCCGACAACCCGTCCCGCCCGTCCGCCGTCACAGCTGGGCGGACTCGCCCGGCGTCAGCCGCAGGTGTTCGGAGCCGCCGAGGGCCCCGATCTGCCGGTCGTAGATGGGGCGGGCCAGGTCGGTGAGCAGGGCGTCGTGGACGTCGTACGCCCGCCGCGGCTTGACCTCCCGGACGTAGTCGATCACCTCGGAGATCTTGCTCCAGGGGGCCATGACCGGCAGCAGCAGCGTCTCCACGGGGTGGCCGGGCACGGTGAGGGCGTCGCCGGGGTGGAAGACGCCGCCGTCGATCAGGTAGCCGACGTTGGTGATGCGCGGGATGTCCGGGTGGATCACGGCGTGCAGCTCGCCGTGCACCTGGACGTCGAAGCCCGCGGCGGTGAACGTGTCGCCGTGGCCGACGGTGTGCACGCGGCCCGGGAACGCCGCCGAGATCTTGTCCGCGACGGACTTCAGCGTCCAGATCTCGGCGGCCGGGTTGCCCTCCAGAGCGGTGCGCAGCCGCTCCTCGTCGAAGTGGTCGGCGTGCTCGTGTGTGACGAGGATCGCCTCGGCGCCCGCCGCGGCGTCCGTCTCGCTGAACCCGCCCGGGTCGATGACGAGCGTCCGGCCGTCCTTCTCCAGACGGACGCAGGCGTGCGTCTTCTTGGTGAGCTTCATGCGGTCCATCCTGCCCGGGGTGTGCGGCGGGTGCTCGTGGCGGGGCTCACTCGTGGGGCGTGGTCTCCTCCCGGATGACCTGCTGGGCGACCTTGAACGCGCTGTTCGCCGCCGGTACGCCGCAGTAGACGGCGGCCTGCAGCAGCACCTCCTTGATCTCGGCCGGCGTGAGGCCGTTGCGCAGCGCGGCGCGGGTGTGGAAGGCGAGCTCGTCCAGATGACCGCCCGCGATCAGGGCGGTGAGGGTGATGCAGCTGCGGGTACGGCGGTCCAGGCCCGGCCGGTTCCAGACCTCGCCCCAGGCGTAGCGGGTGACGAAGTCCTGGAAGTCGCCGGAGAACTCGCCGGCCTGCGTCAGCGCCCGGTCCACGTGCGCGTCGCCGAGCACCTCGCGGCGTACTTTGATCCCGGCGTCGTAGGGGTCCGGCCGCCCGTTCGCGTGCGGATCGGCGACGGGCGGCGCGATCTCGGCGACGGGCGTGGCCTGCGGGGGCGGCGGCGCGGCGAGGACCGGCTTGACCGGGGCCGCCTGGATGGCCATCTGGCCGGTGGCGTCGAACGCGGGCTGCCAGGCGGTGGAGAAGTGCGTGACCAGCAGGTCCGTGACGGCGGCCGGCTGCTCGACGGGCACCAGGTGCGAGGCTCCGGGTACGACGGCCAGACGGGCATTCGGGATCCCGGCGACCAGCGTGCGGGCCTCGGCGGGGCCGGTGATCTGGTCCTCCGAGCCGACCAGGACCAGCGTGGGCACGCCGACCCGGCCGAGTTCGTGCCGTACGTCGAAGGTGGCGAGGGCCTCGCAGTCGGCGATGTAGCAGCCGGGGTCGGTGGTGCGCACCATCTGCACGGCCCACTCGGTGATCGCGGGCTGGGCGGCGGCGAAGCCGCCCGTGAACCAGCGGTCGGGCGCGCTGCGGGCGATCGGGTCGAGCCCGTTCGACCGTACGATCACGCCGCGCCGGCGGAACTCGTCGGCGGTGCCGAAGCGGGGCGAGGTGGCGATCAGCGCGAGCGAGGCGAGCCGCTGGGGGTGGCGCAGGGCCAGCTCGACGCCGACCGCGCCGCCGAGGGCGCAGCCCGCGTAGCCGAAGCGGTGCACTCCCAGACTGTCGAGGGTGGCGAGCAGCCGGGCGGTGAGGTCCCCGACGGAGCCCGCGGGGTGGGCGGGGGCGCCGCCGTGTCCGGGCAGGTCGAACCGGAAGACGCGCCACTGCTTCATCAGCTCCGGGACCTGCCGGTCCCACATGTGCCATGTGGTACCCAGTGAGGGACCCAAGATCAGGACCGGAGCGTCTTCTGGCCCGTCAAAGCGGTATTGCAGGGTGTTCGGTGGTGTCTCACTCACGCCCCAGACCCTCTCACGTATCACGACTGCCCCTATAACGAGGGTTGCGGCTGCACAGGTCTGACCAGGTGGAAGACCTCCGGGGCCGCGTAGCGCTTGAGGCTTCGGACTATCTCGCGTCGGGTCTTGCCCTCCTTGTTGCGGCGTTCGCAGTAATCCTGGGTGCGCGGGTCAACGCGCAGGCGGGTCTGCACGATCCGGTGCAGGGCCGCGTTCGCTTTTCGGTCGCTGCCGCGGTTGAGGCGACGGTACGACCGGCTGCCCGAGGAACGCTCGACTGGGCTGACCCCGCGCAGCGCCGCGAAGGACGCCTCACTGCCCGGGCGTTCCGGGTTATCCCCGATCGTGATCAGCAAGGTGACGGCCGTGTCCGGACCGATGCCCACCACCTCGAGCAGCTGCGGAGCGTGGCGCTCCACCAACCGGGTCAGGCGGCCTTCCAAGTCCTGGACCTCGTCGCTGAGCTGCCTGATGCGCCGGGCCAGGAGCCCCAGGGTGACGTGGGTGGCATGGAGCACCGCCCCCTCGCCCGCATCGTAATTCAGGCTGGCGTCGACGAGCCCTGCGCAGGTGCGGAAGAGCTCTCTCGAACCGGTTCACAAATCGAAAACGTCCACGCCCTGGGCCAGCAGGTACCGTGACAGGGCAGCTCCGAAGGAACCGGTACCTTCCACTCCGGCCCAGCGCACCGTACCCGACGCCCTGGCCACCCCAGCAGGTCTCGGTATCCAGCCGCGGTGGCCGGGAACTCATCGGCGCCGATCACTTCCCCCACCAGGGAGAGCACAGCGGCCACATGGGCATCCCGGTGCGTGTCCACTCCCAGGACCACCTCCCCCGCCGGCCGACGCCGACGAGGACGCGAAGCGGAGGACGTGCCGGTCATGCTCATTCCCTTTCAGATCCGACGGCTTGTCCCGTAGCCGGCAGCGGGCCGTGCGGACGGTCAGAATCGTGATGACGCCTTTCCGGCAAGCCCCTTTCGAGACACGTCCATCAGCCCGAGACCAACAGTGCGCTGTCCCCTGGCCGGCGGTCGACACCGTGTGGTCAGGACACCTCGGTCAGAGATCTCAGGAGTCAGACCCCGCCGTAGGACAGGCACCCACCTACGGTTCTCGGCCCAATCGGCTTCCAGCCACGTCAGCCCGCTCGTTCGAGCGAATTGACTCGAAGCACCGGTCGCCTACCAACGGAACTGGCATCATGCCGCCGTCGTACGCCACTTCGAGTCGAAGGCGGGCCATGGGAACGGCGGGTCAATGAGCGGCAGCTCTCGGTGTTGCAGTGGGTGGGAGCCGGGTGCCCTGCAGGCGTATGGAACACCAGCTCCTACAAGACCACCTGCCAGGCACTCCACAACCGTGGCCTGGTGACGGTCTCCCGGAAGACCCGGCAGTGGAGCGTCGCCTTGACGAGCGCCGGCCAGCACTACCTGGCACACGGCACATACCCTCCCCGCGGATCACGCCCGCGGAAGACCCAGGCCGCCGGTCCACGACCCAAGTCCACCCGAGCGCAGGCACCACAGGCCGCGCCGCGGAAGCTAAGCACTCCATCACAGTCTCGTGTGACGTTCGCGGAGCAGCTGTTACAGGATCTCGCGGAGCCGGCGGCCGAATCGTCAAGAGTGGCAGCGGTCCCGACTTGGAGAAGTGGCCGTCCCGCGTCGCCGCCGCACGCGGATCGGGAAGGATTCCGGAGACGAAAGAGCTCTACGGAAGCTGGTGCCGTGACGGGTACGAAATCAAACTCGCCGACATCCCCGCCTGGCGCCTCGCCGTCCTCGACCCCGTCCCCGCCCGACTCACTCGGCAGCACACCGTTGTCCGGGCCATGCAGAACGAACGCCAACCGCTCGGCCTGACCAAGCCCGTCCCAGGACGCGCTCTCAAACTCATCCAGGCACTGATCACCACCGCCGAGGCCGAAGGACACACCTGCTCGGCCGGGCAGACCGGCTACGCACCCCGGCTCATCGCCGCCGCAGGGCACATCCTCACTTCACCATCACCGCACAGGGCCAGCCCGTGGGGTTTCTCGTCCTCCAGGAACAGGACCGGACCGAGCACGTCGCCACCGAGAAGGAGCGCGCCCGACGCCAAGAAGCACTCCCGGGTCAGGCGGCCTTCGCCTTCAGGGTGAGTACCATCGGTGCGGCCAGACGGTCGGCGAGGGTGAGGACGTCCTCGCGGGCGGCCCGGGCCCCCTCCCCGACGAGCAGGGTGACGCGCTCGGAGCGGTCGAGGAGTTTCGGCCGACGCTCGTGGGCAGGGTGATGGTCACGAGCATGCTGCCCACGGTAGTCGCTGCGACGATCCCAGCGGTCGATCCGACGGCCCACGCCATTCCGGCGGCGAAGGCCCATACGGCCAGCAGTGGGAGGAACGTCACGAGTCGCCCCGCCGCCAGGTAGCCCACGAAGGTACTGAGCGCCAGACCCGCGCCCGCTGCGAGCGCGACACGCAGTCGTTGTTGGTTCAGGGCCGGCCGGTACGCGGCGATTGCCCCCAGCCCAGTCCGGCGGACGGGCAGATGGCTACCCGTCCCCCGGGCCGGTGCGGAGGAACAGGAGGCACGGCGGCCCCGGGTCTCTTACCGCTTGTGGCCGTTGCCGTGTCCGTTGGGATGCAGGACCACCTTGGTCCAGCCCTCGTCACGGGCGTCGAAGTGTTCGTAGGCGGTGGGGGCCTCGTCCAGGCCGAGCTCGTGGGAGACGACGAAACTCGGTTTGGCCTTCCCGCCGGCGATCAGGTCCCGCAGGGCACGGTTGTACTTCTTCACTGGCGCCTGCCCGGTGCCCATGCTCTGGCCCTTGAACCACATCATGCCGTAGTCGATCGGGACCTTGCCCTGGGCTTCCAGCTCCCCCTGGGCTTCCTCGCCGCCGGGGTCCTGGGGCAGGAACACGCCCACCACTCCGATGTCGCCGGTGAACCTGACCGAGTCGATCAGTCCGTTGAGCGTGAGACTGGCGTCCTCGTGTCCTTCGGGGTCGTGTGCCTGGTAGCCGACGCATTCGCAGCCGTTGTCGGCGCCCAGACCGAGGGTGGCCTCCTTGACGACCTCCGCCGGGTTCTGCTCGGCGGTGTTGATGGGGATGGCCCCGATCTCCTCCGCCTTGCGCAGCCGGTCGGGCTGGTGATCGGCTGTCCAGACGCGCCCGGCGCCCCTGAGGAGGGCGGAGTAGGTCGCCATCAGCCCGACCGGACCGGCCCCGAAGACGATGGTCTGGTCACCCGGTTTGACATGGGCCATCTCTGTGGCGTGATAGCCGGTGGGGAAGATGTCGGCGAGCATCACGTAGTCGGTCTGCCGCTCGGCGGCGTCCTCGCCCAGACGCAGCGCGTTGAAGTCGCCGTAGGGCACGCGCAGCAGCTCCGCCTGGCCGCCCTGGTAGGGGCCCATGTCGGCGAATCCGTAGGCAGCTCCGGCGAGGGCCGGTTCCGGCTGCATGGTCAGGCAGTAGTTGGTCAGACCCTGCTCGCACTGCTTGCAGAAGCCGCAGGCGATGTTGAAGGGCAGGACCACGTACTCGCCGACTTGGACCTTGCGGACGGCCGAGCCGACCTCCACGACCTCGCCCATGTTCTCGTGCCCCAGGGTGCGGCCGGACTCGAACGAGGTACGGCCCTCGTACATGTGCAGGTCCGAACCGCAGATGTTGGTGGTGGTGATCTTGACGATGATGTCGCACGGGTGCTCGATCTTCGCGTCCGGTACGTCCTTCACTGTGACCGTTCGCGGTCCTTCGTATACCGCTGCTTTCATGGTGGCTTCCCTGATGTCGCGGTACGGCGGTGATGGGAAGGCGCAGAGAGCCTGACTCTCGGAAGTGCTGCGACGGGGTCCGGGGCTCCGGCAGCCTCTGGGGGCCGTTCACCTGGATCAGATGGAACGGTCGTTTTGCCGTCGGTCCCGCCACGCGGAGCTTCGGCGCTCCGGCGGCGTTGCGTCCGGGTCCCCGTCGGCCCCCGAGGCGAAACAACCACGCACCGACCGATCAGCGGAATCTCCGGACCCGGACGACCACCAACCGACGCCACATCTCCGACTGAGTTCACCAGCTAGTCACCGTGGTCGTCCTGCAGCACGCTGCGACGCTCCTGTTCGCGCTTGGAGTAGGCGGCCGCCCGGATCGCCTCGTCGCTCTCGAGGCCCGATCCCAGCGCGCCGCCCACCGTGGCGACCGAAGCGACGAACCAAGACAGCGTCCAGTACTCAATGGCGTGCAGCGGGGTTCGTGTCATGGTCGCGAACACCCGGTCATTGAGGATGAACAGCGCCCACACCAGGTTGATGACCATCAAACCCGCGTAGCAGACGAGCACCCCGATACCCACGGTCATGAGTGTCGAGGCGTTCCAGAGGGCCGCCCTCTTCCTCGCCTCCGGCGAAACCTCGTCCGTTCGATGCCACAGGTTCGCGTCCACGATCAGCCAGCCGATCATGAGGGCGACAGATCCGACCATGGCGATCACCAGGCGTGGCGTGCTCAGGAACGTGGCCAGGTTCCAGATGGTGGAGTTCACGGTGGCGACTGCTCCCGTGGCGAGCGCGACCGCCAATGCCTTGGACAGACCCGGCACCAAACGCCACGGCCGGTTGGCGCGGACCATACCGAGGAGCACCCTCAGGTAACCGCGCGGCCCACTCACGACGTACCGCAGATCGGCGATCTCCTCGTCACCGGCCTGGCCCGGACGGATGGGCGCGAGACGACTGATGAAGGGCCCCCGCAGCGGCTGACTTCCCGGAGGGCCCAGGCCCTCAGACCCGGTGGCCTGCGGGCCCATCAAGCTGAGCACGGCTTCTTCCACGGCCTGCTGGGCCCTTGTCTGCAGCCGGAAGCCCCCGGCGTGGGAAGAGACAGCAGGGCCAAGCCGTGTTCGTGACTCAGATCCACCACGAGCTTGCGCCCATGTGAGTGCAGCGGAAGGTCGGTGAGGGCCACGACGATGTCCCAGTTTCCCTCGCTTCTGCGGTCCATGATCCGGCGCGTCAATGTGGACAGGTCCTCGGTCCCTGCGGTGAAGGGCTCACTGACCACCTCGACGTCGAACCGTCGTCCCTGGCCTGACCTGTCGGCGAGCCGATCAGAAGGCATCGGGGCCATGCGCTGCGCGATCTCCGTGGGCGCGTCCGGGTCCACCAGGAGAGCCACGACCGTAACGCCCTGAGACGACATCCGCATGACTCCCCCGTCGGCTCCCCCGCGATTGCGAGTGCCCACAGGATGCCCCCGAGGTGACGCCGACGCCGCGTGACATGCAGGCCCCCTGCCAGCAGGTGCAGGCTGTACGGTCAGATCTCCTCGTCCTCCCCGCGCAGGGCCTGCTCCACCGCCAGGTCTCAGCCAGGGCCGATCGAGAGAGGCGCGAAGGGCGGTCGCCTCGCTGCGGGGGCTCCATAGGGCTTCAGCCGGACGATCGTCCCTGTGGGCGATGGGTGAGGCACGGGGACACGGTTCCCGTCAGGCCCACGTACGGATCAATGGTGAAGCGCTCTCGGATGATCCCTGGGAGCGGCGCCCGGTGACGGCTCCTGTCGCGCGGTTCGCGACGCGATCAGGTAATCAGGAACGGTGAACAAGGACGCAACCGACTCCTTCGTGCATGTCCGGGGCGCCGGTGAGAACAACCTGCGGAACATCGATGTCGACGTTCCGCGGGACGCGATGGTCGCCTTCACCGGCGTCTCCGGTTCGGGCAAGTCCTCGCTCGCGTTCGGCACGCTCTACGCGGAGGCCCAGCGGCGCTACTTCGAGTCCGTAGCGCCGTACGCCCGAAGGCTGTTGCAACAGGTCGGCGCACCGCACGTGCAGGAAATCACCGGGCTGCCACCGGCCGTGGCCCTGCAGCAGCGACGCGGGTCGCCCAGCTCGCGCTCGACGGTCGGCACCCTCACCACGCTGTCCAATCTGCTGCGCATGCTGTACTCCCGCGCCGGCACCTATCCGCCCCGTGCCGCACGGCTGGAAGCCGAGTCGTTCTCACCCAACACCGCGGCCGGCGCCTGCCCGGAGTGCCACGGACTGGGCGTCGTGCACGACGTCGCCGAGGACCTGCTCGTCCCGGATCCCTCGCTGAGCATCCGCAAGGGGGCGATCGCCGCCTGGCCGGGCGCTTGGCAGGGCGCCAACCTGCGCAGTGTCGTGAGCGGCCTGGGGATCGACATCGACCGGCCGTGGCGCAGGCTCAGGAAGAAGGACCGGGACTGGCTGCTGTACACGGACGAGCAGCCCTTGGTGTACATCGAGCCGGAGGAGGACCGCGTCGACTACGGCTACCAGGGCAAGTTCTGGAGCGCCCGCAAGCACGTCATGCACGTCCTAGCCGACTCCAAGAGCGAGAAGATGCGCGAACGGGCGCTCCGGTTCGTCAGGAGTGTGCCCTGCCCCGCCTGTCACGGCAGCGGACTGCGGCCCGAGGCGCTCGCCGTGACCTTCGCCGGACGTTCCATCGCCGAGATCAACGCGATGCCGCTTACCGAGGTCGTGGCGCTGCTGCGGCCCGTCGCGGGGCGGTCCGAGGCCGACGCCACCACGTCGACCGCCCGGTCCGGGGAGACGACCGAGGTCGCGGTCCGGATCTGCGGCGACCTGGTCGCGCGGATCGACGTACTGCTCGACCTGGGCCTGGGATATCTCAGCCTCGGGCGCCGCTCGACGACCCTGTCACCCGGCGAGGCGCAGCGCCTGCGGATCGCCACCCAACTGCGCTCGGGGCTGTTCGGCGTCGTCTACGTCCTCGACGAACCCTCCGCGGGCCTGCACCCGGCTGACGCAAAGCCGCTGCTGGAGGTGCTGGACCGCCTCAAGGCGGCGGGCAACTCGCTGTTCGTCGTGGAGCACGACATGGACGTCGTACGGCGGGCGGACTGGGTGGTCGACATCGGCCCCGGTGCGGGCGAGGGCGGCGGACGCGTGCTGTACAGCGGTCCGGTCGCCGGTCTCGAGCGGGTCGAGGAGTCGGCCACGAGCCAGTACCTGTTCGGGCGCGCCCAGCCGCTCGAACACCGCCCGCGCACACCGCACGGCTGGCTGCACCTGCGCGGCGTCTCCCGCCACAATCTGCACGACGTGTCCGTCGACGTACCGCTCTGCGTATTGACGGCGGTAACGGGCGTGTCCGGTTCCGGAAAGTCGACGCTGGTGACGCAGGTGCTCGCCGAGGTCGTCCGCGGCCACCTCGGACTCGCACCCGAGGAACCCGACGAGGCGCAGCTGGAGGTCGACGTCCAGGACGCGTCGGGGGTCGAGTCCTTCGACCGGCTGGTCCGCGTCGACCAACGGCCCATCGGCCGAACTCCCCGGTCCAACCTGGCCACGTACACCGGGCTGTTCGACGCGGTGCGCAAGCTGTACGCGGCGACGGACGAAGCCAGGGCGCGCGGCTACTCGGCCGGCCGGTTCTCCTTCAACGTGGCTGAGGGGCGGTGCGAGACCTGCCAGGGCGAAGGGTTCGTCGCGGTGGAACTGCTGTTCCTGCCGGGCACCTACGCGCCGTGCCCGACCTGCGAGGGCGCCCGGTACAACGCCGAAACGCTGGAAGTCACCTACCGCGGCAAGAACATCGCGGAAGTACTGGGGCTGTCTGTCGACGCCGCAGCGAAGTTCCTGTCCGCCGTCCCGGCGGCCTCCCGCAGTCTGGAGACGTTGCGCGAGGTGGGACTGGGGTACCTGCGGCTGGGCCAGCCCGCGACGGAACTCAGCGGTGGTGAGGCGCAACGCATCAAACTGGCCACCGAACTGCAGCGAGCCCGGCGCGGGCACGCGCTCTACCTGCTCGACGAGCCGACGGCGGGACTGCACCCCTCGGACATCGCGCTGCTGCTGCGACAGCTGCACCGGCTCGTCGACGCCGGCAACACGCTCGTCCTCGTCGAGCACGACCTGGACACGATCGCCACCGCCGACTGGGTCATCGACCTCGGTCCGGGCGGCGGCGACGCGGGCGGGCGGGTGGTCGCGACGGGCCCGCCGGCCAAGGTGGCGAGGACCCGCCGAAGCGCCACCGCGCCCTATCTCGCGGCCCGGCTCGCGCGCTCCTGACGACGACGTGAGGGCCTGAGCACCGGTCAGCCGGGTTCGGGGCGCAGGGTTGCGCGCGTCGCCATGCAGCGTTCCAGCGTGTGGCGGACATCGCTCGCGAGGTGTCCCGTCCGGGCCCATTCCGCCGGGTCAACCGGGCATGGGGTGGTGCGCCCGGGCGAACTGCTCCACGACGGCGGCGCAGAAGGCGGGCAGGTCGGCCGGGCTCCGGCTGGTGACCAGCTGCCCGTCGACGACCACCTCCTGGTCGTCGACGACCTCCGCGCCTGCGTTGCGCAGGTCGGTGCGAATGCTGGGCCAGGACGTCAGACGGCGGCCGCGCACGGCGTCGGCTTCCGCCAGGGTCCACGGGCCGTGGCAGATCGATGCGACCGGTTTCCCGCTGGCCATGAAGTCCTTGACGAACTGCACCGCGTCGCGGTCCATGCGCAGCTGGTCAGGGTTCACGGTGCCGCCGGGCAGGAGGAGGGCGTGGTAGTCGTCGACGGAGGCGTCGGCGACGAGGCGGTCCACGGGGAAGGTTCCGGCCGCGTTGAGGTCGAACTGGCGGGCCTGGATCTCGCCGGGGTGGAGTGAGACGATCTCGGTCTTCGCCCCTGCGCCTTGCAGCGCGCCGCGCGGCTGGTCGAGTTCCACGCGCTCGACGCCGTCGGTGGCCAGAATCCCCACCCGCATCCCCTGGAGTTCCTGTGTCATGGTACGGCTCCCTTCACGAGTCGGTGGTTGTAGGACGCGAGCGGTTGGGACACCCGGCAGGGCCTGTCCGCATCCCTTTTTTCCAGACCGGCGACTGCAGGGCCCGGCCGAAGGCGCCCCGACTTTCCCTCGCCCCGTCCGGCATGTCGGTTCAGTCCGCCGACATGCACCGGGAAGCGGCTGCTACAGCAGCCGGTCGAACACCGCGGTCACGCCCTCCCAGTGACTGGTCTGGGGGTTCTTGACATCCGGGTACATGATTTTGAACGTCTCGGCGACGGCGACGCTGAGACCGCCGATGATCTCGGGGAAGCGGTCTTCGGCCTCCTGGGTGGGTGTCCTGTCGAGGGGAGGGTGCGCGGCGAGCTGCTCCAGAATCGGCTTCAGCTCGACCTCCTCATCGAGCTGCCGGAACCGGTGGATGCTCTCCTGGAGGCCCTTGGTGATCGGTAGGTCCCACGGTTCGACGGTATTCCTGCCGTTGGCCTTGGCACGCCATCGGCTGTTACCCGGTCGAGATTCGCAGAGCCCCCTACTGAGCGCCTCCGCACCCCAGGCCGAAAAAGCCACCCCCCTCTTCCCCTGGCAGAGCAGCATGAAGTGCGCAGGCATCACTTGGCCAGTCCGTCCGTCCGTCCGTCCGTCCGTCCGTCCGCAGGAGGCTGCACGGCGTTGCAACGCCTCGAACGGGAATTGCTGACCGGACGACACGACCAATTCGGGAAGCGGGACTGCATTGGGGCACCCGCATGAGGGAACCCCGCCGAGATGGGAACAGGGCCGGGACCGGTGCAGGGGGTCGGGCTGAGCGGGGGGCGCGCCATCCCGTCGACGCCTTCAGAGCATCTCCAGGGGCGTGGGCCCGCTGGGCGGCGGGAACGACTCGTCGAGGGCCTTGAGCGCCTTGGTAGGAAGGTGGAGGGCCATCGCGCCGCGGTTCTCCCGAACGTGGTCGGGTGATCCGGAACGCGGGATCGCGGCCACCCCCTGTTCCAGCACCCAGGCGAGTGCCACCTGGGCAGGCGTGGCTCCGAGGGCCCGGGCCACGGCACCCAAAGCCTCGACCTTCAGCAGCCGCCCCTGCTCGATCGGGGAGTAGGACATGACCGTCACCCCCGCCTCACGGCACCACGGGAGCAGATCCCACTCGATGCCGCGCCGGGAGAAGTTGTACAACACCTGGTCGACCGCCACGGCGTCGCCACCGGGGAAGGCGGTCAGCTCGACCATGTCGGCGACATCCAGATTGCTCACGCCCCAGTAACGGATCTTGCCCGCCTCCATCAGGTCGGTGAACCCCGCAAGGGTCTCCTCGAGTGGCCACCGTCCCCGCCAGTGCAGCAGGTAGAGATCCAACCGTTCCGTACGGAGCCGCCGCAGGCTGCCCTCGCAGGCTGCGACGGTGCCTTTCCGGGTTGCGTGGCCGGGCAGCACCTTGCTGACGAGGAAGACCTCTGCCCGGCGTCCCCGGAGGGCCTCCCCGACGAGTTCCTCGGATGCGCCGTCGCCGTACATCTCCGCCGTGTCGACGACGGTCATGCCCAGGTCCACGCCCAGCCGCAGCGCGGCGATCTCCTGTTCACGCCGGGCCGGGTCCTCGCCCAGGTACCAGGTGCCCTGCCCGAGCGCCGCGATCTCCTCACCGGAGGGGAGCGCGATCGTTCTGGCCGATTCCGCAGACATCTCGGGCCTCCCGTCTGCCGCGGGTCCGCGTCACGCGTGCCCGCACCGGGTGCCCGGGTCCGCGCCTCCCAGACAACCTGTGTCGCATGCGCCGCAGGGAGGTCACAGGGCCAAGCGGACTGCGCCGAGAGCTCGCCGGGACCGGGTGCGGTCGCGCAAGGCGACGGCAACCGACCCGACGGCGCCGCAGGAGAGGACCGCCGCGAAGCCGATCATCGCGGTCTGCACGGCGAAGTGCCGCAGGGCGATGCTGAACAGCACGGTTCCAGGGCGCGCTGCGCCTCCTGGTAGTGGTGGGGGATGTCGTTCAGGGAGTCGCAAGGGGCGCTCACCCCGATCATCCCGGACCGTGTTCCGGTCGCCCGGGCGAGCGCCTCGTGCAACGCGAAAGGGTGGCCACTACGCCGCACATCCACGGACAGCCACCGTACCGCTGGGCCCGCCCGAGCAGGGCACACCGCATCAACCCACCACACAACAGAACCCCCAGCTTCGCCGGCGAGCCGCAAATCCAGCGTCCCCGAGAGCAACGCAGGATCACGGACTGCATGAGGAGCCGAACGCGTCCTGCGCGCAAGCACAGTCGAGCTCGCGGCGAAGCCCCACCGGAGCGCTCCGGTGGGGCTTCGTCTTGAGCTCCAGGCAGGGGCCCGCCAGAACGCCTCTTGCTGACGGGGCCTCCACGTCTGTTGCGCTCTCAGACGCCCCTATAACGATGGGGAGCTGGATACCGGTCTGACCAGGTTGAATACCTCTCGGGCTGCGTATCGCTCGAGGCATCGGATGATCTCGCGTCGGGTCTTGCCCTCCTGGGTGCGGCGTTCGTAGTACGCCTGGGACACGTTCACGCTGCACACCCCCACGGTGGCGGCGCAGAAGTTCATGCCGATGACCTCGTCGATCGGCGGGCCGAAGGACGCGGTGGTGGCCGCGCGCCTGCTGGCCGGCGGGCGGGACCACGGCGTCTTCCTGTTCCTCACCCCGCTGTCGGACCACCGGGGCCCGCTGCCCGGCGTCACCGTCCGCCCGCTGCCGCTGCGGCCCGGCAGCTCGGTCGACCACTGCCTGACCTCCTTCGAACAGGTGGTCCTGCCGAAAGAGGGCCATGCTGAGCGGTGACCACGGCCGCCCGGCCGACGACGGGACCTTCACCAGCACGCTGGGCAGTCCCCGCCAACGCTTCCTGACCGCCATCGGCCGCGTCACCCTCGGTGAGCATGAGTGCAGCCGGCGCTCGGCGCGAGCCGCGCCGCCCTGGCGACCGCCGTCCGCTACAGCCGGCACCGCACCATCAGCGGCCCCCGAGCGGGCCGGCGCGTCCCGCTGTGGGCACACCGCACCCACCGCGGGCCACTGCTGGAGGCGCTGGCCACGGTGTACGCGACGAACGCCCTGCACCGCAGGGTGGTCGACCACTATGCGCGCACGCGGATGCGCAGGGATGCTGCAGCGAAGCGTGCTGGGTCTGCAGGTCCGTTGCGGCTGGTGGCCACGTCCGCCACACCGCGTCGTACCTTCTGCATCATTTCCTGCTGCTGTGTATAGGAGTAGCCCAGTACCTCGCGGGGGTCTTCAGCCCGGTCCAGGGCTTGGTTCGCCTTGGTCCGGAACAGGGTGGCCATGCGGTGGGCGATGCGCCTCCTCTCGATTGGTGAGGAATCAGCCGGTCCATGCCACATCTGCGGGACACCTCCCGGCTCCAGCGGCGTGGTCCGGGCCGCAAGCCCGGTCCTGGCGTCCCAGCTCTGGTCAGCAGGTGCTCGATGCCGATGTCCGGCCGTGCCGGTCCTCCAGCTGCGGTCTCGTGCGCCTTCCTCCACGATGAATGCATGGCGCTCGTCCATTCCGCTCACACTTTTGACGCTTTCCGGGCGCTGGCGGACCGGCGTGGCCGGCCTGGAGAAAGGTTGGTGGAGGCTCTGGCCAAGGCCAGGGCCGCGACGGGGGACGGTCCCGAGGTCTGGGCGCCGGCTGTCGCCGCCCGCGTCGGTCTGCCTGCTGCCGCCGCGCTGGGACCTGCCAGTTACTACGCGGACCTCGCCGCCCCGCACGGCGACCGTCACGTGCGGGTGTGCGCTGCGACGGCGTGCTTCGCCGCAGGAGGCGGAGGGCACCTCGCGGAGGTGGAGCGTGAGCTGGGCGTCGCTGCGCACCACGCCTCACCGAGCGGTGACGTGTCGATCCAGGCCGTCCGTTGTCTGGGCTACTGCTACGCGGGGCCCGCCGCCCTTGACGGCGACACGCCCTGTACCGGGGCGACCCTCCCCGCACAGCTCGCCGGGCGGGAGCCACCCCTGGCGCCGGAGATCCCAATGGCCGACGACACCGGTGAGCCGGTCCTGCTTGGTGGTGTGCTCTCCGGTGAGCCTGCGTGGCAGGCGTGGTCGAGGACGGTGTCGTCCAGCACTCCGGACGAGGTGCACCGGGAGGTGGCTGCGTCCGGGCTGCGTGGGCGTGGCGGCGCCGGATACCGCGTGGCGGCGAAGTGGGAGGCGGCCGACCGCGCACCCGGGACCGTGGTCGTCGCCAACGGGGACGAAGGCGATCCGGGTTCGTACGCCGACAGGCTGCTGATGGAAGCCGACCCGGGGCGCGTGCTGGAGGGTCTGGCCCTGGCTTGTTTCGCGTGCGGGGCCCGTCAGGGCGTGGTGCTGGTGCGCTCCGAATATCCGGCCGCTCTGGTACGGATGCGGGAAGCGGTGCGCCAGGCGTGCACCGACGGGCATCTCGGACCGTCGGTGCACGGGACGGCCATCTCCCTGGACATCCACATCGTCGAGGGCGCCGGCTCCTACGTCGCCGGTGAGGAGACCGCGCTCGTCGCGGGGTTGGAGGGCGGTCGCGGTTGCGCCCGGCCCCGCCCGCCGTACCCGACCGAGCACGGCCTGTGGGATGCGCCGACCGTCGTCAACAACGTCGAGACCCTGGCGGCCGTCCCGTGGATCGTCCGGCACGGCGGTCAGGCGTACGCCCGGCGCGGCACGTCCGACGAGACGGGAACCAAGCTGGTCTGTCTTTCGGAGCGGTTCGCACGGCCCGGTTGCTACGAGGTCGAGCTCGGCACGCCGGTGCGGCGGATCGTCACCGAGCTGGGAGGCGGTCTGAAGGACGGCGCCGAGCTGATGGCTCTCCAGGTCGGCGGGCCGCTGGGCGGCTTCCTCGCCGCCGACGCGCTGGACGTGCCGCTGTCGGAGGCAGGGCTGTCGGCCCGGGGCGCCGCTCTCGGCCACGCCGGTCTTGTCGCCTTCGACGAGCGTGTGGCACCGGAGGAAGTGCTGCGTCACGTCTGGGAGTTCGCCGCGGCCGAGAGCTGCGGCGCGTGTTCTCCCTGCCGTGTCGGCTCGCGCCGCGGCCTGGAATGGGCGTCCACCGACACACCGCCGGGCCGAGAGTGGGAACGGCTGTCGCGGGTCCTCGCCGAGGCGAGCCTGTGCGCCTTCGGACGGCGGATCCCGCCCGCCGTGCACAGCCTGGCCCGCGCCTATGGGGACCGACTGGCGGGGTGGGGACCATGAGCGGAGTAACGATCGAGGTCGACGGCACCGACGTCGAGGTGCCCGAGGAGTCGTCGCTGCTCACGGCGGTGTGGGCGGCCGGGATCGAGCTGCCCGCGCTGTGCTCCGACGACCGGCTCAGTCCCGCCGGGTCATGCCGTACGTGTCTCGTACGGGCCGAGGGGCGCATCGCGGCGGCCTGTGTCACTCCGGCCTCCCCCGGCATGCGCGTGGACACCGGAAGCGACGAGGTTGTGCGGCTGCGCCGGGACGCGGTGGAGGTCATCGTCTCCGCGCTGCCGCCCCGGGCCCTCGCCGACGGCAGTCCCAGCGAACTGGCCCATGTCTGCCGGTCGATGGGCATCGGCCCTGAGACGGCAAAGGGTGCCGGAGGCCGAGGCGGGGACGAGTCCCACCCGTACGTCCACTTGGACCGGGACCTGTGCATCGCCTGCGGCCGGTGCGTGCGGATGTGCTCCGAGGTGCAGGGCACCTTCGCCCTCACCCTGGTCGGCAGAGGCGGCGACACCGTCGTGGCCCCCGGCACCGGCGGGCCCTGGGCCGAGTCGGACTGCGTGGCCTGCGGCGGCTGCGTGGACACCTGCCCCACGGGGGCGATCACCCAGCCGGGACCGGCACGGGGACTCACCTCGGCGTTCCACCCCGCTCAGGCCCGGACGCGCACCACCTGCGGCTACTGCGGCGTGGGCTGCACCCTCGACGTGATCGCACAGGACGGTGAGGTCACGGCGGTGCTGCCCGCCCAGAACGGGCCGGTCAATCGCGGCCACGCGTGCGTGAAGGGCCGCTTCTCCCACGGATTCCGCACCTCACCGGAACGGCTCACCCGGCCCCTGCTGCGACGCGACGGCGTGCTGGAGCCGGTCGGCTGGGACGAGGCACTGGCTCGCGTCGCCCGAGGACTGCAGGCCGCCGTCGACGCCGGCGGCCCGGACTCCGTGGCGGCGATCTCCTCGGCCCGCGCCACCAACGAGGAGAACTACCTCGTACAGAAGTTCATGCGGGTCGTCATCGGAACCAACAACGTCGACAACTGCTCCAGGCTCTGCCACTCCCCCTCCGCCGCCGGACTCACCGCTTCCTTCGGGCTCTCCGGCGGCACCGACACCTTCGACGACGTGGAGCGGGCCGACTGCCTGCTGGTGATCGGGGCCAATCCCGTCGAGGCCCACCCGGTGGTCGGAGCCCGGCTGCTGAGGCGGGTCCTCCACGGGGCCAAGCTGGTCGTCGCCGATCCGCGCGCGGTCGGCCTCGCCCTGCACGCCGACGTACACCTGCGGCCCCGCCCCGGAACCAACGTGGCGCTCTTCCACGGGCTCGCCCACGTCCTGCTCACCGAAGGGATGACCGACGAGGAGTACCTGCGCAAGCGGGCCACCGGGCTACCGGAACTCACCGAGCTGCTGGCCGACTACCCGCCCGACCGCGTCGCGGACCTCACCGGTGTGCCGGCCTCGGACCTGGTCGCCGCCGCCCGTCTGTACGGCGGGGCAGAGCGGCCGGCCATCGTCTACGGCCTGGGCGTGACCGAGCACCTGCACGGCACCGACGGGGTGCGGTCCCTGGCCAACCTGGCGATTCTGCGCGGCGCCGTGGGCACCGACCGGGGGTACGGGGTCAACCCGCTGCGCGGCCAGAACAACGTCCAGGGCGCCTCCGACATGGGCGCTCTGCCGGATGTCCTGCCCGGCTACGGAAAGGTCATCGACCCGGCCGTTCGCGCGCGGGCCGAGGGCGTCTGGGGCGTACCGGTCCCCGGGCTACCCGGTCTGCGGATCCCGGACATGTTCGCCGCGGCGCGAGCCGGGGATCTGCGGGCGCTGTGGGTCATCGGCGAGGACGTCTGCGCAACCGACCCCGACGCCAACCAGGTGGCCAAGGCCCTGGACGCCTGCCCGCTCGTCGTCTGCAACGAACTGTTCCTGTCTGAGACGGCTCAGCACGCCGACGTCGTCCTGCCGGTGGCCTCCTGGCTGGAGAAGGACGGGACCTTCGTCAACTTCGATCGCCGGTTCCAGCGCGTCCGCCGCGCCGTATCCCCACCGGGACAGGCCCGCACCGACTTCGACACCCTCAGGGCCGTCGCCGAGGCCATGGGAGTCGACCTGGGATGCGCGACTCCCGCCGACGCCCTCGCCGAATGCGGCCGGCTCACGCCCGTCTTCGCCGGGCTCTCCCACGACCGGCTGGACCGCGAGGGCTCCGTGCCATGGCCCTGCACCGCCCCCGACCGGCCGGGAGAAGCCAAGCTGTACACCGAGCGCTTCGCCACAGCGGACGGCCGGGCCCACCTGGCCGCCGCCCCCTATCTCCCTCCGGGCGAACGACCCGACGACGACTATCCGCTGGTCCTGGTCACCGGGCGGCGCTGGGCTCACTACAACTCCGGAAGCATGACGCGGCGCGGCGGCAACCTCGCGCTCGACCCGGTTGACTTCCTCGACCTCCACACCGACGACGCCGGCCGGTACGACGTGCGCGATGGCGAGGAGGTAACGGTGGAGAGCCGGCACGGCCGAGCCCGGCTCATCGCTCGTGTCGGTGACCAGACAACCCCCGGCCAGGTCTTCTGCTCCTTCCACTTCCCCGCGAGCGGAGTGAACCGCCTCACCTCGGACGTCGCAGATACCGTCACCTCCTGCCCCGAGTACAAAGTCACGGCGATACGCGTGGCCGTATCGTCATCCGCGGCAGACCGCCTCGTTCCCTGAGACCCGTTCCGCTCCGGTGTGGAGCCGAGGCCGACACCGGGTCGCCTTCTGGCTCAGGGAGAGCTTGGGGGACATCCGTACCGCAGAATTCCTCTTTGTACCCACTTCTGCCGATCCGGAGAAAGCAGAGCGTCACACGGCTACGACAGCGGTACGCGAAGGTGAGGGCGTCGCCGGTGTGCGTGGAGAGGAAGAGCCTGTGAACCCGTTCACGCAGCCGGCGCGCATGTTGGCTCTGGCCACGGCCGGGTTCATGGCCGGCTTCTGGGCGTGGGCTCTGCTGGGGCCGCTCGGCCCGACGCTCCGCAACGACTTGGGCCTCAGTTCGTTCCAGCAGTCCCTGGTGGTGGCCGTGCCGGTTCTCGTCGGCTCGCTCGGCCGGATCCCGGTCGGAGCGCTGACCGACCGCGTGGGTGCCCGCCGGATGTTTCCCCTCGTCACCGCCCTGACCATCCTGCCCGTGCTCTACCTGGGCCATCTGGCGGACTCCCTGGCGGAGTTCCTCACCGGTGGCTTCTTCCTCGGGCTGGGCGGGACCACGTTCGCCGTCGGCGTCCCTTTCGTCAACGCCTGGTACCCGCCCGAACGGCGCGGCCTGGCGCTCGGCGTCTTCGGCATCGGCACGGGGGGAACGGCCATCTCGGCGTTCACCACCGTGCAACTGGCCGATGCCGTCGACCGGAGCTTTCCTTTCACCCTCGTCGCAGGCATCCTGGCCGTCTACGCCGTCACCGCGCACTTCCTCCTGCGCGACCAGCCCGAACGCGCCATCCCGGCCGGCTCGCTGCTCACGCGCACCACAGCCACCCTGCGGATGCCCACCGCCTGGCAGCTGGCCTTCCTCTACGCCGTGGCCTTCGGAGGGTTCGTCGCCTTCAGCGTCTACCTGCCCACGTATCTCACCACCGCCTACGATCTCGGGCGCTCCGACGCCGCTTTGCGCACCGCCGGCTTCGTAGTCCTCGCGGTCGCCGCGCGCCCGGTGGGCGGCTGGCTCTCCGACCGGCTCCACCCCGTCCCCGTGCTCATCGGGGCGTACGCCGCCATCGCCGCACTCGCCCTCCTCGCCTCCCTCGAACTCGCCCTGATCCCGATCGGCACGCTGACCTTCCTCGGCATGGCCGCGGCCCTGGGAACCGGATCGGGCGCCGTGTTCGCCCTCGTGGCCCGCCTCGTACCCGCCGACCAGGTCGGATCGGTCACCGGCATCGTCGGCGCCGCCGGCGGACTGGGCGGCTTCTTCCCGCCCCTGGTCATGGGCGCCGTCTACGGCGTCGCCGACGACTACACCCGGGGATACCTGCTCCTGGCCCTCACCGCTGCCGCCACGTGCGCTTTCACCGCGACCGTGGTCCGCCACCATGCCCTGCGCCCGCACGTACGCGGGCGAGGCGCATGACTCTTTCCGACAGCACCAGGGACGTCGGGATCGATGACGTAGTTGTCCATCTCAGCGCGGGAAGACCAAGATCAGCGGAGCCCCTTTGCCCGGGCGGAGCGAGAACGCCGACCACCCGGATCACCACCTGCCGCCAAGGCGGCGCGCGGCTGCCGCTCCGGCCACAGCCGTGCCTGCGCACGCATGACCACATGGCCGAGGCCGGACATCGCGCAGGCGATCGCCAGGTCCCCGAGCGACAGCGGCTCTGTGCCCAGCAGGTTTCGGAGAGGGGGCAGATAGACACCGGCCGCCTGGAGACTCAAGGCGGCACCCACGGCGACCAGCAGGAACGGGTTGGTCAGGGTTCCCGGACGGGCGCGGGAGCCCAGGGCAACGCCCAGCTGGGTGGCGCCGAGAACCAGGAAGATCATGGACTGCCAGGGGCGGCCCGTCTCCTTGGCCCACACGCCGGCCACCAGGGTCACAGTGGCGACGAAGGCGCCCATGAACAGGATCCGCGGCCACAGGCCGGCGCCCAGCACGCTCTCCTCGGGGGGCCGGGGCGGATGGCGCATCGCGTCCGGGGCGACGGGCTCCGCGCCGAGCGCGACGCCGGGCAGGCCGTGCGTGAGCAGGTTGATCCACAGGATCTGTGCGGGCAGCAGCGGCAGCGGCATCCCCAAGAAGGGGCCGAGGAGCATCACGAGGATCTCCGCGGTGCCGCCGGCGAGCCCGTAGAGCAGGAACCGGCGCACGTTGGCGTAGACCCGGCGCCCCTCTTCGACGGCCGACACGATGGTGGCCGGGTTGTCGTCGGCGAGCACCAGGTCGGCCGCCTGGCGGGCCACTTCGGTGCCCCGCCGCCCCATGGCGACACCGATGTCGGCGCGACGCAGGGCCGGGCCGTCGTTGACCCCGTCACCCGTCATCGCCACCACCTGCCCGGCCCCGCGCCACGCCTCGACGATGTCCAGCTTCTGCTCGGGAGTGGTCCGGGCGTAGACACGTACGCCGGTCAGCTCGCCGGCCGTGCCTTCCCGGATCCGTTGCCCGGTGGTGACCTCCTCCTCCCGGGAGGCGATGCCGAGGCGCTCCGCCACGGCCCGTGCGGTCAGCGGATGATCGCCGGTGATGAGTACAGGGACGATGCCGGCCCGTTTGCAGGCGGCGATCGACGGCTCGGACGCGCTGCGGGGCGGGTCCAGGATGCCGACAAGGCCGAGCAGCGACAGGCCCGACTCCCATGTCCCGGACGGCTCCAACGCCTCCTCGTGGTCGGCCGACGCGACGGCGAGCACCCGGTACCCGTCACGCGCCAGCCCCTCCGCCTGAGCCGCCGCCCGGGCGAGCAGGTCCGGACCGTCGGCCAGGACCTGCGGCCGGAGCAGGGACTCCGGCGCTCCCTTGCACGCGACCCGCACTGCTCCGTCCGGCCGGCGGTGGACGGTCGTCATGCGCTTACGGCCGCTGTCGAAGGGAATCTCCTCCAGGCGCGGCAGCTCGCGGTCCAGCGCCGCCCGGTCCAGCCCGAGCCGGGCCCCTGCCACGAGCAGCGCGGCCTCGGTGGGGTCACCCAGCGCGCGCCACTCCGCGGAGCCGTCCGGCGGAGGCTCCAGCGCCGCGTCGTTGCACAGCATCGCGACGCGCAGCAACGCCGCCAGGTCGGGTGCGTCGTTCGCCGTGACCGTTTCTCCGTCGCGGATGACCCGGCCCTGGGGCTCGTAGCCGGTGCCCAGGACCGTGGCCTCTCCGTGCGGCGTCCACAGCCGTTCGGCGGCCATCCGGCCCTCGGTCAGGGTGCCGGTCTTGTCGGTGGCGATCACCGTGACGGAGCCCAGCGTCTCCACCGCGGGCAGCCTGCGGACGATGGCGTGCCGGTCCGCCATCCGCCGTGCCCCCAGGGCGAGCGCGAGCGTCACGACGGCGGGCAGGGACTCCGGTACGGCGGCGACCGCGAGGCTGATCGCCGCCACGATCATCAGTTCCACGGGCTGTCCGCGCACCAGTCCGAGAGCCAGAACCAGGGCGCACAGGGCCACGATGGCGGCTGCCAGAACCCGGCCGAACCTCGCCAGCCGGCGTTGCAGCGGGGTGAGTCCGGGCGCGGCACCCATCAGGGACGCGATCCGGCCGAGCGCGCTGTCGGCTCCCGTGGCGGTGATCATGACGCGTCCGTGGCCGCGGACGACGACCGTGCCCGCCGACACCATGCCGTGCGAGGGGTCGCTGTCGGGAGCCTTTTCCACCGGGACGGATTCCCCCGTCAGCGAGGACTCGTCCGCCAGCAGCAAGGCCGCGGACAGTACGTCCCCGTCGGCGGGCACGATGTCCCCCTCGGCCACCAGGACCAGGTCGCCGGGCACCACCTCGGCGGCGGGGAGGGAGCGTTCCTCGCCGTCCCGCACGACTCTGGCGGTGGGAGCACTCATGGCGGACAAGGCCATCACCGCCTGTTCGGCGCGTACCTCCTGAACGACGCCGACTGCGGTGTTCACCGTGATGACGAGCAGGATCACGGCGGCGTCGGAGAGGTCACCGGTGGCGATCGTCAAGGCGGCGGCCGCCAGCAGCACCAGGATCAGCGGGTCTCGCAACTGCTGCAGCACCCGCCGCCATACGGGGGCGCGCGGCTCCGCCGGGATCGCGTTGGGCCCGTAACGCGTCAGTCGGCGCGCGGCCTCGGCCGACGACAGACCCGCCGCCGAAGATGCGGGCGATGTCGTACGGGGTGCGTCGGTGCCCGCATCAAAGCCGCGGTCGCCCCGCTGCGCGCTCATGTGCCCGGCGGAGTTCCGTACGCGCGTGCGCCACGGACTGCTCGAAGGTCGCCGTCACCCACCGGGAGGACGCCGGGGCGTGCCAGAGCGGCCGCATCAGGACCGGCTTGTTCGCTGTGCGCCATCCACCACACTCCCGTCATGCAGGGAACCGCTGTCCCCGAATACCGGTGTCCGCTTGTCAGGGTGCCACCGCTGACGCCGGCCGGCATGACCGACCACTCGTCGTCTGGGCGATCCTGGCGCTGCGTGCCAGGCATGGGCCGGTTGGTCAGGGCTGTGCGAGGCTGCGCCCGTGGTCGGCGGCGTACGCGGCGAAGACCTCCGCCGCCGTGCCACCGGTGTGGAGGAAACGCTGGTCAACGATGGCGGCGAGGTC
The DNA here is from genome assembly GCF_044548465.1 of Streptomyces sp. NPDC052023. Classification (NCBI taxonomy): domain Bacteria; kingdom Bacillati; phylum Actinomycetota; class Actinomycetes; order Kitasatosporales; family Streptomycetaceae; genus Streptomyces; species Streptomyces sp. NPDC052023. The sequence continues at coordinate 7,828 of NZ_JBIUBW010000001.1, read as the reverse complement.
GTTCAGCGCACCGGCGAGCAGGTCACCTGCCAGGCGCACCTCCGGCCGCTGGGCTGCCTGTCCTCGCTGGGCGAGGGTGGCGGCGTAGCCGACTGTGGCCGCCAGCGACGAGTGGTCCTCCCCGTCATGGAAGTAGTACGCCTCGGCGTACTGGGTGAAGTCGATCCGCACGCGTACGACTTCGGTGGCCAGGCTGTCCAGCAGCAGTGCCCCGGCTGTGCAGTCGATCTGCTGCGGTGTCGGCGCCGAGTCGCGCAGCAGTGCCAGCCGGATGGCCAGGACCCTCCTGCGGGTCAGCGCCGGGTAGATCTCCAGCACCCAGGAGACAGTGGCCGTCAGGAGGACGAAACCGACGAGGGCTTCCAGCGGGGAGACCAGGCGGAGCCAGCCCTCACCGGGTGCGATGTCCCCCAGCCCCAGGGTGGCCACCGTGACGAGCGACAGGTACAGGGAGTCGAGCAGCGCGGGCTCCTGGGCCGCTTTGGAGCCGGGCGAGAAGGTGAACGCCCCGGGCATGTGGGGCCAGTAGACGATGGCCCAGCCGAGGATGACGGTGGCGGCCCACATGGACACGACCGTGACCATGGCGAGCGGTCCGACGAGCCCGACCACCCGCCGGCGCGCTCGGAGGCGCCGGGCGAGACGCCACAGCGCCGTCATGACGAGGCGGCTCAGGCCGCCGTGGCGGGTGGGGTGCCAGAGGGTATGAAAGAGGTCCCGCAGGGTGAGCATGACGAGCCCGGCGCCGACCAGCGAGACCAACCACTTCATCCACGTCTCCCAGGGCACTGTCGCCTGAAGCCGAACTCCGCTTTCGGAGCCTATGACCTGTCCGGCTGATCCTGCCGCAGACGCCGAGGTCGGCACGCCCGTCTGCGCGGATCAGCTCTCCGGCAGCACGAGCGTGCAGGTCTCTCCGGGCGCTACGGTCACAGCCCGGTCGGCCAGCACCACGCGGATCGGTGACTCCTCCGAGTCGGGCACCCGGATCTCCAGCTGCCCGCTCCGGCGCCGTATGCCGACACCCCAGTGTCCGCGGTAGCGCAGGGAGAACCCGTACTCCGACAGTGCAGGAAGGGGTACCGGATCCAGCCGGAGCGCGTCCTCACGCGTCTCCAGTCCCGTCAGGCCGCGTTGCACCAGATCCAGAGTCCCGGCCATGGCTCCGAGGTGGATGCCTTCGCCGGTCGTACCACCCTGGATGTCGGCGATGTCCGCTTCCAGAGCCTCACGGACGTAGCTCCACGCCTCGGCTCGTCTGGCCCTCGCCAGGACGAGGCCGTGGACGAGGCCGCTGAGGGTGGAGCCGTGGCTGGTGCGCCGCAGGTAGTAGTCGACGGTCCTGCGCCAGACCTCGTCGTCCACTTCGTACCCGAGACGGCGGAACAGATCCCGCAGTTCGGCGGGCGAGAAGAGGTAGCCGAGCATCAGGACGTCGGCCTGTTTGGAGGCTTGGTAGCGGTTCACGCAGTCGCCCTCGGCTTCGAGGATGCGGTCCAGCCGCCGGATGCTGTCGTAGCGGGTGCGGTAGGCGTCCCAGTCCAGCTCGGTGAGGTCGCCGTAGCCGTCGAACTGGCTGATGACGCCCCGGTGGAACGGCACGCGCAGCCGACGGGAGACCTCCTCCCACTTCGGGAGTTCGCCGCTGTCCAGCTCGATACGTTCGAACAGCTCCTGTCGGCGCCATGCCGGGAGGCGCCGCACCAGGTCCAGGGCGCGACTGAGGACCCAGACCGCGGTGACGTTGGTGTACGCGTTGTCGTCCAGGCCCGGCCGGGCGGCGTCGGGGTAGCCGTCGTGGTACTCGTCGGGGCCGACCACGCCGAGGATGCGATACCGACCGAGGCCGGGGGTGAACTGCGCGCTGTCCGCCCAGAAGCGGGCGATCTGCAGCAGCATCTCCGCGCCCTTGGTGTGCAGGTACTCTGTGTCACCGCTCGCTTCGCAGTACTGCCACACGTTGTAGGCGATCGCCGAGCCGACGTGGTGCTGGAGCCGGGAGTGGTCCGGCAGCCACCGGCCGGATCGGGGGTTGAGGTGCAGCTGCTGGGTCTCCTCACGGCCGTCGCTGCCGGACTGCCACGGGTACATCGCCCCGCCCCGGCCCGCCGCCTGGGCAGCGCGGCACGCCCGGGGCAGGCGCCGGTGACGGTAGTTGAGCAGTGCCCGCGAGACCTCCGGGAAACGCAGGTTCAGATACGGCAGCACGAACAGCTCGTCCCAGAAGACATGGCCCCGGTACGCCTCGCCGTGCAGCCCACGGGCCGGCACGCCCACGTCCAGGTCCGCGGTGTGCGGCGACAGTGTCTGCAGCACATGGAACAGATGCAGGCGCAGAACACGGCCCGCCTCCCCCTGCACCTGGATGTCCGCCCCCCGCCACAACCGCGCCCAGGCCGCGACATGGGAGTCCACAAGCGCCGGGAAACCCGCAGCCGAGGCCACCTGGTCGAGCGCCGCGCCGAGCGGGTCACTGATCGCCGGATCACGGGAGGTGTGCAGGGCCACTGTCTTGTCCACGACGGCGGGTCGGCCTGGGGCGACCGGTATCACCAGCCGGTGTACGGCACGGCGATGAGACGGACGAAACTCCGACGACGTGGGCGGCCCGGCGGCGACCGTACGGGCCGCCATGCCGATGCCGACATCGGAGGTGCTGGTGCGGCAGCTCAGCCACGTCACGTCGGTCGCGGACGCGCCGGTCCGTACACGGGCCAGGTGGTGACGGTTGAGGGACCTGTAACGGTGCACGTTGCTGTTGATCACGTCGCCATCAAGGGCGGCTTCGACCTCCAGTTCTCCCGACCATTCCTCGGCTGTGACAACGGTCCGCAGTGCGGCCAGGTGCGGATCCGTCATGTGAACCAAGCGAATCTGCTCCACGCTCAGCGTGCCTGCCGCCTCGTCCCGAAACCGGAACATGCGCGTCAGCGTGCCACGGCGCAGATCAAGGGTGTGCCGGTAATCGAGCACCGGACGCGTGTCGGGAGAGAACCACGGGCCCGCCGATCCGTCGGCATGGCGGAGACGGAAGCGCAGGAGCAGCCAGTTGGGGAGATTCACGAGGTCCTCGTTCACCACCCGTCGCCCGGCCACGGTCGACTCCAGGCGGTTGTAGACCCCGGCCGCGTAGGTGGCCGGGTAGTGCACCAGACTCGCCCTGTTCTCGGGTACGGCGCCGCGGGTGGCGAAGTAGCCGTTGCCGAGCGTGCACAGCGATTCACGCAGCCGCTCGCCGGCCGGATCGTAGCCTTCGTACTCCCAGGTCCACTCCGACATCCGCCGCCCTCTCCTTCTCCCTTCACGAGGTGTGCAGGAGTATGAGACGCGCGTCGGGTCAGGCCCGTTGGGGGACGACGGCCACCGGGCACTCGGCGTGATGCAGCAGGGCGTGGGCGACCCTGCCGAGCTGCAGACCGACATGGCCGTGGCGCCTGCGCGCACCCACGACCACCAGGTCGGCGTCGGAGGAGGCGTCCAGCAGGACCTTGTGGGCGGGGCCTTCGACAGCCTGACGATGCACTTCTACCTGCGGGTGATTCCGTACGGCGTCGCGCAGCGCGTCGGTGAGGAGGGCGGAGGCGCGCTCCTCGTGGGCACCGGCGGCATCGTCGGCGATCAGGGGATGGTCCAGGTGTTCATGGGCGGGGCGGCGCCAGGCCCGTACGGCGTGCAGGGCGCAGCCGCGCGTCTCGGCCTCGCGGAAGGCGAACCGCACGGCGGCCGAGCCCTCCGTGGAGTCGCCGAGGCCGACCACTACCCGGCCGAAGGAGCCCTGCTGGTTCGGCTCCCCGCCGCGGACCACGATCACCGGACACACGGCACGGGCGGCCACCGCCAGGCTGACCGACCCCAGCACCATCCCGGCGATTTCACCGCGGCCGCGGGAGCCCGTGACCAGGGCGAAGGATTCATGAGCTGCGTGCAGGAGAGCGGACACGGCGTCGTCGGGCAGTACGTCGCTCGAGACCTTCACCTCCGGGTTGCGCAGCCGGGCTCGTTCCGCGCAGGACGCGGCGATGTGCTGGGCCATGACCTCTTCGGCTGGACGGCCGGTACTGAAGGACGGCCGGCCTCCCTCGTACCGCTCCCACAAAGAGGCGTGGACGAGCCGCAGAGACAGCCCGAGGCGCGCGGCCTCGTCCACCGCCCAGTCGACGGCGTCCAGGCTGGAATCCGACCCGTCGACTCCCACGACCAGCGGGAGGTCCATGGTCGCCACCACCTTCCTGCCCGGCCACTGCCTTGAAGAAGCCCCTGTGAATACCGTCGCACCGCACGGGTTCCGTCGCGACACCTGGACCGGCTCTCGAAGGGGGACGTCGGCCCAGGTTGCACTGCGGCGATTTGCGACGATCGTGGAGTCATGCGGTCGGACAAAGAACGGGGTTCCATTCCTCGCATCGCCGCCACGGCCGTCGCATCGGCCTGATACGAGCGGGTTTCCGCTTCGCGGTCATGGTGAAGGGAAGGCGATCGTGGTTTCCAGGACCGGCGTCTTCGGCGCCCTGACCAAGGAACATCGCGAACAGCTCATGCCCCTCGCTCGCGAGGTGTCGTTCGCGACCGACGAGCGCATCTTCAACGAGGGCGGCAAAGCCGACCGCTTCTGGATCATCCACACGGGGACCGTCGCCCTCGACGTACATGTGCCCGGCCGCCGCGCAGCGGTCATCGAGACCCTCGGTGCCGGGGAGCTGCTGGGCTGGTCCTGGCTGATCCCTCCCCATCACTGGCACTTGGGGGCCCAGGCAAGCAGCCCGGTACGTGCCTACGAGTTCGGCGCAGCTGCGGTCCGTGAGCTGTGCGGGAACGACCCAGAGCTGGATCACGCGCTGTTGACCTACGTCGCCGGCGTGATCGCGAGCCGGCTCAGGTCCTCCCGGGTGCGGCTGCTCGACCTGTACGCACCCCACGGCGCCGGGGAGGTGCCCTGACAAGGCGAGACGAGGAGGATCGCGGTGCCTGAGACCCCGCACATCGTCAGCGATGTGATGACCCAGACGGTCGTGGCCGTCGGACGCGACGCGCCCTTCAAGGAGATCGTGCAGACCATGGAGCAGTGGAAGGTCAGTGCCATGCCGGTCTTGGAGGGCGAAGGGCGGGTCATCGGCGTCGTCTCCGAGGCCGATCTGCTGCCCAAGGAGGAGTTCCGCGACAGCGACCCGAGCCTCTTCGAGCAACGCCGGCGCCTGTCCGACGTCGCCAAGGCCGGGGCGGTGACGGCGGAGGAGCTCATGAGCACCCCCGCGATCACGGTCCACCCCGACGCCACCCTGGCACAGGCGGCCAGGATCATGGCCGTCCGGCACGTCAAGCGGCTGCCCGTGGTCGACGACATCGGCATGCTCCAGGGCATCGTCAGCCGCGCCGACCTGCTGAAGGTCTTCCTGCGGTCGGATGAGGAGATCGAGGAGGAGGTCCGCCGCACCGTGGTGTCCTACCTCTTCCCGGCCTTCAGCCACGCCATCCACGTGAACGTGCACGAGGGAGTCGTCACGCTCCGCGGGCACATCCATGACACCTCGCTCATCTCGGTCGCCGTGCGCCTCGTGCGCGCCGTGGAAGGCGTCGTGGACGTCGAGCCACAGCTCACCGGCGAGTCAGCCGGTCGGGACGGGCCTGGGACAACTCAGTGACCGTGCGCCAGGCCGACCGCCGGCCGGCTGCGGTCCCTCGGGCGGGTCAGGGCTGGATGGCGGTCAGGGCTGGATGTCGAGTACGTCCGACACCGGGCGGCGCGGTGTGCCGGGTCCTTTGGGGCCGTACCCCAGGCGTAGGAGCATCTGCGTGTAGCCCGTCCCGGACACCGGGTCGCGCAGCGGCCAGCGCAGGTCGATCCATTCGAGGGGCTGGGTGGCGAAGGAACTGGACAGGCCCTCAAGGGTGGCCAGCAGCAGGACGCGTTCCATGGCCTGACCGGCGCGGAGCCAGTCCTCCGGGCGGTCGTGGCTCGTACTGAGGAGGGCCAGCTGAGGAGTGCGTTCGAAGTCCGCGGCGTCACGGCCCGCCACCCTCCGGGAGCCCGCGAAGTCGCGCATGGGGGCCTTGCCGCCGCGCTTGCGCGGCCCGAACGCGTAGTGCGGGACTCCGTCGTCGGCGGTGCCCACCGACGGGGTGTCGATACGCGTCCACCGCGCCAGGTCCTGGTCGCTGCCGAGGTCGGTGATGTCGCGTGCCTCGGCTTCCTGGACCAGTTCCAGCACCTCCCGCAGATGCCATGAGGTCGGGAAGGTCAGCGCTGCTCCCTCGACGCGGGCGGCTGCGCTGAGAGCCTCCCGCACGGGATCGGGGATCTCCCTCTCCTCGAACGGGTAACGGCTGCTGTGCCGCTGGTGAATCGCGGGATACAGCGCGCCGAGTTCGCTCTCGTCGGTTGCGGCGCCGGTCAGCCGCACGCTCGCGAGCAGCGTCCGGTCGGTGGGGTCCGGCAGCAGCCGGGTTTCCGGATACCAACCCTCGTGGGCCACGGCGACTCGCAGGTTCAGCAGGGCGGCGCCGCAGCCGATGTGCAGGCCGCGTGTGTCGGGGTCGGAGTGCGGCATGGTGCGCTCGAAGTCGGCGTGGATTTCGAACGTGCGGCTGCGCCGGAAGTAGCGGAACAGCCAGGGCTGCGCGTTGTGCATCGACGGGGCGGCGGCAGCGGCCTGGGCCAGGGCCGTCACCTCCGCGTCGGCCGGTGCCTGTCGGCTCACTGGAACCTCCCCTCGCGAGTCGGCGGCGCGCCGGGATGGGGCCGCTCGTCGGCGGCCCGTGGCCGCTTACTGTTCGGCCGGAGTGATGCGCCGGCCCGAGAGGCGCGTGGACCGGATCGACACCCACATCTCGCGTGCACCGCCCGCCCATGGCTCGGTGTGTGCGCGCTGGGCGAGCCCACGCACGGCGTCGGGCTCCGTGACGACGTTCGCGGGGCCGACCGCGAGCACACTCCAACCCCTGCTCATCGCCTCGTCCACGTGATCGACCTCGAAGGCGACCTCCGTTCCGACAGCCGCCGCGGGCACGGAGTCGGGCGCGGTCCGGAAGACGATCGTGTCCTCCACGACCTCGTAGTTGACCGGGACGACAGCGGGGCGACCCTCGGGCGCCGACACGGCGATGCGCCCCACGCCATGCGTGGACAGCAGGCGGCGGCATTCCTCCGGGCGGAGGTCCCGCAGCATCGGATGCAGCAGTGCGTGACCCTGACCGGGTGGCAGGTCGACGCCTGCCCCGCGCAGGGCCGTGGCGGTGGTGCCCAACGCATCGGCCAGACTGAGGAGAGTCGCCACGGCCGGGTCGGCCGGCTGTTCCTCCAGGTACGCCAGATAGCCCGGCGAGATGCGGGCGCGGCGGGCCGTTTCCTCCCGGCTGAGCCCGCGCCTCCGGCGTTCGACGGCCACGCGTCGGCCGATGCCGCCGGGGTTGGGTGTCCCGGTCGGCGGAGCGACCGCGGACACGGCCTCCGCCTCACCCGTGTCCGGCTGGGAAGACCCGCGGGTGGTCCCGGGCTGCCCGTGCTCCACATGCCGGACGTGTGCGTCAGGCCCGGGGAACACGAGGGTCACATCATCCGTGTCCGACCAGCGCACGTCGTAGGGGGGTGTTCCGTCCTCGTGGTGGAGTCCGACGATCTCGCCGTCGCGCCTGGTCGCGCCTGGTCGCGCCAGTCTTCGGGCTTTCGATGACGAGTTGGTCGCCGAGGTGAGCTCGCATGATCGCCGCCCTCTCCTCAGAATGGTGCTGTATCCAACGTGCCACGTGCGACACGCCGCCGCATGGGACGACCGGCCCATATCCGCAAGGGCGGGCTGGGTCGACTGGATGTCAAGCGGTCACAACCCGGACG